>NVVV01000001.1 GCA_002733495.1 Robiginitomaculum sp.
TTCTATACTGCACAAAACTTCCCAAATTGTGGGAAAACCAAGAATGCGTAAAAGTCCGTGTTGAAGGTGTTTTGAGCTTTAGAAACAAACAGGAATGACCGAAGTCCGACCAATACCCATGAAAGGGTCTGCAATAAAATCCAAAGTCTTGTCCTCAGAAGGAGCGATAACGTAATCCGGGTTCGCTAATATAGGATTTAGAATGAAAAGCAAATCAAAAAATGCGGTGCTCACAGTTWTTTTTAAATTAACAATTCCCCTGTGAGGKTTAAAAATACGCTGAACAGGTGCAAAAGCTGGCTCTCGCTTAAGAGGAATGGTGMGATTATACCGCTTTATATTGCTTCATGGTTTTTGCCATGGATATAGACATATCGGCAACAGAGTAGGGGGTTATGCCCAAAACTTCACGCAACGCAGTGTTATCCATCAGGGTTTGCTTGCCCAGGCCGTGAACGGTCATACGCAAGGTTTTGTCAAATTTAGCCATCAGACGAAGTACAAAATCCGGTAAAGCGCGCTTGGGGGTTTTGAACCCGGCATTGGCCAGTATTTTAGATATATCAAGCATCCAGGCATTTTCAGAGACCAGGATAAAGCGCTTGCCGGCAGCCTGGGGCCGGATCATGGCCTCGAAATGGGCGGCGGCAACATCGCGCACATCAATCAGGCTCCAGTTCAGGCGGGGACAGGCGGGTACTTTGCCATCGATCAGGCGCGATATGATCTGTCCGGAAGTGGAGAAACTCTTGTCCAGCAAAGGCCCCAACACACCGCCTGGGTTGATCACCGCCAGCTCCATACTGCCCGCTTTCCGGGTTTTCATAAAATCCCAGGCGGCCCGCTCGGCCAGGGTTTTGCTTTTGGCATAGGCGTTGATCGGGCCTTCGGTATTGGACCAGTCGGCCTCACTAAAGACGCGGGCCTGCTGGGCCTTTTCTTCTTTTCCTGTGCGTCCATAGGCAATGGCGGCCACAGAAGAGGTCAGCACCACCCGTTTTACCCCGGCTTTGGCGGCTGAGCGCAAGGCCCGCAAGGCCCCTTCGCGGGCGGGGATGATCAATTCATCCTCATGCTCCGGCTCTGCTGACGGGAAGGGCGAGGCCACATGCTGCACATAGGTGCAGCCCTGCATAGCCTCATCCCAGCCCTCATCATTATCCAGATTTAAGGTTACAAAAGACAGCCGGTCCGTGGCCTTTCCATCAGGGTCCACGGCCGCGCGAACTTCGTCAGCACGTCCCGGTGTGCGCAACGAAGCGCGAACGCTATAGCCTTCCTCCAATAGTTTTTTTACGCAATGTTTGGCGATAAAGCCTGATGCGCCTGTAACCAATACGGTTTCTTTATTTTCCATTATTTCACCCTGTTCGCCAATGTATCGTGATGAGCGGCAATCAAGGTCCGCAAATAAAACCCTATGCTGTTATCGTCTTTAAAGCCCGCTTTTCTAGCAGCCTTCAATGAGGCCCCTTCTTTCAGATCAGGCCGCGCCGCAAAGGCAGCAAGGTCTGCATAGGCTCCAATGGTAAAGCTATCCACGTTGGTGCCCATATCGCCATCAAAAATCAGATTGCCACGCCGTTTGGTGGCGACCAGATAGGCATTTTCCATTTCGCGCTGTTCCAACAGCTTTTGATCCATAGCAGGCAGGGCATCAAACATTTCAATATGAAAAAAACTGGCACCCTTGATATAATCATTAACGTAGTCTGGGGAGGGGCCATAGGCGAACAGTTCGTCCTTATAGGCAATGCGCGCTTCAAAGTTTCCAAGAGTTTCCGCCGATTCAAAAGTATTGCGAGCCTCGCTTTTCAGGCGCTCTGGCGCAAAAAATTCGCTATAACTGCCAATGGGTTCCAACAGCATCAAATCCCATTGATCCCCCTGGCTGTGACGCATGATCAGCGGTGCGATGCGATCTCCATGCGAGTAAAACCCCTGTTTTTCCAGCACTTTTAAATCTTCGATCAGGTTTTTCAGCTCCCCTGGCGCGGCCCGCAAGGTGGTGGCCATCCACAAGGTATCACGGGGCGGCTCGGCGGCTCTGGCAAAAACGGCGGTCAAAGAAAAAAGTACAGTCAAAATCAGGCGCAGCATTTAGATGTCCTATCTATGTTAAACCAGTAACTTTCAGGCTACGGTGTCTTTATCCAGCAGTTTGGCGGCGCTGACAAAGTCGACCTTTCCAGAGCCCAGAACCGGGATGGTTGGCACAAAAACTATCTTTTTTGGTACCGCCAGTTCCGGTACGCCATGGGATTGCGCCCAGGTCAGCAAGGTGGCGCGATCAGCATCGGCATAATCAGAAATCAGGACAATCTGCTCGCCTCTGCTGGGATCCGGACGGGTGATGGCTACATGCTGGTTTTCCGGCCAGATTGCTGTGGCGCAATTTTCCACGACTGCCAGAGACACCATTTCGCCAGCAATTTTGGCAAAGCGTTTGGCTCGGCCGCGAATGGCTACATAACCGTCTTCGTCAATTTCGACAATATCGCCGGTATCGTACCAGCCATCTTCCAGAGGGACGATCTTACCTGGATGCTCAGGCTTGATATAGCCTTGCATGATATTGGGGCCGCGCACAAATAACCGGCCGCCTTTTTCAATTCCCGGAACCGGGTCCAGCCGCGATTCCATGTCAGGCATGAGTCGTCCAACAGTGCCGGGGCGGTTATCCTCTGGAGTGTTAACTGCAATAACCGGGGATGCCTCGGTAACGCCATATCCTTCCAGCACCTGCAGGCCAAATTTTTTCTTAACCGCCGCGCGGGTTTCATCACGCACACGTTCGGCACCGCAAACGGCAAAGCGCAAACCATCCAGATCGCCCTGATTACCGGCTCGGGAATATCGGCTAAGGAATGTATCGGTGGCAAAAAGTACGGTTGCCCCGGTGGTACGCACCCGTTCGGGGATTATTTTTACGTGCAGCGGGGAGGGGTAAAGCGCAGCTTTCATACCGCTGAACAAGGGTAGCAGTGCCCCGCCAGTCAATCCAAAGCAATGAAAAGTAGGCAAGGGGTTGAAGACCACATCAGTGGTGCGCAGATCAATGTGGGCGCGGATYTGCTCTACATTGGCCACGACATTACTGTGGCTAAGCACTACGCCCTTGGGATCCCCCTCTGTGCCGGAGGTAAAAAGAATAACCCCCGGTGCATCGGGTGAGGGRCGKGCTCGAAATAAAAATGGAAGAATTGGTCCGGCGGCCCCGGCGATTTTATCAATCAGGCCGATTTCTTCGCGAACGTCCTCAAGATAAAGAATTTTAACATCTTTTTTGAGGGTTTCTTCCAGTTTTTCCAGTTTGGCCAGAGAAATAAAGCGATGGGCCGTAATAATGGTTGCAATTTCGGCCACCCCAAAGGCGGCTTTGAGATTGCGCGGTCCGGACGTAAAATTAAGCATGGCCGGAATCCGGCCATAGGCCAAAAGTGCAAAAAACGCGATAATGGACCCGGCGCCCGTGGGCAGTAAAATGCCAACTTTTTCACCGGCTTTGGTATATCGGCGCAGCACACTGCCAAGGGCAAAGGCCGCCCGTATAATCTCGGTATAGGTAAAAGTGCGGTCATCCGCATCGACAATAGCAACCGTCTTTCCACCAAACTGACGCCTTGCCCTTAAGAGCGCTGCAAATATTGATTTTCTAGACTTGCTTGGACGGTACGTAGACATATGACCCCGACTTTTAATTGCCTCAAACCAAATGAGCTTCCTATAAACACACAGACTAGCCATTTAAACCGTGAATGCAAAGTACTGGATATGTTAGTGAATTCACCAGGGCATTGCGTTCACGACAATATGAAAGATTCGTAAGGTCCCGAGACTGRTAATCGGGTTGTGCTTTTGCTAGGCCTGAGATCAGGGTTATCGGAGGGCTTTGCCATGCACCGCATTTTGGGCGCTGTTGCGTTATTTAGTATTATTTCCACACCTGTTTTTGCCGATCCAATACGTCAAACAAAGGGCTCATTTGAAGATAAGTTTCGCCAACTGGAAGACGAAGACTGGCCAACCCCTAATGGTGTGCGCTCTGCCACTGGGGCACCGGGGCCACAATATTGGCAACAGGAAGCTGATTATGTCATCAAAGTTACTCTGGATGAGACCAAACGACGCCTGTCTGGCAGCTCCAGCATAATTTATACCAATAATTCGCCGGAAACCCTGCCTTTCCTCTGGGTGCAACTGGACCAAAACCGTTTTCGTAAAGACTCTCTTGGGGAAATGGCGGCCAGCACGGGATCATCGGAAAAAATTTCCTATAATGCCGCCCGACGAGCCATAAGAATGGAAACATTCAAAGGCGGTTACGATATTTCCGGGGTCACAGATGCCAATGGCTCTGCGCTTCCCAATACCATTGTTGACACCATGATGCGGATCGATTTGCCAACACCACTGGCACCCGGTGAGAAGACGCAAATYACCATTGGTTACGCCTATAACATCGTCGAAGCCAAAGTAATGGGCGGCCGAGGCGGGTATGAGTGCTTCACCAAAAAAGAAGAAGACGGTAATTGTATTTTTGAAATCTCCCAATGGTATCCACGGATTTCCGTGTTTTCAGACTATGAAGGCTGGCACAACAAAACCTTTATGGGGCGCGGCGAGTTTACGCTGGAATTTGGCTCTTATGATGTTGAGATCACAGTGCCTTCTGACCTTATCGTTGCCTCGACCGGGGATTTACTGAACCCCGGTGAGGTTCTGAACAGCACACAGCGCGCTCGCCTGGAAAACGCAAAAACGGCAAAAAAACCGGTCTTTATTGTTACCCCTGCCGAGGCGGCAACCGCCGAAAAGGGTAAAGCTAAAGGCACCAGGACATGGAAATTCCATGCGGATGATGTGCGCGATTTTGCCTGGGCCGCCTCTCGCAAATTTATCTGGGATGGTATGGGCGTAAACCTGAACCTGGAGGGCGCGCCAGAGACCATAATGGCGATGTCCTTTTATCCCAAGGAGGCAGAGCCGCTTTGGTCGGCATACTCCACCAAAGCCGTTGCGCATACCCTGGCTGTCTATTCAAAATTTGCCACGCCTTACCCCTGGCCCAAGGCCATATCGGTGAATGGCCCGGTCGGCGGTATGGAATACCCGATGATCACGTTTAACGGGCCGCGCCCAACCCGGGATGATGATGGTAATCTGACCTATTCCCGACGCACCAAATACGGCCTGATTTCGGTGATTATTCATGAAATCGGTCATGGTTTCTTCCCCATGACGGTCAATTCTGATGAGCGCCAGTGGACCTGGATGGATGAAGGCCTGAATACCTTCACCCAGTTTCTCGCAGAACGGGAATGGGAAGCGGACTATCCTTCACGCCGTGGTGAGCCAAAAGACATCACTAATTATATGAAATCCGAACACCAGGTTCCGATTATGACCAATTCGGAATCCATTTTGCAGTTTGGCAATAATGCCTATGGCAAGCCGGCAACGGCGCTGGCGATCCTTCGTGAAACCATTTTGGGCCGCGAATTGTTCGACAAGGCGTTTTCAACCTATGCCAATCGCTGGCGTTTTAAACGCCCGACCCCGTATGATTTCTTCCGCACCATGGAGGAGGTTTCCGGGATTGATCTGGACTGGTTCTGGCGCGGCTGGTTCTATTCAACCGATCATGTGGATRTTTCTATCGATAAAGTGGTCAAAGGTACCATCAATACCCAAAACCCCGATGTTGAGGCCGATTACCTTATCGAAAGAGACAAGACCGAGCCTGCACCTTTGTCTATTGAACGCAATGCCGGTATCCAAAAATGGACAGATGGAGACCCATCGGTCATTGATTTTTATAACAAGAACGGAAAGCACACCGTTTCTCCCGGGCAGCGCAAGAAATACAAAAAAAGCCTGAAAAAAATGGAACCCTGGAAAAAGGCCATTCTGGCCTCCAAGGAAAACTTCTATTTCATGACCTTTACCAATAAGGGCGGGCTGGTTATGCCGATCCTTCTGGAGCTGGAATATGCGGATGGTAGCAAGCAATCCCGTCGCCTTCCGGCAGAGGTCTGGAAGAACAATCCCAATACCGTGACGGTTCGGGTGATGAGCCCCAAGGAACTGGTCTCGGTAATGGTGGATCCCCGCTGGGAAACCGCCGATGTAGATATGGACAATAACGCCTATCCGCGACGCATTTTGCCTTCCCGTCTGGAAGTCTATGAACGCCGTAAAACCAAAAAGAGCCTGATGCAGAAAATGAAAAAAGCCGTCACCCGCGACAGCCTGACCTTGCACAAGGCCAAAAAAAGCAAAAAAGATAAAGGCGAATGAACGCCGCCATCATGCTAAAAAGACCAAAAGCGTCAAAGGGAAACCTTTGGCGCTTTTGCCTTATCCTTATCTTTTTTATCGGGGCGCTCTTCGGCACGCCCGCGTTTGCGCATCGCGCCCATGCTGGCCTGACGGAAATTGCAATTAGCAAGACCAATCAGGATATGGAAATAACCCACCGGCTTTATGCCCACGATCTGGAACCCAKGCTTTTCTATAAGGTGATGAGCGGTTGGGAAGAAACCCCTGATGGTATCGTAAAAGTGGGGGAGTATTGCGATGCCAAATTCAACATTACCGTTAATGGCAAACGCCTTCGGCTTAACTATGTTGGTGCTGAACCCGATGGTGAATTTATTTACGTCTATTTCACCGCGCCGCGCCCCAAATCAGGCGATGTGCTTGAGGTCTATGACACACTGTTGCAGGACGCCTTTGATGACCAGGTCAATCTGGTTAACCTGACCTTGAATGGCCAGACACAAAGCCATTATTTTCGCTATGGTGAAGATGCCAAATCCTTTATCTGGTCGGAACAGCGCACTTACTGAATTCCCACTCTTGCGCGCCTGCGCAATCAGGTTCATTTTACGCCTATGGCCACACTGATCGACACCACCAAACAAAGACAGGCGCACCGCCACCCGGAAAAGCGCAATCGTGAAGATTCGCCCGTGCTGCGCAAACCGGCGTGGATCAGGGTGAARGCGCCGGTTGGCAAGGGCTATCTGGAAACCCGCAAGATTGTACGTGAAAAGGGGCTCTTTACCGTCTGCGAAGAGGCGGCATGCCCTAACATGGGCGAATGCTGGGATAAAAAACACGCCACCTTGATGATTATGGGCGACACCTGCACCCGGGCCTGTGCCTTTTGCAATGTGCGCACTGGCAAGCCGTTACCTCTGGATCCGTCCGAACCGGAAAAAGCCGCCCAAGCCGTGATGGAAATGGGATTGCGCCATGTGGTGATCACCTCAGTCGATCGCGATGATCTGGATGATGGCGGCGCGGCGCATTTTGCACAAACCGTGCGGGCCATTCGCCAGGCAGCGCCTAATACCACTATTGAAATCCTGACCCCGGATTTTTTGCGCAAAGGCAAGTCGGCTGAGATCGTGATTGATGCGCGCCCGGATGTGTTTAATCACAATCTGGAAACCGTGCCGCGACTTTATCTCTCTATCCGCCCCGGCGCGCGGTATTTCCATTCCCTTCGCCTGTTGCAGAGTGTGAAAGAGCGCGATCCGAACCAGTTCACCAAATCCGGCCTGATGGTCGGCCTTGGCGAAACTCGCGAAGAGGTAATGCAGGTGATGGATGACATGCGCACGGCTGATGTGGATTTCATCACCATAGGTCAATATTTACAACCAACCCGCAAGCACGCGCCGGTTGATCGTTTCGTCACTCCGGAGGAGTTTGAAAACCTCGAAGTGCTGGCCCGTTCCAAAGGCTTTTTAATGGTATCTTCTTCACCGCTGACCCGATCCAGCCATCATGCCGGCGAGGATTTTTCTCAATTGCAGCAGGCCCGCGCCCAGCAGCAAAAAAAACCCAGCGGAAAGTCCTGAGCTTTGGCTCGGCACCATATCTGGAAACGGGTGACCTTTACCCCCGATGATGTATTCACCCTGGCATCGGATATTGGTGATTATCCAAATTTTATTAAATTTATCAGTGCTGTACGGATAAAAGAAGAACATATCCATAAAGGTATTCGAATACTGCTGGCCGAAGTGCGCATCCGCTATCAGTTTATACGGGAACGGTTTTCAACCCATGTGCATTTGAATGCGCAAGAGCGAACCGTAGAGGTAAAACTGGCCAGAGGGCCATTTCGCAAGTTGAACAATTCCTGGCGCATTCACGCATTGGACGATGGCTCGTCTTTTGTTGAATTCAAGGTGGATTACGAGCTGAACATTCCCTTTCTCAGCCAATTGCTCCGCACCAGAGAGGACCGGGCAGCGGCCTCGATTATGAGAGCCTTTGAACGCCGTGCCGCCGAGCGGTTCCAACCTGTTGGCGGCCCAAGCGAAGATATGGAAGCACAGATCAAAACCATCAAAGGCCTTTAGTCAAAAGCTTCGACCAACATGCCAAGAGCGACTTTTACGCTTTCCATGCGTACAATCGGCCGACCTGGATTGCCAAACTGATGGGTCAGACTGCGGGTTTTATAACCAATGCGCGCGCAGGCAAAACACACCGTGCCTATGGGTTTGTCCGTCATACCGCCACCTGGACCGGCAATGCCGGTCAGCGCCACCGATACATTGGCAACGGAATGGGCCAGTGCCCCCTCGGCCATTATTGAGGCCACTTCTTCGCTGACCGCGCCATGTTCCACCAGTATGTTTTGTGGCACCCCCAACAGCGATGATTTGGCCTTGTACGAATAGGTCGAAAATCCACAATCAAAGACATCCGAGGATCCGGCCACAGCGGTTAACGCAGCACTGACCAGCCCCCCGGTACAGCTTTCCGCCGTGGTGATCATGGCATGGTTATCACGCGCGGTTTGCAAGGCCATTTCGGCTAATTTTAGAACATCTTCGGAAAACATGGGGGCCTCATGAAAATCATAGACAGACAAGCGACGTTACCGTCGTAAAAAGAGCTTGTCCCGCAAAAATTCATTTAAGGACAGTGTCTGGCATTCTCCAAAATATGATGAGTTGCGGGACCAGAACGTAAATATGCAACCTAACCGCAATACAGTAATTGTATTCTTAAGCATCTTTGTACATAGAGGCAGGAAAGGTATCTGATTTTACACGCCATGTTTGTGAACCTGTCAGTGACCATGATTTAGTGAGGAATGCCCAATGCTAAGAGCACATATATTAGGCGTGGCTTTGGCCTTTTTCGTGGTTGGTCATGGAATTTCTCAGGAAACACCGCCCCCACCACCAGATGCCAAAACCATAGAATCCCAACGCGTAGCGCTGGAAAAAATTGTAACTACTTTAGAAAAGCCGCAAAAAATTGATTTGCCGGCGCTTCTTGATTCGCTTGAAACCTTGCGCCGAGAAGCCAGATTAGCCGGGGACTTTTTTAAACAGAAGCAAGGCGAGGTTACTCTGGCACTGGAGGCTCTGGGCGCCGCACCGGAGGAGGGGGAGCCGGCAGAGCTGAAATCACTGGCAGACCAACGCAAAGACTTAAGCAAGCAGCAGACCCTTTATGACGGCCTGGCATTACAGGCAGAATTAAACGCCGCTACGGCTTCACGCCTTATGGCTCAGGTTTCATCCATAATACGTGGCTCATTTTATAACGATATCCTGAAACACGATACCTTGCCTCTGAAAAGGAAAGTGCTTGGCAGCGCATACAAAGCCCTGAACGCACCGGTAAAACAGGTCCGTACCTATACCAATAATGTTCGCACAGAATTGGGAAAGAAGGGGAATATTGGCCGTGCCTATGGCACTTTGGCGCTCGCGCTGGCATTGGCTCTGTTGCTTCCATTTATACTATTTAGATTGACAACCATCTATATTGATAAAGTCATCAAGCCCTATGGCATTACGAATAATATCCGCATTATCGCTATTGCCTTACAAACTCTTATCGGTTTTGGGGGCGGTGCCATCAGTAGCCTTCTGGTCTATTTCACCTTACGCCTCAACGGCATTATATCCGCCGACGGTGGAGCATTTGTTTTTACGGTGGCGGGCGGTTTTGTGCTGACCTTGCTGATTTCGGCGTTCATTAATGCAGCACTGGTGCCGCAGCGTGCTGAATGGCGAATTTTACCCATTACCATGCCTGCAGCCCGCGCGACCCGTTTTTGGATGATGGTGCTGTTGCTGATCTTTTTTGAAGACATGATTTACCACGCCGCTGCCGACATTTTAAATCCTGCTTTGGCGTTAACAATTTTTGAAAGTACCTTAGTTTCCCTCGCTTTGGGGGCAACTTTATGGATGCTGGCAAGGCGGAGAGTATGGCAAGTGGAAGATGGGCGCGCCAACGAAGTTTCTGCGCGCGCTTCTGCCTGGCTTTCTCTGTTTCGCCATTTCATCCAGGCTCTTGCAGTCGTTATTATGGTTGCATCACTGGTTGGCTATATGGCGCTGACGCATTTTATCATCACCCGCTTGCTTTTCGTGGCTGCTATCGCCGCGTTTGCCTGGTTGACCAGGGCTTTGCTAATGCAGGGATTGTCATGGGGGAGGGCATATTTTGCGCCCAAAGAAATACAGGAACATAATGCCGAAAAAGAAGAGACCAAGCACCCTCAGGCCCTGTTGTTTTTCTTCCTTAGTGTGTTGGTGGATTTCCTGATTGTCAGCGTGGCTCTGGTGCTGGTTCTCCTAAGCTTTGGCACCGAATGGGGGGTTATTGATAATGCTGTATACGAAGCCTTTGTTGGCGTAAAAGTTGGCAGTTTTACCTTTTCTTTCAGCAAAGTCCTGAATGCCCTGATTGTCTTTTTTGCGGTTCTGGGGCTGACCCGGTTGTTGCAATATTTGCTGGAAAAACAACTCTTTCCTCATACCAGGTTGGAACCAGGAGATCAGGTTTCCTTAAATGCCCTGTTGGGCTATTTCGGTGTGTTTATTGCCTTGCTGAGCGCCATTGCCTCCACTGGCACGGACATGACCAAACTGGCCGTAATCGTTGGCGCCATTTCGGTTGGTATTGGTTTTGGCTTGCAGAGCATTGCCAACAATTTTTTCTCCGGCATGATTCTTCTTTTCGAACGCCCCATCAAAGTCGGAGACTGGGTGGTGGTGAATTCCGGCGAAGGCATCGTAAAACGGATCAGCGTGCGCTCCACCGAAATACAAACTTTTGACCATGCCTCCATCATCGTTCCCAATTCCGAACTGGTTTCATCAACGGTCACCAACTGGACCCATAAAGACCGGTCCGGGCGGGTGATAGTACCGATCAGTGTTGCCTATGGCGAAGACCCGGAGCGGGTACGGGAAATTCTGATAAAATGTGCGAACGACATGCCTAAAGTCCATAAATACCCAGAGCCTTACGTTTATTTCAAGGGGTTTGGAGACAGTTCCGTTGATTTTGAATTACGGGTTTATATCGGCAATATCATGAATGCTTTGATGACCCGCAATGATTTGCGTTTCAATATATTCAAAGTTTTCCGGGAAGAAGACATTGAAATTCCCTTTCCCCAGCGCGATGTTCATTTGTTCACTGAACCAGAAAAAACGGCGCCCAATATAACAGCAAAGGCTGAAAAGACGGCCAAACCTGCCAAAAAGCCTAAAAACAATAAAAAGACCTGATGGTTAGGGCAGTCTAGCGACTGACCGTAACCGTGGCCATGACGGCAAGGCCTTCACCGCGACCGGTAAATCCCAGGCCTTCGGTTGTGGTGGCCTTTATGCTGATATGGGATCGGTCAAGCTCCAGAAGTTCGCCAAGGCGTACGCGCATGGCCTCGCGATGGGGTTTGATCTTCGGGCGTTCACAGATGATTGTCAGGTCGACATGACGCACTTTTGCGCCTTGCTGGCTGAGCAGGTCCAGCGCCTTTTGAAGAAATACCGTGGAATCAACATTTTTCCATTGTGGATCACTGGGAGGGAAGTGATCGCCAATATCGCCCGCGCCAATGGTACCGAGCAAGGCATCGGTGAGAGCGTGAAGCGCTGCATCGGCATCGGAATGCCCAAGCAGGGCCAATTCCCCGTTTATGGGCACGCCGCACAGCATCATTTGCGTGCCAGGGATAAGGCGATGCACATCATAGCCGGTGCCGGTAACACATAGAATTGACGCGCTTTGGTGCTGCACGATACGCTCCGCCCGTTCCAGGTCGCCGGGATTGGTAATCTTGAAATTATCAACATCCCCCTTGATAATTCTGCATTTAATGCCAGCTGCGCGGGCCACGGCCAGATCATCGGGTAAATCCACATCATCGACCAGCGCGGCATAGGCACTATAAAGCGCGGTAAAGGGAAAGATTTGCGGGGTTTGCACACTGATCAGGCCAGCGCGGGTAACATCATCTCCTGCTAGCGTATCTTTATCCACCCGCTTAAGGGCATCCGACAATGCCATGCCGGGGGCCGCTCCGACCTCTGTGCTGGCGGTCTCGATCAATTGGGTGATCAGGACTTCGCTGATCAAGGGTCGCGCGGCATCATGGATAAGTACCAGATCCGGAGGGGTATCGGCCAGTGCCGACAATCCGGCACGTACCGAAGCGGTGCGGCTGGCTCCTCCGAAGACCGTACGTACCGCCATGCCCTCGGTGATCGTGGCAAAGAGCGGCGCAGCATCCTGGGAAATCACAGCAATGACTGAATTAATCTGAGTATGATTTAAAAATGCCATCAGGGTGCGTGTGAACACAGGAGTRCCGCCAAGCAGTTGATATTGCTTTGGAACTTCTCCACCATGACGGGTGCCACGCCCGGCTCCCACCACTATCACTGCACATTTCATCCGCGCACTCCCTTTACAAGGCCAACATTTATCGCAATCAGTGCTTAAAATTTAGGCACTATGTATAAAAACGCTGATGGCACTTATTGTAGACAATCTGGTTCTTGGCAATCGTGTAATACTGGCACCCATGTCTGGTATCACCGATTTACCCTTTCGTACCCAGGTCAAAAGACTGGGCGCCGCGCTGGTTGTCAATGAAATGACGGCCAGCCGGGAACTGGTGCGYGGGCGCAAGGACATGTTGCGTAAAATTGCTGCCAATGCGCAATCCGGACCGCTGGCCATTCAGATTGCCGGGCGGGAGGCGCATTGGATGGCCGAGGCGGCAAAACTGGCCGAAGATGCCGGGGCAAAGTTGATTGATATCAATATGGGATGTCCTTCAAGACAAGTAACCCGGGGAGCAACTGGCTCGGCGCTGATGCGCGATCTGGATCATGCACTTGGCCTGATCGAGGCCACCATCAAGGCGGTTACTGTACCGGTGAGCGTTAAAATGCGCCTGGGTTGGGATGAGCACAGCCTCAATGCGCCAGAACTGGCCCGGCGCGCGCAAAATGCCGGGGCCGCCATGCTGACCGTGCATGGCCGTACCCGCTGTCAGTTTTATAAGGGCAATGCAAACTGGAAAGCAGTGGCAAATGTGGTGCAGGCGGTACAGATTCCAGTGATCGTAAATGGCGATATTTGTAATACCAGCGATGCCAAAACCGCCCTTGCGCAATCTGGTGCCGCCGGAGTGATGATTGGCCGAGGGGCCTGTGGCCGCCCGTGGCTGCCAGGCATGGTGGCGGCGGAATTGCAAGGCAAGGCAACAATGAATTCCCCCTCGCTGAACACGCATTTTTCCCTGTTGGAAGAACAGTTTGAGGGCACTCTGACACTCTATGGCAGCACCCTGGGGGTGCGCATGTTTCGCAAGCATCTATCAGCCAGTATTGATGCCGCCCCTCTGCAATGGGAGAAAATCGCACGACGGGCATTGCGCGCCAGGGCCTGTCGGTTGTCTGAGCCGGATGCCATAAAAGATTTGATCCATGCTTTGGGCCAGAACTGCCCATCATTATTGGCAGCATGAGCGCGCGTAAAAAAATATTGCTGGCCCACAATGAGCGCATTGCCAGGGAAACGCTTGCCCGCGATCTGTCGCAAAAGGGCTATGATGTCCGCGCTACGGAGAGCTTTGATACGCTATGGCGATGGATTCGTGCCGGTGAGGGCGATATCATCCTGATTGATGTGGATATCACTGACCCGGCCCGTAACGGGTTTGAGCTGCTCAAGCAAATCCGTGAAGCCTATCCGCATTTGCCCGCCTTGGTGTTGAGCGCCGAAAACACGGTGTTGACCTCTTTGTTGGCCGCCCGCTTTGGGGCCTTTGATTATTTTCCCAAACCTTTTAGTTTTGAACAATTGAACGCCTCGATCGCTTCGGCATTGCTGGCGCCCGAAACCCCACAAGAGAAAAGTAAATCACGTACAGACCTGCCTTTGGTGGGCAGTTCAGAACCAATGCAGGCCGTTTACCGCCTGATTGCCCAGGCTACACAATCCAACCTGCCCATATTGATCACCGGGGAAACCGGCACCGGAAAAAGTCTTGTGGCAAAAATGCTGCATGATTACGGGCTGCATGCGCATGCTGAATATGAAACCCTGCACTTTCCTCTGACCGATGAGGTATTTGATGACACCCTAGCAAAATGCTGTGTATCAGCCAAAAAGGGCTCACTGGTTCTGGATGAGGTTAGTGCCTTAACCGCCCCCCAACAGGCCCGTTTAATCAGTCTTCTTAGCCGGCTTGATGATCAAAACCCGGCTCCGCGTATTATAGCCACAACCCGTTTGCCGGTTTCCGATCATGGAAATGTGGATGGGGTAAGTCATGAACTTTTATACCGGCTAAACACCCTGCACATTCATTTGCCACCTTTGCGGGATCGGAATAATGATGTTGCAGAATTAGGGCTGGCCTTTACGTYCGAGTTTGGAAAGGGGCGCAAAACCCTGAGCAAACAAGCCATGCGCAGTCTTACAGGACGGCCCTGGCCCGGTAATGTGCGTGAACTGCGTAACGTTATACAGCGCGCCGCCTTGATGGCGCGTAGCGATTGTATYGAGCCAGAAGACGTGGTCGCGCCAACCTYGCCAAACGGTGACACTGGCGACAAAGAGCTGGACGTCACCATAGCCCGGGCGCTGGCGGTTTACCTGAACGGGTTTGATCCCAAGGATCTTCCAGATGATCTCTATGCCCATGCCTTGGCGGCACTGGAAAAACCATTGTTAAAAAGCGTGATGGCCATGGCCGCAGGAAACCAGCTCAAAGCGGCCAAGTTATTGGGGATCAATCGCAATACTCTGCACAAAAAACTGATGCGGTATCAAATCACTCCATGGCACACCCCAGCGTAAGAACTGTTGAACTTTAGCAACAGGTGTGGCAATTGTGTCGCTACTGCTAGTGTCATGGAGCAATTTTCCTTATGGAAAAGGCTGGTAAAGCGCCATTAAGTGTTGATGCCCGGTTTGCGCGCCCGGTTAATTTGCTCAGCTCTGCGCTCTTTGGCGCCTTTTATGCCATCGCCATTGTTATTACTGCACTGGGTGCCTTTTTTGCGTTATCCGGAGCAGGGAAGTTTGGCCCGGGCAGTAGCTTTCTGATCGCAGTGTTGCTTGGTAATCTGCTTCTCATTCTGGGGCTGGCAGGCTACGTGGTTTTGCGCCTAGGCCGCCTTTGGGTAATGCGTAGTCACGACGAATCTGCACCAAAATTACACCTGCGCTTTGCCGGTATGTTTAGCGTCGCTGCAGTGTTTCCAGCCGTCATAGTCGCGATATTTTTTGCTGTTGTTTACACGCGGGGTATCGAATACTGGTTTTCGGACCGGGTGGCGACCCTGACCAATAATATTGTCTCGGTAGCCCGCGCAACCCTGCAAGCACAAGCTGATGAAGTATATAGTGAAATCCCCCCGATGGCTAATGACCTCAGTCAGCCAGAAGCGGTGAAAAACTTTATCGAAGGCCCCATCATTTTCACGGATTATTTACGTTTTCAGGCCGAACGCCGTTTTTTTCAGGCGGCCTATATTTTACATGGCAATGGCACGGTTTTGCGGCGGGTAGAGGCCAAAGACGCACCGCCATTTCTGGTGCCTTCCACCGAAGCCTTTGCTGCGGCGGGGTCGGGCCGGGTAAATCTGCAATTTGACAGTGATCAAAATCTCATTCGGGGCTTGATCAAGCTTGCCGGTTATGAGGATGCCTATCTATACGTGGTTCGCTTTGCAACGGGGCGAAGTTTAAGTACGCTAGCTGAAGCCAGCCAGGCCCTGGATGCTTTTCAGGAAGCGGAAAATCGCCGTGGCCGTCTGGCCGGTTCCTTTGCCCTGATTTATCTGGAAACCGCTTTACTGGTGCTAATCGGGGCCATTTGGGTTGGCCTGGCTGCCGCCACCCGGATTGTGCTTCCTATTGGCAAGCTGGCGCAGGCTGCGCAGCTTGTGCGTGATGGGGATTTAATGGCCCGGGTAGATGTCGGTAATGAAAATGATGAAGTGGCTGGATTATCTCGTGATTTCAATGAAATGACATCACAACTTCAATCACAAAGGCAAGAGCTGGTTACCGCGCACCAGGAAACAGAAAGCCGGCGCTTGTTTATTGAAACCGTACTTTCCGGGGTGAGCGCCGGTGTACTGGATCTGGATGCCCAAAGCCGCATAGGTTTTGCTAATCCGTCGGCCTTGACCCTGCTGGGGTGTAATGAAGACGACCTTAAAGGTAATAAACTGCAAAAATGCATCCCCGAATTCACCCATTTGCTTAGCAAGGCCAAAAAATCTCCGGACCGAAAAGCAGAAGGCCAGGTCGAGCTGACCGGAAAAGACGGAGCTATCCACTTAAACACCAAAGTCGCTCCCAGCGGACGTAGTAAACGGCATGGCTATGTCATTACTTTTGATGATATGAGCCGCGCAATTGCTGACCAGCGCAGCGCTGCATGGCGCGAGGTTGCTCGGCGCATTGCCCATGAGATTAAAAATCCGCTTACCCCCATCCAGCTTTCTGCGGAACGCCTGCGCCGGAAATACCGTGCGGAGTTGAAAACTGATGGCGATGTGTTTGATAAGTGTGTGAACACCATCGTGCGTCAGGTTTCTGACATAGGTCGCATGGTGGATGAATTTTCCTCGTTTGCCCGCATGCCCGTACCTAAAAGCGCGGTTATGGACCTTGCCCAGCTTGTCCGGGACGCGGTTTTTGCCCAGCATGTGGCCTTTCCGGAGATACACTTTAATACAGAATTTCCTGATGGAGAAATTCTGGGGTGGGGTGATGAGAGACTAGCCTCTCAAGCGGTCGGAAATATTTTAAAAAATGCTGCTGAAGCCATTCTGGGTGCCGGACAATCCGGTAAAATTACGGTCACCATCACCCAGACCGTTCATGGGCAGGTGGTCAAGGTGATTGATAATGGTCCGGGATGGCCCAGTCGCGGGCGTGAACGCCTGCTGGAACCCTATATGACTACACGTGTTAAGGGTACGGGCCTTGGCCTGGCGATCGTAAACCGGATTATGGAAGATCATGATGGCGATTTGAGACTGCTTGATCGTGAAGATGGAGTAATTGGCGCGGTTGTTGCATTACGTTTCCCACTGCCGCCGGATAAGAAGGCATTAAATGTTAAAGCCGAAAAAACAGAGAAAAGAGAAGCCTGATGTCTGCTGATATACTGGTCGTTGATGATGAAGAAGATATCCGCGAGCTGATAGGCGGTATTTTGGAAGATGACGGGTATGAAGCCCGTACCGCCGATGGTGCCAGTTCCGCACTGTTGGCTATTTCAGAACGCAAACCCGCATTGGTGATCCTTGACGTCTGGCTGCAAGGCAGTGAACGTGACGGGATCGCGGTGCTGGAGGAAGTGAAAGCGCTGGATCCTGAATTACCAGTGATCCTGATTTCCGGTCATGGTACAATTGAAACGGCGGTTTCTGCCATACGAAAAGGCGCATATGACTTCATAGAAAAGCCTTTTAACAGCGAACGATTGTTGTTGGTCGTGCGACGCGCTCTGGAAACGGTACAGTTGAAACGAGAGAATCTGGATCTGAGAGCCAATGCCGCCAATGTCTCTGAACTGATTGGTGTGTCTCAGAGTATCAATGCCGTTCGTCAGGTTATTGCCCGTGTCGCCAGAGCCAACAGCCGGGTTTTAGTGATCGGCCCTTTGGGGGCCGGCAAACAATTGGTTGCCCGTAATATTCACGAACAGTCAGAGCGCAAAAACGGGCGCTTTGTAGCCATCAATGCCGCCGCTATGACACCGGACTCTGTAGAGCTGGAACTATTTGGATCAGAAGACACTAACGGGAAGGTTACCAAGGCAGGCCTCTTTGAGCAGGCCCATATGGGTACTCTTTATATTGACGAAGTCGGGGATATGCCCCTGGAAACACAGGGGAAGCTACTTCATTTGCTGGTGGCGCAGAGTTTTCACCGCCTCGGTGGGGCAACTGATGTTAAAGTTAATGTTCGGGTGATCAGCTCAACTTCAAAAAGCCTTGGGCCAATGATCGAGCGTGGCCTGTTTCGCGAGGCCTTATATCATCGCTTGAATGTCGTGCCGGTCCATGTTCCTGCCTTAAGCGAGCGACGTGAAGATATCCCGGCACTTGTTAATTATTTTGTTGCGCGCCTCTCAGCGGCTGCAGGGCGTCCTCTACGCCTGATCAGCGATGATGTTATGGCTTATCTGCAAGCGGCTCGCTGGCCAGGTAATGTTCGCCAGCTACGTAATAATATTGAACGCATTCTTATTCTGGCTAATGGTAACCCGTCCGAGCCCCTGACGCTGGATCAATTGCCAATGGAACAAAGTTCAGATGATGCAGAATCTATTTTGGGCGCCGAAAAACTGGTTGCTTATCCTTTGCGCGAAGCCAGACTGGAATTTGAACGCGAATATCTGAAGGTTCAGGTCAGCCGCTTTGGTGGCAACATTTCCCGTACCGCCACATTTATCGGCATGGAACGTTCTGCCCTGCATCGCAAACTCAAGTCTTTGGGCATTCAGCCCAGAAACACAAAAAACACAGGTGGTCGTACATGAAGGTCATTGTATGTGGTGCCGGCCGAGTGGGCTTTGGTATAGCCAGCCAGTTATCTGCAGAAAAAAACGAAGTCACGGTAATCGACCTTTCCCCAAAGCTGGTGCAGCAAATCTCTACCGATCTGGATGTGCGGGGCGTGGTAGGCCACGGATCTCACCCCGATGTGCTGGTACGCGCCGGGATTGAAGACGCCGATATGATTGTGGCCGCTACGCACTTGGATGAAGTCAATATGGTCGCCTGCCAGATTGCGCATTCCCTGTTCAACGTTTCCATTAAAATTGCCCGGGTGCGGGCGCAGGCTTATCTGGATAAATCCTGGCAACATCTCTTTTCCAATAAGAATATGCCTATTGATGTGGTGATATCGCCAGAGATTGAGGTTGCCCGCACCATATTGCAACGCATTGCCACCCCGGGGGCCTTTATGACCGTGCCTTTTGCCGGTGGTCGGATCAAGCTGTTGGGGGTTCGTCTGCTGGATGATTGCCCGGTTGCCAACACCGCCCTGACCCAACTGACAGAATTATTTCCCGATCTGAATGCCATGATTGTGGGGGTAAAGCGCGAAGGCACATTGTTTGTGCCCAAAGGCAGCGACCAGGTATTGGTGGGCGATGAAGTTTATGTGGTTGCTCAGGAAGAGCAGGTGGCCCGCACTCTGGACATTTTAGGGCGCAAGGAAGAACGCGGCAGAAAAGTGATTATGGTCGGTGCCGGCAATATTGGCATTCAGGTGGCCAAACAGTTGGAAAAACTGCCGGGCATCCGGGTGCGCGTAATCGAAAATAACAGCCAACAGGCCGAGCAGGCCTCCATAGGGCTGAACCGTACGGTGATCCTGAATGGCGATGCGCTGGACCGCAACACCCTGATCGAGGCCGGGGTGAACGAGGCCGATATTGCGCTGGCCCTGACCAATGATGACCGGGTTAATGTACTGGTTGCCGGATTGGCCAAAGAAGCCGGTGTGCGCCGGGCCTTGTGTCTGGTTAATGATCGCACGCTGGATCTATTAAAAGAGCCGCTGGGCATTGATGTTTTCATTGATCCACGTGAAACCACYATTTCAACGATATTGCAACATGTGCGCCGGGGCCGCATTATCGCTGTGCAATCGATTGAAGATGGCGAGGCCGAAGTGATTGAGGCGGTGGCGCTGGCCACCTCAGCACTGGTTGGCAAGCCCTTGCGCGATGTGGATATATCTGACGGTATCAAAGTCGCATCAGTGCAACGGGGCGAACAGTTATTGTTTCCGAATGGGGATTTTGTMATCAAGGCCGGGGATCATGTGGTGCTGTTTGCAGARCGCAAGGATGTGCCGGGSGTTGAAAAAATGTTCCGGGTCAGTCGTGATTATGTTTAGGGCCAGCGGGGTTAAACCGTGAGCGGATTATGGCGCATTCTGGCCGCAATTCCGGCCTTTCTTGCCCTTGGCGCGATAATCGGGTGGCGAATGGCGGTCACATCGGGCGATGAAAACATCATGCATGGCTTTGTACTTACGGCCATAATATGCGCGGCACTGGCGCTGATTTTACGCCTTGGAGAGCGTGGTATTCAGCATTTGGGTAGTGTGCGCAGCGCTCTTCTGCTGATGCTGATGGTATGGCTGGGCACCCCGGCGCTGGCGGCGATTCCTTTACTTATGGCCGAGCCGCAAACTCCTTATATTCTGGCTTATAGTGATGCCATGGCACAATTAACCACCACCGGGGGACAGATTTTATCGTTCGCCAGTGACCGAGAGCCGGTCATCTTCTGGCGTGGCCTGTTGCAATGGCTGGGTGGGTATTTGTCTATTTTGCTGGCGTTGGCGGTTTTGGCACCGCTCTATCTAACCGGCCCGGGGGTTTACCGCTCGTCCCTGCTAAGCGTGGATAAAGAAGATTTGAGCAGCCGGATCGGCTCGTTATCCATGATTGTGGCCAGTGTTTATGGCACCGCCAGCCTGGGGGTTATGATCTGGTTGTTACTGGCCGGGGCACCGTTTTTTGATGCCATGATTGCCATGTTCGGTTCCGTATCTACTGGTGGCATATTGCCCGGGGTTTCGTCTTTTGATGCCGTTGCCGGGCGCATCGGTGCCTGGGGCGGCGCTATTGGCATGCTGATCGGTGCCACCAGCTTTACCCTGCATTGGGAATTGCATCGGGGCAGGGTCTGGCATTTCTCTGACCCGGAAACCCTGGGCGTGTTGGCCATGGCGGCGCTTTCGGCGGTTTTGTTGTTTTTAATGGGGGCCCATCTCAGCCCGGCTATTTTGAACGGCATTACTCTGGCCACTACCAATGCAACGCCAATGACCAAGGGCGGCACCAGCCTGTTACCCTTGCCCATCACCATGAGCATCGTACTGGTCGGTGGGGCGGCGCTTTCCACTGCCGGGGGCGTTAAGGTGATTCGCTTTTTACTGCTGTTTAGCCGTACTGGGTCTGAGCTTTTCAAGCTCAGCCATCCTTCGGCCGTCAAACCCACCCGGTTTCGCGGGCAGACCATTCCCGAAAGCAGTTTCACCAATTTGTGGGTCTATGTCTTGGGTTATGCCGGGGCGTTGGGGTTTCTGATTGTGGTGGTCGCGGCCTTTGGTGCCGACTTTGAAGAGGCCAGCAATGCCGCCGTGGCGGCCATATCCAATGCGGGGCCGTCCTTTTTGGCTGGACCCGGCGGACCGGGGGATTTTTCACACCTTTCACCACCGGCCTTATTGGCGCTAAGTCTGGGCATGGCCCTGGGCAGGGTTGAAATCCTGGCCGTGCTGGCTTTGCTATCCCCCGAATTCTGGAGAGAGTAGGAACTATTATGTCTAGAATTGCCTATGTTAATGGTGCCTATGTACACCACCACCATGCCTGCGTTCATATCGAGGATCGCGGCTATCAGTTTTCGGATGGTGTTTACGAGGTGTGGGCGATACGACAGGGCAAAATGCTGGATAACGCCGGGCACTTTCAACGCCTGAAGCGATCATTGGGCGAGTTGAGAATCGCCGCTCCAATGAGTGATGCAGCGCTTAGGGTAGTGCTGCATGAAATGATGCGTAAAAACCGGGTGCGCAATGGCCTTGTTTATCTGCAAATCACACGCGGGGTAGCCCCGCGCGATCACGCGTTTCCAAATAATACTTTGCCCTCCATTGTTGTTACTGCCAAATGCACAAATCCGGGCAAGGCTGATCAAACGGCACGAAACGGCGTGACGGTCATTACTGTGCCCGACGAACGCTGGGCGCGGTGCGATATAAAATCAGTGTCTCTGTTGCCCAATATACTGGCCAAACAGGCCGCGCACGAGAAAGGCGCCTTTGAAGCCTGGATGGTAGATAACAACGGCCTGATTACTGAAGGCTCCTCATCCAATGCCTGGATTGTGAGTAAAGAGGGCGTTCTGACCACCCGTAATCTATCTTCGGATATTTTAGGTGGCATTACGCGCGCCCATGTCCTGACTCTGGCAGCCGAACGGCAAATGAAGGTAGAGGAACGGTCCTTTTCACTCGAAGAAGCCCAAAATGCCCGCGAAGCGTTTATGACCTCGGCAACAACTCTGGTGACGCCGATCACTCATATTGACGCCAAGGCGGTGGGCGGCGGTAAACCCGGCCCATTGGCCAGTGCGCTGCGCAAAGATTACTTGAAAAGCGCAGCTACATAACGCACAGCTATTGCCACGCTTATAAAGCGCGATTAGAAAGTGCAATAACACAAACAGACTGCGAACCGGCAATGGAATCATTCCATGCCGCAAACGGAGCACGGCAATGGCTGGCGAAAAAAAACAAAGTCTACAAGATACTTTCCTGAATGCCCTGAGGAAAACCAAAACTCCGCTGACTATATTTCTGGTCAATGGGGTGAAATTACAGGGCATAATCACCTGGTTTGATAATTTCTGTGTCCTGTTACGCCGTGATGGCCACTCACAGCTCGTCTACAAGCAGGCCATTTCAACCATTATGCCATCCGCACCAGTTTCCCTGTTTGAAACTGATGAAGATGAAGGTGGTGATGAAGGCGCGTGAACCCACCGGCCCGCACACAAAATAATGCTATTGTTATCGTTCCTGTGCTTAAGGGGCCTACACCCAAAGGCGGCGTGCGCGATCCCTATGTCCGCCTTGAAGAGGCCAAAGGGTTAGCGCTGGCCCTGGAGCTTGAGGTGCCGGAAGCCAGACTGGTGCCTATCCGCAAGGCCCATGCCGGGGCGTTTCTGGGCAAGGGACTGATTGATAATCTGCGTATTGAGCTGCGCGAGCACGACGCCGCGCTGTTGATTGTAGATACCAGCCTGTCCCCGGTACAACAGCGCAATCTGGAAAAAGCGCTGGATGTGAAGGTCATTGACCGCACCGGCCTTATTCTCGAAATTTTTGGCCTGCGCGCCCGCACCAAAGAAGGTCGTTTGCAGGTGGAATTGGCGCTTATGACCTATGAGCGTTCGCGCCTGGTCAGAACCTGGACCCACCTAGAGCGCCAACGGGGCGGCAAGGGCTTTCTTGCCGGCCCTGGGGAGCGACAGCTGGAAACCGACCGGCGTTTGCTGAGCCAACGTATAATGCGCCTGCGCAAAGCCTTGGACAATGTACGCCGCACCCGGGGGCTGCACCGTTCGGCCCGCCAACGCGTGCCTTATCCGGTGATTGCCCTGGTGGGCTATACCAATGCGGGCAAATCCACGCTGTTCAATGCCCTGTGCGGCACCAAAATGCTGGCCGAAGACATGCTGTTCGCCACGTTGGACCCGGCCATGCGCCAGATTGCTTTGGGGCAGGGGCGCGAGGCCATTCTCTCCGATACGGTGGGCTTTATCTCCGATCTGCCGACCGAGCTGATCGCCGCCTTTCGCGCCACGCTGGAAGAAGTGCTGGAGGCTGACCTGATCATCCATGTGCGCGATATTGCCTCGGACCAAAGCACCGAACAGCGCGAGGATGTAAACACCATTTTGGATCAGTTATTCAGCGCACAGGATAACGCCATTCCCATCTTAGAGGTCTGGAACAAGATTGATCTGGTGCCAAAAGATGATCGCGCCTTGTTGCAGGCGCAGGTCAAATCCATCACCCCCAATCCGGTTCTGCTATCCGCCGTTTCGGGGCAGGGGCAGGAAATCCTGATCAAACGTATCGAGAAAATTCTCTCTGCCGGCTCGATTACCGTGCGTATCGCCGTTCCCGTCGGCGAGGGGCGGATCAGCCCGTGGATTTGCCGAAATGGTAAATTGCTGGATACCCAGAGCGATGAAAACGGCCAGCAAATTCTGGTGGCGCAATTAGACAGCAAAAATCTGGGTGCGCWGGTGGCGGCCTTTCCGGAAATATCGCCAGAACGGGTTTCACAATAAATTTGGTTGCAATCATATATATGCATTCGTAGACTTAGGTATCCACATTAAAGATGGTTCCCTATGTCTAATCGTTTTTCATACAAACAGCTTTCATTCAAATTTTATGCTGCGTATGGCCTGACTGGTTTTCTTGTATATTATTTCTGGAATATGATTTCATATTCAAACGCAAACAATGGTAAGACAGAAACCTTATCGTTATTATACAACTTAATCCCTTTGATTATATGCTTGGGCATTGCCCGATTTAGCGGTGATGAAGAAGGAGGCGTTAAGTTCGTTGGCAATACCAAACTTTTTAGACTCAAACTCCTAACCATGATTGTCAGTGGTGTTTTGGGCTTGTTTATAGTGTCTGCGGTCACTTAAAAGGCTGGCTGGGTTCAATCATACGCCTTAGCCTCAACCCAATAGCGCTCCATCAGGTCCAGATCGGCATCATCCAGCGATATATTCCTCTCGGCCAGGCATTTTTCGATATAGGCAAAGCGGCGTTCAAATTTAACATTTGAGCGCTCCAATGCGTTCTCTGCATCTATATTAAGTTTTCGTGCCAAGTTAGTGCAAACAAACAATATATCACCAAGTTCATCAGCAATATGTTCGATGTTTTCCGGGGTGTTCAGGGCTTCTTTTAGCTCGGCCACTTCCTCGTCCAGTTTATCAAAAACCGGTCCCAGATCCGGCCAATCGAAACCAACGCGGGCGGCGCGGGCTTGCAGCTTTTGCGAACGTTTTAAACGGGGCAGGGTGTGCGCAATTCCGCCCAGCAAACCGGCTTTGCGATTGTTTTCTTTGGATTTATTGGATCGTTCGCGCTCTTTATGGCGTTCCCAATCCCCGGCCTGTACGCCAGCCGCGATCTGCGCATCCGTGCCAAACACATGGGGGTGGCGCCGTTCCATCTTGTCGCAAATGCCATTAATCACATCATCAAGGGTGAAGTTGTTGTTTTCATGGGCCATTTGGGCATGAAACACTACCTGAAACAGTAAATCGCCCAGCTCGTCACGCAAATCATCCATGTCTTTGCGCGCAATGGCATCGGCCACTTCATAGGCCTCTTCAATGGTGTAGGGCGCAATGGAGGCAAAATCCTGCTTAATATCCCAAGGGCACCCCTTATCCGGATCACGCAGGCGGATCATAATGGACTTTAACCGGTCAAGTGGGGACATTGCATTTTCCAGATCAATCATGGTGGGGGCAGGCGATGATAGTCTTTTCGCATCAAAAAGCTGTAACGATCAAAGCGAAATTCGACATTGCCATCCATCACACCAACACCGGCAACCTTGCCCGCCAGAACAAGTTCAAGATTTTTTGATGCCTGAATGAGGAGCGCCGGGTCTGCCCGGGGCGTATTATGTGCAGGAAACACCGCCTTTAGCCTGGGGGCAAGCCTGGCCAGGCGCGCCATGGACTGTCGATAGGCATATAGATCGGTTTCCGGGAAAAACAGCCAGACAGGCCCTTCGTAAAAACTGTCGCCAGACCACAAAAAACCGGCATCGCGATCCAGCAAAGCCACGGAGTCTTCAGTATGACCGGGGGTGCGCAACAGTTCCAGTTTGCGCCCGCCAAGATCGAATATATCGCCTTCAGAAATTATCCGGCTAATGTGGAACGGCCGGATATGATGATTATCCCGGGTAATGCCTTCGGGCAGGGGCCTGCACAGGGCTGCCGCAGAGACTTCCCTTTTCACCCGTGCTGATATGCTGCCTTTGGCATTCTTAATGGTAAAGGGGGTGGCGATCGAAGCGATATTGTCGAACTGGTAATTGCCACCGATATGATCAAAATGGCTGTGTGAATTGATCACTATTACCGGCATGGCAGTGATCTTTTTGATTACAGCCTTGATATTGCCAATGCCATTGCCGGTATCAAACAGTAAGGCCATGTTATCGCCGACAATAAGGTAAGAAATGACTTCCTGCCACTGAAACGGTTCATAAATGGCCCAGATGCCCTTTTCAATCTCATAGACTTCAAACCAGTCATTGCTGAATTGGCTTTTGGACAATTTTGCAAAGGCCGGGCGAGGCAAACGGTCACAAAAACTGTCTAGGTCGGCGGCACTGGCATTAGCCGACACCTGTTCCTGTGCGGCTCCTTGTGACGCCGCAAATAACAACAAAACGGCCGCCAAAACCTGAGCCAAAGCAATAGAGCCTTCACGCATTCCAGCCATCTGTTTTGTGTTCACCAGTTGCATTCCGCTTCTTTATCTGCAATGCCACGGCATCCATATTGGTAACCGCATGCATTTTAGCTTTTTATCTGAAGTTAGCAAAAGTATCTGCATTTTTTTGATTTTTGCTTTTTATGTGTGATTTTTGTGTACTTTCAGTGATTAATATCCGGGCAGGGCGCATATCAATCACTAACTCTGGCACTAACTCTGGCGACCGCTTCCATCACCGCTTTGGCGGCGGTGTCCGCGTCCTGCCATTCGCCAACTTTTACCCATTTTTCGTGCTCCAAATCCTTATAATGGGTAAAAAAGTGCTTGATTTGGTCACACATAACCTCTGGCAAGTCTTTGTAAGTGCGTACACTTTCATAATAGGGGTGGAGTTTGGATACCGGAACGGCCAGGATCTTCTCATCCGGGCCGCTTTCATCTTCCATTTGCAACATACCCACCGGGCGCACGCGCATCACACAGCCCGCAATCACCGGCGTGCGGCCTACCACCATCACATCAATCGGATCACCATCCAGCGATAGGGTGTGGGGGATAAAGCCATAATTGCCGGGATAAAACATGGCCGTATGCAAAAACCGGTCAACAAAGAGCGCACCGGATGCCTTGTCCACTTCGTATTTAACCGGCACGCCGCCCAACGGAATTTCGATGATGGCATTTACATCCCATGGCGGGGCTTTACCGGCGCTGATTGCATTAATGTCCATTTTTGATCCATTCGGATTTGAGCAGGCGTTTAATTTTATATATCGCTATCACCCATAGAGGGGATATTGAAGTCCGTTTTCAGCTATGCGCTGCAACCTCAATAAGGCGCATAATATATATTATGTGTTGTTATTATCGTGAAAATGTCAAACAGGATTACATTTTCGTTATTTACGCTTATCATCCTTAATTCCTAGCAATGCGAGAATCAGTCATGAGCCGAGCCTATACGATATTAGGTGCCGGATTTGCAGCCATCACCGCTGCACGTAAATTACGGGCACTGGAGCGCAAAGCACAGATCACCATGATCGCCCCCAAGGCAGAATTTATATATTTACCCAGCCTGATCTGGATACCGTGCGGCAAACGCACCGGCGATGAATTGCGCATCCCGCTGGCAAAATTCATCAAACGCCATGATATCAATTTTATCGAAGCCAGTGCCTCAGGCGTCACCAATCAGGGGCGCACGGTAAAAACCAGCACGGGTGATGTGGATAATGATGGACTGGTCATTGCCTGTGGCGGGCGTTTTATTAAAAAACTGCCCGGCATAGAGCACGTTATTACGCCCTGTGAAGGCATTCCTGCCGCTGAGGCCATTCGTGATCGTCTGGCGGCACTGAAAGGCGGCACTATCGCCTGTGGCTTCGCAGGCAACCCCAAAGAGCCAGCCGCTATGCGCGGCGGGCCAATGTTTGAATTTCTCTTTGGTATTGATCGCCAATTGCGTAAAGAAAAGCGCCGCCAAGCCTTTAAGTTGGTGTTTTTCTGCCCCGCGCCGCGCCCGGGGGCACGCCTTGGTGAAGCGGCGGTAGATCGCCTGCTGGCCCGGATGAAAGAACAGGATATCGACATCCATATTGGCCATAAAATCAAAGGCTTTACCGCCGATACGGTTACCACCGAAGGCGGTCAATTTAATGCCGATTTGATCTTGTTTATGCCAGGCATGACCGGCAATGCCTGGTTTGCAAAGAGTGAATTGCCACTATCGCCCGGTGGCATGATCCGCGCCAATGTCTTGTGCCAAGTGGATGATATGCCGCGCACCTATGTTGCCGGCGATGCGGGCAGCTTTCCCGGCCCCGGCTGGATGCCCAAACAGGCCCATATGGCCGACCTGCAAGCCGAGGCCGCCGCTAAAAACCTGGTGAATGAAACCAAAGGAAAAGCCCCGACCGAGGAATTTCGCACCGAACTGGTGTGCCTGATCGACAGTATGGACAAGGGCGCTTTGGTCTATCGCACGGAAAAGCGCCAATTCATGTTGCCACCTTTGCGCATTGGCCATTGGGCCAAGCGGGCTTTTGAGCGTCAGTATCTGAAAAAACTGCGTTAGGTTTCTGTCATACGTATTTTCCGGGCGGGTGATGGGGCACATCACTGCCCTCCTCTGCGCCCATGTCTTCACGCTCCAACCGCCAGAGCAGTTTTTTTAGTGCTAGTTTTTGCGCTTCGGATTCGGGCATTTTGCTCGGTACAATCGTGATGATTTCAATGCCGGTAACGGAATCCACTGCACACACGCGCATGTTCTCATCTATCCGAATAAACTCGAAGAAAATTTCGCGGTCTTTCGGCTTTTCGCTCATGCTGCCTTGGCAGATAACCCCAGACGCGCCCACACATTTTGCAGGGCATCTATCAGATTGGCCATCAATTCATCATCATGCAAAGGCGATGGGGTCAGGCGCAGACGTTCGGTACCGCGCGGCACCGTGGGATAATTGATCGGCTGTACGTATATGCCATATTCGTTGAGCAGCGCGTCAGTTACCGCCTTGCACGCCACCGGATCACCAACCAGCAACGGCACCACATGGGTTTCCGATGGCATAAGTGGCAGGCCTGCCTCGCGAAGAAGGGTTTTCAGGCGCAAAGCGCGCTCTTGATGTTTTTCTCGCAACATATTGTTTTGTTTTAAATATTTCACACTGGCGACAGCACCGGCAGCCAGTGCTGGTGCCAGGGAGGTGGTAAAAATAAAGCCCGGGGCCTGGCTGCGAATGGCATCAATCATGGTGGCATTGGCAGCCACATAGCCGCCCATCAGGCCAAAAGCCTTGCCCAGCGTGCCGTTAATAATATCCACCCGATCCATAATACCATCGCGTTCGGCAATCCCGGCACCGCGCGGCCCATAAAGGCCAACGGCATGCACTTCATCCAGATAAGTAATCGCGCCGTATTTTTCGGCCAGATCGCAAACGGCCTCAATCGGGCCAATGTCGCCGTCCATGGAATAGACGGACTCAAAAGCAATCACCTTGGGCGCTTCGGCCGGGGCCGCAGCCAATAATTCTTCCAGATGGTCCAGATCGTTGTGCCGCCAGATATGCTTGGGCGTGCCGGCGCGGCGTATGCCCTCGATCATCGAGGCATGATTCATTGCATCGGAGAAATAAATGCAGCCAGGCAGAATTTTAGCCAAAGTGGCCAGGGTAGCTTCGTTGGCAATATAACCAGAAGTGAATAAAAGAGCGCCTTCCTTGTCATGCAGATCGGCGAGTTCTTCTTCCAGTTCAACATGATAGCGTGTGGTGCCGGAAATATTGCGGGTGCCGCCCGCGCCCGCGCCTACGGCGTCGATGGCTTTGTGCATGGCCTCGATCACACAAGGATGCTGGCCCATGCCCAGATAATCATTAGAGCACCAAATGACGATATCCTTGTCGTCGCCATTGGGCGTACGAAATTGTGCGTGTGGAAAATTACCCCGTTGGCGGCGCAAATCCGCAAAAACCCGATAGCGGCCCTCGGCCTTTACCTGATCAACAGCGGCTTCAAATTTGGCATCATACTGCATGCACATATCGGGGCGCCAACGGCACCCGTCTCCTCTTGAGTCTACTCACCCTTCTTCCGATCATATATTACGCCGTTGCGCAAGAGAAGAGCGGCAGAGGTAAAACGTCGCAGGGGTCACAACACCGTGTAAACCCGCATTGAGGGGTTAAATCAGACCTGCCAGCGGGCTGGACGGGTCGGCATAGCGTTTTTTTGCCATGCGTCCTGCCAGATAAGCCTCGCGCCCGGCAATCACCGCGTGTTTCATCGCCCGGGCCATACGAATGGGGTCTTGCGCCTCCGCTATGGCGGTGTTCATCAACACGCCTGCGCAACCCAGCTCCATGGCTTCGGTGGCATCCGATGCGGTGCCCACGCCCGCATCAACGATCACCGGCACTGAGGATTGCTCGACAATCAGGCGTATATTGACCTTGTTTTGCAAGCCCAGACCAGAACCAATTGGCGCGCCCAGCGGCATGATGGCGGCGCAGCCAAGTTCTTCCAGTTTTCGGGCAAACACCGGATCGTCCGAGCAATAGACCATGACGTCAAAACCATCATCAATTAACATTTTAGCAGCGCGCATGGTTTCCTCCATATCCGGATAAAGGTGTTTGGGGTCAGACAAGACCTCCAGCTTGACCAGGGACCAGCCTCCGGCCTCGCGCGCCAGACGCAAGGTGCGCACCGCGTCCTCGCCGGTAAAACACCCGGCGGTATTGGGCAGATAGACCGTTTCCTTTGGGTTGATAAAATCCACCAGCATCGGCTCATCCGGGTTCATCACATTCACCCGGCGCATGGCCACGGTAACAATTTCAGCGCCAGACGCCGTTAAGGCCGCTGCGTTTTGCGCATAATCCTTGTATTTACCGGTGCCTATAATCAGGCGCGAAGCATATTCCCGCCCGGCAATGATCAATGGTGTGTCCTGCATGTTCAGCCCCCGCCAATAAAGCGCACAATCTCAATCCGGTCGCCCTTTTGCAGAATCACCTGATCAAAGCTCGAACGCGAAACGATAGAGAGATTGCGCTCTACTGCGACTTTGACAAGAGGGATATTCAGCGCCTCTATAAGCGTGGCAATCGTGGTGCCTGCTTCGACCGCGTGGGCCTCGCCATTGAGTGTGATATTCATGTGCTGAGGCTTATCCTTTTCCCCATCCTTCGACAAGCTCAGGATGAGGTCCAGATCAAACTCATATCCTCATCTTGAGCCTTCCTCCCAACCTCATCCTGAGCTTGTCGAAGGATGACAAGTCAGGCTTCAGGTTTTCCATATTCGGTATAATTCTTTGAAAGGGCTTGCACCTGATCCCAATCTTTGGCGATCAATGCTTCTTTTTTAGCTCGGCTCCAGCCCTTTAGTTGTCGCTCAACGGCAATGGCATCAGTGATATTGATAAATCGCTCTGACCAAACCAGATCAACGGGTCTGCGTGAATATGTATATGCCTTTGGGTTCAGGCCCGCATTATGCTCATCAATACGGGTTTGCGGGCTGTGCCCCCTATGGGAGCCAATGTAATAACGCCCGTCTGCACATCGCAGCATATAAACCCAAATATCCATCAGTGGGCACGCCTTCATCCTTATGGTCACACATCCTTCGACAAGCTCAGGATGAGGTTGTGTGTTGGCTGACTACATTACTCCTCATCCTGAGCTTGTCGAAGGATGGAAGCAAAAAACACAGCGCTTGCCCCCTAGGCGCAATGCTCGTAAAAAGCGCGCCATGAGCAAACCGCTATATATTCTGAACGGGCCGAACCTGAACCGGCTGGGCACACGCGAGCCAGAGGTTTATGGCCGCGCGACGCTGAGTGATATAGAAGCGGCCTGCACAAAAATGACAGCAAGCAGAAATCGCACCCTTGTCTTTCGCCAGACCAACTCGGAAGGCACATTGGTGGATTATGTGCAAGAGGCCGCAGATGCCGCCTGTGCCCTGATTATCAATGCCGGGGCCTATACCCATACATCCATTGCCCTGCATGACGCCTTGCGTTTGCTGAACGTGCCAGTGATTGAGCTGCATTTATCCAATCCAGCCGCACGCGAGGACTTTCGCCGCACAAATTACGTTGCCCCGGCGGCGACTGCCAGCATTTGCGGCTTTGGTGCAATGGGCTATGAGATGGCCGTGACAGCGGCGCTACAGCTCGTTAAAATCTAACACAACACGTTAAAACAAAAAACGGAAACTTCATTATGGTAGCAAGCACAAAATCTGGCGGGCGCGCTCTTGGCAAGGGCGATTTGGCCCTGATCCGTGAGCTGGCCGACATCTTGCGCGATACGGACCTAAGCGAGATCGAGGTCGAGCGCGGCGATTTGAAACTGCGCGTCAGCCGCCAGATGGCCGCACAAATGGTGCAAGCTGCTTTGCCTGCGCCTGCCCTAGTGGAAACCAAATCCGCCCCCGCTGGCATGGCGCCGGAAACCCCGGCCCCTGAGGCCGCCGTTGATTTTTCTGTTCACCCAGGTGCGATCCGCTCCCCCATGGTCGGCACGGTCTACCTGGCACCAGAACCCGGTGCCACGCCTTTCTTCAAGGTTGGCGACACGGTCAATGAAGGCGATACCTTATTGCTGATCGAAGCCATGAAAACCTTTAACCCCATCACCGCGCCGCAATCAGGCAAAATCATTGAAATTCTGGTTGATGATGGCGCGCCGATTGAATTTGATGAAACTCTGCTGGTGATTGGGTAAACCTGGTGTTTGAAAAAGTTCTTATCGCCAATCGCGGCGAAATTGCCCTTCGTATTCACCGCGCGTGTCACGAAATGGGCATTGCCACCGTGGCGGTGCATTCCACTGCGGACCGCGATGCCAAGCATGTATTGCTGGCCGATGAAAGCGTCTGCATTGGCCCACCGGCAGCGGCGCAAAGCTATCTGAATGTGCCCTCCATTATGGCCGCTGCCGAGATCACCGGCGCAGACGCCGTGCATCCGGGCTATGGGTTTTTATCTGAGAACGCCCGCTTTGCCGAGATTGTGCAATCCCATGGCCTGACGTTTATTGGTCCCTCGCCAGACCACATCCGCCTTATGGGCGATAAAATCACTGCCAAAGTCGCCGTTAAAGAGGCCGGCATTCCCGTTGTACCGGGATCAGTTGGCGAGATTAACGACCCTGAAGATGCCATTGCCATTGCTAAGGATATTGGTTTTCCTCTGCTGGTCAAAGCCGCATCAGGTGGCGGTGGACGGGGCATGAAACTGGCCCGCAAAGAAGATGAACTGATCCAGGCGGTGCAAACCGCCCGCGCCGAAGCCGCCGCCGCCTTTGGCGATGGTACGGTCTATCTGGAACGGTATCTGGAACAGCCGCGCCATATCGAAGTGCAGGTGATTGCGGACAGTCACGGCAATGTTGTGCATTTGGGCGAACGCGATTGTTCGCTGCAACGACGCAACCAAAAAGTGCTGGAAGAGGCCCCCTCACCCGCCCTTGATCAGGCCGGACGCGAAGAGATTGGCCAGATTGTCAGAAAGGCCATCAGTAAAATCGGTTATTTGGGCGTAGGTACAGTTGAGTTCCTTTATGAGGACGGCAAGTTCTATTTTATCGAAATGAACACCCGCCTTCAGGTGGAACACCCGGTCACCGAAATGGTCACTGGCGTTGATCTGGTGCGCGAACAAATCGCCATTGCCGCTGGTGAAAAATTGTCTTTTACGCAAGATGATGTTCGCTTTAACGGCTGCGCTATTGAATGTCGCATCAATGCAGAACACCCGCGCACCTTCGTGCCTTCGCCTGGCAAAGTGCGCGAGTTTCATCCCCCCGGCGGTTTGGGCGTGCGCCTCGATTCTGCCGTCTATTCTGGTTATTCCATTCCGCCATACTATGACAGCCTGATCGGCAAATTGATCGTGCATGGGGCGTGCCGCGAAGATGCTCTGCGCCGCCTTTCGCGCTCGCTGGATGAGCTGGTGGTCACCGGCATTGAAACTACGCTGCCCTTATTTCAGGACTTGTTGAAAAACCCTGATTTCCAAAAGGGCGATTACCACATTCACTGGCTGGAGGAATGGCTGGCCAAGCATGACAGCTAAGCCATGTCTGGCGTCCTAGGTCCCAAAGAATTACTGGCGCTTTATGCGCAGGGCCTGTTTCCCATGGCTGACGGTCGCGAAGACACCCGCGCCGCCATTGTTGATCCGCCTTTGCGCGGCATTTTACCCCTGAACGCCTTGCACATTCCGCGCCGCCTGCGCCGCACCGTGCGCCAGAACATCTATGATGTGCGTGTCGACAGCGCCTTTGGTGCGGTAGTCGAAGCCTGCGCTGCGCGCGAAGATACATGGATCAGTCATGGCATAGAATATCTCTATGATGGGCTCTTTACCGAAGGCCATGCCCATTGCGTTGAATGCTGGCAGGGCGATGATCTGGTGGGCGGCCTTTATGGCGTTCGCCTTGGCGGGGCATTTTTCGGTGAAAGTATGTTTTCAACCGCGCGCGATGCCTCGAAAGTCGCGCTGGTGCATCTCTGCGCACGCCTGATCCAGGGCGGCTTTACCCTGCTGGATACGCAATTCATCACCAGCCATCTTGGCCAGTTCGGCGCAGAAGAAATTGCGCGCGCTGACTACCATAAACGCCTTGAAAAAGCCCTGCCGCTCAAGGGCGACTTTGCCGCTCTGCCAACCGGCACAAATGGCCAGAATGCGCTGGCCATTGTGGACGGCGCACAGGCTTCCTGAAGCGCTCCAATGTTGAAGGTGTGAAAATAAAATTGCCCCCTAATTTGCCTCTTGTTTACCCCTTAATTTAGATAAATGAGCCTTTATTTACCCTTAATTACCCCTCTTTTACCCTTGTAAAGCGAGGATAGGGCGCACTTTATCCCCGGTGGGGCAAAATAGTTTATACTGGTGTGTTTAAATAAGGCAGGTTGAAAGGAGCGTGCGTATAGAAAAATGCAAATAGCGGCTTCAGATCAGCCCTTGCAGTCAAGAACCCAGACATCATAAATCGGGTGCTCCAAGGCGTTCAGTGCCGGGTTGGAGGCAAACATCCATCCAGAAAATATCTCTTCGCCGTCTGTTTGCTTTCCAGAACCGTCAGTGCGCCGGTCTTTGACATTCATAAACACATAGACTTCGGGCTTTTCTTCGGGCGGGGTTTTGCGGCAATAATTGACGGTGATGCTGAGCGTGCCAAAGGTCACAGTGCTGTTCACCGGCGCTTCAAAATCCTGGGTTTTGGCACTGATTTTATCAAGGCCGCGCAGCACAGCCACACTGCCTGCGCGCGAAGACAAAAGGTCCTGCGAGGGCACGGCCTGCGCGGTGGCAATGCCAGGCAGGCACGCCAATAAAAGGGCGAAAAGCGTGAACTGAATAATGCGCATAAGCCTATTATCGAAAAAAGATGTGACGTGATTATGACCGCTTACTGGTCAGATTCTGATGATGAACCGCCGGCAAATTGCCCCAAAAGTGACAACAAGTCCACTGCACCTTGCGTAAAATCGAACTCTTGGCCATCTTCAAGAAGGTCTTCTTCGGCCCCCGGATCAATGGAAATATAGGCGGAACCCAATAATCCATCTGTGGTAATACGGGCAACAGAATCCTCTGGCACGGGAATGCCTGCGTGGATGCTCATATCCACTTTGGCATCAAAGGTTTTGGTATCCAGTGAAATGTTGCTGATGATGCCGACTTTCACACCGGCCATACGCACATCGGATCCGGCATTGACGCCGCCGATTGAACCAAACTTGGCTGTCAGGGTATAGTCATTGCGGTTTTGCCCTTCGCCCACGGTCTGCATGGCATACAAAACAAAAAATCCAGCCGCGACCAGAACCAGCAGACCGACAAGGGTTTCAACAAGTTGCCCACGCATCAGGATTTTGCCTCATCAGGCGTCCAGGCCTCGTAATCGCCGGTGGCGTGCGGACGGTGCCCGTTATTCGCCAGCGCCCCTTTGGGGTGCCAAGCATAAATGGTGCCGGTCAGGTTTGGCTGGTGGTCTTTTTCCCAGGCCTTGCGCGGCAAGGGCGCTTCGGTCGGCGGTGCATCAAAGGTGTGATGCATCCAGCCATGCCATTCTGTTGGCACGCGCGAGCCATCGGCATACCCTTTATAGGTCACCCAGCGGCGTTTTTGATTATAAATGCCAGGCTTTTTTTCTTCGTAATAGATGTTGCCAAACTCGTCTTCACCGACTTTCCGGCCATGCTTGGCAATGGTGAGCAGTGTCCCAAGGGTCGCGCCGTCCCACCAGGCAAACAGTCTTTTGATAAAGAGTAACATGATCAGATTCGCCTCTCTTGCATTGCGCAGACTATGCCGCGAGGCGCGCCCAAGGTCCAGAGGCCAAATTCACCTGTTACAATTGGCCGCTATAGTTACAAACACGGGGTCAGCCATGCCCGCCATGTTCAAGGCGTTCGATCATACGTTTCCGCGCCTCGGGCAAGACTTTATCGACAGGCCATAACACCCGTCGTTCCAGAAAATAGCCGGTCAAAGTTAGCCCAGCCAGCACATCACCGGAATTCAGGGGCGCAGGTTCACGCCTCAAGAAGCCTGGCAGAATTAACAGCTTGTCCAGATATGGCTTGGCCGCTTCGGCGCAAACGGCCTGACCGCTGCGGGGGCTGACATGGGTCAGATTTTCGGCACTTCCCGTGGCGGCACAGCGGTCCAGTTGCAGGCCATAGCCCAGCTCACGCAAGACGCCAGCCTCCCAACGTACATAAAGGGCGGGCCAGATTTCCACATTGGGCATTTGCGCAATGAGCACATCAAAGGCCTCAAATATGTGCGGCTGGGCCTCACGTTCCGGCAAGGTCAGACTGGCCATGGCGCTGGCCGAAGCCAGCCCACCAAGCGCCAGGGCATTATCAAATAGCGCCGGGGCACGGGCTTCAACGGCTTCAAAGGAAAAGGTGCCTAAATGTTCAGACAGGCGGGCACGCCAGTGCACATCAACTACATTGCCAGGTTGCAAAATACCGCGCAAACGCTTGCCCGTTGCGCCGCGCACCAGCCCGGCATGACGGCCATATTGCGGGGTCAGCACCTCGACAATGGCGCTGCTCTCCCCATGGGAACGCACCATTAGGATTATGGCGCGGTCCTGCCACTCCATTACTCTAGCTCTAATCCAAAGAGTGCCAGATGGGATCGGTCATTGGCCCAGTTTTCGCGCACTTTGACATGCAGAAACAAATGTACCTTGCGATCAAACATGTGTGATAGCTCCTGACGGGAAGTTGCGCCAATGGCTTTGATCACCTGCCCGCCTTTGCCCAGCACGATTTTACGCTGGCTTTCACGTTGAACGTAAATCACCTGACCAATCCGTACCGCCCCATTGCGGTGTTCTTCCCAGGTCTCGGTCTCAACACTGGCGGCATAGGGCAGTTCTTCATGCACCCGCAGCATCAGCTTTTCGCGTGTCACTTCGGCGGCCAGAAGGCGCGACGGCAGGTCGGCAATCTGATCTTTCGGATAATGCCACGGTCCTTCGGGCATGGCAGTTGCCAGCCTGGCTTTCAGGGCTTTCAGCCCCAACCCCTTACTGGCGCTTATCATGAAAGTTTCGTTGTAACGCCCTGTTTCCTCAAAATGTTTCGCCAGCTTAAGCAGGTCTTCCTTGTCTAAAAGGTCAATCTTGTTTAACGCCAGATCGGCCTTTAATTCATGAGTTTTCAGGCCTTTGATAATGCGATCAACGTCCTTGAAGGCCAATTGATCCTGCGCCTTGGCGCCTTTTGCGTTCAAAACCCGCGCATAGGCCGGGGCATCCACCAGATGTACGATTTTATCGGCTTCGGCGGCGCCGTTCCAGGCGGCCTGCACCATGGCCCGGTCCAAAGCGCGTTTGGGGCTGAAGATGCCGGGGGTGTCCACCAGAACGATCTGGCTTTGGCCTTCGACCAGAACGCCGCGCACATTAAAGCGCGTGGTCTGCACCTTATGGGTGACGATAGAGACCTTGGCCCCGACCAATTTGTTGACCAGTGTGGATTTACCGGCATTGGGCGCGCCGATGATGGCGGTAAAGCCGCAACGTGTATCCTCTGATGAGGTTGTCATGTTTTCTTTCTCATTTCCAATAGCTTGCGCGCCGCTTCGCGTTCGGCTGCCTGTTTGTTTCTTGCTTTACCTTGCGTTATCAGGCCCCCAGCCTTGATCTCGATCAGAAATTCGGGGGCATGGTCCGGGCCGGAGCGCTCCAGCAAAGTATAAATTGGCAAGGCATGCCCCTGGCCCTGCGCCCATTCCTGGACTTGACTTTTGGGGTCGTGAATGGATTTTCCCTCTTCGGACAATTCATCGCCCCAGAAGGTAACAAAAAAAGCCTTTGCGGCTTCCAGCCCGCCATCAACATAGAGCGCACCCAGCACGGCTTCGCAGGCATCGCCTAGAATTTTTTCCTTGTCCCGTCCTCCGCTTTTAGCTTCGGATTTGGATAATAACAGAAACTCACCGATGCCGGCGCGGCGGGCGGCCCGGGCGCAGGCCTCTTTACGTACCAATGCATTTAGCCTCGGTGCCATATCGCCTTCGTTAAAACGCTGATCTGCATTAAACAAAAACTGCGCAGCCAACAGCCCAAGAACCCGGTCGCCCAGAAATTCCAGACGTTCGTTATCGCGCGCCGTATTGCGCCCATCGCCATAGCTGGAATGGGTCAGCGCCCGGCTCAACAAATCATTGTTTTTAAACTGATACCCCAGTTTGTTCTGAAAATCTTCCAAAGCAGGGTTGGCAGGGCTGCTCACTTGTTTTTGCGCAGGCTAACCAAGGCCCGCCCCCGGAAATTATACCATGTCCACGGCTTGAACAGGCTGAACTTGTCATTGACAGAAACCAGAATACGCTCCCCGCGTCCAACCAGGTTTTGTGCAGGCACGAAGCCCCAATCCCGACTGTCGAGCGAATTATCCCGATTATCACCCATCATGAAATAATGCCCCGGCGGCACACGATAAACCGGCGTGTTATCATAGTGGCCATTATCAGTCATATTATAGGTAATATAGCTGTGGCCATTGGGCATGGTCTCGCGAAAACGCGTTACAATGCGTGAACCACCACGATGTTCCACAATGGTCTCTTCACCGGCACTTTCGCGCTTTAAGGCCTTGCCGTTCAGGTAAACGCGGCCATTTTTTATTTGAACAGTATCACCCGGCAAACCAATAAGGCGCTTGATATAGTCAAATTTGGTATCGCGGGGCCATTTGAAGACAACAATATCACCGCGTTTTGGGTCGCGGCCCAAAAAGCGCCCTTTGAAAAGATTTAAATTAAAGGGGAGAGAATAGCGGCTGTACCCATAGGCGTATTTAGACGAAATCAGATAATCGCCAACCAGCAATTGCGGGCGCATGGATTCAGACGGGATCGTAAAAGGCTGATAGAGCACGGTACGCAATACAGCCGCAATGAGCAGCGCCCAGAAAATGGTGCGAATGGTTTCGCCCCACCCTTCGGCCTCTTGCGTCTTCGCGTCTGCCTTACCCTCAACATTACTGGCCATGCTCTATATTTTCCTAGCTTCAATCACCACAAACGCTTGCGCAAGCGGGTAATCATCAGTGATCGTTAAATGAATGATGGGCTGATACCCCTTTGGGGTCAATTCGTCCAGACGGCGCTCTGCACCGCCCTGCAAGATCATGGTTGGTCTCCCCGTGGGCAGATTTTCGACGCCCAGTTCGCGCCAGGCCACCCCGAATTTAACACCTGTTCCCAGCGCCTTGGCACAGGCCTCTTTGGCGGCGAAGCGTTTAGCGTATGACGCAGCACGCTCTTTGCGCCGATCAGATTTTTCGCGCTCTATGGGCGTAAAAACACGGGTAGTGAAACGCTCGCCAAAACGAGCCAGTGTTTTCTCTATGCGGGTTATATCGCACAGGTCCGCGCCAATACCCAAAATCATAAGGCTTTCTCGTTTCGGCAATGGGCAATAAGGTCACGCATGTGGATAATGGCTTCGGAAAGACCACAGAATATGGCCTCACTAATCAAAAAATGCCCTATATTCAACTCTTTAACTTCTTCAATCGCCGCCACAGGCGTGACGCTGTTAAACGTCAGGCCATGGCCTGCATGGATTTCCAATCCCTGACGGTGCCCAAAACTGGCTGCATCGCGCAAATCATTCAAAATTGCCTCTGCCCTGGCCGTATCACCGGCATTACAGGCATCGGCATAGGCCCCGGTGTGCAGTTCGACCACAGGCGCGCCCAAGGCAAGGGCAGCCTCCAACTGGTTGCGAGAAGGCTCAATGAACAGAGACACCCGGGTGCCATTTTCGCGCAATGCACCCACAAAACGCGCCAAATGGTTATGTTGGCCCGCCGCATCCAGCCCGCCCTCTGTGGTGCGCTCCTCGCGCTTTTCAGGCACGATACAGGCGGCGTGGGGGCGCGCGTTCAGGGCAATGGCCAACATTTCATCGGTTGCCGCCATTTCAAGGTTCAGCGGCAGGTCAATTTCTTCGCCAAGGCGTACAATATCCCGGTCGGTAATATGGCGTCGGTCCTCACGCAAATGCGCGGTAATGCCATCGGCCCCGGCTTTGGCCGCGATATGCGCCGCCTTTACCGGATCCGGATAGTTTCCGCCACGGGCATTACGGATCGTCGCCACATGGTCGATATTGACGCCAAGACGGGGGGTCATGCGTGCAAATCTCGACTGCCGGGTTTGTGGGGAGTAATCGCGGCCAGCTCAGCAGGTACATCGTCCGGGGCATAGGTTGGAAAATCAACTTGCGCCAATGAAATCAGCGGGGCACCCACATCGGCTTTGCCGCCAGAGCGGTCAATAAGACAGGCCTCGGCCACCACATTGGCCCCAAGGGCGCGCACCGCCTCAATGCATTCGCGCGAAGACAGGCCGGTGGTGATGATGTCTTCGACAATTAGCACCCGCGCGCCTTTTGTCAGCGTAAAGCCACGGCGAAGGCAAAACGCGCCCTCTACGCGCTCGACATACATGGCTGGCAATTCCATTTGCCGGGCCGTTTCATAGCCCGGAATGATGCCGCCAACGGCGGGCGATATAATGGCGTCAAAGGGGCCAATTTCTGCGGCCTCGACCTTTGCTGCCAGCGCCTTGCACAGTTTTTCCGTGCGCGCCGGGTTCATGAATATAAAGGCTTTTTGCAAGAAAAATGGGCTATGACGCCCGGATGACAAAACAAAGTGCCCTTCCAGCAAGGCACCAACCTCGCGAAATTCCTGCAAAACATCATTGGTATTCATAAGGCAATCCTAACTGGAACTCTTGAAATCGGGGCTGGTGGCTCTAGCCCGGTGCGCCGAAACCACACAATTACACGCGCGCATTGCGGCAACAATATGGGACAGGTGCCTTGCGCCGGAAACTTCCACATCAAAAGACATATCAAAGAAATCGGATGCCCGCGTCAGGGATTTAAGGTCCATGATATTCCCCTTGGAGCGCCCTACCGCATCGGCAATCTCGGCCAGTGCCCCAGGTTGGTGCACCACGGTGGCCAGAATGCGCCCGACCGAGGCCGATTCCGTACCGGCCTGCGGGGTCCAGCTAAGGTCGATAAAGTCTTCTTCGCGATCTTCATAATCGGCCAGCATTTCACAATCGATCGTGTGAATGATCAGGCCTTTGCCACCATCGGTAACGCCGACAATACGATCACCAGGCAGCGAGGTACAGCACTGGGCGAAATGCATGGGTGTTTTGGCCTTAATCCCTTTGCCCTTCACATAAAAACGTGCGGTTTGGTCACTAATCAGCTCGCGCTGATTTATCTGCTCAACACCCTGGTCAGCGCGCCCGGGAAACAGTGCATCCATAAATTTGTCGGTGCGCAATTGCCCTCTACCGATCTGGCGATAAAGCTCTTTATTGGTTTTTAGCCTCAGCCGTTTTCTGGCGTCTTTGAGCACCACCGTGCCTTTCAACCCCTCGCGCCGCAACAGCCGCTCAACAAAGGCCCGTCCCAGTTTTTCATACTCCTGACGTTCAACTTCGCGGATCAGACGGCGTATGGCCGATCGCGCTCGCCCCGTCACCACCATGCCTTCCCAGCCTTGCGGCGGACCGGCAACGCCGCCCCGGATAATGCCGACCGAATCGCCGTTATTCAGTGACGTCCGCAAAGGCCGTGTCCGGCCATTAATTTTCACGCCGACGCATTCATCACCTATGTCCGTATGCACCGCATAGGCAAAGTCCAGCGCCGTTGCGCCGGCAGGCAGGGAAATCAGTTTGCCTTTAGGGGTAAAGGCAAACACCTGGTCCTGAAACATTTCCAGCTTTGCATGTTCCAGAAAATCATCCGGCCCGCCGCCATATTCCAGAATTTCCAGCAGGGGTTTAAGCATTTCCAGCGGATCGCCGCCAGCAACGCTGTCATAGGCATAGCCGTCTTGCTTGTAGCGCCAGTGCGCCGCCACGCCCTCTTCGGCAATGCGATCCATTTCTTCGGTACGGATCTGCAATTCCACCTTCACATTACCGGGTCCAATCACCGTCGTGTGCAAAGACTGATAACGATTGGGCTTGGGCACAGAAATAAAGTCGCGAAAACGCTCAGGCACACAACGCCAGGAGGTATGGATCAACCCCAGCACCCGGTAACAATCCTCAGGGCTGTCGACAATGATGCGAAAAGCATAGACGTCAGCCAGCTCATCGAAGGTAATGGCCTGACGTTCCAGCTTTCGCCAGATTGAAAAGGGCCGCTTTTCACGACCAAAAACGCGCGCTGCAATCCCTGCCGCCATCACCCGTTCGGATATCGCCCGGGACATTTTTCCGATTTGCGGCGCGGTGTGTTCGCGCTGGGTTTGCAGCCGGCGCGTAATGGAAACAAAAGCTGGCGGATTTAAATAGCGAAAGGACAGGTCTTCCAGTTCGGCACAAATCTTTTGAATACCAATACGTCGGGCAAGGGGCGCATAAATCTCGGCAGTTTCACGGGCTATACGCTCGCGCTTATCACGCCGGGAAATAAAGTGCAGGGTCTGCATATTGTGCAAACGATCAGCCAGCTTGACCAACAATACGCGCACATCCTTGGTGATGGCCAATACAAATTTTTGTAAGTTTTCACCCTGTTGCGTACGTGCAGAATCCAGTTCCAGCTTGCCAAGCTTTGTCACCCCATCAACCAGGGCGGCAACTTCATCGCCAAAACGCAACTGCAAATCGTCCAGCGTCACGTCTGTATCTTCTACTGTGTCATGCAAAAGGGCGGTTATAATGCTGGCCTGATCAAGATGCAGGCCGATCAGGATCGATGCTACATTTACCGGATGCCCGTAATAAGGCTCGCCAGAGGCGCGCAATTGTACCCCATGATTTTGCTGGCAAAAATCATGGGCATCACGGATCAGGGCTTCGTCCACACCCGGATTATAAGTGCGTATAGCCGCAATCAGGTCTTTGGCCTTGGGTATAGGACCGGGAACGCCGTCCGGCATGGACGGTGGTAATTTCGGCGACGGTGTCGCCTCAGCCATTGCGCTAAAAACGGTTGTCTGGGGCGCCATCGCGATCAGCGGTAAGGGCCTTCAGCATGTCCACTTCGGAAACAGCAGCTTCAGCTTTTTGATGCTCAATCGCCATGCGTTCTGTTTCTTCGCCGCTTTCTTCATCGGGAAGTACACGTTGCAGGCTGGAAATAAGGCTCTCAGCCAGGGTGTCAACACCAATGACTTCATCAGCGATTTCCCGAAGCGCAACGACAGGGTTCTTGTCATTATCACGCTCAACCAGTAAAGGGGCACCAGAAAGAATCGTGCGGGCACGATGCGCGGCCAGCAAAATCAGGTCAAAACGTGTATCAACTTTTTCGATGCAATCTTCGACGGTAACACGAGCCATAGGGCACTCCGGTATCTGGGCACAAAACCATTGTGGAAACGCGACTGCATAGCCTTGCCCATGGGCCGATGCAAGCATCAATATCGCTTATAATACAGTTATTATCCGCTTTTAGTGTTAAAGCGGTAAAGTTTGCGTCTTGCTTTCCTTCGGCAAGGCCCGGATCAGGGCGGAAACTGGCTGACCACTGCCGGGCAATCGCCAGTGTGGGGCTATATCGAAAAGCGGTAACAGCACGAATGCACGCGCGGTCAGGCGGGGATGAGGAATTTGCAAATGCTGGGACTGAATGCGCACTTTCCCATAAGATAGAATGTCAATATCGAGGGTACGCGGCGCGTTGCGCACTGAGCGCCGCCGTCCAAATTTTTGCTCTATGTTTCGCAAGACGTGCAAAAGTGCGAATGGTGGCAAAGCAGTTGAAATTTCGGCCACGGCATTCACATAGGCCGGTGCCGAAGGATCAGGCCAGGCCGGACTTTGCCATAAACGGGACAGGCCTAGGACCTTCACCCCCCTGCCCTTCATTGCATCACAAGCCTTCACAATCGTGCCCGCTGGCGAATGATTTGCATATGGGAGGTTGGCACCAAAGGCGATATAGGCTTTGTTATTTCCGACGACCTCGTTTTGAATCACATTTAATCCATTTCTTTGAAAGATTTATAAAATGGCATTTTACCCTGATGAACGCCTTGGGCTTTTTATTGATGGCGCGAATTTCTACTCTGCCCTGCGCGCCCTTGATGTTGAAGTTGATTATTCAAAATTGCTGAGTGAGTTTCGCAAGCGGGGTCGGCTGGTTCGCGCAAATTATTATACCGCACTGGTTGAAGATCAGGACTTTTCACCCCTGAAGAAAATGGTCGACTGGCTGGACTATAATGGCTTCACCATTATCACCAAATCAGCCAAAGAATACACAGATGCTGTCACTGGCCGCAAGCGGATTAAAGGCGATATGGACGTCAACATCGCTGTTGATGCCCTCCAGGCCGCAGAGTGGCTGGACCACATTATCCTCTTTTCCGGCGACGGAGACTTCTGCCCGCTGATCAAGGCGATACAGAGCAAGGGCGTGCGGGTTTCTGTAGTTTCTACCACCTTGTCTAACCCGCCAGTGGCTTCGGACGAGTTGCGCCGGGTTGCCGATTCCTTCATTGAACTCAATGATCTGGCCCCCTTATTGGCGCGCCCGGCCCAAGACGATAACGATTCGGCACAGTAATCCCTGATGAACAACAAAGCGCACCCAGATCCCGTTCCACCCGAAGCGCCCTTTGGCTGCACTCTTTGTCCGCGTCTGGTTGATTATATCGACGAGATCAGAAAGGCCGAGCCAAGTTGGCATAATGGCCCGGTGGATTCTTTTGGAGACGAAGCGGCGCGGCTTTTGATCATTGGCATGGCCCCAGGGCGCGGCGGGGCCAACCGTACCGGGCGCCCCTTTACTGGCGATGGGGCTGGCGACCTTCTCTATAAGGCCCTCGCCAAGCAGAAATTCTCTATCGGGACGTTTGAAAAGAATGGCCAGGATGATTTGCAACTTAAAGATTGTATGATCACCAATGCGGTGCGCTGTGTGCCGCCGCAAAACAAGCCCACCGGCGAAGAAACCCGCACGTGTAGGCCTTTTCTCATTAGCCGATTGGCGCATCTGCCCAATGTGACTGCACTTTTTGCTCTGGGCCGCATTGCCCATGACAATATGATTTCAACGCTAGGTTTGCGCCGCGTGGCCTATCCCTTTGGCCATGGGGCCGAGCACGAAGTGGGAAGCGAAGGGCGGCAATTTCGTCTGTTCGACAGCTATCATTGCTCGCGCTATAACACCAATACGGGTCGGCTGACCGAAGCCATGTTTGATGACGTTTTTACGGCAGTACGCACATTTCTGGACAAGAGTATATGAGTAATTCCAGTGCCTTGAAGTTGTTGACCGAACGGCGCTTTGCGCCGCTTTTGCTTTCGCAAACGCTGGGCGGCTTTAATGACAATGTTTTTAAATATTCGCTGATTATCCTGATTACCTTTGGGGGCTTGCAGCTTCAGGGCATAGACAGCGAAGTTCTGGTGCCCGTCGCAGCCACTGTCTTCTCGCTACCGTTCTTTTTGTTTTCAGCCATTGCGGGCCAGATTGCGGATCGTTATCCGCGCGATCTGGTATTGCGGCTCACCAAGCTGGGCGAGATATTCCTCATGCTCAGCGCCGCCATCGGGTTTGTGCTGAACTCTGGCCCAGTCCTCTTTATTACCTTGTTTTTTATGGGGGCGCAGTCTGCAATTTTTGCCCCGGCCAAACAGGCAGCTTTGCCGCAATACCTTAGCCGCAAGGAACTGACCCCCGGTAATGCCTTGATCAGCGGCACTTTATTTTTATCCATCCTGACGGGGTCTCTGGTTGGCATATTGCTTATCCGCCGCGCCCATGGCCCGGAAATCATTGGCGGTTTACTGGTCACGCTGGCCGTTCTGGGCTGGGTTTTCATGCGCATGATGCCGACAAAGCCTGCCGCTGCGCCGGATTTACGCATTAACTGGAATATATTTTCCGGCACATGGCGCACCATGGCCAATTTATTTCTGGAACCAAAAACATTGCGACCACTGGTGGGGGTTGCCTGGTTCTGGGCCGCCAGTGCCGCGTCCATCACTGTCTTGCCGCTTCTTGTTCATGACATGCTTTATATGGACGAAAGCGTGGTGTCGGTCTTTATGGTGGTCTTTACCCTGGGGGCGGCTTTTGGCTCGCTGGCATGCGCGCTGGCCACGCGGGGGCGAGATATTATAGGGTTTTCAATCCTTGGCGCTATCTTGCTATCGGTCTTTGCTGCCGATGTTCTTTTTTCCAGCGCCGGGCGAACCCCTGCGCCGTTAGGCGGTGTCAGTGACTTTTTTGCTGACAAGAGGAATTGGCGCTTACTATTTGATTTTTTTGCCATGTCCACATTTTCAGGCATATTCGTTGTGCCCTTGCAGGCCATGTCGCAACACCGGGCACCTGAAAAGTTCCGCGCCCGTCTGCTAGCTGGCGGGGCGGTGATGAATGCTGCGGGTGCCTCTATTGGGCAATTGGCGTTGATTTTTGTAGCCCGCTCTCATTTACCACTTTCCAGCGCTTATTTTGGCATCGCCATTATCAGCCTGCTGTTTGCTCTTTTCATGATGTATCGACGGATAAAAAACACATGGTAATCGTCACCGATAACGACACCCTGCACGAGGTCTGCGAAGGCCTACGCAAAACAGAATTCTTTGCCGTAGATACTGAATTTTTACGGGAAAGCACCTATTGGTCCAAGCTGTGCCTGATCCAGGTGGCTGGCGGCGATGTAGAGGCTATTATTGACCCGCTGGCCGAAGGACTGGATATGCGTCCCTTCCTCAGCATCATGGCCGATACCAGCATCACCAAGGTTTTCCATGCGGCGCGCCAGGACCTTGAAATTTTCTACCGGCTGATGGGGCAAGTTCCCTTGCCACTGTTTGATAGCCAGATTGCCGCTATGGCGGCAGGCCTTGGCGATTCTATTGGCTATGACACACTGGTGCAAAAAATGCTCCGCCGCACAGTGGATAAAGGCTCACGCTTTACCGACTGGTCACGCAGGCCTTTGACCGACAAACAACTGACCTATGCCATTGGGGACGTCACCCATTTGCGTGACCTGTATCCCTTGTTGATTGGACGCCTGGAAGACCGGAACCGCCTGAGCTGGGTTGATGAAGAGATGGAAAACTTGACCAATCCTGCACTTTACCAGTTTGACCCTGAAGAAGCCTGGCGGCGTATGAAAATCCGTAAATATACCCCGCAATGGCTGGCCATAATGCGCTTTGTCACACGCTGGCGGGAACGCGAAGCCCAGACCCGAGACAAGCCGCGCGGGCGTATATTAAAAGACGATGCCATCTATGAAGTGGCACAACAGGCCCCACGTACGGTCGAGGCCTTGGGCCGCATGCGCGCCATCCCACGCGGGTTTGAACGCTCTTCTATGGCGCAAGGCCTGCTTGGTGCCATTAACGACGCCCTCACTGATCCTGCCGAGCACGCCCCCAAAGTGGAGCGCCCACAGGCCATGCCGTCGGGTCTTGGCCCTGTGGTGGAAATGCTGAAAGTCTTGTTGCGGATCAAGGCTGAAGACCTGGGTGTCGCCCCGCGTCTTATTGCCAATGCCGCCGATATAGAACGCCTAGCAGCCTATGATGACGCAGACATTGCCGCCCTGAAAGGCTGGCGCAGGGAGGCCTTTGGCGAGGATGCGCTGCGCCTGAAACGCGGCGAGTTATCTTTGACGCTTGACGGTAAACGGGCACTCATAGAAGCGCGGTAAAGCTGTTTTTCTAGCGAGATACAATCTTAGCCTTTATCAGCTACTATCACCCTAATGCCCTTTTAATGAGCGCAAAACATTGGGTGATATAATGACTCCTGAACAGATCGAGCTTGTACAAAACAGCTTTGCAAAAATTCGGCCTGCGGCCAGTGACGTTGCCAAACTATTCTATGGTCGCTTGTTCCAAATTGCGCCGCAAGTGCGGCCTATGTTTCCAGAAAACATGGATGATCAGGGCAAAAAACTGATGGCCGTGCTCGGCACCGCCGTTCAGAGCCTGACAAACCTGCCAGCGCTTGTGCCCATACTTGAAAAGTTGGCGCGTAACCATTTGGCTTATGGCGTAGAAGAAGCCCATTACGATGTTGTTGGTGAGGTGTTGCTGTGGACCCTAGAGCAGGGTCTGGGCGATGATTTTACCGAAGAAACACACGAGGCATGGGTGCAGACCTATGCAATAGTTTCTCAAACCATGTGCAATGCCGCTTACGCAAAAGCGGCTTAACACCCTATAATTATTGTCATATCAGGGCTTGGGAGCTTCAGCGTTCAGCCCCAGGGCTTCAGCCATGGCTTGCAGGCGTTTTTGCGCCCGTGCGGTTAATAACTCTTGCGCATCATCACGGGCCACAAGGCAGAGATGATCGTCCTGCCGGTGCACATGGGTCCGTTTAAGCAGTTTGGCTGTGCGCCCTGAAACGGCGGCGGCGCAACGCAGGCTCGTGCCCAGACCATAGGCCCATTCTTTTTGCTTTTTCCCCAAAAGGTGCCCAACCAGCCCGCCCCTTGGTGGTTCCGCATCACCGCCATAACGGTAAAATATGCACAGCGCCAAGGCGACGCGCTCTTCATGGGTTAATCCGGCAAACGGCGCAAACAGCACAATATCAAAGGCGATTTGTGCCCGGTGATCAGGGTGCAGGCGCGCCCCGATGTCGGCCAAGCGACAGGCTGCTGCGACCAAAAGCTGGGTCTGTTTTTCGCCAAAAGGGCTACAAAGCACGTCTTGCACCGGCTCCAGCCAGCGCTGTACTTCGCGGCCAAACCGCGACGACGACCAGTTTTGCTGCGCCAAAGCCTTCACCCCAGCCAGCACCGGATGCACGGCCCGCGCTTTTGATCCCAATTGCTCATACAACAGACCTTCGCGCAGGCCATAACCGGAGATGGTGACGCTATCAAAGAACTGACGCTGTAAAATACGTTCCAGCAACAAAGCGGCATAAGGCAATAAAGGTGCTCGGCGGGATGACAGGCCCGGTGTTTTTGCCAATGACTGCGCGCTTTGTGTGCTGACCAAATGCACCAGCTCAAAGGCTTCATCCCGGCTGATACGGTAATTGTGCAAAACACGCAAAGGGTGGCCGCGCAAGGCCATATTCACCAAAGCCAACGAGCGCCACGCGCCGCCAACGGCATAAAAGCTACCCTGTGCCCTGGTTGAAATCTGCGCACTGGCCTCATCCAGCGCTATATCAATACGCGCCGTCATGTTTTTAATGTCCATATCATCCCCGGCGCGCATCGCCAGCGGCCCCAGGGGAAGGGAAATCCCACGCTTTACCCGGCCCTTGCCGACAGGCACCAGTTCCAGAGACGAGCCGCCCAGATCGCCAATCACCCCCATGGCATCCTGCGCACCGGCAATAACGCCCAGCGCCGACAGGCGAGCCTCTTCCTCGCCCTTGATAATTTTGATGTGCAGGCCGGTTTCTTTTTTAACTTCTTTTATAAAGTCCGGCCCGTCTTCGGCATTGCGCACAGCCGCCGTAGCAACTGCCAATATGGTGCTGATTCCACGGGCCTTGATGATGCGTTTATAGCGTTTTAGCGCCGCCATAGCTGCCACAGCGCCTTCGGGGTTCAGCTTGCCGCTTTGGGCCACACCGCGCCCCAGACCAGCAAGCACTTTTTCATTAAATATCGGCTGAAAAAATGTTTCCTGCGTTCTGAAGATCACCAGACGCACAGAGTTAGACCCCACATCAATGACCGCCTTGTCAATCAGCCCCGATGCGAGTTTGCCGGTTTTCTTCGTGGTCATTCGGTATGGTCCCCGGACTGAACATAGGGTGATTGATCGTGCTTTAGGGCGCTGCCGCGCCCGGAAAGTGACGGATTGGTCATAAAATAGGTGTGGGCACTAAAGGGCTTGTCTATGCCGGACGTATCAACCCGTTTAAACTGCCCATCGCCCTGCATGATCCAGCTCTGGGCCTGATCCTGCAAATTGATCACCATGATCTGGTTTAAAACCTGACGGTGCACGGTGGGATTCTGAATGGGGCACAGCACCTCAACCCGGCGATTTAAATTGCGCGGCATCCAGTCCGCAGATGATATAAACACCAGCACCGATGTAGACGGCATGGCCTTGCCATTGGCAAAACAGGCAATGCGCGAATGCTCCAAAAACCGGCCAATAATACTTTTGACGCGAATATTTTCGGATAGACCGGGCACGCCGGGGCGCAAACAGCAAATCCCCCGGATTACCAGTTCAATGGGCACGCCTGCCCCGCTGGCCGCATAAAGGGCATCAATCACCTGACCATCCACCAGGGCATTCAACTTCACCCAAATGCCGCTCGGCTTGCCGGCACGGGCATTATCGGCCTCCGCAGCGATAAGGCGCAATAATGTGGATTTGCAATTTAGCGGCGACAGCGCAATGCGTTCCAGCGCTTCGGGCTGGGCATAGCCGGTGATATAGTTAAACACGCGCCCGGCATCGCGGCCAAAGGCCGGGTCGGCGGTAAAGAGAGATAAATCCGTATATATTCTGGCCGTCACCGGGTGGTAATTGCCCGTGCCAAAATGCGTATAGGTACGCAATTGGTCGCCCTCACGGCGCACCACAAGGCTGATTTTGGCGTGGGTTTTCCACTCTATAAAGCCGTAAACCACTTGCACACCGGCGCGTTCCAGCGCCCGGGCGAGATTCAGATTGGTTTCTTCGTCAAAGCGCGCTTTTAGCTCGATCAGGGCGGTGACGTTTTTGCCCGCCTCCGCCGCCGCAATCAATGCGGCCACAATGGGTGAGCTTTTGGAGGTACGATACAGCGTTTGTTTAATCGTCACCACATTCGGGTCGGCCACGGCCTGGCGCAAAAACTGCACCATCACATCAAAGGATTCATAAGGGTGGTGGATCAGAATGTCTTTTTCGCGGATCGCGGCAAAGCAATCGCCGCCATGGTCACGAATGCGCTCAGGGAAGCGCGGCTCAAAAGGTGGGAATTGCAAATCCTGACGCTCGGGCACTATCAACTGGTCAAGCTGGCTAATTCCCAAAATACCATCAACCGGGGCCACATCGCGATGATTGGCCCCCAATTGCTCTATGATGAACTGGCGCAAGCTATTCGGTGTGCTGGCGTCAAATTTTACCCGCACGACAACGCCCCGACGGCGTTCGCGGATCATGCTTTCAAACTGGCGAACCAGATCTTCGGCCTCTTCCTCAATATCAATATCGCTGTCACGCAACAGGCGAAAGGCCCCTGTCTCCTCGACGATATAGCTCGGGAAAATATCCTTGAAGAATAAAGCCAACACCGATTCCAGCGGCACATGGTGCTTGATCGCTGCGCCGTCTTTTGCCTGCCCCTGCAACGTCAAAAACCGGGGCACACCCGTGGGAATGGGCACCAGGGCATTCATCGGCTTGCCATCACTGGCGCGGCGTAACTTTAGCACCAGCGCAAAACCCAGATTAGGAATGAAGGGAAAGGGGTGCGCCGGATCGATGGCCAAAGGGGTAATCAGCGAAAATATCTGGGCGATAAAAAGCGCGTGCAATTGCTTGCGGTCGTCGTCGCCAAGTTCTTCGGCATTGGTGACACAAACACCAGCGCCATTGAGTTGCGGCACGAGTTCACGCCAGATGCGTTGCTGGTCCTGCATCAAGCGGGCCGCTTCTTGGTTAATGCGTTCCAATTGCTCGGCGGGGGTCAGGCCATCCTGACTTTTCCGGCTAACGCCAGCGCGAATTTGCGCTCGCAAACCGGCAACGCGGACCATGTAGAACTCATCCAGATTAGACCCGGATATGGAGAGAAAGCGTAAGCGTTCCAACAAAGGGTGGCACGAGTTTTCGGCTTCCTGCAAGACACGCGTGTTAAATTGCAGCCAGCTTAGCTCGCGATTTAAAAACCGTGCAGGCGCGGTCAGCAGATCCTTGCTGGCCTCAGTGTTTGCTGTGCTGTTTTCTTGATGCGCCATCCCTAAGTTGTTTCTTCCTGTTCAATCTCTGCCATAACGGTCCGTACCAGCGGCAGGCGAATATTCTGTTTCAGATCATGCCCTTTTGCGTGGATACGTTCAACGGTCGTCAATGCCGCAGCCGTCGAGCGCTCCATACGCGATAAAAGATAGTCAATCACCGGCTGGTTCACCGCGATTTGTCGATCAGTAAACAGCTTTCTTAACACCCCGGTCAGCACCACATCATCCGGTTCATCAATGGCAATGGTAGGCATGGCGGCAAGGCGCGATGTTAAATCCGGCAAAGTGTTTGGCCATTGGCGCGGCGCGTGCATGCTGGTCAGCAAGACATGCACCTCACCGGCTGCGGCCGCATTAATCAGGCGAAACAAGGCCGTTTCGTCCAGGCCTGTGGGCAGGTCTTCGATATAGAGACATCCGCGCAGCGTGCGCGACAAATGCGCCAGATCATACTGAACCGCACCCGTGTCTTCGGCCCATAATTGCGTCAAATGCGATTTACCACACCCCGAAGGGCCGGTCAGCGCCAACAGACCGCCGGCCCAGTCTTTCCATGCCGCCAGGGCTTTGCGCGCCTGCGCATTACTTTGTCCCTCGACAAAGGTTTCTCGGCGGTAAGCCCCGCCTTTGGGTGCCAGATCGAGCCAGAGTTGACGGGTTTGCACAACACCACCTTCAAAATTTAAAATTATTGAATACGGGCAACCAGACCAATGTCTTCATTGCCAAGCGCAATGCCTTTTTGCGCTAATCGCCGGGCCAATTGCTCTTCGCTGCCGATATAGCGCAAGGTCAGTAAAGCCCCATCATAGCTAAGGGCATCAAGACGGGCCTCCTCTACCAGAGCCACACCGCCAAGCGCATCGCGCAGGCGCTGCCATTCATCCAGACCATTATATAACGCCGTCAGACGGACGCTTTGGCGCTCTTTACCGCGCACAATGGCCTTATGCTTCCAACTGGTATCAAGGGTTTGTGCCAAATTATCTGCGGCCAAAAACAAAGCCCGGGACAGCTTGTCAGACCGTGGGGTGTTATATTCCGCCTCGCCCTCAAAGCGGCCCATATCCACCACGGCCTCAATCCCCATGTCACCAACCACAACGCGGCGCACATCCATGCGCACATGGGCGGGGCCATCTTGCAGAGCCGACGCCACAATCACCTCGCGTACGCCGACATTGGTCGCCATCGTGCTGAGCAAGCCTGTATCTAATTGTGCCAAACGCCAGGCCAGCAATGAAAGCTCATCCTCATCCGTGGCATTCATGCCCTCCGTGGCAAGGCGCAAAGGCACCAGGTGATTCTGGAAAGCCGGGCGTTTTAAAACGCGCGCCAAAGGATTATCTGTATGCAGAACCGGCTTGCCTTCATCATCCTTCCAGAGTGCAACAATAAGGACCGGCGTCGCCTGACTTTCCACAAAGGGAAGCCCTTGCACCCGCAGGAAAGCGCGCACCAGCGCAGCGTCAAAGGTGACACTTAATTCACCCAAATAGCGCGAGCGGCTACGTTTTTCCTTGGCAATGCCAATCCCGGCCACCAATTGTTCAGCAATATCTTCGGTAATGACCAATGGAGGGTCCAGCGCCAGTCTATCTGATGGCAAAGTCAGCCGGTCCAGCAATAGATATGTGGCATCCAGCGTACCGACACGTATGGCCTGTTCGCGGGCCTTGGTGACATTGCGGCCATAGGCATCAATGCGCACCCCGGTAATTTCAAAGGGATTGCCAGCAAAGGCACAAGGCGCCGTCAGTAAAACGGCCATCCCTGCCAGCATTTTCAACACGCTTCGTATCATTACTGTTCTCACAAACATTACACTGAACCAGGGTCTAATATACACGGTTGTCACAACAGAATGAAAGCCGCCTATTGCGTCTATTCTCACATTAGGCTTTTAAGGGAGCGTGTGAAAGGAATCAGCCAATGGTCAAAAAAAAACAAAATGGTCTTAGCTATGCCCAGGCCGGTGTTGATATAAACGCCGGTGATGCCCTGGTGGCGAGACTGCGCACCCTAACCAAAGCCACCATGCGCCCCGGTGCGGATACAGGGCTTGGCGGTTTTGGCGGCGCGTTTGATCTAAAAGCTGCCGGATTTAACGACCCGATCCTGATTTCAGGGACCGATGGCGTGGGAACGAAGCTCAAAGTGGCGGTAGAGAGCGGGCTAACCGGCACAGTGGGCATCGACCTTGTGGCTATGTGCGTCAATGATGTCTTGGCGCAAGGTGCTGAACCTTTGTTTTTTCTGGATTACTTTGCATGCGGACAGTTAAACCCCGAGGCCGCAGCCACAGTCATTGCCGGCATTGCTGATGGCTGTGTTAATGCAGGCTGTGCTCTGATCGGCGGCGAAACGGCGGAAATGCCGGGCATGTATTCGGGGGATGACTTTGATCTAGCCGGTTTTGTTGTTGGCGCGGCTGAGCGCGATCAGATATTACCACAAAAGGACCATATGCACGCCGGTGATGCGCTGATTGCACTGGCATCATCTGGCCCGCATTCCAATGGATATTCCCTGATCCGTGCCGTGGTGAAACTTGCCGGGCTAGACTGGGATGCCCCATCACCTTTTGCATCCGGAAAAACTCTGGGCGAATCGTTGATGACACCGACGCGTATTTATGTGCGCTCGCTGTCACCTCTCCTGCGTAGTGGAATAATCAAGGGCCTGGCTCATATCACGGGCGGCGGCCTTATTGAGAACCCGCCACGTATGCTGCCCGCGCACCTGCAAGCCAATATTGATGATGATAGCTGGCAATGGCCGGACGTTTTTAACTGGCTGGCCCAAACAGGCGGGGTTAGAACCCACGAAATGCGGCGAACATTTAATTGCGGCATTGGTATGCTTTGCGTCGTAGCAAAGGAAGATGCCAGCGCCGTAGTTCAGGACTTGTGTGCGACAGGAGAAACCGCCTGGATTGCCGGTAAACTCGGAGAAAAGGCCTGATGAGCTTGCCGGTTGCTGTGCTGATTTCGGGGCGTGGCTCAAATATGAAGGCCTTGCTGGAGGCCTGTTCCAAGCCTGAGTTCCCGGCGCATATCGCCCTGGTTATTTCCAATAATAATGACGCATATGGCATTGATATTGCACATGAATATGGTGTGAAAACAGAAATACTTTCTCACAAGCATTATGATAGTCGGGCAGAGTTTGATGCCGCCCTTGATCGGTGCCTGATGGCCAATGATGTCAAGATGGTATGTCTGGCTGGCTTTATGCGCTTGCTGGGCCGTGAGTTCGTGGAGAATTGGAACGGAAAGCTGATTAATGTCCACCCCTCTTTGCTACCGGCCTTCAAAGGTCTGGATACTCATGCCCGGGCCTTGGAAAAAGGTGTAAAACTACACGGGTGTACGGTTCACTATGTCAGCCCGGAAATGGATGAGGGACCGATTATTGGTCAGGCCGCCATACCCGTACGTTATGGCGATGACAAAGCTACACTGGCTGACCGGGTTCTTGAGGCAGAGCACCAGCTTTACCCTGCCTGCCTTGAGTCGCTGGCTTTGGGGCAAATTACACTGAAGAATGGTCGGGTAATTGTTTCTCTGGTGCCGGGTTCTGCGGCAAAAATACTACTTAACCGGGAATAGTCATAAAAACCGTGCATTAACGTGTTCAAAATGTCACATTGCCAACGGAAGTTCCGTAAATTTAACCGCACAATATGGCATTTTGTCGTGTCCGGGCATAGAAGTCGGCATCCCTAACCGCATTCAGGCGGCCAGCGAAATACTGGCTTGTCAAAACAGGAATTTATCTCTCATGAACATTTCATCCAAAAATAACCTAGGGCGCTTTGGTGGCGCTGTCAGCGTTGCCGCTCTGGCCCTTTCCGGTGCTCTGGCTATTCCGGCCACCGCCCAGGAGGTCACCAATGATAATGGCCTCGACGTTATTATCGTGACCGCGCAAAAACGCGCTGAGAACATCCAGGATGTGCCAATTTCGATCAGCACTATGGATGGTGACAATCTGGACAATATTCTTTCTGGTGGTGATGACATTCTGGCCCTGTCCGGCCGCATCCCCAGTCTGAACATTGAATCTTCAAACGGTCGTGTTGCCCCGCGTTTCTATATTCGTGGTCTGGGCAATACAGACTTTGATCTGGCCGCTTCTCAGCCCGTATCCGTGATCATGGACGACGTGGTGATGGAAAATGTAGCACTGAAAAGCTTCCCGTTGTTTGATATTGCTCAGGTTGAAGTTCTGCGCGGCCCTCAAGGCACATTGTTTGGTCGTAATACCACCGCTGGTATCGTCAAGTTTGACTCCGTTCGCCCGAGTGATGAGTTCTCGGCAAACGGTTCAGTTTCCTGGGGCCGTTACAACACCGTTCGTGCGACAGGCGCGGTTGGCGGTGCGCTGATTGAAAACAAATTATCCATGCGTATTTCTGCGCTATACACCCAGCGTGACAACTGGATTGATAACGGCTTTACGAACGAAAATAACGTTTTGGGCGGCTATGAAGACGTTGCCGGTCGTCTGCAATTGCTTTTCACACCAACAGAGAACTTTAGCGCTCTTGTGATTGCTCAGGCCCGCTCGCTTGACGGGAATTCTGCAACATTATTCCGTGCTAACATTTTCGATGCTGGCAGCAATCGCCTGAATAACAACTTTGTGCGAGACACCGTCTTTTTTGATGGCGGCAACAACAATGCGCAAAGCTATGACAATGCCGGCCTGACCCTGAAAATGGAGTACGAAACAGACGCGGTTACGTTTACCTCCATCTCTTCCCTTCAAACAGTTGATGGGTCAAGTATTGGTGATATTGATGGCGGTTTTGGCGCTGTCTTCCTGCCAGGCGGCGGCGGCCCTGGCTTCATCCCCTTCCCGTCAACGACTGAAGGGTCGATCAAGAATCACAACCAACGGACCCAGGAATTCCGCGTGGCCAGCAATGGCAGTGGCCCTGCCAAGTGGCAGGCTGGTGCGTATTACTTCAACATGGACCTGGACCTGGGGACAAACCCATTCTTTGTTCCTGAAACGGTACTGAAGCAGTCCAATAACACTTGGGCTATTTTCGGTCAGGGCAGCTATGATCTTTCCGATCAGTTCACGGTTACCGCCGGTGTTCGTTATACCGAAGATAAAAAGCGCCTTGGGGCGATCGCCACTAACTTCCCGATTTCAGAAGTGAACATTAAAGGCAGCAAAGTTAGCTGGGACGTTAGCGGTACCTATGCGGCCTCTGACACCCTGAACCTTTACGCCCGCGCGGCCCGTGGTTTCCGCGCCCCGTCAATTCAGGGTCGCGATGTTGCTTTCTTTGGCCAGCCGTCAACGGCCCGCTCCGAAACCATCGATTCCATTGAAACTGGTTTCAAATCGGAACTGCTGGAAAACACCCTGCGCCTTAATGCTGATGTCTATTACTACCGCATCAAAAATATGCAGCTAACGGCTATTGGCGGTGCTGGGAACTTCAACCAGTTGATCAACGCCAAAAAAGGCATTGGTTATGGCTTTGAATCTGATCTGGAATGGCTGGCGGCTGACAATTTTGTCATCACGGCCGGGTTTGCCTACAACAAGACAGAGTTTCGCGATCCGAACCTTGCTGTTCCGGTTTGTGGTTCTGGTCTGTGTACGCCACTTGATCCACTGGATGCCAACGGCAACGCCCTTGTTTCAGGCAACCCGTTCCCTCAGGCACCAAAAATTACGGGTAACTTCACAGCCCGTTATTCGGTGCCTGCTGGCGATAATGGCGAACTCTATGCCTTCACTGACTGGTTAATTCAGGGCAAGACCAATTTCTTCCTTTATGAATCTGCTGAGTTTAAATCCAGTGGAAACTTTGAAGGCGGCTTGCGTGCAGGGTATCTGCGCCATGATGACTCCCTTGATGTGTCGTTTTATGTGCGCAACATCACCAATGAAAATAATGTCATTGGCGGGATCGACTTTAACAATCTGACGGGCTTTACCAAAGGCCCGCGCACTTTCGGCCTGACGGTTTCCGTTCGCCGGTAAGTTCTGATAACATAAACGTGATCAAAGGCCCGGTAGCATACCGGGCCTTTTTTCTTGCCCCTGGCGGCCCTTCATGTTCTTTGTTTGTTTCATTTGCAAACATTGAGGTTCAAACGTGATCACACTTTTTCAACCCCCACCCGGACTTGGCGCGGCCAATCCCAGCCCGTTTTGCATCAAGCTGGAGGTTTTGCTGAAAATGTCAGAACTTTCCTTTGATATAAAAATCGAGGGAAACCCAAGCAATGGCCCTACTGGCAAAATTCCCTTTATCAAGGATAATGGCAAGGCCTATGGCGATTCTGGTCTGATCCAAACCCATCTGGAAAAAGAGTATAATATTGATTTCAATGCCGGTTTAAACGAGCGGCAAAAGGCTGATAGCCTGGCCTATACACGCCTTGTGGACGAGCACCTTTATTGGGTGTTGGTCTATTCGCGCTGGATGGAAGATGAAAACTGGGCCATCTTGAAGCCTATGTTTTTTGGAAAATTACCATTTCCCTTAAAACAGATCGTTCCTAATATTGCGCGGAAAAAATTGGCCAAGGCCCTGCATGGCCATGGAATTGGCCGCCATAACCGAGACACCATATATGCGCTGGCCGCCGATGACCTGGCCGCCATTGCCGCCTTTCTTGGCGATCATGATTTTGCCTTTGGTGATACTCCCAAGGCCGTAGATGCGGCGCTGTACGGGCAATTAAGCGGCATTATAGATGCACCGTTTGACACACCGCTAAAACGGGCGGCCATGTCTCATGACGTGCTGCCCGCCTATTGCGCCCGTATGCGGGCGCGTTTTTTCCCCGATCTTGATAAGTGATCCAGAACAGGTCCTAGCCGTATATTAAATGCGGCAGGGCCGTGGCCAGTCCCGGGAACAGTGCGACCAGCGCCAGCACCACAATCTGAATGACCACAAATGGCATCGCACCGCGATATATATGCGCAGTGCGAACTTCTTTTGGCGCAACGCCGCGCAAATAGAATAGTGCAAAGCCAAAGGGCGGGGTCAGAAAGCTGGTTTGCAGATTAATGGCCATCATCACACCCAGCCAAATCGGATCAATGCCCATGCCCAACAAGATCGGGCCTACAATGGGCACCACCACAAAGGTGATCTCGATAAAGTCCAAAAAGAAGCCCAGAAAAAACATGACCAGCATCACTAGCACCACAGCCCGCACTGGGCCGCCGCCGCCCGACAGCAACAACCGCTCGACGCTGTCATCACCCCCAAGGCCCCGAAACACCAGACTGAAGAGCGTGGCCCCGATCAGGATCACAAACACCATGGCGCTAATCTGCGCTGTGGACCGGCTGACAGCTTGTAAAACCTTCGTAGAGAACAAGCGCCATAAAGCCGTCAAAATCCCGCCAAGCGCTGGAATGACCAGAAGAAAGGCCATCCCCTGCCCGGCTTTTTCCATCAAAGTGACATCGCTGCGCCCAAGGCGCAGATCCATCACCATGGCCAGTGCAATCATGGCCGCAAATGCCGCCGCACCGCCAAGAACGATTAGTCGTCCCCAATCGCGCTCTGGCTTTTGTGTATCTTCACGGGGGCTCATGCGGCTGGCCGCCAGAAACAGCGCACCCAGTGCCCCGACGCCTGCCGCTTCGGTCACATCGGCCAGACCGCCCAAAATAGAACCAAGCACAGAGAAGATCAGCAATAATGGTGGTAATAACACGCCTAGGATAGCCTTCAGGCTAGGCGGGCGATCGGCATTGCTCTTTACCGCTGGCGCCATATCGGGGCGAAAATAGGCCACCCCGACCATCCACAAAAGATAAAGAACCACCAGCAAAAGGCCCGGCAATATGGCCCCGGCAAAGAGATCACCAACAGAGATGGTGCGCGGCGCAAAATTGCCTGCGTCCAGTTGCGCGCGCTGATACGCATTGGAAATCACATCACCCAGCAAGACCAGCACAATAGAGGGTGGAATAATCTGGCCCAACGTGCCCGACGCGGCAATAGCGCCGCACGAAAGCGACGGGGAATAACCATGGCGCAACATGGTGGGCAGGGATAGCAGGCCCATGGTGACCACAGTGGCCCCGACAATACCCGTGGAGGCAGCCAGCAAAGCCCCGACCAGAATGACCGAAATACCCAGCCCGCCGCGCATTTTTCCAAATAAACCAGCCATGGTTTCAAGTAGTTCTGCGGCAATATTCGAGCGTTCCAGCATGACACCCATGAACACAAAAAGCGGCACCGCCACCATCACCTGTCGGGTCATCACCCCGCCATAGATGCGATTGGGAAAAGCGCTGAGCAATGCCGCATCAAAATGCCCGGTCAGGATACCAATGCCGGCAAAAAGGAGCGCCACACCAGCCAGCGCAAAAGCTACCGGATAACCCGATAGCAGCACCAGAATAGCCACAGCAAACATAATCAAATCAAGATGGGCGAGCACGATATCCATCGTTTAGACAGGCTCGTCTATGCGTTGCGGCGTGGGCAAGGGCGCCCCATAGAGAAAAAGCGCCGCGCGCAGGGCCATGGCGGAGCCTTGCGCCATCATTAGCGCCGCAAAAACTGGAATGGCGGTTTTTAGCAAATACACCATAGGCAGGCCACTGGCCTCAGCCGAGCCTTCTTTGAATACCCATGCCCGGGCTGCAAAAGCACCGCCATACTTAAAAATCAGGATAGCCACCGGCATCAGCAAAAACGTTGTGCCCAGTATATCGACAATGGCCTGCCCCCGCGCCGAGAGCTTTTCATAAAGAATATCGACCCGCACATGGCCGTCGGTCATCAAGGTGGCCGGTGCCGCCAGAAGAAACAAAAGTGCATACATATAAATGATGGATTCTTGTGCCTTAATGGCGCTAACCCCAAACACATAACGGGTGACAACCAAGGCCGCGACGCCAAGCGCCATGGTCACGGCCAACCATTTGCTAGCCTCGATAATGCTCGTGCTTAGCCCGTCAATGAAATGCACGATCAGATGCGCCGGACGTACTAGCGCATTTACCTGCCGCCCCAAAAGGCTCAATATGAACAGGCCATAAGCCAGCAGCAATAAGGGTTGTGCCCATAAAATGGCCCAACTCAATGGTGTATTTGCAAAGAGAAAACCCATTAAAACCCGGCGAGAGCACGCAGACGCAAATATGGCCCGTCCGAAACCTGTGCCCAGGCGCTGGCTTCGCTCAAAGCGGTCATATAGCTGTCGAGAATGGCCCTGGTTTCCGGATCACTCTGCCCAACTTCGGCCAGCACTTTGCGCGTTGCAACGCCAAGGGCCTTCCATATCTCATCTGAGAAATTGCGAACCTCTACCCCGTACTCATCTCGCAAGGTTTTCAGGGCTTTGGCATTTTGCCAGCTATATTGCGCCAAAGAGGAAGACATGGTCCAGCCGCAGGACCCCTTAACGGCCATCTGCTCTTGCGACGTCAGGCTGTTCCAGACCTCAAGGTTAAAGCCCAGTGACACGGTTGAGCCCGGCTCATGAAAACCGGGACCATAATAATAGGGCGCTTCACGATAAAACCCAAAGGCCAGATCATTCCACGGCCCCACCCATTCGGTGGCGTCAATGGCCCCTGATTGCAAGGCCTGATAAATCGCTCCGCCGGCCAGCAATTTTGGCGACACACCCAATTCGCGCATCACATCGCCGCCAAAGCCGGGAATGCGCATAATCAAGCCCTTCAGATCATCCAGCGTGTTAATCTCTTTTTTGAACCAGCCACCCATCTGGTGCCCGGTTGAGCCAGCCGGAAAGGCAATCAGGTTAAAGCGCGCCGAGAGCTTGTCCCACAGCGCCCGGCCCCCGCCATGATCAACCCAACCCAATTGCTCCACCGCAGTCATGCCAAAGGGCACAGCGGTAAAAAAGGCAAAGCCCTTGGACTTGCCGACCCAGTAATATTCTGAGGCGTGATACATATCCGCAGCGCCCGAAGACACCGCATCAAATTCTTCATGAGCAGGCACCAATTCACCCGCTGCATACAGCTTTACCGCCAATGTCCCGCCAGATAGAATGCCTATATTTTGCGAGATTTCTTCGGCGGCAGTCCCAAGCCCCGGAAAGTTCTTTGGCCAGGACGTGACCATGCGCAAAGTGCGTGTTTTTTTGCGTAACACCGCAGGTGACGCCGGTGAGTTCCCCGAATCTTCACCAGATTTTACCCCTTGCGGTGCGCCGCAGGCGGCCAATGCCGCGCCCAGCCCCAGGCTGCCCGCAGTCAGTAAAGTTCTTCTTTTCATGCTGTGTCCTGCTCCAGAATTTCCCAGCCATCGGGGCGTAAAACTTCAAGGGGTTTGTATTGCGCTTTATAGCGCATCTTGTCACTGTCCTGCACCCAAAACCCAAGATAAACGTAAGGAAGGTTGCACTGTACCGCCTGATCCACATGATCAAGGATCATATAAACGCCAAGCGATCGCGCCGCCGCAGCGGGTTCAAAAAAACTGTAGACCATTGACGGGCCATCGCTGAGTAAATCCACAAGCGCAGCGCCCAGTAGTTTGCCGTTTTTATCGCGATACTCGCTCACCTGACTACGCGCGGCGGTGTCCTCGATCATACTCAAATAATCCGCATATGACATATCTTCCATCCCGCCTTCCGGATGGCGCGCCCGAATGTAGCGCAACAACAAGGCATAGTGTTCATCACTGGCCAGGGCCGGGGTAATGGTACGCACCAGACCAGAGTTTTTACGATGAATGCGCCTTTGTGTGCGGTTCGGACGAAAGGCCGGGGCCTGAATGCGAACCGAGCGGCAAGCCGAACAGTGCTCGCAGGCCGGACGATAGATAATATTCTGCGAGCGCCGAAAGCCTGCCTGTGTCAGGCTGTCATTCAGCTCTGGTCCGTCCAGCACATGCATATGAGTGAACAGCTTGCGTTCCATTTTTCCTGGCAGATACGGGCACGGCGCCGGGGCCGTTAGAAAAAACCGTAATTGCTTCAATGGAAACGGATGGGTCATAAGACTTGCAACGACTCACGATTAACGTACTCACAGACCAAAATAATACGGTGCCGCGAGTGCAAAAACCAGCCATAACACAACCACCAGAGGCCCGCCAACGCGCACATAGTCCATAAAGCGGTAATGCCCCGGCCCCATGACCAGCAAATTGGTCTGATAGGCAATTGGCGTGGCAAACGAGCAATTGGCCGCGTAAATTACCGTCATCACGGCGGCAACCGCCAGCTTGCTTTCCATTTCCGGGGTTTCGGCAAACTTAATGGCGGCATTGACCGCAATCGGGGCAAAGAGCACCGCCGTGGCCGCATTGGAAAGAATATTGGTCAGCACCGCGACCAACCCAAACATGCCAATCAGTAAAGCCACCGGCCCATAAGGCATGGCCGCATTAACCGCCGCATTGGCCATCATTTCGGCGGCGCCGCTTTCCTGCAAACTGGCCCCCATGGCAAAGGCGGCTCCGATCAAAAGATAGATACGCAAATCCAGTGCCCGTGCCGCCTGTCGTAAATTCAAACAGCCAAATGCCACCATGGCCACGGCCCCGGCCAGCGCCGCATCAACAATGGGCACAAATCCACTGGCGGCGGCCAAAATAACCGCCCCGAAGATCAGACGTGCCCGAAGGGCCAGACGAATATCGGGCACATCGGCCATGGACCACAGCAATACCAGCAAATTGCGGTCAAAGCGCATGGCGCGCAAATCCTTGCGCGCGCCAAACAGCAACAGATCATCCCCGGCCTGAAGCCGTATGGTGGATAGTTTCTGGCGCACCATTTGCGAGCGCCGCTGAATACCCAGAACAATACACCCCGTGCGCCCACGCAGGCCGATCTGGTCCAGCGTGCGCCCTTCATAGCGTGAACCCGGCGCAATAACGGCCTCGGTTATCGCCAATGCGCCCTCGGGATTGCCTTCGCCCTCATCACGGGCATTGGTACGCACCATGCCAGAGAGCATGCCCGGATCAGAGATCAAAAGATTGCTGAGCACTTTGCGCGTGGCCGCCACTGTCAAGACATCGCCTTCTCGCAAGGTCGCCTCGGCCTCATAAGGCGGATAGAAAGTGCGCGATCCACGCTGGATCATACGTATAGTCAGGGTTTGCAATTGCGCAAACATGCCAGCCACCGGCGCTTCGCCCAGATGCGGGTTTTTGGCGGTTATGACGATTTGCGCAATATATTGACGCCCTGAACTGCGCTCCTTTTGCTTGGCTTCACGCTTGGGCAAAAGGCGCACCCCAATCACCAGAAGATAGATCACTCCGGTAAAAGCCAACAGCAGGCCCATGGGGGCCAGAGAGAAAAAACCAAGTTCAATACCGTCCTGGCGTTTGAGAACATCAGCGACCAGAATATTGGTCGAGGAGCCGATCAAAGTCGTCATACCCGCCAGAATGGAAACATAGGAAAGCGGGATCATTACCCGCGAGGCCGATGTGCCCACCCGTGCCGCAATCGCCACCAGCACCGGAATAAACATCACTACCACGGGGGTGTTGTTGATAAAGGCGCTGATCAGCATAACAAAGCCAAAAAGCGCCCCCATGGTCAAAGTGGGGTGGCGATCATATGACGCGACCAGCGCCCTTGATGGGCCTTCCATTGCGCCGGTATGGAACATCCCCTGCCCCACCACCAGCAATGCCAGAATGGCGATCAATGCCGGGTTGGCAAACCCGGCCAGAAGGTCTTCAGCACCAAACGTACTCTCTGGTGTTGGCCAGAGCTGAAAAATCAGCAAAAAAACAGCAATCGCTGCTGCCGAAACAAGCTCAATGGTGAAAAGCTCGAAGGCATAAAGTACAACGATGCCGGCCACGACGACCAGAATAAGGATCATCCGCAAAAGCTGTGGATCACTAAACACCAGGGCTGTTCCTTTCCTTTGGCCACTTTCCTTTGGCCATTACCATGAATCACAACTGATGGTTTACGCTTTCATAGTGGATAACGAAGGTCTAAGCTTTGCAAGCCTTATATGGAGAGACGGTGTGCGCAATGCCCTTGGCTTTTTTGTTGCTTTTGCCCTGATTGTTGCAGCCCTGATGTTAGGCATTGGGCTATTGGCCCCAAACTTTCTGCCCAGCACAGATGATCGTGGGCAGTTTGTGTATTTAATCATCCTGATCGCCATGATCAGCACCGGCATTATTGGCGGCACGCGGGCCAATTTCGGCCTGGCCGTGCGCCAAGCCGTTATATGGGTGGGCATTTTCCTGCTGCTGATTACCTCATATGCGTTTCGGGGTGATTTCGCGCTGATCAAAGACCGCATACTGGCTGAATTGATGCCTTCGCAGGCGCAATCAATTGCCAGTGAAGACGGGCAGACGATCACGGGGTCTGCCGTGGCCATTCGCAAGGCCAGTGACGGGCATTTTTGGGCCGAAGGCCGGGTCAACAACACCCATGTGCGCTTTATGGTTGATACCGGAGCCAGCGCCGTTGCCCTGACATTGGCTGATGCCCGCCGGATCGGCTTTGGGGAAGAGGATTTGCGTTACACGGTCCTGGTCAACACCGCCTCTGGCCAGACCTTCGCCGCCCCGGTTACGTTACGCAGGCTCAGCATTGGTGGCCTTATCGTGTCTGATGTGCGCGCTTTGGTTATCAAAGACGGGCTGGATACGTCTCTTTTGGGCATGAGTTATCTTGGCCGACTTTCGCGCTTTGAGGCCAGCAAAAATCAGCTCATCTTACGCCGCTAATACATGATAAGCGGTCAGGGCATCGCGCAGCATCATCACCCCAGCCACAAACATGAGAACAGCAAACAACCGCCGCAAGGTTTTAACCGGCAGAGCATGGGCCGCCGCCACCCCAAGGGGGGCCATAAGCGCCGTTAGCGTCGCGATAAAAACAAAGCCGGCCAAATTCATATAGCCCACAGAGAAAATCGGCAGGCCCTTCACCTGCCACCCTGCCACGATGAAGCCCAGTGTCGCCGGCACCCCAATGGCCGCGCCAAAACCCGCCGCTGTGCCCACAGCCCGGTGAATGGGCTTGCCACACATGGTCATCACCAAAACCCCAAACACCCCGCCGCCAATACCCGCCATGGCGGAAAATAGGCCAATGAGGCTGGCGATAATGGCGCTGGGCACTCTACCCGGCATGGTATCGCGCAAGCGCCAGTCTGGCTGGCCAAAACCCATTTGAAGGGAAATCAGCATGATGAATATGCCAAACCCCAGCGTTAGCGCTTCACCGGGGGCCGCACTGGCGGCAAAGGCACCGACAAAGGCACCGGCCATAATCCACGGCACCCAGGCCTTTAAAATCCGCACATCCACCGCGCCGCGTCGATAGTGCAACAGAACTGACCGCATGGATGTGGTAATAATTGTTGCCAGAGATGTGGCCACGGCGGCCTTCATGCGCACATCATCATCAATGTCCAAAAGGCCAAAGACCGCATAAAGCGCCGGGACAATGACCACACCGCCGCCCACACCAAACATGCCTGCAATCAGCCCGGCGAAGGCCCCGGCCCCAATAAGGGCAAGGATCATCATCCAGTGTTCCGCAATTATACTCATCATGCTGCCCAGCTTTCACCCAAAACGGCACCGGCGGCCCGGGCAATCACCTCTGGCCCTGCCCCGGGTCTTGGGGCGTCTTCGGATAAAGTGCGTCGCCAGGCCCGCGCGCCCGGCTCTCCGGCAAACAAGCCAAGAATATGCCGGGTAATCGCATGCAAGGGGACTCCCTTGGCAATTTGCTGCCCGGCATAAACCATCATGGCTTCCAACACCGCTTCTGGGTCAGGGCGTTGCCCGGATTTTCCAAATACCTTTTCATCCACATCAGCCAAAACCCATGGCGTGTGATACGCCGCACGGCCAAGCATGGCCCCATCCAGCGCGGCGCTTTCTGCCAGTGCGTGATCTACATCCGCCAAACCACCATTCAGAATAATGCGCAGATCCGGGCGTGCGGCTTTGATGGTGCGCACCAGATCATAATCCAGCGGTGGAATGGTGCGGTTATCTTTGGGGCTAAGCCCCTTTAGCCAGGCCTTGCGCGCATGAATGATAAAGGTCTTGCATGGTGCCGCAGCAACAATATCAATAAAGGCAGGCAAGCTTTGCTCTGCCTCCTGCTCATCAATACCGATACGGCATTTGACCGTCACAGGCACCGAAACAACCGTCTGCATAGCCGCCACACACTCAGCAACCAGTTCGGGCTGTGCCATCAGCGCCGCCCCAAACGCCCCGGACTGAACCCTGTCTGATGGGCAGCCAACATTTAAATTGATCTCGCCGTAACCTGCATCTTCGGCCAGCTTGGCGGCCTGGGCCAGCTCATCTGGCTCCGCACCGCCTAATTGCACAGCCACCGGATACTCGCTTGCATCAAAGTGCAACAGTTTTTCCGCATCCCCATGGATCAAAGCCTTGGCGGTAATCATCTCCGTATACAGCAAAGCGTGGCAGCTTAACTGGCGATGAAAAAACCGGCAATGCCGGTCGGTCCAATCCATCATCGGGGCAATTGAAAATCTATGGGCGTTTACTGGTTCCATTGTTCTCTTATGGGCCGTATCAATGAGAATTTCAAAACGAAAACCTACTTAACAAACATGTTGCCTTTGCGTGAATACGAAGCCTTATTTGCAATGAGCGTTTCAAAACTACACATATTTTGCGGTATAACAATTGCATTTACACCGACTAATGTTGTATAAAAAACGCGTTATTTAACGAGGGCGCGTTGCGTAGCGTTGGAGGTGGCCCTGTCTCAGTTTGATACATCACTCTATGAAGAAAACCCTGTTTTTTCCGTAAAGCGGCCTGGGTTATTTTCTTCCTATGCGCCGTCACAGCTTGCGACAGCTATCCTCAGCGTTGGTGCGCTGACGATGATCGCAGCGATTAACATCCTTCCGGCCCAGTATGATGCCCGTCACAAGAAAGTCATAAGCGATATTGTGCAACTGGACCAAGGCATTAGAGAATATGTCCGTATCCACAAGCAATTGCCAACCAATGCACAAGGTGTCCGGGCGCTGGCTGAGTTTGTGCCTTTGACAAAAGACCCGTGGGGCAATGCTTATCAGTATGTTTATCACGCTGGCGAAGGCCGGTATGACATTTTTTCCCTTGGTAAGGACGGCAAACCGGGTGGCCTAGGCAAAGCAAGAGATATTCGCCGTCCCGACTTAATAGCGCAAAATGACCAGCGCCGTGGCGGCCAGCAATAAACCCATCACCAGATTTAAAATCACGGCTGATCGACCGCTGGACATATAGCGGTTCAAAAAACTGCCTGCCAGAGTCCAGGTGGTTGACGAGACTATGCCGAAACAAAAAAACGTCCCGCCAATAATTAACGCTCGCATAGCAGCCGCATCAGCAAGCCCGATATAGACTCCGGCGCTGGATATACTCATCACCAATGCCTTGGGGTTTGCCAGTTGAAACAATGCCGCTTCATGTAGATTAAACGGTCGCGATCTGGCTTTTATCCCGGATATTTCGCTTACCTTATCCATGTTCCGGGCGGCAATAAAAAACTGCAAAGCAAGCCAGAAAAGCCAGATAGCGCCAAGCACTTTCACCCCGGTGACCAGCCAAGGTTGATTTTGCATAATGACGCCAAGACCAAAAACAGAGGCCACCAGCATGGCAACAAAACCAAGCTGAACGCCAATAATATGTATCACGGTGCGCCGCCAACCAAATAGCGCACCGGACGACATAAGAAGGAAGTTATTTGGTCCCGGCGTCATCGTCGTGGCAAAGGCAAAGCCTAGCAAGGATAGAAAAAGCGTTATGTCCATCTTGTCTAGGTTTCAATTTCGGTTTTATCCAGCGATGGCTGCCAAAAAACGGCATAAACAAACCAGGCAACCAGCATGTATTCCGCCAATCTTTGCCACGCGCCTTTCCATTCGCTCATTTCTAGTGACAGCATCATAACAAAACCCAAAATAACCATGCTAACTGTGAACAAGGTGGCATTAGCAAAAGCGCGAGATGCCTGTTTGCGTGTTGCAAAATAAATCAATAAAAGGCCTGTAATTGCGCCTGTGTATTCAATCAAGCCACCCAGATTATGTAAGGCTTGGCGACCTGTTCCCTGCTCAGGACATCCGGCATCACAGTGGAAGAAAAAAGCTCCCAAATATCCAATGGCAATGCCTAAAAGAAAAAGGATTCCCAGCCTTGCCATTGGGAAATTAGAAAACTTTTGGTATAGCGCAAAAACCAGAATAATAACGGCCAAACCAATGGGCAGAAAACTGCCATAATTAATGAGCATTGCGTGCGGTGCCCCAATGGCACCAAGTTCACTTAAATAGTTCCCGATGGGGGAATAGCCATCCTGTATGACCCCTACTATTTCTGGCAGTAAAACACCCGAACCAAAAAGAACTAAAAGAGAAAACCAGCTTAAATATTTCACCATCAAAACATTTTCCTGATGTTAGCGCCATAGGCGATAAATCCGGGGTTCAGATACGGGCGCGTTTGATCGTATTTTCCATAGCCAAAGGTCTTACCGTCCAGGGTTTCCACCCGGCCCCCGGCTGCCGATAAAATGGCATGGCCCGCCGCCGTATCCCATTCCATGGTTGGCCCATGACGCGGATAAACGTCGGCCTTGCCTTCGGCCAAAAGGCAGAACTTTAATGAACTGCCTGCCGATACCGTGTCTTTTACATTATGCGCCGTTAACCAAGCATTGGTTTCTTCGGCCCGGTGTGAACGCGACGCCACCGCCATCAGGTTTTCACGGTCCGCATCACGCACGCTTATGGGCGTTTTTTCTTTAGGCTGGCACGTCTCTACTACTGCGCAATCCAGTTGCCTACGCCAAGCCCCCTGCCCCGCTTCGCCTTCGTAAAAAGCCCCTGTGGCGGGCACATAAATCAGACCAAAAACCGGATTCTTATCTACTATCAGGCCAATATTAACGGTAAAATCCGTGCCGCCGCGTATAAATTCCTTAGTGCCATCCAGCGGATCAACTAAAAAGAAAACCCGTGTCGCTTTGGGAATGTGTCCGGCTTCGGCGGCTTCTTCGGCCACCACAGTAATCTCAGGTGCGGCTTCGCTTAGGGCTTTCAGCAAAATTACTTCGGCGCGGGTATCGGCCAGTGTCACTGGCGAGCCATCGCCCTTAAATTTATGATCACCACCAGCGGCACGCACATCCATGATCACCCGCCCAGCGGCCAGCATGGCATCGCGCAAAACCTGTTTTTGCGCCTCGTCAAGTTTCATATCAGACAATGCCCCTGGCCTCCAGTTCAGCAAACACCACTTCGGCCAGCTCTTCGGGTGTTTTCTCACCGGCTTGCAGGTGGATTTCCGGGTTTTTTGGCGCTTCATAGGGACTGTCTATGCCGGTAAAGTTCTTGATCTCACCGGCGCGGGCTTTCTTGTAAAGTCCCTTTACGTCGCGGGCCTCGCAAACGTCCAGCGGCGTATCAACAAATACCTCTACAAATTCGTCTCCTTCAACCATCTGGCGCGCCATGTCACGCTCGGACCGAAATGGCGAAATGAAGGACACCATGACCAGAAGGCCTGCATCAACCATCAGCTTGGACACCTCAGAAATGCGGCGAATATTCTCTACCCGGTCCGCGTCGGTAAAGCCCAGATCCCGGTTCAGACCGTGACGCACATTATCCCCGTCCAGAAGATAAGTATGTCCGCCACGGGCCAGCAGGCGCTTTTCCAAAAGGTTAGCAATTGTGGATTTTCCCGATCCCGAAAGCCCGGTGAACCATAAAATACAAGGCTTTTGTCCCTTCAGGGCGGCGCGGGCATTTTTGTCCACATCCATGGCCTGCCAGTGCACGTTATCCGCCCGACGCAGGCCAAAGGCGATCATGCCCGCCCCCACGGTTTCATTGCTAAGCTTATCGACCAGAATAAAGCTGCCCATGTCGCGATTGTTCTCGAAAGTGTCGAACACCACCGGATGATCCAGCGCCAGATTGCAATAGCCGGTTTCGTTAAAGCCCAGAACCTTGCCCGCATTGTGGCTGTTATCTTCGTAATTGATAACGTATTTCAGCTTAGTTACGGCGGCATTGACGCTCTGCGCGCCTAACCGCAATTGCAATTGCCGTCCGGGCAAAAGCGGTTTTTGGTGCATCCAGATCACATGCGCCGCAAATTGATCACTGACCGGCGGCGGATCATCCGCAGCGGCAATAACATTGCCACGGCTAATGTCGCGCTCGTCGGCTAACGTGACCGTCACGGCCTCACCGGCACTGGCTTTATTTACCTGACCATCCGGCGTTAAGATGCTATCAATGCTGGACATTTCGCCCGTCGGCCCAATACGCACCGCATCGCCCACACGTACGCTGCCTGCACTGAGCGTGCCGCAATACCCGCGAAAGCTGTCATCAGGCCGATTGACCAATTGCACCGGCAGACGAAAGGCCCCGCCCGTATTCGCCGGTGTTAAATCAACGCCTTCCAAATGTTCACGCAAAGTCGGGCCATCAAACCAGTCCATCGCCGCGCTGCGCGTGGAGAGGTTATCACCATTCAACGCCGATAATGGAATGGCCTGAACCGCGCAAGCGCCCAGCTTTTGGGCAAACTCGGCATAGTCGTGCACAATGGTATCAAAAACCGTCTGATCGTAATCAACCAGATCCATTTTATTGACGGCCAGTACCAAATGGCGAATGCCCATAAGCGAGACAATTTTGCTGTGCCGCTTGGTCTGAATCTGCAAGCCCTTGCGCGCATCAACCAGCAGGATAGCCAGATCAGAGTTCGAGGCGCCGGTGGCCATATTGCGGGTGTATTGTTCATGCCCCGGCGTGTCGGCTACAATGAATTTACGCTTCTGCGTCGAGAAATAGCGATAGGCCACATCAATGGTGATGCCCTGTTCGCGTTCGGCCATCAGGCCGTCCACCAGCAAGGAATAATCGAGTGATGCCCCGGCGCGGCCACCGGCCTCGCTCTGGCTATGAAGGCGCGCCAGTGTGTCCTCGCTGACCTCATTGCAATCAAACAGCAAGTGCCCGATCAGCGTACTTTTACCATCATCGACACTGCCGCAGGTTAAAAAGCGCAAAAGCCCCTTTTCACGGGCTTGATCATCACGGACGGCCATTAGAAATACCCTTCCTGCTTCTTTTTCTCCATAGACCCGGCTTCATCATGGTCGATGGCGCGGTTGGCCCGCTCGGACAGGTTGGACGTGCTTAATTCTTCTATGATTTCAGCCACAGTACTGGCTTCGGATTCGATCGCGCCCGTCAGCGGGTAACAGCCCAGCGTGCGAAAACGCACCATGCGCTCCTCAACCTGTTCACCCGGGGCAAGGGGCAGGCGCTCATCATCCACCATGACCAACATGCCGTCGCGCTTCACCACCGGACGCAGGGAAGCAAAATAAAGCGGCACCAGCGGGATATTCTCGGCCTCAATATAGGTCCACACGTCCAGCTCGGTCCAGTTAGACATGGGGAAGGCCCGCACGCTCTCGCCGGGATTAATCCGTCCGTTCAACAAATTCCATAATTCCGGGCGCTGGTTTTTGGCATCCCAGCGATGATTGGCCGAACGAAAAGAAAAAATACGCTCCTTGGCGCGCGAAGCCTCTTCATCACGGCGCGCACCGCCAATAGCAACGTCAAAGCCATGGTGCGACAGGGCCGCTTTTAGGGCTGCGGTTTTCATCACATCGGTATAACGCGCGCTGCCATGAGAAAACGGGGTTATGCCTGCCTCTACGCCTTCGGCATTGGTATGCACGATCAAATCAAGGCCCAGCTTGGCCATCAGCGCGTCGCGAAAGGCGATCATTTCGCCAAATTTCCAGGTGGTGTCCACATGCAAGAGCGCAAATGGCAGCTTTGCCGGGGCAAAGGCCTTCATGGCCAGATGTAACAGCACCGCCGAATCCTTGCCAATGGAATACATCAGCACAGGCTTTTCAAACTGCGCGGCCACCTCGCGCATAATCATAATGCTCTGCGCTTCTAATTGTCGTAAATATGCCGGTTTTTGCGTCATAAAGCGGGTTTAACGGGCATGGGCAATATTCACAACCATCATCTGCACGATTTTTATGGTCCCGGGTTTTTCTGTGTGTGCTGGCGTAAAATATCGTAAAAATTACGTACCGCCGCCACATAGTCACGGGCCTGTCGCCCATGGGCGTAACCACGGGGCAGGTCCTTGTAAATTTCCGGATTTTCCAGATCGGCCAGCACCTCACGCACATCGCGCCAGCGATCAGGGTCAAGGCCATTTTTACCGGCCAGTATGCGGGCATCCATCATATGGGCATAACCCATATTATAAGCCGCCAGTGCGAACCAGTATCGGTCCTCACCAACAATACCATCAGGCAAACGTCGCAACAGCCGCGCATAATACCGTCCACCACCGGCAATGGATTGCGCCGCGTCCAGCCGGTTGGTCACCCCGGCTTCGCGGGCGCTGGCGCGGGTTAACATCATCATGCCCCGTACCCCGGTATGGCTGCGCGCATCGGCACGCCAATGACTTTCCCGCCATGAAATCGCCGCCAGCAATTCCCAAGGCAGTTTATGCCGCGAGGCCGTTTTTTCGAACATTGGTCGAAAGACAGGTAAACGCCCCCGCATGGCCCGGCGAAAACGGGCAATGTCCACATAATCAAAGCTGTTATCCGCCACCTGAAAATAACGCTCGTTCAAGGTTTCCAGCAGGGCCTTTGTTTCTTCACGGGCAAACCATGCGGCCATATTGCGTTCCAGACTGATTGGCCGCCAGCTTGTGCCGCCCCCCAAAGCCCAGGCAATCGGTTGGTCATCATTCAAGGCCATCGGGCTGGTCAATTCGGGCAAATAGCGCCGGTGCAAGGCAAAGACGTGGGAATCAGCCAGTGTGCAGAACCGCGCGCTTTTGCCAATTTGTACCAGCAGGCTTTCAACCGAGACATTCTCACTAATGCTATATTCAAGACCTGGAATCTCGTCTTTCAGCTTTTGCAAAACCTCCACATAGGACGAGCCCGGCGCAATGCGAATATCCACGCCCGGCAAGTCTGCATTGGTCTTGGGCTTTGGTCCCTTACGCGAACAGACAAGGCGCGTTTGCACCTGCAAATAAGGAGGGCCAAAACGCATGGCATCTTTGCGCGCCTTCGTTATGGTTAGCCCCGCAGCCGCAATATCGGCCCGATCTTCCACAATGGCCTGCAACACCCCTTCAATGGTTTGTTCAGCCTGCATGGTAAGGTCCAGCCCCAGATAATGCGCATAGGCATTGGCCAGATCATACTCAAAGCCAACGGGTCCCTCGCGATCTTCGTAATAGGTGGTTGGGGAGTTGAGCGTCACCACCCGTAATTGTCCGCGTTTTTGCGCCTCGCGCAGGACCGAGCCCTGATGCGGCTCGCGATCACCACACGCCGCCAGCACAAATAGAGTCAAAATTGCAAGCGCCTTTAACGCCCGGCTAAGCAGGGCTGTGCTATGGCGGGGTATAAGAGAACAGCGAGTTACGTCTATGGCCAAAGCAGTCTTTCATAAAAACCAGCGGATTTACGTTAAACCCGTGGGCACGTGGTCCGTCATAGAACAGATAAAACCGCAATGGGTCAAAGATATTGAAGAGCCTGTGCGCATTTTCTACGAAGTTGGTCTGGGGCGTGTGTTCACTGCCGACGAGCTGACAGGCGAAGAACGCGACGCCAATGCAGGCCCGGTGAAAGAGCAAAACTGGCGTATCTTGCGCACGCGTAACAAATGGCAAAACGCCGAAGAGTGCGCCCATCACCCTTTTCCTGGCACGTTTCCAGTGGTGGTGACCGACACCAAGGACTGGGGCGGTTGGCGCACCCCCGGCGCAGAATATGACCGCAACCCCGAAGGCATTGAGGTCCAGGCGCGGATCATGGCCAACGGTCTGCGTCTTTTACAAATCGCCGAACGTCTGGCCGAATCCATACAAAAAAGTGCCGGTGACGCCCCGGCTGAGCTGGTAGAGCTGGCCCGAGAAGCGCGTGCTATTTCCCGCTTTATACAGGATGTGCCCAGCGCCGCGCCGGAAACCGCTCTGTAGGTCGTTTGGGATTTTAACACGAACGGAACGCACGCCCCCTTGCCCGTTTGCGCTGATACCGTTATCAGCGCGCTATGAAAGCACTTTTTCTCACTGCGGCCGGCGGGGCCATTGGCGCCAGCGCTAGGCATTTGCTTGGCCGCTATGCTTTGCACGCTTTGGGGCCAGGTGCGCCCTGGGGCACCTTGATGGCCAACACTATTGGTGGCTTTGCCATGGGACTGTTGGCCGGCTGGCTGGCCTTTGGCATTGATGGCGGGCGCGAACTGCGCCTGTTTTTAGGGGTTGGCCTGCTGGGTGGCTTCACCACCTTTTCTGCCTTTTCACTAGAAACGGCCTTGCTGATCGAACGCAAAGCCTGGAGCGCGGCCCTAAGCTATGTCGGCATCTCTGTCATTGCTTCCGTAGGGGCCCTCTTTATTGGTCTTTATATCTCGCGACGACTGTTTGCCTGATGAGTGCTGTACAGACAATTGAAGTCAAAGCCGGTGAGGAAGATCAGCGGCTGGATCGCTGGTTTAAACGCCAGTTTCCCCATATCAGCCATGGCGCGCTAGAGAAGTACTTGCGCAAGGGCGAAGTGCGCGTCGATGGCAAACGTTCTAAATCTTCCTTTCGCCTGAAAAATGGCATGCAGGTCCGCGTCCCGCCTCTGCCAGACCCCGGCGCACAAAAACCCGCCAATCGTGTCTCTGCCGAAGATGCCGCCCTCTTGCACGAAATGGTCATCTATAAGGATGCGCGGGTGATCGTGCTAAACAAGCCTGCCGGCTTGGCAGTTCAGGGCGGCACCAAAACCTATCGCCATATTGATGGCATGCTGGACGCGCTGGCCAAGAAAGGCGAGCGCCCGCGCCTCGTGCACCGGCTAGACCGCGATACATCCGGCGTCTTGCTCTTGGGCCGCGATGTGGCCGCCACGGCGTCGCTGGCCAAGGCGTTTCAATCGCGCCGGGCGCAAAAGACTTATTGGGCGCTGACTCTGGGCGTGCCGCGCCCGGAAAAAGGACTTCTTAGCGGTTATATGAAAAAGGGCTTTGGTGAAAAGGGCCGCGAACTGATGATGACCGCCCGTCATGGCGACCCCGATGCCAGCTATGCCAGAACCCGTTATGCGGTGTTGGCCCGCGCCGGACAGCGCGCCGCCTGGGTGGCCCTGCGCCCCGAAACCGGACGCACGCACCAATTACGTTTTCACATGGCCGGTATGGGCTTTGCCATTTCTGGTGATCGGAAATATATATGTGATCGCCCGGATATTGGCGGCCTGGAAGAACAGCTTCACTTGCATGCGCGGGCCATCACCTTGCCCCACCCCGATGGTGGCACATTTAACATAGAGGCTCCGCTGCCACCGCATATGAAAGAAAGCTTTGCCGCGCTTGGCTTTTCCATCAACGAAATTACTAACGATCCGTTTGAGGAATAAACGCGTCAAATCGTCTCGTTTGACCATATCGCTTTGTATATTGACGTTTCGCCTGCATATTACGGCAAAGCACATCATCAGGGCAGCGCAATGACCAACAAACCAGCAAATAAACCGGCTCCAAAAACAAGTGGCGAGGCCCTGCATCATCTGTCAGAGATGCGTCACGACCCCGAAGCCATCCGCGAAGCCTTTGAGAACGGAGTGTATCCCTATAAGATCAAAATTGGTCGCAAGGCTTATGAAAAACACAAAGCCGACTTGCAGGTCGAATTGCTGAAAATGCAACGCTGGGTGGAAGAAAGCGGCGAAAAAGTCGTGATGATCTTTGAAGGGCGCGATGCCGCCGGCAAAGGCGGCACCATCAAGCGCATAACCGAGCATTTGAACCCGCGCTCCGCCCGCGTTGTGGCACTGGCCAAACCATCGGAACGCGAACGCAATCAATGGTTTTTCCAGCGTTATATCCAGCATTTGCCAACGGGCGGTGAAATGGTGCTGTTTGACCGTTCCTGGTATAATCGCGCCGGTGTGGAACGGGTTATGGGTTTTTGCGAGCCGCACGAATATCTGGAATTCATGCGCCAGGTGCCAGAGTTGGAACGCATGCTGGTCCGCTCCGGCATTCGCATTTTCAAGTTCTGGTTTTCCGTAACCCAGGACGAACAGGCCAGGCGTTTCAAATCACGTGAACAAGATCCGCTAAAGCAATGGAAACTCTCACCTGTTGATCGCGCCAGCTTTGATAAATGGGACGACTATACCGAAGCCAAAGAGGCCATGTTCTTCTATACGGATACTGCCGATGCCCCCTGGGCCATTGTTAAGTCAAACGACAAAAAACGCGCCCGTCTTGAATGCATGCAGCATATTCTGGCCAGTCTGCCCTATCCCAACAAGAATGAAAAACTGGTTCGTTGTGCTGATCCCCTTATCGTCGGCGGCACGCACCATGTTTTGGGACGTTCAGAGCATACTCTGGGAGCCAGCCTGCACCCTGATTTGCGCCATGGCAGCTAAACATGCCTTCACCAGAGATCATCGATCTGACGCACATCATCAATCTGGATACCTTTGATTACCGCCTTGCCCGTTTTGCCAAGGGCGACGATCAGCTTCATATCATGGTCGCTTAGCTGTTTTTCCAAACCCTTTGCCGTTTTCTGGTCGGCAAAATAGCTCTCGATATTATAGGCCACACGAATATTTATATTATTTTTCCAATTATTGACGCTCAACACCCGACCCGTGATAAAAATCGCATCTGTCTTGGGCCGTGAATGAGAAAGTGAAGCCGGGGTCCAATGCCCAGTCTCATTTTGCTGTAACATCACGAAAATGGGCTGCCCTTTTTTGAAATCATCCGCGCCTTGCAAAGCAAGCGCGTCCAGCGTGTGCAACTTTGTCCGAATACGCACATAATGGCCCCCAGCATCCAGAGCGACGTCAGGGCCGATGCCATCAACAGGACGGGGCGTGATTGCAGAGCATGAGCAACAGCCATAGCACCCAACGCCCAGATCAGAATGCCATTGGGATAATGGGCCGAGATATTAAAAATCTGCGCTACCAGCATAACGCCGACGCCAAAAAGCGCCGCGTCCAGTAAGGCAAAGGCATGGGCAAAGGCCATGGCCTTGCGCTTAAGGGCATAAATACAAACGCCAAAGGCGCTCCACATCAGGGCCAGAATAAAGACAAAGGGCCAGATTTTGGCAATGGCGCCCCAATTGGCCGCAACAAAGCTGAGACCTGCCAGCGCCATGAAAATGGCCCCTAGGATGGCCAGAATACCAACCGCTGTCAGGCCGCCCTTGCGGATGGTGACGCTCACTAAAATGTGGCCCGGCCATGCTTCTGCGAACCTATTAATGCGGACCGACGGCCTCTTCAAAATAAGCCCTGCGCAATTATTTGGACCAAGTGCGCCCGAATATTATAGCCCTAACTCGTTCTGATTAAATAGTATCCCGAAAACGATTGGTGATAGGGTAACGCCGGTCGCGACCAAAATTACGACGACTGATTTTCACCCCCGGCGGGGCCTGACGGCGTTTATGTTCGGCCAGATATAGCAAATGCTCGATCCGGCGCACTACATCGGCATCATAGCCGCACGCAATAATGCTGGCCGCATCGGCCTCCTCCTCAATCAAGCCATGCAAAATGGCGTCCAGCTCCCCGTAAGGTGGCAGGCTGTCCTGATCCTTCTGGTCGGGCTTTAATTCTGCCGAGGGCGGCTTGTCGATCACGCTTTGCGGCACCATCGGGCCATTTGGCCCCTTCGCCCCGGCAGGCACATGGGCATTGCGCCAGTTACACAGATCAAAAACCTCGGTTTTATAAATATCTTTCAAGGCGTTATAGCCGCCAGACATGTCACCATAAAGTGTGGCATAGCCGACCGCCATTTCTGACTTATTGCCAGTGGTCAGCAACATGTGGCCAAACTTGTTAGAGAGCGCCATCAGCGTCACGGCGCGCAGCCGCGATTGCAGGTTTTCTTCGGTGGTATCGGCATCCCGCCCGGTAAACAGCGGCCCCAGCATCTCTTCATAAGTTGTCACTGCATCCTTGATGGAAATGCTGTCATAGCGCACACCCAAAAGCTCGGCGCAGGCCACCGCATCATCAAGGCTTTCTTGTGAGGTATAGGCGGAGGGCATCATCACGCACCAGACCCGTTTCGGCCCCAATGCATCCACCGCAATGGCCGCCGAAAGTGCCGAATCTACCCCGCCGGAAAGCCCCAGCACCACGCCAGCAAAGCCGTTTTTGTTGACATAATCGCCAAGGCCCAGACACAGCGCCTGCCAGTCGGCCTCAAGGCCCTCAGATGGGGATGATAAGGGCGGGGCCGCACACTGCCAGCCCGCATCACTTTCCTGCCAGTGGCTGGTTTGTACCGAAGATACAAAGAGCGGCGCACATTGCACCGTCTTGCCCGTTTCATCCCAGGAAAAACCGCCGCCATCAAACACCAGCTCGTCCTGGCCACCAACCTGGTTGATAAACACCAGTGGCAGGCGCACATCATGGTGCCAAGCCCGAAAGGCCTCATGGCGGTAGGTGTTAATGTTACGTCGAAAGGGCGAACCATTAATGCACAAGAGCATGTCTGCCCCCGCCGCCGCCAGCGCCCGGGGCACGTCTTGCAGCCAGATATCTTCGCAAATCGGTAGGCCAATTTTTAGCCCACGAAAGTCCACAGGCTTTGGCACCGGCCCCGGTGTGAACACACGCATTTCATCGAAAACATCATAATTTGGCAGGTCGTGCTTATAGCGGCGCGCGGTGATTTTGCCGCCTTCCAGCAACAGCACCGCATTATAAAGCTGATCTTCATCCCGCCATGGTGCGCCCACCAGCAAGGCCGGGCCACCATCGCCCGTTTCACGCGCCAACGTCTCAACCGCGTCGCGGCAAGCGGCAACGGCAGAGGGTTTCAAAACCAGATCTTCGGGGGGATAGCCCAATACGCCCAGTTCCGGCGTCATAACAAGATCAGCGCCCTCTTTTGCACCTTTGGCACGGGCATCACGGATCAGCGAACAATTGCCCGCAATATCGCCCATAAGGGGGTTCAGTTGAGCCGAGGCGATGGAAATCTTGCGCGTCATTGCGCCCTTTTACGGCCCTTAGGCGACCTTGTCGACGCGCAGGGCCAGTGCCAGTGCTTTTGCCCCGGCAATGCCGCAAACCGGCACCTGTCCGCCATCCATAATGGCGCAGACAAAGGCGTTCACTTCGGCGGCCAGACAGTCCTTTGCCTCGGGGGCATCAGCAAAACCGGCGTTTAGCGCAAACGGCGTGCCATTAATCAGCGAGCGATTAAAAAAATCAATCTCAACGACGCCAGAGGGATATTCAATGCGCATATGGCGTTGGCGGTCCGTAGACACTCGCGAGGCGTGTATGCTGGCTTTAGTGCCACTGGGAAAATGAATTTCGGCCCGTGCATCATCAATACCGCCGCTCGGCCCGGTGCGCACGTCAGAGCGCACTTCGTCGGCCTCGCCACCTGCCAGCAGATTAACCAGATCAAGATCGTGAGTCATGAGATCCAGGGTCACGCTGACATCGGTGCCCCGTTGCGAATAGGGTGCCATGCGCGAGGCCTGAATGCTGACTGGATTTTCAGGAATATCAAAAAGACCAATGGCATTAGAGACAAAGCGTTCCTGATGGCCAACCTGAAGAATGACGCCCTGCTTTTCGGCCATAGCGACCATTTCGCGGGCATCTTCAAGACGCGTGGCCAAGGGTTTTTCCACCAGCACATGCAGGCCGTGTTCCAGTGCATCCATGGCCTGACGATAATGCACACTGGCCGGACTGGCCACGATCAGCGCATCAGCGGCCGCGATCATCTCATCACGGCTAACGAACGCAACGCCGCCATGCTCATTAACCAGTTTCTGTGCACGTTCTGGATGTTCGGGGTCATAAACACCAGCAAATTCAACACGCGGATGTGCCGCCAGCTTGGCCGCATGGTGGCCACCAAAAACGCCAGCGCCAGAAATACATACTCTGATTTTATGGTTCATGATAAGCCTTTACGCTATCCCCCACTCCTCATTGCCACCACGCACGCGCAACCACAATGCGCAAGGCGAACAAGAAATATGACCAATTCTTTCAGTCTGGCTTTTCAGGGGTGGTGAGTATCTAGTCCGCACATCGGTGTAGGAAGCCCAAGCCGCGCAAAACGCGGCTTAATTTTCCACCTCATCAAACGTCATCGTCACTTTTTGTGCCCAGTCGTAAAGCGCAGGCCAGCTCTGGCCGCCATTGCCCATCAGGCCAAGGCGGACGATCACCAGATCGCGCGACGGCACCACCCAGATGATCTGGCCCTCATGACCTTGCGCTGAAAAGGCATCACGGGGGCCAAGGGCAGACCCCTGCCCCCTGGGGCGAATATCATTGGCATTGGCGGCATTAATCCACCAGCCTGCACCATAAACGGTGGTATTATCAGCCGGGGTTTTGGAGCGGGAAAAATCCACCCAGCCTTCGGGCAGCAACCGCTGGTCATTCCACATACCATCGCGCAGATAGAGATAGCCAAAACGGGCAAAATCACGCGCCGAGGCCCAAACCAGCGAGCCGCCAAGAAACGTGCCGGCGGCATCAAATTCGATACGGGCATCCATGCCAATGGGGTCAAACAGGCTGGCATTGGCATAATCCACCATGGCTTCTGGTGCAGGCGGCACAACGTCCACCTGATGCGCCACCAATCCCTGCACCGCGCGCGCCAGTAAATGAAATCCGGCGGTGGAATAGTTCCAGTGGGTGCCGGGTTCTTCAGCCATTGATAATCCCTTGACGTAAGAAATGGCATCATAGCGCCCCTTGCCAAACATCATTTGCACCACATCGTTATGGCTCAGCCCCTTGGCGCCAATCTCGTGATAGTCCAGCCCGTCCACCATATTCAGCCACTGCCGCCAGGTGATGGCGGCGCGTGGGTCATCCGCCGCCCAGGGTCCCGGCATGGGCGCATCCAGATCGGCAATCATGCCGCGCTTAACCGCCATCCCCACCAAGGCCGAGGTAATGGATTTGGCCATAGACCAGCTGACCTGCTTGGTATCTGGGCCAAAACTATCCCGATAGCGCTCGGCCACCAGCTTGCCCTTGTGAATAATCACAATGGCGCGGGTCTCCCCCATCACATCATCAAGCTCTCGCGCCATGGCATCATCCATCAACGCCTCCAGCGGCGCTTTGGTTTGAGGCGGCAAGATGCCCTCTTCCCACTTGGCACCAGGCCAGGCCTGCCCATCGGGCTGTGGCGGCAAGGGATAGAGAGACTGCGCCAACGCGCCACGAGCCAACACCAGTAAAAAAGCGAACGCGGTTGCTATGGCCATCTTGATTGTCATGCTAATCTCCCCTTAAGCTGTACCTATCTTAGGGGAGCCATATGAAAACCGTCAAAGTGTTATTGATCTCTACTGCAGTTTTAGGCCTGATTGCCGTCGGCATCTGGCAATTTTTCCTCAAGGAACAGATCACCAACGCCAATATTGCCCGCGCAAAGATTGCCAGCGCCTATACAGCCAAACAGGTGTGTTCATGCCGCTTTATTGCTGGGCGCGAACTCAAAAGCTGCCTTGGTGATTATACCGATGACATCAGCGCCCTCTCCATCACCCAAGAAGACAAGATGATCATCTCCGAGGCCCCGTTTGGTATGGGTACATCCCGCGCGCGCTATACGGCAAAACTTGGCTGTGCCTTGCTGAAATAACGGTTTTTCTTTGGGGATGTCATTTTCATCCTTCGACAAGCTCAGAATGAGGAGTGGCCGCAAACTTCGTCACCCTCCGACTTGATCGGAGGGTCCATTCAAAAGCGACGCACACAATCCCAGCCCTGTGTATCCTCCGGTCAAGCCAGAGGACGACAATGAAAAGTAGAACAGTTAAACTACCCGACACACGGCTTGTATTCAGGCCGTTTGCACACCGCGCGTAATGTCGGACAGATCGACCTCATAAGGCTCGTTCAAGAAGTCCTGAATAACCGACACGGTCTCTTCGGACCGGGACATCAGGAATAAATGCCCGCCATTCAGAATTACATGCAGACGTGAATTAGGTAGGGAAAAGTTCAGGATATGCGCATTCGCCATGGGCACAATACTGTCCCGGTCACCGGCCAGCACCAGCGTTGGCATTTTCAGCATGCGTATAAAAGGCAGGCTAGTCCAGCCGAGAAAGGCCAACATCTGGTACATATAACCGCGCGGGCTTGGCGGACGCAAAGCAGCGACGAAGCCTTGCGCATCCTTGCCGCCCTCTTCGCCATAAAGCGTTTCAAAATTACGTAGCATAAAGTCCGGGTCCGTATAGCGGCGCGGATTGGTCATTTTGGAAATGGAGGCCATCTTGCCGGGTACCATGGTGACGCCGGTTGTGGTGGCCGCCAGAATAAGGCGTTTAACGCGTTTGCGGTACTGAATGGCAAATTGTTGGGCCATCACGCCCCCCCAGGAAACGCCCATAACATCAAGATTATAATAGCCAAAACGGTCCACCAGCTTGCGCGCCATGCGCGCCAATTGCCAAGGCCGATAAGGCAGCATGGGGGCTGGACTTTCGCCAACGCCGGGCACATCAAATGTCAAAATGTCCCGGTCGGGCAACAATTCGCCCAGCATTAAAGACAGCTCCAGATTGGCCCCAATGCCATTGAAGAACAACAAAGGCCGTTTGCCCAGATCAGCTTCGGCACGCCAATGCGCAACGCGCAAGACCTGGCTCCCGATCGTCTCAAAACTGATACTTAGACGTTCGTGCGTGTAGGCCATGGGCCCTCCTCTGAGTCGGCAGGTAGCCTAGCCGAACACGTATTCACCCGGCGCGTCAACCAGCGGCGGGAAGGCTTTGGACCCCACAGCCTTTGGCGCGGCCTTCATTGGACCTGAATGCTCTTTCAGCCATGCGGACCATTCCACCCACCAGGACCCAGCCTGCTCTTCCGCACCTGCCAGCCATTCATCGGCGGTTCCGCCAAGGTTGGCATTAGAAGAATATTTGGACTTTGGATTACCCGGCGGGTTTAACAAGGACTGGATATGCCCGGAATTAGAAAGGTAAAATTTGATGTTTTTACTGCCCAGCAATCTGGTGGTGCGATAACAGGCCTTCCAGGGCGTGATGTGATCCTTGATCCCGGCTACAATAAATGTGTCGCATTTGACCCGTGTCAAATCGGCAGTATGGCCAGCAAATTCAACCTCGCCCGGATTGGCAAACGGTTCTAGCACACTCATATCCAGATAGTCCGAATGCAATTGTGCCGGCAAATTGGTGGTGTCTGCATTCCAGAACAACACATCAAACGGGGGCGGATCCTGCCCCATCAGATAATTATTGATAACATAGCTCCAGACCAGATCATTGGGGCGCATCCAGGCAAACATACGGGCCAGATCATCGCCCTTCAAAATGCCTTTATTACGGGACCAGGACCGGGCGATCTCAATGCTTTTTTCGGAAACAATCTGCCCAAGCTCGCTATCATCGCGGCGCGGGTCCAGCACACAGACCTGAAAAGTCAGGGCATTGATACGCTTGTCGCCCGCTGCCGCCAGTGTGCTGGCAAAGGTGGCCGTAGTGATTCCACCGGAACAGGCGCCCGAGACATTCAGTTTTTTTGAGCCGGTGATTTGCGCAATGACTTCGCTCGCCTGGATCAGGCTATCGACATAATTCTGCAAGCCCCAATGGGCGTTTTCCTTTTGCGGGTTGGCCCAACTGACGATAAAGGTCTGAAACCCCTGAGAGAGCAAAAAGCGCACCACGCTTTTTTCCGGGGACAGATCACTGGCGTAAAATTTGTTGATTTGTGGCGGGATCTGCAAAAACGGAATTTTGTGCACTTTGTCAGTGGTCGGCGTATATTGAATCAATTCCATGATCTCGTTTTTCCAGACCACTTTACCGGGGGTATTGGCCAGGTTTCCGCCGACCTTAAAAGGACGTTTATCGACCTGTGACGGCATGCCGCCATTTTTAGTCATATCGTCATAAACGTTCTTCAGACCCTTGATCAGCGACAGACCACCAGAATCTATAACGCGCTTTTGCGCCATGGGATTACCCGCGAGGCTGTTGGTCGGAGATATTGCATCAACGATCATGCCCATAACAAACTGTGCACGAGCGTGCTCCAGCTCGTCCAGTTGCAAGTCCTCAACCCAGATGTTCAGGTTCTCCTGCATGGCCAGATAGGCCTGAAGCCCACGCTTGTAAAACGGATTAAAGGTCCAGGCTGGGTCCTGAAAACGGCGATCACGAGGGTCCGGCGCGCGTTCTGACTTGCCAAGGGCAATCTCGACGCTTTCCTTGGCCATCCGGCCAGCATATTTGGCCGTGGCGGCAGGGCTGGTGCCGGTACGCCTGAGCAACATCGCCACCGCGCCCAGTAATTCCTGACGGTTTATGCCCATCAGCGGGTTCAGCGCCGTGGTATTGCTAGCGGCCTCTGCACCAATATTGCCTGTCTCTTTTGCCATGCCTATAGTCTCTCTCCTGAATAAGTCTGGCCCCTTATACCTTAACATAAATCGTCCGGTATTTTTGCCAATATTCTTGTTTGTCAATTAATAAACAGTGTGCCGTGGTTATTTCAGAAAAATCGTTTCATGTTGTTGTTTATGTGTCAAACTAACCCTGTAAAAAAACAGACCAGAATCCAATGAAAACCCGTGATCGTATTTTGCAATCCAGTCTGACGCTCTTCAATGAAGAGGGCGAAGCCAGCCAGTCTGCCGTCGACATCGCCAATGTATTGGAGATGTCGCCGGGCAATCTGTATTACCATTTTAAGGGCAAGGATGCGATTATCCGAGCCTTGTTTGATGATTTTGAGCACGAAATGCGCATCATACTGCGTGGCTCCCGGGGGCGGATCACCTCGATTGAGGACAATTGGGTCTATAACTATATTATCCTGGAAGAGATTTTTGATTTTCGGTTTTTCTATCGTAACTTAGGCGAATTGCTGGCGCGCTATCCTGATTTGGCTGTGCGCTTTCGCGCTTTGATGGCGGAAAAACGCCAAACCATAAACAACATTCTGGATGAGTTATCCCGTCGCAAGGTTCTGCACCTTGGCCCACGCATGGGCGACGTGATCACCGACCAGATCCTCTCGGCGCTAACCTTCTGGCTTAGCCTTGATGTGATCGAGGGCGGCCATACGGAACCCGGCACCCTGATCCACAAAACCGTGTTTGCCATTATGGCGCTGGTTGCGCCACATATGGGTGAAGACGGTTTTGACATCATGCAGGCCATGTTGGCCCATTACGATCAGATGGTAAATTAAAACCAGAGACGAATACCGGCGACAAATGATGTGCTTGACGCGTGCTCTCCCGCCAGTCGGCGAAAATCAGCCGTATCGCCCACAGCACTTTGCCAGGCAACGCCAATATAGGGGGCAAATTCGCGTTTGATCTCATAACGCAACCGAAAGCCCAGCTCCACAGTGCTAAGACCTGCGCCTATACCCAATGCCTGTACGTCCTGTGCGGCGAAGTTCACCTCTGCACGCGGTTGCCCGATCAGACGCTGGGTAAAGAAAACTTCGTATTCGGCCTCAATGCGGGCGGTAAAGTCACCGTCTTCGCTTAAGAATATGGCGCTATCCACCTCGAACCATTGTGGTGCCAGCCCCTGTATGCCGACAACCGCATATGTGGTTGGCTTGATGTCCGGGCCAACATCTTGGCGTATGCCTGCCTGGAAGTCGAAAAATGGTGCAATCATGCGGCTGTAAAGCCCCTGAAGCTCCGCGCCTTCAAGGCGTGAGTTAAAATCGCCCTCGCCTTCAAACTTGACCCAGAGTTTTTGATAATCAGTGCCTATCCAGCCCTGGGTGTCCCAAAGATAGCGGGTGTTCCCCTGGCCCAGAACAAATTCTGCCCGGTCTACCTGAAAGAAATTAGCCAGCATGGCATCATCAACCGGCGGTTTCCATGACGCTGGTGCGCCGGTACGCGGGTTTTCCTGTTGCGCCTGTGCGACAGACGCACCCGCAACGAGTGCAAAAACAAAACCAGCAAAAAACAGTGTGCGAATATTCACAGGATCTCTCCTTCATAAGGCGAAACCTCAACAACGCGGAACATGCCCATATCCATATGGAATAAAAGGTGACAGTGAAACGCCCAGCGCCCCCCCGCATCAACATTAATCAACGCCGATACCCGTTCACCGGGCTTGACGGAAATAGTGTGTTTTCGTGGCAAATACTCGCCATGACCATTTTCAAGCTCCATCCACAAACCATGCAGGTGAATCGGATGATCCATCATGGTGTCATTGACCAGAATAAGACGCAAACGCTCGCCTAGATTAAAGCGGACCGGGCTATTGACCTCCGAGAACTTCTTACCGTCAAAGGACCACATATAGCGTTCCATATTGCCGGTCAGGTGCAGCTCTACTTCGCGGTCCGGGGCACGTTGATTATAGGGTTCAAGCGCTTTGAGATCATTATAGACCAGCACCCGGTGACCAACGTCTTTAAGTCCGGTTCCCGGCTCGCCTAGCCGATTGCGCTGAACTTCGGCAACCGAAATAGCCCCCGGGCCGTGATGATCCGGGCCATGGCGCGCGACAATTGGGCCAGCAGAACCCATGTCCATATCGCCCATCTTCATGGCTGGCTTTTTGGCAGCCCCCATGTCCATGCCGCCCATGTCCATATCGCCCATCTCCATGCCGCCCATCTTGCTGTGGTCCATCTTCATGGCTGGCTTTTTGGCAGACCCCATGTCCATGCCGCCCATGTCCATATCGCCCATCTTGCTGTGGTCCATCTTGCTGTGATCAACACCACCCATATCCATGGCTGGCTTTTTAGCAGCACCCATGTCCATGCCGCCCATGTCCATGCCCATATCGAACATAGAACGTAATGGCGGCCCGCGCAGGGCTGGCACCTCTGCGCTCATGCCCAGACGCGGGGCCAGTGTGCCACGCACATAACTGCTGCGGTCCATGGATTCAGCAAATATGGTATAAGCCCGATCGTCTTCTGGCGTGACAATCACGTCAAAGGTTTCCGCCACGCCGATTTGAAATTCGTCAATGGTGACCGGCTCAATATTTTGTCCATCAGCCTGCACCACGGTCATGCGCAAGCCCGGAATGCGAAAGTTGAAATAACTCATGGTCGCGGCATTAATGATGCGCAATCGAACCCGCTCGCCGGGCTTGAATAGACCAGTCCAATTATCCTGCGGCCCGTGCCCATTCATCAGATACGTGTAGATATGCCCCGTCACATCAGCGATGTCAGAGGGCGACATACGCATATCGCCCCACATCAGGCGATCTTTCCACGTGGCAGAAAACCCATTTTCTTTGACATCGGAAAAGAACGTACCAAGAGTGCGTTTTTGATAGTTCAGATAGTCGCTCTGTTTTTTCAGCTTGGCGAGAACCCGGTACGGGTTTTCAAACATCCAGTCAGATAAAACAATAACGTGTTCGCGGTCATAGGCCACCGGGTCCGCCTGGATTGGGTCAATAATAATCGGTCCATACATGCCCAATTGTTCCTGCAAACCAGAATGGCTATGATACCAGTACGTTCCGCTTTGTTTCAGTGGGTAATGATAGGTAAAGGTTTCACCCGCCGGAATGCCGGGAAAAGACACGCCCGGAACACCATCCATGCGATAGTCCAGCAAAATGCCATGCCAGTGGACTGATGAACTTTCATCCAGATTATTATGCACGCGAATGGTAACGGTTTCGCCTTCCTTGAAACGCATGATCGGACCGGGAACGCTGCCGTTCATGGTTACCGCACTGCCTTGTTTGCCATCAACCATGATCGGGGTGCGAGCAAGATTAAGGTCAAACTCATGCGCGCCTGTACGCGGATCTGCCGGAGGCCAGAAACCAGGGCCACTGCGCGCCCAGGCTGGCAACAAACCTTCAAGCGCAACCAGAGTTGCCCCCGCCGTCACTGATCCCAAGATCTGTCTGCGTGTTACCATTTCAGCTCCCCTCATATACACTGGATTTCAGTATTCTGGTTTTGTGCAAAACATGTAAAACAAGACACACCAAAGCCATCCAGCCTGATGTGATGCGCTGCTACGTTATGCACAGTTATAACATATACGCATCGGAATGTGCGATCCCTCAGTTTGAAAATACATAATACAGGCATAAAAAAAGGAGGCTCAAAAGCCTCCTTTTCCTATTTGATTTTTGGTCCAGCATTACATCTTAGGCCGCTTTAGATGCCGTATCCGCTGGTTTTTCCGCTGCTTTGGGTGCAGTAGCCTTTTTAGGGGCAGCGGCTTTCTTGGCTATTGCCTTTTTGGCCGCAGGCTTTTTGGCAGCGCGCTTTTTAGGGGCTGTTTTTTTTGTCGAAGTTTTAGGCGCATTGGCCTTGGCGATGGCTTCAATTTCGCCGGTCAGTTGAGCGAGACGATCAGCGACACTCTGGTCAGCGGCCTTGGCCTTGGACGCCACGGTTTCATTGCGAAGGTCTGCAATTTCTTCTTCCAGATGGTCGATCTTGGCATGCAGCGCATCAACCTTGCTAGTCTTCTTACCAAAACCAAGGGCAGCACGCATGCGGGTCATGCGATCTTCCAGACGCTCGCGCTGTTTCTTCTGAAGACGGTTGGCAGCACCGGCCACCTTGGCGACACGGGCACCGGCACTGGACAGGCGCTCGTTTGAAGACAAGCGGGTCAGCACTTCCCCTTCAATCACTTCACCGCGTTTGACCAGGTCTTCAAAAACTTCACTGGTACCGGCGTTCAATTTCAAAGCACCATCGCGGGCTTCGGTATAGGCACGGCCATAGGCACCAACCCCGGCCAGCCAGATCTTGTGAGCAACATCCTTACCCTGAGCTTCGATTTGCGCGCCAATCTTGGCCGCAGTTGCTTTTTTCGTTTTTGCCATTTTCAGGTCTCCATTGTCTYATCGGGCCASGGCCCTGATGTAWAAACTGTTGATGAAACCTGTTTAGAGRCAAAAATTAGAAACCGCATACTAATCCAAWRYYYTGGAAYATTCYYGYGCCCCAACATRGMTAAGAAAGCATTTCATAYSCAKTTGATANTTTTCNMTATATTTATCTTTATTTYKWATAAAATGACTATAAACAAATAAATAATTYCATACATCAYWATTATCAAGATATTTAAAYYCMTTGAATATATTATYYACACAGATTTTACTTCTTGTTKAATTCTGTGCTGAAAAATAAARCGGRGAAGTTATGCGTATCACGACTATTATCAGCATYGGWGCTTCGGCMMTATTRGGAATACTTGCCGTAYTATTAGTWCGCGGCATGATCAATAATGCMAAAAGCACYGACACACACYWGGYKRTGACGGCWCAAAARACKGTGCCCATTGTTATTGCCGCCCGCGAGATTGCCTTTGGCGAYGCKCTGAAAACCAAAACACTGAAACTGGTGCCATGGCCCGAAGAGAGTGTGCCCAAAGGGGCGTTTACCTCGCTGGATCCATTTAAGGAAAACAACAAAACATGGCGTTCGGCACTGGTCCGCATGGCCAAAAATGAGCCGGTGCTGGCCTTTAAGGTTTCCGGTGAAGGGCAACGCCAGTCCTTGTCCTTGCAAATTGGCCTTAACATGCGTGCCTTTGCCATTCGTACCAATCAGGCCAGCGGCGTCGGCGGTTTCATCCTGCCCGGCGACAGCGTTGATGTCGTGCTGGTCCGCCGCCTGAATACCGAAGGCAATCATCAAGAGAAAAGCGTCTCCGATCTGATCGTGCAAAACGTGAGGGTTCTGGGCGTAGACCAGAACGCCGATGCCACATCAGAGAAAAGCCGGGTCGCCAAGACCGTCACCGTTGAGGTCAGCGTCCGCGATGCCCAACGCCTGGCGCTGGCTGCTGATCTTGGCGATCTGAGCCTAAGCCTGCGCCGTGCCGGATCTGACATCACCACTCAGTCACGCCAGGTCACAATCGCCGATTTGCATAATGTTACGCCCCGGCGACCGACAGGCCGCAAGGCCGTGCGCCGCGTCTATCCCAAAACGGCGCAAGTGGCGGTGATCCGCCCCAAAGCACGCGAAATGGTCAGCGTGCCGCGCAGCCTAGGTACCATCCAATACAGCAAAGCCAATCCAAAGGCCTTTGCCCAGAACATCAGCAATCTTGAGGGGGGGGTACAGCCATGAGGATGACCCGTATTTATAGAACCATCATACTGGCTCTTGGCTTTGCTCTGATGGGCGTGGCCCCGGCAACAGCCGAGGTTCAGGCCATCGAAACCGGCAGTTATAACAATTCCTATATCTCTGTGCCGGTTTCAAAATCGACGGTGCTGCGCACCGATACCAGTTTTGCCACCATGGTGGTTTCACGGCCCAAAATTGCCGATGTGTCCCCCATGACAGACCACACCTTTTATCTGCAAGGTAAATCCATCGGGGCCACCAATGTGCTGCTTTATGATAAAAACCGCCGTCTGGTGGATATTGTTGAAGTGCGGGTCGGCCACGACATTGCCAGCCTGCAACGCGACCTTGAGCTGGTTTTACCCGGCGAGAAGATCAAGGCCCATGCCGCCGCCTTTGGCGTCTATCTTTCCGGCACCGCCACCAGCGCTCCGGTTGCGACGCGCGCCGCCGAACTGGCCGAGCGTTATGCCCCCAAGGCCGTCACCAATGGCATCAGCATAAGCGGCAAGCAGCAAGTCCTGCTGGAAGTGCGCTTCATCGAAGCCTCGCGCACCGCGATTAAGGAAATGGGGCTGGGGTCACTGATCCAGAAGGTCGGTAATTTTTCCTTCTCCACCAGCGCGTCTCTGGTTGGTGGTCTGGCCGCCAATACAAACGGCGTGGTCAACACCTCTATCGGTGGCACCAATGTAGATCTCTTTTTGAATGCCCTGGAGGAAAAAGGCGTCATTCGCACACTGGCCCAGCCTAACCTGATTGCCCTTTCTGGCGATACGGCCAGCTTTCTGGCCGGCGGCGAGTTTCCTTTCCCCGTCGCCAATCGCAATGACAATATCAGCATCGAATTTCGCCAGTTCGGTATCAGCCTGGCCTTTACCCCCACCGTGCTGGGCAATGGCGTGATCAATCTGAAGGTCATTCCCGAGGTCAGCCAGCTTGACCAGCGTAATTCCATTCGCATCAAGGGCGTCGAAATTCCATCGCTGACGGTACGCCGCGCCAACACGACGGTCGAGCTGCGCGACGGACAGAGCTTTGCCATCGCCGGTATGTATCAGTCCGCCTATACCAATATGACGCGCCAGACGCCCTGGCTGGGTGATATTCCGGTGCTGGGCGCACTTTTTCGCTCCTCTCGTTTTCAACGCAATGAAACCGAACTGGTCATTCTGATTACCCCGCATCTGGTGCTACCGGTTGATGACATCAATGAGCTGAAAACGCCTCTGGCAGACAGTGCTGAGCCGGGCGAGGCCGATCTTTTTCTGAACGGCAAGATCAGCAAGCAAACACCCGCAGCAAAACTAACAAAAAAACAGGCCCGCAAACACAGCAAGAAACGCTATAAAAAACACGCTGCCAAACGCCCTTATCCGCGTGTCATGGCCAGCAATGAGGAGTTCACGCAATGAAAACCGCACGCTTTTTAATCCCAATGCTGGGGCTGGCCCTTCTGGGAGCCTGCACCAGCGTCCCAACGCACACAGCCGACAACTCCGCCGTTGCTGCCAATATACGGGCGCATCGCCAGGCAAGCGTTATGCTGCCGGTCTCCACCATGCGCATGACCAACGCGATTGACCGCTACAACAAAAACAAGACCGAACCGCCGGTGAGTATACACACCACCAATTCCGTCAGCGACGAATAGGGAGAACGCCATGCCACAGCAAAACACTTCTTTTTCTTCTCATAACAAGCAGGCCATAGAAATACTGGCCGTGCTGGGCGCAACGGCGGGGGCCGTTAACACCACTTTGCAGGAAGAAAAGCATTTCACACTCGACCTTCATGATGCTGCTCAATGCACCTGTTTGCCGTGGCAGGCAGAGCGTCAGCCGGACCTTGTTCTCCTGGAACCCCCTACGGGCGATCAGGACCGGCTGACCGTCTGGCTGCGCGAACTGGGCACCCTCGCCCCCAAAACCCCGGTTCTGGTGCTGGGCGAGCTGTTGTCGGTTGGCACGGTTCAGGCGCTTCTGGCCTTGCGCTTTACCAATGTGGTGTCCCTGCCCCTGAACCAGAAAGCATTTCTGAGCCAGATCAGCGCAGTCATGCGCGTTGAAGCGGCCCCTGGTGCTTCAAACAGTGCCAAATGCTGGTCCTTTATGGCCGCTGTTGGCGGGGCCGGAGCCACCACCCTGGCCATTGAAACGGCGCTGCAATTACATAATGCCAGCGCACTGGGTGAGAAAACTGCCCTGATCGATTTAAACTTTGTTGACGGCGCCTGCGCCTCGTATCTGGATGTGCCCGCCAATTTACGCCTTGGCGATGTGGCCGATGCGCCTGAACGTATTGACGAGGCCCTGATTGATGCCTTTGCCTCGCCCCATGCCAGCGGATTTGATGTGCTGGCGGCGGCGCGTGACCCGTTTGGCTATCAGGCCATTAATGCACAAAGCGTCGGGCAATTGCTGGATGTGTGCTGTCACATCTATGATCATGTGGTGATTGATATGTCCCGCTGGATGCAGGATTGGACCATTGATGTTATCGGCGGCTCGGACGCTCTGGTTCTGGTGTCCGAGCTAACCGTGCCGGCCCTGCATGCGGCGCGGGATCTGGCCACGTATATAGGGTCCGCCGTGCCACACCATGGCGACCGTCTGCATATTGTGCTGAACCGCATGGCCAAGCGTGTGTTTGGGCATTCCATATCCATGAATGATGCGCAAAAAGCACTTGGTCGCCCCGCCATTGGCTCGATCAGTTCAGATTGGGATGGTGCGGCGCAAGCGGTCAATTACGGACTACCCATTGGTCAGGCCAGCGCCAAAAGCCGCATATCCAGGGACATTCAGGCGCTGATCAGCGCCCTGAACGAGAAAACCAGTGAAGGCGGTGCGCTTGATAACGCCCGGTTAGCATCATGATCAGTCGTTTTTCAAGGCAATCCGCAGCCGCCAATCCGGCCTCTGCGACCACGAAGTCAAACCCGGCCCCCACAGCGCCGCCAGCCAGTGCCCAGACACCGGCACAGACAAAGGGTGCCGCCAGCGCGAAAAAGGCACCGGGGTCCAAGAATGATCTCTTAAGTGCCAAATTGCGCATTCACAGCAAGCTGATTGACGAAATTGATCTGAGCGATCTGGACAAGCTGGATGATGAGGCCCTGCGCCGGCAGGTTCACACGCTGGTTTCTGAAATTGTGCGCGAAGAGCGCCTGACCATGAATGCCACCGAAGTGGTCGATTTTGCCAATGCGGTCTTTGATGAGATGACCGGCCTTGGCCCGATCGAACCGCTTTTGCAGGATGAAAGCATTTGCGACATTCTGATCAACGGCCCCAAACAGGTCTATATCGAACGAAATGGCGAGTTGGAGCTGGCCCCGGTGACCTTTGCCGATGACGCCCATTTATTGCGTATCATCAACCGTATTGTAGCCCAGGTTGGCCGCCGGGTGGACGAATCCCACCCTATGGTTGATGCCCGTCTGCCCGATGGCTCGCGCTTTAATGCCGCCATCGCACCCATTGCCGTAGATGGGCCGTTGGTCTCGATCCGTAAATTCTCCACACAACCTTTAACTACTGAAAAGCTTGTTGGTTTTGGGGCCATGCCCCGCTGTGTTGCCGACTTTTTACAAGGCGCCGTAGCCGCCCGTGTCACCACCTTGATTTCCGGCGGCACGGGGTCTGGCAAAACCACTTTGCTGAACGCGCTTTCCTCCTCCATCAGCCATAAGGAACGCCTGATTACCATCGAGGATGCCGCCGAATTACAATTACAACAGCCCCATGTGGCGCGCATGGAAACCCGCCCGCCCAATGTTGAGGGCAAGGGCGAGATCAAACAGCGCGAATGCGTAAAAAACGCCCTGCGCATGCGCCCGGATCGGGTGATTTTGGGCGAGGTTCGCGGCGAAGAAGCCTTTGACATGCTGCAAGCCATGAATACTGGCCACGAAGGCTCTATGGCCACCATTCACGCCAACACGCCCCGCGATGCCATTACTCGTCTGGAACAGATGGTTGCCATGGGCGGGATGAACATTTCCGAAGATGCAGTGCGCGGCCAGATCGCCTCGGCCATTGGCCTGATTGTTCAGGCCACGCGTCTGGCCGATGGGCAACGCAAGGTGGTTTCGGTTACCGAAGTGACCGGCATGGAAACCAATGTCATCCAGATGCAGGAAATTTTCCACTTTGAGCGCACCGGCACCGGGCCGGAGGGCGAAGTTCTGGGGACGCACCGGGCCACGGGCCTGCGGCCCAAATGCCTGGATGAAATGCTCACCCGGGGCCTGCATTATGACACCAACTGGTTTGATCCCCACGGGGATCTCTTTCGGGAGCAGCCATAATGACCAGTGAAATTGTCTATGTGCTTATCTTCGGTTCTGGCTTTTTAGCCGTGCAAGCGCTCTTTGGCCTGCTACGCAGCGCCAAATCCAGTCGCGTTGTCAATCAGCGCCTGAAGGTTGAGGCCCGCACCGGCTCTGGAACCGAAGCCCTTAAAATTATGCGCAAATCCCGCGCTTTGACCGAAGACGGCGACTTTGCGCTGGCCTTGCGCTGGTTCAATACGCTGGTTACACGGTCCGGCCTGCCGTTTCGGGCGATGGAATGGACCGTTATTGGCGCGGCACTATTTCTGTTAGGGGCCGTGGGCACATATCTGATGACCTACAATTTTGTTCTGTCTCTTGTGGCCAGCCTGCTTACTGGCCTAGTTCTGCCGCTTTTTTATCTGAAACGCCGCGCCGCCAAGCGTTCTAAGAAATTGGGCGCGCAATTGGCCAATGCGCTGGAGATCATCGTGCGTTCGCTTTCTGCGGGCCACCCGGTGCCCAGCGCCGTGTCATTGGTGGGGCGCGAAATGCCAGACCCGATTGGCTCGGAATTTGGCATTGTTTCTTATGAGATTTCCTATGGTTCCTCACTGTCACAAGCTGTGGGTCGCCTGTCAGAACGGGTTGGCAATCCCGACATTGATCTTTTTGCTGCCACCGTGCGCCTTCAGGAACGCACCGGCGGCAATCTGGCCGAATTATTATCCGTAATTGCCGCCACCGTGCGCGAGCGCCAGAAAATGCGCCTGAAAATCAATGCCGCCTCGTCCGAGGGGCGCGCCTCAGCCATGATCCTCACCTCCGCCCCCTTTATTGTGGCCGGTGTTCTACAGATCATGTCCCCCGATTTTTATGGTGATGTCATCCACGAACGGGCGATCCATATTGGGCTTGCCGGCCTTCTTGGCTGGATGATTCTGGGCAATCTGGTGATGCGCAAAATGATCAATTTCAAAATCTAGGGGGAAATTCATGCAAACATTACTCGCCGATCCATTGATGCTGGCCCTGTTGGGCATTGGCGCTGTTCTTGGTCCGATGATCATGCTGGGACTGCAAAATTTTTCCCAAAAACGCACCCGTCTGGCCGCCCGTTTGGCCAGCACTGGGCCAAACACCCAAGATGGCCAAACCAGCCAAGGGACCAGCCGGGCACAGCGCCTCTCCTGGGTTCAGGGCTTGGGTCAGGCGGTTTCGCCCAAGGGAGAAAAGGCCAATTCCGCCATTCGCATGCGCCTGCTGCATGCTGGTTTTCTCTCGAAAAATGCACCCTATTGGTATTATGGTGCGCGGCTGGTGTTTATGATCAGCGCACTGATCCTGCTGATAGTTATGTGGCCCTTTATCGGGGATCATGTGCCGCTTTCTGGTCCCCTGCCCGCCGCCATTGCGGTGGCGCTGTTTGCCAATATTGCCCCCGGTTTCTGGCTGGACCGTCGCCAGGGGCAATTGCAACAGGAATACCGCAATGGCTTTCCTGACATGATGGATTTGCTGATGGCCTGTATACAGGCAGGCCTTAGTCTTGATGCCGGCATTGGTCGTGTTTCCGAAGAAATCGGCCGCCGCTATCCCAATCTGAATACGCATTTAGGCATTATGAGCCTGGAATTGCGCGCCGGTCGTTCGCGCATTGAGGCCTTATCCGGCTTTGCCGAACGCCTTGGCATGGACGAGGCCCGCGCCTTTGCCACCATGTTGCGCCAGTCCGAAGAAATGGGCACGTCGTTAAGCGCCACTTTACGGGTTTTTGCCGATGATATGCGCGAAAAACGCATGTTATACGCCGAAGAAAAGGCGCTCTCTTTGCCCGCCAAGCTGGTGGTGCCGCTGATCCTGTTCGTGTTTCCCTCGCTGCTGGGCGTTCTCATGCTGCCCGCCGGGGTGCGGATTCACTCTGTCTTTTATGGCGGGGGGTGAGTGACTCGCCGGACATAATTACGCCTTAAAGGGCATAATACATTAGAGAAGATAACAGCGGCACATGATTTGGCAAAACTAAACTCTAATGAGGTGTTTAATGCTTGTCTTTTGTCGCGCTCAGTTCCTCAGCCTATTCCTAATCACCTTTTCTCTTCTGTGCTTTGCGCCCAAAGGACATACGCAAGGCGGGACGCCGCCAGACCCCTTGCAAGGTATCGTGAGCTACACAATCTCGATTGAGAAAGACGGTCCAAACCCGTATTTTCTGGTGGAGATGCGTTTTCCCTCAACAAATGTCAAAGAATTTACTCTGCGCCACCAATCCTATTCTGAATGCCCCAAACACAATATTGAAATCCTTGACGTGCTCAACGCCACGCCAATCGAGGATAACGAACAAGATGAAAAGAATATTCTTTATGCCTCCCCATCTAGCGAGAAACCTATTTCCCTCACCTATAAAATCACCCCCAGATTAAACGATTTCACCTTTAATATTAATGATATAGAAGGCTGCACCCCCATCGTACTTGGGGCCGATAACTTTTATATTGATGGACGTGCATTTTTTCTGTCTGCTCGTCTGATTGACCCTGACGGAGAAAGGTTTGGCTTAAAAAATATCGAATTGTCTTTTTCCAACCTGCCACAAGATTGGCAATTAGCGACCTCAATCCACAATTTTAAAAAGGATGAGGTTTATCAATTTGAAAATGGGCGTTCGTTTTTCGGCTCTCTGATTTTGGGAGGGAAGATTATAAAAAGATCCGCGTTTCAAAGTGGTGAAACAGAATTCTCTATGTTTATGCTGGGCGATTTCTTAAAAACATTTGATGAAACCAAAAGCGATCTGGAAAAACTGCTTCCCTATTTAAACAAGAAATTGGGAACCAGTGACCTTCAATATTATTCTGTATTTCTCATTCCCATTTCCGCTAAAAACAATCGTTTCGGAAAGTATACGGGAACGGCCAAATGGGATTCGCAAGTTCTATTCTTCACCCCAAGCACCAAGCCAGAACTGGTCACCTATGTCTTTGCCCATGAACTGGTCCATAACTGGATACCAGGAAAATTAGGGCGACGCCCCGCAGCCTGGATCAGGGAGGGCATAACGGATTATGTCTCCAACATGGCCTTAATTAACCTTGGGCTGGACGATCATATATTTTTTCTTGGACGATTAAATATGGCCCTGAAAAACAGGGGGCTGAAACCGGCCAAAGCGCTTGATCCTTATGACGAGGGCTTGCTGACGAGCCTTGCCCTTGATGGGCAACACCTTGGCATTCATGACCTTATGAGAAAACTCATAGAAAAAAATAAGGAGGAGCTGACCGAGGCGCTGTTTTTCAGCACGGCCAAGGATATTGGCCTGTTGCCGGTCGATGCGCCTTTGCAAAAAGATAAAATGCTGTTGCCCTGCACTATTCGTTTTGGCAGCGCACAATACACATTAAAAACCGGCCTCTGGCCAAATGATGAGCGGGGATTCACGTTTGATGAGACTGCCCCGACTTTGATAAAAACTGTTGAGCCGCAAAGTCGCGCCTATAAGGCCGGCATACGCAAGGGACAAACCATATTGAGACATCTAAGCGGCTGGAGTGATGATATTATTTCGCCCTATACTCTGCTTATTCAGGATTTGGATGGCACACAGCGGCAAATATCCTATTACCCCCGTGGGGCGCTGGGCAAAGTGCCCTATGCGCAATACGTCAATGACAATACCAAAACGAAACGGTGGGCAGAGGTTAAAGCTGCCAAACACTGTTCCCTTTAACGGTGAAGCGTTCCCGAAATGTCATTGCCCGGTTTATCCGGGTAATCCAGTCATAGCCTGCAATGAGAACTGGATTACCGGGACAAGCCCGGTAATGACAAGCTAGAGTGAAGACGCTCTATTTCAACTCACCGCTTTTCAGCCAGTGGGCGCATTCAGGGCCAAGCTTCGCTACCGCCAGTTTTTCGTAATCCTTGCATTCTTGCGCGCTTAGAAGATCACGCCAGCGGCCATTGGTGCCTTTATTGATAAAGGTTTTGGCGCCGCCCTCCCACATGAGGCCGCCAAGCGGTGTGTTCTGTTCAGCATTCGCTTTCATATACTCAAAGGTGCAATGCTGTACGATGGTGTCCCATTTGCTTTCATCAATGGGGATGTCCAGAAACGCGGAAATCTTGCGCATCTGGCCGGGCAAATCTGCTTTCAGCGCCGAAAAGTGCAACATCATGACATTGGGCAGATCGCGCACCGCCCACCAGCTATTGATATTGTCCCAATAGGGCCAGATGGGCCAACCATCGCGGGCCAGCCACTCATGAAAATAGCCCACCACCTCTTTTTGTGGCGGCGCAAACGGCTCTATGTCTGGTGGGCAGACAGCGGCCATGCGCTCATACATTTGCGGCATGTGTTTAGAATGGTGGTTATAATAGCTCCAGAGTACATCACGGCCATCGCGGGCGATATACAGATATTTAGCTTTTGGCGAAAACCTCAGAGCATCCACAGGCAAATGCGTTTTTACAAAACGGCGGTGGGTTTGCGCTTCCAGATCTGCCAGTTTTTCGCGCTTGGGCGGTAAGCGAAAGTCCAGCCAAGGGGACATGTCGGCGACATTCAGGCCTTCTTCGCCCTGAAAGATCAATTGAGCCACGATCTGTTGCAGCCAGGTGGTTCCAGACTTGGCATAGCTGGTAATGATGATGTCATCATCTCGAAAGGCAAACTCATCCCATATGGCCGAATCGAAATGATTATGCACCAGCTCGCGCGTCTTTTGCGGCCAATTCACCTTATCTGCTTTTGTCATAACCTTGCCCCCTTGATGGCCACACCCTAACACAGCTTGGTGATTTCGCACCTTTACATGACGACAATTGCTGTGGTGCATAAAAAAATTAGCCCTGCCCGTTAGACATGGGGCCAAAGCGCGCTAAGGTCTGGTGAACAGTGTTAACCCAAAGGAAGCCTCCATGACCACAACAAGTCGCGAAATTCATCTGGCCAGCCGCCCGGTCGGCCTGCCAATGGCCGAAAACTTTGCTCTGGCGAGTGTTGAGCTGCCGGACCCGGGTGCCGGTGAATTGCTGGTCAAAAACCTGTGGATGTCGGTTGATCCTTATATGCGCGGGCGCATGATTGACCGCAAAAGCTATGTACCGCCCTTTCAGATTGGCAAGCCACTGGAAGGCCATGCGGTTGGCAAGGTGGTCAGCTCTAACAACCCAGATTTTGCCGAAGGCGATCTGGTGCTTTCCATGAATGGTTGGCGCGAGGCGTTTGTGTCCGATGGCAAGGGCCTGCAAAAGCTGGAAACCTTTGGCCTGCCTGAACAGGCATTTTTGGGCGTTGCCGGCATGCCGGGCCTGACCGCCTATGCCGGTTTGCTGCGCATTCTGGAACCCAAAGAAGGTGAAACCATCTTTGTGTCTGGTGCCGCCGGGGCCGTTGGCTCGCTGGTTTGCCAAATCGCCAAGATCAAAGGCTGCACGGTTGTTGGCTCTGTTGGTTCCAGGGAAAAGGGCGAATGGCTGAAATCTTTGGGCGTGGATGAAATCATTTTGTACAAAGACCACCCGGATCAGCATTCCTTGATGAAGGCATTAAAAACCGCCGCGCCCAAGGGCTTGGACATGTATTTTGAAAATGTCGGCGGCGACCATCTGGTGGCCGCACTGGACGCCATGCGCGACTTTGGCCGCATTGCCGTTTGCGGCATGATTTCCGGCTATAATGATACCGAGCCAAAGCCCGGTCCGTGGAATTTGTTTAATATCATTGGCAAACGACTGAAAGTTCAGGGCTTTATTGTCTCTGACCATCAGGACATGCTGGGCGATTTTGTCGGCGATCTGGCACAGTGGGTCCCCTCAGGCAAAGTGCAATGGCAGGAAACCGTAGAAGACGGCATTGAAAATGCCCCGACCGCATTTCTGAAGCTATTTTCCGGCGGCAATACAGGAAAAATGCTGGTTAAACTGAGCTAAAGCCGTGCGCGGTTTTTCCAAACTGACCATGGATAAAACATCACTGGAAGCGGCCAATGCAGTGGGCCGGGAAACCTTTCCCGGCCATATGGGCATTCAATTTACCAATCTGGACCCGGCCCATGTTGAGGCCGAGTTTACGGTTACCAACGCCCATATGGCCCCTAACGGGTTCTTGCACGGCGCTTCTGTGGTGGCGCTGGCCGATACCATTGCGGGTTTTGCCAATGTGCTGAACCTGCCCGAAGGGGCTGGCGGTTTCACCACGATTGAGCTGAAAACCAATTATCTGGGCACCGCGCGCGAAGGCGTGATCAAGGGCGTTGGCACGCCGGTGCATCTGGGCCGATCCACGCAAGTTTGGGATGTTAAAGTCTATCGGGCCAGCGATAACAAGACCATCGCCTTGTTTCGCTGTACCAATATGATTTTGTGGCCAAAGCCTTGACCGTTTGGGTCACCCTGTTGCGCGGCATCAATGTTGGTGGTCATCATCGCCTTCCTATGCAGGATTTGCGTGATATTCTGGATGATTTGGGTTTGAAAGATACGAAGACCTATATCCAAAGTGGTAATGCCGTTTTTCTTGGCCCATCCGGTGATCCGGCGGCATTGGGGCAAAAAATAACCAACGCTATCGCACTTAAAATGGGCTTTGCACCTTTTGTTTTTCTGATTGAAAAGGACGCATTTGATCAGGCCATCACCGACAACCCCTTTATGGGCCAGATCAAGGAAGACAAGCACATGCATGTCGCTTTCCTGACCCAAAAACCAACAAAGCCGGACCTTGGCAGGCTTCATAATCTGGCCAGTAATGGTGAGGAATTTCATCTGGGCAATGTTTGCTTTTACCTTCACGCACCTGCAGGTATTGGCCGCTCTAAACTGGCCGCAAAAGTTGATGTGGCGCTTGGGGTAAAAACCACGGCACGAAACTGGCGCTCGCTCATGGCCATCAAGGCATTGGCTGATGCTTTGTGAGCAAAGACTGGCCCATGGATCCTGACATTTGAACTGGAGAGAAAATAATGGCAAGCCCCGAAGAAATGGCCTCTAGCATGATCGCCAACATGCCAGAAAAAACCGGAAAATCACTGGATGAATGGCTAAAGATAGCTAAGCAAAGCAGCCTGGAAAAACACGGCCAGATTGTCAAACATCTGAAAAGCGAACATGGCATGACCCATGGCTTTGCTAATCTGGTAGCGCATCACACGCTAAAATGTGACGAGCCAATTGATCTGGTGGCTGCACAATATGCAGGGGGAAAAGCGAGCCTGAGACCCATACACAACGCCTTGGTTAAGATTGCATCCGGGTTTGGCAATGATGTTCAAATTGCCCCCAAGAAAACCTGTGTCAGTCTACGGCGCAGCAAACAGTTTGCAGTGATCACACCCGCCACAAAAACCCGCATAGATCTTGGCATCAATCTTAAGGGCCAGGCGGGCACAGAGCGTCTGAAAGCAGAGAAACCAGGATCAATGTGTACACATAAAATCGGCATTACCGATTTAAACGATCTGGACAACACCCTCATAGACTGGCTGCAGGAAGCCTACAACGCTGCCTGAAAGACCAATTGCCTATTGCGTGGCGGCCACTTTGTCGCGATTAATTTTAAGTTGTTCAGCTAGTAAAAACGCCAATTCCAGCGCCTGTTCTCCGTTCAGGCGCGGGTCGCAATGGGTGTGATAGCGTGAAGAGAGATCGTCTTCGGTAATCTCGTTCGCACCGCCAATACACTCGGTGACATCATTGCCGGTCATTTCAAAGTGCACGCCGCCGGGCCAGGCGTTTTCGACGCGTAGCACGTCCATAAACTCTCTAACTTCAGCCAGCACGGCACTAACGGGCCGCGTTTTAAAGCCATTGCTGGTCTTCTGGGTATTGCCGTGCATGGGATCACAAGACCAGACCACAACGCGGCCTTCGTCTTCGACGGCCCGCACAAGCGTGGGTAAATGCTGACCCACTTTTCCCGCGCCATAGCGATTGATCAGAACAATGCGCCCCGGCTCGTTTCGTGGGTTCAGAGCATCCAGCAGACGCAGCAAATCATCGCTTTGCATGCTTGGGCCACATTTAATACCGATCGGGTTTTTAATGCCCCGGCAAAACTCAACATGAGCACCATCAACCTGACGCGTGCGATCGCCAATCCACAAAAGATGCGCCGAGGTGTCATACCAATCGCCCGACGTACTATCGATACGGGTCATGGCCTGTTCATAGCCCAAAAGCAGGGCTTCGTGGCTGGTATAAAAGCTGGTGCCGGCCAATTGCGGCGCGCTTTCGGCGGTAATGCCGCAAGCATCAATAAATTCCAGGGTTTCGCTGATCTTGTCGGCGATATTGCGATAGCGGGCACCGGCGGGGCTGCGATTGACAAAGCCCAGCGTCCATTTGTGCACATTCCCCAGATGCGCATAGCCGCCCGTGGCAAACGCCCTGAGCAGGTTCAGCGTCGAGGCCGACTGGTTATAGGCCTGCATCAGGCGTTCCGGGTTGGGCACACGCCCTTCAGGCGTAAAGGCCATGGCATTAATATTATCGCCGCGATAGCTGGGCAACGTCACCCCATCACGGGTTTCCACCGGCGAAGAGCGCGGCTTGGCAAACTGGCCCGCAATACGGCCAAGTTTCACCACCGGGCGACCGCCGGCAAAGGTCAGCACCACCGCCATCTGCATCAGCACACGAAACATATCGCGCACACCATCGGCGGAAAATTCCTTAAAGCTTTCGGCGCAATCGCCCCCTTGCAACACAAAGGCACGTCCCTTGGCGGCTTCGGCCAATTCATTTTTCAATGCCCGGGCTTCACCGGCAAAGACCAAAGGCGCAGCGCGGCACAAACGCGCCTCGACATCAGCCAGAGCGGCTGGGTCTGGATAGTCATCGGGAATGTGCTTGGCGGGTTTTTCACGCCAGCTATTGGGAGACCATTTGGCCATAAGAACACCTGTCTGCTTGGGCTTTTGGCCCGTAAGGTCAGTGTCTATACGGCAAAGCGAACAGCACGCAAACACGAAGCCACAGCCAAAATGCACATTTTTTAGAAAATTATTTCACAAACTGGAGGGTCCCGCCCCGTCGCAACGTCATCACACTGTAACAACAATAAAGTGAGGGACTGTAATGCGAAACACAATCATCAAACCTGTACTGGTTGCCGCCATAGCGCTGGCCAGCGTATCACCGGCTTTTGCCGATCCACTCTATGGCAGTAATTCTGCCCTGAATGGCCTGCGTCAGCAAAATGACATGGCCGCCAAAGCCTATTTCAAATTTTCACTGGGCGGCAAACGCCTAACCCCCAAAGAGCGTTTTCGCTCTGGCCTGAAACTGCAAATGCGTAATGTTTTCCAATCTGAAAGCCTGCAAAACACCCGCTTTGTTTATGAAGACCGCAACAATTTGAACCTGCTGGACCTGTCCATGACCGGCAAAGGTCTCTCCTCGCTACAGCTAAACGGTGTGCCGCTGAGCAAAAGCGCCTACACCCTGAATGCCGGTGAAGACGGTGGCTCAAGTGGCAGCAGCACCATGCGTACAGGGCTGATTGTTGCTGGCGGTGTTATTCTGGCCATCGGCGTCGCTGCGGCAGCCTCTGGCGGCGGCAACGACAGTAATAACAACAATGATCGTGATGGTACTAACGATAACAACTAAGACGAAGACCTGAATTTCCCCTTCCCCTCAGGTGTCGGGGTCTGGACCAGAAATGGGACAGGCCCCGGCCCTTCCCCTATTCTTCCGCCTATATCTCCTCTGCCTTAACGCAGGCGGTCAAGCATTCCCGCTACCAAAGGCACCGCAAAGTCCGAGCCTTGTTCGGGATAATGATAAGGCTCGATCATTTCGACTTCCATAATCACGGGGGACTGCTCATCCTCCCGTACCAGATCAATGCGCGCGTAAAGTGGTAATGTCGGCAAAGCCGATATGGCAGCCTTGGCGACGACCCGTTCCTGCGTATCGGGCTGATGATCAACTTCCCGGCCACCATAACCTGACTGCACCCGATAGTCGCCTACGCCTGGTATTTTGCGTACGGCGTGACTGAATGCACCATCATAATAGAGCATGGAAATTTCGCCATATTTGGCCACGCTAGAAAGGAAAGGCTGTATAAAACAGCTATCCGGCGGAAGAGCGTCAGGCATTGGCAGGGCCTCGCTTCGTTTTAGCCGCGCCTGTCGCCAGGCATTGGCCCCAATGCGCGGTTTGATAACAATTTCATCGGTTTGCAGCGTATCAAAGGCCGAAGTAATACTGAATTCATCGGCCTTATCGGCCCAAAGCGTCGTGATGGACGGAACGCCCTTTTTTGCCAGATCAGCCAGATAGCTCTTGTCGAGGTTCCATTGCATTAGTGCCAGCGGATTAAACAAGGCGGTTTGCGTATCGATATGGGCGAGGGTTTCAAAAAACAGATCGCGCTTTTGCGGATAATCCCATGTTGTCCCCACCAAAACGGCATCAAAGCTTTTCCAGTCTACAATCGGGTCGTCCCAGATTACGTCTTCAAGGCTTAGGCCACGCCTTTCCGCTTCGCGGCGCATTGCCGCACTCTGAAGGTCATGCTCGCGCCCTTCCGGTCCGCGATCAGACTGCCCGGGGCACAACGCTGCACAGGTAAGAAATGCAATCCGCATATAAATCCCTTAAACCGCTTCGCCATCTTCCAGCGGGTCTGGCACGTATTTCTCGCGCATCAGTACCAGTTCTTCGGCGGCGGTGGGGTGCACGGCGCAGGTCTCGTCCCACTCAGCCTTGGTCAGACCGGCTTTGACCGCTATGGCGGCGACCTGAATAATCTCGGGCGCAGCATCAGAAACCAGATGCACGCCCACAACCACCTGATCGCTGGCGCGCACCACCAGCTTCATCATGTATTTCTCCGCTGAGCCAGAGAGCGTATGCCGCAACGGCCTGAAGCTAGCTTTATAAATATCTATATCGCCGAATTCTTCGCGCGCATCGTGCTCGCTAAGCCCCACACTGCCCACCGGAGGATGCGTAAAGACAGCGCTGGCCACATCGCGGTGATCAAAACTGTGGCGGCGGTCGCCAAATTCACTGTCGGCAAAGGCCGCCCCCTCGCGAATAGCCACCGGGGTCAGGGCAATGCGGTCGGTGACATCACCCACCGCAAAAATTGAAGATATATTGGTCTGGCCAAACTCATCGACCATCACCGCGCCGCTGCGGCTGGTGTTGACCCCGGCGGTTTCCAGCCCAAGGCCATCCGTGGCCGGTACGCGGCCCGTGGCCATCATCACCTGATCACAATCTATATTGACGCCCGTATCCAGCACCACCTGCAAATCATCACCGGCCTTTTTTACCGCCTTGATATTGGCATGGGTAACCACCCGCACGCCCTGACGGATCAGTTCGTTATGCACATGGGTACGGATGTCATAATCAAAGCCACGCAACACCGTATCGCGGCGGTAAATCAGGCAGGTTTTCACCCCAAGGCCTGCAAAAATAGAGGCAAATTCACAAGCAATAAAGCCGCCGCCATTGATAACAATATGCTTTGGAATGGAATCCAGATGGAACACCTCGTTCGAGGTTATGGTATGCTCTTCGCCGTCGAATCCAAGTTTTCGGGGCGTGCCGCCGGTGGCAATCAGGATTTTACCACAGGTAAATATACGCCCCGAGGGGATAAGTTTTACCGTATTAGGGCCGGTAATTTCTGCGCGCTCCTCATACATGCTTACACCCGCATTACCCAGATTGCGCCGGTAAATGCCTGACAAGCGGTCGATCTCCTGATCCTTGGCAGCGATCAGCGTTGCCCAGTCAAAGCGGATATTATCGGCCAGCCAGCCATAGCCCTTTGCCTCTTCAAAGCCTTCGCCATAACCAGCGGCATAGACCATAAATTTTTTAGGGATACAGCCCCGGATAACGCAGGTGCCACCAATGCGAAATTCCTCGGCAATGGCGACGGATGCCCCATACTGGGCACTCATCCGCGCCGCGCGCACGCCGCCAGAGCCAGCGCCGATAACAAACAGGTCAACATGATCAGTCATATCGCTCATGGCTTAACGCTCCAGTATTTGGGCGCCGTTATCGTCGCCAATAATGACCACACGGGCCAAATCAATAAACAGGCCGTGTTCGACCACGCCAGGCACTGCACAAAGCTGCGTCGCCGTTTTTGCCGGGTTTTTGATCGCCCCACAGGCACAGTCCAGTATGTAATGCCCCCCATCAGTGAGGAAAGGTCTGGTGCTGTTCTTCTCATGCCTCAGCTTCACTTCGGGGGGCGCGCTCCATTTGTTTTTAAGAACATCAAAGACTTTTTTGGCGGTGATTGAAAACCCGAACGGGTCAACTTCAACCGGCAAGGGATAGGCCCCCAAAGTCTCGACCAGCTTGCTCTCATCGGCGATCACCACCATCAGGTCCGAAGCATTGGCAATGATTTTTTCACGTAAAAGCCGCCCGCCGCCGCCCTTGATCAGGGCAAAATTTGGCCCGATCTCATCGGCACCATCAACGGTCAGGTCAATCCGGTCCGCATGTTCAATCGTCAACAGCTCTATACCCGCCTCGCGTGCCGCCTCTTTGGTTTGATCAGATGTGGGAATGCCCTGCACCTTCAGGCCAGCGGCCACCCGAATGCCCAAAAGTTCGATAAAAATCTCGGCAGTTGAGCCAGAACCCAGTCCCAAAACCATACCATCTTTTACATAGTCCAGCGCCTGACGCGAGGCGTGGGTTTTTGGCCCATCACTCATCATGTTCGTTTCTTCCTGTTGCGAAAACTTTCTGCCCAGCCCTCTATATCGCGCTGACGCCCCCGCGCCACAGCCAAAGCATCGTCGGGCACATCGCGGGTGATCACGCTGCCTGATCCCGTGATCGCCCCCGCCCCCACTGTGACCGGCGCCACAAGCGAAGCGTTTGAGCCAATAAAGGCGCCAGCCTTGATCACCGTCACATGCTTGTCAAAGCCGTCATAATTACAAGTGATCGTGCCCGCACCGATATTCACATCGGCCCCAATCAGCGCATCACCAATATAGGAGAGATGACTGACCTTGGCCCCGTCGCCGATTTTAGCCTTTTTGATCTCAACAAAATTACCGATTTTCGCGTGAGCGCTGATTTCTGTGCCCGGTCGCAAACGCGCAAACGGGCCAATGGATACGTCTTCTTCGACTTGTGCGCCTTCCACATGAGAAAAGCTGTGCACGTGGGTGCCCGCGCCCAGCGTCACCCCCGGGCCAAATACCACATAAGGGTCAATGACGCAGTTCTCGCCGATTTGGGTGTCCCAACTGGCATGCACCGTGTCCGGGGCCGGCATCCGCACACCCTTTTTCAGCCAGTCAGCGCGCATGCGCGCTTGAAAAATCCCCTCGGCAATGGCTAGCTCGCTTTGGGAATTGACCCCCATCACTTCATCTTCGGGGGCTGTCACCACCACAACCTTCAGGCCGCGCGCGCGCGCCAAACTAACAATGTCGGTTAAGTAGTATTCGCCATTGGCATTATCATTGGTGACCTCGCCCAACAGCGAAAATAGAAGGGCAGATGAGGCGGCCATCACCCCGGAATTACAAAGCGTTATGGTCTTTTCTTCCAAGCTGGCGTCTTTGGCTTCCACAATACGGTCCAATGTCCCGTCTTCGCGCAGGACCAGCCGCCCATAGGCGGTGGGGTCGGCAGATTCAAAGCCCAGCACCACAACCGCCGCGTCCTGATCATCCAGCGCTGAAAACACCCGGTCTATGGTCTGTGGCTGGATCAAAGGGGTGTCGCCATAAAGCGTCACCACATTGCCTTCAAACCCATCCAGCACACCGGCGGCCATGCGCACCGCATCACCTGTGCCCTGGGGCGGATCCTGCACCATAACAGCGCCGCCGCCCAGCTCGCTGGCGGCCAGCTTACCAACTGGGTCGGTTTTCTTGCTGACCACAGCGCAAATCAGCGCCGCATCAACCGCGCGCGCCAGCCCCACCGCCCACGAAAACATGGAACGCCCGCCAATTGGATGCAAGACTTTGGGCAAGGCACATTTCATCCGCGTGCCATGACCGGCCGCCAGGATGACAGCGCTGCGTAATTGCGGCATAGAACACCTCATAGAGAATCGTCATTGTACGCCTCTATGTAGCGCGTCAGTATGATCTCGTCATCATCACAAAAGCCCGGAGAATAATATGCCCCTGAACGGGTACACCATCGTTTTTGACCTTGATGGCACACTGGTTGATACCGCACCGGACCTCGTGCGGGCCTTGAATGTTTGTATGCAAGGGGTTGGCGTTGATCCGATTAGCACCAACGATGTGAGAAGTCTTGTCGGCCAGGGCGCACGCACTCTGATTGAGCGCGCCTTTGCCTTTGGCAATATCACGCCCGACACCGAAGATGTTGACGCCCGTCTTGTGCACTTCCTCAAAGATTACAGCTCCAATATTGCCGAAGTTAGCGCCGTGTTTGACGGCGCCATAGAGAGCATGAATGCGCTAAAAGGCGCTGGGGCGCGCCTGAGCATCTGTACCAATAAGCCCGAAATGCTTACCCATAAACTGCTCGATGCGTTTGCCCTGAAGCCGCATTTTGATGCGATTGTCTGCCCGGAAAACGTCAGCGCCAAAAAACCCAATGCCGAACACGTGCTGGCAGCGATCACGCCCCACAGCCCAGACAAGGCCCTGATGGTTGGTGACAGCATTGCCGATCTGGGCAGCGCGCGCGCCGCCGGTATTCCCGCTATATTGATGAGCCACGGCTATAGCATTCCGCCAGCCTCTGAATTGGGTGCGGATATAGTTCTTGATCATTTTTCTGACTTGAATGATGCCATTTACACCCTGCTGAATGTCCAGCCATAGGAAATCTTATGATTATAGTTCACCATCTGGAAAATTCCCGCTCGCAACGCATTTTATGGATGCTGGAAGAGTTGGGTCTTGATTACGAAATCAAGCATTACAAACGCGACCCGGAAACCATGCTGGCCCCACCAGAACTCAAAGCGGTGCACCCTTTGGGCAAATCCCCGGTGATTACTGATGACGGCAAAGTGATTGCCGAAACCGGCGCGATTATCGAATACCTCTCTGAAAAGGCCAGTAAATTAGCCCCAGAGGCGGGCACAGATGAATATTTGCGCTATCGATATTGGTTGCACTTTGGTGAAGGCTCGGCCATGACGCCGCTTTTGCTGAAACTGGTATTTGATATTTTGCCCACCAAGCCCATGCCGTTTTTTGTGCGCCCAATCGCCAAAGGCATTTCCAAAGAGGCCTTGAAAAACTTTGTGACCCCGCAAATCGACGCCCATCTGGACTATCTGGAGACTGAGCTTGGCAAGAATGACTGGTTTGTTGGTGATGACCTCACCGGCGCCGATATTATGCTGAGCTTCCCGCTGGAAGCCCTTACAGGGCGTGGTGGTCTTGGCAAAAAACGCAAAAACCTCAAAGCCTTCCTGAAACGCATTCATGGGCGCGATGCCTATAAACGGGCGCTGGAAAAAGGCGGCGAATATTCTATTCTGGATAGCAAAGACTAAAAAACAATAGCCCAGCACCAAAAGCCCCGGAGCATTCCGGGGCTTTCGTTGTGTTCATCATCAAACCGCCAAAGACGGAAAATTATGTGGGCTTAAGCAGCCTTGCGATGGCGCGGCAGACCGTTGACCATGTCAGAGCGTACATCCGTACGCGCTGAACGCATGGCGGCCACAAAGCTGGCCCCGACCAATGCAACGTCTACATCATAGCCGCGATCGCGCCAATAATCTTCGATCTTGGACTTGATACGGCGTGCACCATCGTCTGTGCAATAATCACCTGACATTTTCTTACTCCTCGTCTACGGGCCTCGCCCGTAAAATTGCTGTTTTTCTGTTATAAATTTAGCCTATATAATATGAACGTCAAGTGTCTGTCGTTAAATATTCGTCATATTTCAACTTTTTTTTTGAAACAGCCGTCCAAAAAAAGAAGGCAAAACGTACATTTCTCCTCAATTGCGGTAAAATCGGCAAAATTTCCTCGCTTAACTGCGACTTATCAGCAAATTACATGCTATAAGTTTTACAAATATATTATTATAGGTTATGCAAATATTCCTAGGGGGGAATATGAAGCAAATTGGTCAACGTATACGAGAAGCCCGCACACGGCGAAGCTGGAGCCAGGCACAACTGGCCGAGGCAGCTTCTGTCAGCCAGCCGACTGTCGCCAACTGGGAAAACGGCAGCCACAGCCCGCGCGATGCCGCGCTGGAACGGATAAGCACCGCCCTTGAGGTTGGTCGGCTCTGGCTGTTGGAAGGTCATATTAATGGGGCCAACACCAACACCCCTGTGGACCCGGCCCTAGATAGTGGTTATTTTTCCACACCAATTCTGCACATTCCCGTTTATGCTTGGCCGCGCGCGGGGCAACTGGCAGATATTGAGACGACACCACCCTTGCGCCATCTGGCCGCCTCGGTTCAGGCGCAAAGCCCTTTTGCTCTGGATTGCGATGATCGCGCCGTCAGCCGCGCCTTCCCTGCTCCCACCACTATCATTTTTGACCGCGCCATCGGCCATCTTGGTGACGGGACGTTCTACCTTTTTGAATGGCAAGACACCATCCTGGTCCGGCGCTGGCGCGGCAACCCTGAGCGCTTCGAACCTGCCGGTGACCCCGGTCGTTTTGAGACCCTCTTTCCCCATACGCGACCGCGCATTCTTGGCCGCGCCGTCATGACCATACGCTGTTTGATGGATTGAACATATCGCCGCTTGACTTGGCCGCCACACGCACCCTATAGACGCGGCCTCGCACTATGCCGTTGCGTAATGTGCGGGCGATTAGCTCAGCGGGAGAGCGCCTCGTTCACACCGAGGAGGTCACTGGTTCAATCCCAGTATCGCCCACCATTTCTCGATCTCGCGGCAAGGCACGCCGTGCTCGCCTCCGATGGGGCGGCGAACATTCGCCGGGGTGCCGTCGCACCCTAGGCTCAGCTTCGAGCTTACACCTCTCATCCAGCGTTAACGTAACAGATTAAAGACGCAGGGTCCCCGGGCGTGACCCGGGGTCCAAAGATGGATCCCGGATAAGGCTATGCCTTTCCGGGAACCCTAAATCTTCCCCTCATCCTCAGACAACGCGACAAATCAATGGCACAGCCCCTTGACCTCCTTAACTTTGGTGTGCTACATAACCATAACGCTGCGCCACCAATGCGTTTTGAACAATAAAATCCGGGTGCCTCTCCTGACTTCTGACACCCCTTTTGAAAGGACAAGATCATGACCCCAGACTGGACGGATGATCAGCCAATATACCGGCAATTAAAAGACAAGGTCCTGACCGCGATCATGGACGGCGCACTGCGCGAAGGCGAGGCCCTGCCATCAGTCAGATCCGTTTCTGCTGATTTGCAGATCAACCCTCTAACGGCCTCCAAGGCTTATCAGGAACTGGTCGCCGATGGCTTTGTGGAAAAGCGGCGCGGCCTGGGCATGTATGTGATTGACGGAGCGCGCGCACAGGTGCTGGAGGCCGAACGCAAACGCTTTATGCAAGATGTGTGGCCGCGTGTTTTGGAAACTATCCACAGGCTTGGGTTTGATGCCGAGGCACTCCTGAAAAATGGCACAAGCCAGAAGGGACAATAAAATGACACAGACCGCACGCGATACCACCGTAATAAAAGCGCGGAATATTTCCAAAAGCTTTGGCAAATTTCAAGCCTTAAAAGGTGTCAGCTTTGACATTCCCCTTGGGCGCATCGTTGGCCTTATCGGTGCCAATGGGGCCGGCAAAACAACGCTTTTGAACGCCATCCTTGGCCTTTCCTCTTATCAGGGACGTTTAAGCGTTTTGGGGCTGGACCCGTCCCGCCAACGCAGCACGCTGATGCGCGATGTCAGCTTTATTTCTGATGTCGCAACATTACCAAAATGGATGAAAGTCTCCGAAGTGCTGGACTATGTGGCCTCGGTTCACCCAAAATTTAACCGCGACAAGGCCATGGACTTTCTATCGCGCACCAAAGTACCGCTGGCCCGCAAAGTGCGCGCCCTTTCCAAAGGCATGATCGTTCAGGTCCATCTGGCTGTTATAATGTCAATTGAGGCCAAACTTCTGGTTCTGGACGAGCCAACACTTGGGCTGGACATCCTCTTTCGCAAGCAGTTTTACCAAAGCCTGCTGGAGGAATATTTTGACGAAGAGCGCACAATTCTCATCACCACCCATCAGGTGGAGGAGATCGAGAATATCCTGACGGACGTCATGTTCATCAGGGATGGAAAATTACAACTGCAAGCCAGTATGGACGATCTGTCCAAGCAATTTGTCGAAGTAATTGTGACGGCGGGCAAAGAAGATAAAGCCAAAGCGCTGGGCCCCATTTCAACCGACACCATCTTTGGCAAAACCCGATGCGTCTACAAAGATAAAGATCACGAAACACTGGCCGAACTGGGCGAAACACGCCGCCTTGGGCTTGCTGATATCTTCGTGGCAACCATGACAGGAGAAGAGTAATGAGCACGTTTTCTGCATTGATAAAACGCGAAGTTCTGGACAGCAAGAACGGTTATATTTATGTGCCGCTGATCCTGATGGGCATCACTCTTTTTCTGGTTACCCTGTCCAGTCTTGGCATTGGGAAAACAATCTATCTGAACGGCATGGAAGCGGATAACATTCACAGCCTGGCCGATCTCATGGAACGCGCCCGTGCGGAAGATCCAAGCCGGATGTCCGCCGGCATAACCCTGTTGTATTGGGCCTCAACATCGTTGACCTGGATTGCCTTTCCGTTTGTAATTTTCTTCTCGCTTTTAGGGGCGCTTTATGAAGAACGCCGGGATCGCTCAATCCTTTTCTGGAAGTCTATGCCGGTTTCTGACTGGCAAGAGGTTTTGGCTAAATTTGCAACGCCACTGCTGGTGGCGCCGCTAACTTTTCTGGCGGTGGTGATTGTATCGCAATTGTTTTTGGCTCTGTTGTTCAGCCTGATTATGGTGTTCCAAGGCGGGGCCATTTTGCCGCTCTGGCCCGTCAGCCTGTTATTTACAAGCTGGCTGACCTTTATCGTGCACTATCTTTTGTGGCTTGTCTGGGCCTTGCCCGTTCTGGCCTGGCTGCTGTTTGTCTCCTCTTTTGCCAACCGTATGCCGTTCTTGTGGGCAATCTTGTTCCCGGTCGTGCTGATCGTGGTGGAAGGCATGTTCATGGGGACACATCATGTGGGCAACTGGATCACGCTTCATCTTGGCGCATGGCAAAGCAGCGCTTTTGAGCAGATTGGCGGCAATATAAACGGCCCCAATGATGCGCTGAAAATAATTCTCGGTGGCGTACAGCTAGAGGGCTTCACCTACACGATCTCCAGTGTGCAATTCTGGATCGGTCTGGCGGTAACGGCTGCCTTCCTGTTTGGTGCCGTACAGATGCGCAAACGCGCCCTGTAAATTCACAACAACAATTCCGCCCCGGAAACGAAAAAGCGGGCTGCCTTGGCAGCCCGCTTTTTTTGTAACGCAAACCTGAAATGAAGCTTAAGCGCTCTCGCGCAATTTAGGTTGTTTCACAAAACCTGGCTGCCAGGCCTTGCCCGCATCACGGGCATCCAGAATACGTCGGGTGGCGATCTCGTCGGCCACCTCGTTGGTTGACCGCTTGGAGCTGATGGCCAGATCGACAATTTCGCCAACGGTATCTTCCAGCTTCTTGATTTTTTCGCGCACCCATTCATGGTTCACTTGGCCTTTGGCTTCGGGGGCTATATTAATCACGCCGCCAGCATTGATCACATAATCGGGGGCGTAGATAATGCCGCGCTGCATCAGCACCGTGCCCAGTTCATCATGGCTGAGCTGATTATTGGCCGATCCGGCGACCACTTTTACGTTCAGCCCGTCAATCGTGTCGTCATTGATTACGGCCCCGCGCGCGCAAGGGGAAAAAACATCAGCCTTCACACCAACAATAGCATCTGTATCAACGATTTTAGCGCCAAAAAGCTTGGCGGCACGGGCGGTGGTTTGCGGCACAATATCCGCCACAATCAACTTGGCCCCGGCGGCGTGCAATTGTTCGCATACATCCCAACCCACTTTACCAAGGCCTTGAACACTAACGGTTAATCCGTCCAGTTCACCTGTGTTAAACGCGCGGCGCACACAGGCACGCAGGCCCAGAAACACCCCTTGCGCCGTTAGCGGCGAAGGATCACCCATGCCACCATGGCTGACGTCCAGCCCAACGACATAATCGGTTTCCTGTGCCATATTTTCAGCGTCTTCAACGCTGACATTCATGTCTTCGGCGGCGATATAACGCCCACCAAGGGAGTGCACTGCCCGGCCAAAGGCACGGAACAAATTGGCCCGCTCCTCGCCCGCATGGCGCGGATCACCGGCCCATGATTTTGGTGGAATAATCACTGATTTGCCGCCGCCAAGCTCCAGCCCGGCCAAAGAATTTTTAAAACTCATACCCCGAGACAGACGCAGCACATCTTCCAGCGCCTCGCTAGAATTGGCATAGTTCACCACACGACAGCCGCCCAGCGCCGGGCCAAGCACCGTGGAATGAATAGCGATAATGGCCTGCAGGCCGGTGGCTTCATCGTTGTAAAAGTGGACTGAATCATGATGCAGAAATGCATCATTTTCAAAAACGCTCATGGGCTTGCTCTCTCTACATAGGCCGCCTTGGCGGCAATATGCACCGGAGCTGTGTTTATTGTTATATCAGCTCATCGGCACGGGGCTTGATGACTTCTATTCGATAAACCGCCAGCGCGCCGCGCTCAAGAGCCTTTAGGCGGTTTTTTGCTGCTTTTTGCTCACAATTGAAATGATCCGCCACTGATTTCAGTTCCGGCGCCTGTTTCATTGCTTTTTGTAGTGGCTCAAGACGTTGTTCTGCCTCATCTAAGGCTTTACGCAGCGCCCGCAAATGCGCACCCGTGCGCTCCCGGATCGGCCCAAGCACAAATCCATTGCGCCGCAAAATTGCTTCTTGCTCGTCCAGGCGCAACCATTGCGCCCCGGCCCCGCTGCGCGCCATCCAGCCATTTTTGATTTCGCGCAAAGGCAGCGTTGGCGAATCGGTGGCCAATTCTTCCAGGATCAGGGTGCCGCCCGGCTCCAGCGCCAGACGCGCCCAGCGCAACAAATCGGCCCCGGCCTGTGTAAAAATCGGCTCAACGCCCAGCATGCAGCCACACCGAATCGGCGGCGGCAACATTACCCCCATATTAACCTCATGAAAGGTCTTGTCTGTTTGCAAAGCGCGATCGCGCTCCAGCCGCCAGCGCGACACATCCGGGCGCCAGTCAAATTCTGTGATTTCCGCAGTTGGCACCTTATTCGCAACCACATCAGCCCAGCCGCCAAGGCTAGCACCAAGTATGCCGATACGCGTGCCCTCACCGGCCTGCCAGGGCAAGCTGTTTTCACTCACCACATCTTGCGGCCAAAGTCGGTTTGGCCCCCACAATAAATGGGCTGCCACCAAATCTGGCGGGCCGGAAAAATCTTCTTGCGGCAGCATTTTTTCTTCGACGATAACGTCCACCGACCTTTGGGATTTCACCCTGCGCTTAGGCTTGGGCGCTGGTGCCGCCTTGCCCCATAAGCCAGAGAATAGTGAGTTCGATTTTTTAACCGCGTTTTTCATGCCTGCCACCATAGGCTAAAGGCGTAACCGCCAGATTGAGAGACATGGTTAAAAGGGTATGAAAACAGATATGTGCATAAAAAGACATGGCCCAAACACGCCTTGCGTTTCTCTTTTGCACGGTGCACGGTGCTCAAAAATCAAGGAAAAACCATGCGCCGCGATGCCCGCCCCAAATGGCTATACGATCTTGAAAACCATTTCTGGAATTGGTGGACGGCGCGCTTTGTTGCGCCGCGCTTTGATGCCCTTGGCCCCTATGCCAAATTCATTGGCCCACGCCATGTCCATCTGTTTGGCCGTGGTGTGCGCGCCGGCAAAGCCCTGCATGTAATTGCCTCATCGGATGCGCCGGTGCGCCTGACCGTCTGGGCCGCACCCGAAAAAAACGGCGAGATTATCTTGGGCGATTGTGTACTTCTGACCGGCGGCACGCGCATTTTGGCGGCTCGTAAAATCACCATTGGCGATGGCTGTATGCTGGCCCGCGATGCCACAGTAAGCGATTGTGACTGGCACGGCCTTTATGACCGCACCAATATTGATGACAATGCCAAACCCGTCACCCTGGCCGACAATGTCTGGCTTGGCGATGGCAGTTTTGTCGGTAAAGGCGTCAGTATCGGGCAAAACAGCATTGTTGGGGCCCGCGCCGTGGTCACACGCGATGTGCCGGCTAATGTGGTGGTGGCCGGTAATCCGGCTAAAGTCGTCAAGGATCTGGACCCGGACGCCGAATTTTGCACCCGCATGGACCTTCTGGCTGATCCGCCCTCGCTGGATCGCTTTATGGACAAGGCCTATACTCATATGCTTGAAAACAATACCCTGCTTGACTGGCTACGCAGCCGGATTGCCCCGGGGTTGGAGGATTAAACCATGATCAGCAAACGCGAACTTCTGGCCCTTGGTGGCCTTGCCGGACTGGCCAGTGCCTGCACAAGCAAGGCCGCGCCTTCGTCCCTTTCTAGCATGACCAAAAACGCCAAGCCGATTGGCGTGGCCGAGCGCAAGGCCCGCATCGCAAAACTGCAAGCATTGATGCAGGAACAAGGCATTGCCGCCACACTGCTGGAGGCCGGATCGGCCCTTGTCTATTTTACTGGCATTCGCTGGTGGCGCTCCGAGCGCTTCACCGGCGCAATTATCCCCGCCGAAGGGGAAATGGCGGTGGTTACACCCTATTTTGAGGAACCCTCTATTCGTGAAAGCATGACCTTTGGCGAGGATGTGCGCACCTGGAACGAACACGAAAGTCCCTTTGCCCTGGTGGCGGGCATATTGGCTGATCGGGGCCTGAGCGGCGGTAAAATCGCTATTGAGGAAACCGTGCGCCATTTCATCGTCACCGGCGTGCAAAGTGTCGCCCCCAATTTTGAAATTGTCTCGGGCGCGCCGGTAACAAGGGGCGTGCGCATGTTTAAGACCCCGGCGGAACTGGCCCTGATGCAAACCGCCAACGACATCACCATGGCGGCTTATAAAGCCATTCACCCCCATATTGCCGCCGGCCAGACCTCGCAAGACATCACCACGATGATGAGTGAAGCCACCCGCGCCCTTGGCGGGGCGGTACAGTTTTCCATGGCTTTGCTGGGCGAAGCTAGCGCCTATCCTCATGGATCTAAAAAACCGCAGGAGGTCCGCATGGGCGAAATTATTCTGATGGATTGCGGCTGTTCGGTGCATGATTACGAATCCGATATTTCGCGTACCTTTGTCTTTGGCGAGCCGAGCAAGAAGCAACGCAAAGTCTGGCAAACCGTCAAAAATGGTCAGGAGCTAGCGCTGGAAACCATGCAAATCGGTACGCCTGCGGGCACGGTGGATGATGTGGTGCGCACCTATTATGAAAGCGAAGGTTATGGCCCGGGTTATAAAACCCCCGGCCTGTCACATCGCCTTGGCCATGGCATTGGGCTAGACGGACACGAGCCGGTGAATTTCGTCCATGGCGAAACCACTAAACTGGCCCCCGGCATGTGCTTTTCCAATGAGCCGGGCATTTATATTTTTGGTGAATTTGGTGTGCGCCTTGAAGATTGTTTGTATATGACGAAGGACGGACCCAAGCTGTTCAGCGCCCTCTCCCCCTCCATTGATGCGCCTTTTGGCTGATATATTTATACGTTTTCATACCCCTGCCCCTCTATCCTTAGGGCAAGCTCAGGATGAGGTGGCGTTGTCTATGCCCTCATCCTGAGCTTGCCCTAAGGGTGCGTAGGCGTTGCCCAGATAGTTTTGATAAAATTGTCGGGAACCCTGCGGCGTTTTTAGCCCTTCTGTCCACACGGACGCGCCAGCATCCGCGCGCGCCACGCGAGCAGATTTGGCAACTCATCCGCATCGGGTTTCCATTTGGCCACCCGGGCAAAGCCCACCGAGGCCATGGCGGTAATATCGGCGATGGTGAAGCGATTCCCGGCAACAAAATCACGGCTTGTCAGCTCCCCATCCAGCCATTTGGCAAAAAAGCGAAAGGATTTTTCCCCGCGCGGGGCCAGTTCGGCAATTTGCTTCTCAATGGCGGTAAAGGCAGGATGGCCGTGGCGTATCCACCAAGCCAATGGCAACAGGAACATAAATTCCACCCGCCGGTCCCACATTTCGATAAAGGCAGTTTCTTCATAACCTACGCCAAAGAGATTAGGCTCCGGATATACCCCTTCCAGATAGCGGCAAATGGCCCGGCTTTCGGTCAGCACACGCCCATCATCCAGTTCCAGCGCCGGGATTTGCGCAAACGGGCTGAGCGCCCGGTAATCGTCTGATTTATGCTCCCGCTCCATGATGTTCATCTCGACCATTTCCAGATCATCCACACCCTTTTCACGCAAAAACATACGCACACGTTCCGGGTTGGGGGCAAAGGCTGCCGTATAAAGCTTCATGGATTTTCTCCGCTTTTTTTTTCATATTGTGCGCGTTAAACACCATTCATCTGTGCAAATGGCAAGGCCGGTTTTTGTTTGTCCTGCAAACAAAACTGCATGAAATCCATGCCTTAAAGTGGCTGCGCCTGACCCAAATCATTATGACAGGCAATGGCCGCCCGCAAAACATTGATCGCCAAGGCTGCCCCCGATCCATCACCCAGGCCAAGGCCAAGGTCTAAAATCGGCTGTTTGCCAAGCCGGTCAAGAATCGCCCGGTGTGAATCGCGCGGCGTTACCGACCCGGCGACACAATGATCCACCGCCGCCGGATTGATCCGGTGCAGCACAGCCGCTGCGGCGCAAGTGGCAAAGCCATCCAGCACAACCGGCACCCCCTGATGGCGTGCCGCCAGAATAGCCCCGGCGGCCCCGGCCATATCGCGCCCGCCAACACGGCGCAAAACCTCCAACGGGTCATCCAGATTACCACTGTGATAATCCACCGCCGCGCCAATAATTTTGGCCTTGGCGGCCAGCATGTCTTCGTCATCCACCGCAGAGCCAGCCACGGCCCAAAAGGCCGGCGTACCCCCATAAAGCGCCAACGCCATGGCCCCGGCTGCTGTGGTGGCCCCGGCCCCGACCACGCCAATGCTCAGCACATCGGGCTTGTCCTCCAGAACCTGCATGGCATAGGCCATAACGGCAGCGCAATCACGCTCGGTCAGAGCGGCATTTTGGGTAATGTCCGGCGTTGCTTCTTCCAGTGCCAGCTCAAACACCTTCAGACCGGCCCCTGCGGCTTTGGCGATCTGGTTGACCGCGCCTGTACCTTGCAAAACCGCATCGGCCATTTCGCGCGCGCGGGCCGCATCATAACGCGACACACCCTGTGCAGCGATCTGGTGACTGGAGGCAAATACCGCCACCATGGGGCGATCTATGTGCGGCGCATCGCCCTCCTGCCAACCGGCCATCCAGATTGCCAGATCAGCAAGACGCCCCAATTCCCCGGCAGGCAAGGCAATCTGCTCCTGCCGCAACCGCGCCCGAACCCGCGCCTCCTCATCGGCATCCGGGCTTTTCATAATCAAAGCCCGCAGATCATCAAAGGGTGCGTTTTCGAGTGCGAAGGCCATGGCTGTTCCTGTGATTCCCGCGTTCAGTATGCCTTATATACACGCCCCTATACAGGTTCGGGCATGACTTTTTTGTGAGAAGTCAATATTTTTATCTCGCGGCTAAATGCTGCGCACACGCCTCCGACGGGGCGGCGAACGGTCGCCGGGGCGCGGTCGCACCCTTTGTTTCGGTTCGGTCATATATGTTGTATACTCGGCCTCAGCTCACGCCTAGCCCTGTTTTGACCAGCGCCCTTGCGCATCCTGTCGCCAGTAAGAGGCAATTGCCCCCTCTGCGCGCGCCGATTTCCAGCGCTCTCTTGCCAGAGCCAGCGCATTTTGGTCTGCACCATCAAACATGGTGATACAGCGCTCGACCCCATCCAGAGCGGGCATCTCCGCCCCGTGCAGAAGGATAATAATCTGCGCGTTGTTTTCGTTATCGGCACTTTGCGTCAATAAAATAGGCTGGGTTTCTGCCCGTGGCTCGGTGCTTAGCCCATGGGGCAGAAAGCTGTCTGGTCTATGGGTCCATAAATGCTTGTCCAGCGCCATCAGCGTCGCTGCATCAGTAGAGCGAACCATGGCGCGCCAGCCCCGCTGCAACACCTTTTCCAGCAAAGGCGGCAGGGCATTTTGCGGGCCCTGCCCTTCAAGATGATAAAACCAATGTTCGGTCGCTACCAATTCAGCCTTCGCACTGCTCAGAAACAAAATTGTCCATCAGACGCACCCCATAGCCCGTCGCCCAGACCGGCTCGCGCGGATCATCCGAGCTGTCTTTCCAGGCGGTGCCGGCAATATCCACATGCGCCCAGGGTGTGTCTCCCACATAACGGTGCAGGAATTGCGCCGCCGTGATAGAGCCAGCGCCGCGCCCGCCAATGTTTTTCATGTCTGCATATTTGCTGTCGATCAGCTTGTCATAGCCGGCCCCGATCGGCAGACGCCAGACGGTTTCACCCGAGGCCTTGCCCGCACTGTCCAGCGCCCCGGCCAGTGCATCATCATTGGAAAAAACACCTGCGTTTTCATGACCAAGGGCAATAATAATGGCCCCGGTAAGTGTTGCAAAATCAATGATTTGCTTTGGCTTGAAGCGCAGGCCATACCAGAGCGCATCGACCAGAACCAGACGCCCTTCGGCATCGGTGTTTTGCACTTCAATGGTTTGGCCATCGGCGGAGGTGATAATGTCGCCGGGACGGGTCGCCGCCGCATCGGGCATATTTTCAACAAGACCGATAATACCAATAACATTGGCGCGGGCCTTACGACCAGCCAGCGCCCGCATGGTGCCCGTAACCGCCGCTGCGCCGCCCATATCGCCTTTCATGTCCCACATGCCCGCACCGGGTTTTAGCGAAATACCGCCCGTATCAAAACAAACGCCCTTGCCCACCAGCACTAATGGAGCCTCTTTGCGATCCTTGGCCCCAAACCATGACATGACCGCCAGTTTTGAGCCATAGTTAGAGCCTTGACCGACGCTCAGTAGAGCATTCATGCCAAGCTTTTTCATGTCTTTTTCGTCAAGGATTTGCACCTCGAGGCCATACTCCTCAAGATCCTGCGCCTTTTTGGCAAAGGATTCTGGATGCAACACATTGGCCGGTTCGGAAACCAGATCACGGGCCAGTATGACGCCCTCAGCCGTCTCTTTCAGCGGCGCATAAGCGCTCTTGGCGGCTGCCGAATCACTGCAAATTACGCGAACAGCGGTAATGGACGGCTTTTTGTCGTCCTTTAAGGTGGTGCGATACTTATCAAAGCGATAGGCCGCCAATTGCGCACCAAAGACAGCGCGCGCCGAAGCCGGGGCATCCAGATCGCGCATATCAAAAACCAAAGTCTTGGCACCAGAACACTGCACGCTTTTAAGCGCCCGCGCGCCAAAAGCCTCCCAGTCAAGAACACCCACAGCGTCACGATCGCCAACACCACCCAGAAAAACTGTCTGGGCAGCAATCCCTGAAGGGGCATTGATTACAATTGTTTGCCCGTCTTTTCCATGAAAGCGGGAGCCTTTTTGCGCGCGGCTGATGGTGCCACCCGTAGCTTCGTCCAACGCATCCGCGCCTTTGCTGTGGCGGTTATCCAGAAAAACAGGAACGGCAACAGCGCCTTCATATTTTGCAGTATTGGAAAATGAAACTTTCATCTTTTCTTCACCCCATGATGTTTTGCACAAACCTAGGGCTTTCGCCTCCAAAGGCAAGCGCCGCTATACAGGTCTTGTGTTCATCAGCACCGCACCATATCAGCTATGGGAGCCATAATAAGCCAGAGACAAATCAGGGAGGGGGACGTTAAAGCATGAAAACGCTGCAAAGCTATTTCATCCGCGAGACATTTCGCCCCTTCGTGCTGACAACACTGGTGTTAGGGGCGCTGGCATTGCTGACCCAAAGCCTGGCGGCGCTGGATATGATTGTTGATGATCGTGCCAGTTTTCTTGCCTATCTGGAAATTACGCTACTGGCCTTGCCGCAACTGGTATCCATTATTCTGCCCTTCGCACTTTTTATCGCTGTGGCCTATGCGGTACAGCGCCTGCACACCGATAATGAATTCATGGTCGCCTTTGCCGGGGGCATGACCCGCTGGGCGGTGATTACCCCCATTTTACGCATTGCCGTACTCGCCGTGCTGGTCAATCTGGTGGTTAATACCTGGGCACAGCCTACGGCCTATAAGGCCATGCGCGAAATTATCTACAAAGTCCGCACTGATCTGGCGGCTTCAATCATCCGCCCCGGTGAGTTTGTCACGCCGGCCCTGAACCTGACGATATTTGCCCGCGACGTACAAAATGGCGTATTAAGCGACGTGATGATCCATGATGGGCGTGATCACAAAAAGCCGCACACGTATTTTGCCAAATCCGGCGTTTTTGTTGAAACGCAACAAAACCCGGCCTTGTCCCTGACCAATGTTACCCGGCAAAGCATCAGTGGTGATGGAGCGTTGGAAATCCTGGAATTTTCGCGCACCACATTTGAGCTTCGCGGGGTGATTGAGCCGCAAGGCGCGCTTTTGTACAAACGATCTGACCGCTATCTGGGCGAGCTGTTCCACCCTGACCCGACCAATTACTGGGATCGGGAAAACACTGCTGCGCTTTATGCCGAGGGCCATGCGCGCCTATCTGCGCCACTCTATAACATCGCCTTCGCTCTTCTTGCACTGGTGGCACTTTTGGGGGGCGATTACAGCCGCATGGGCTATGGACGCAGACTGATGGTGGCTGGCAGCCTAGCCTTGTTTGTTCGCCTTGTCGGCTTTTCTATCGAGGCTGCCTCGGCGGAAATCCCGGTGCTCAATCTTGTCCAATATGCTTTGCCCGTTTTGCTGGGCAGCGTGAGCTTATGGCTCGTTCTGGATACCTCACGCTTGCGTAAGCCCGCAGGAAGGCTGGCAGCCACATGATCCACCTGTTATTTCGTTATCTCTTGCGTGAGATTACCAAGGGTATTGCCCTAGCGCTGAGCGTTATCGGATCACTGGTCTTTATCGTTGATTTTGTTGAGCTATCACGGCGCATGGATGCACAACCAGATGTGACATCGCTGCAAATCCTGCGACTGACTTTGCTAAAAATGCCAAGCATGATCGAACAGACCCTCCCCTTCATTGTGCTCTTTGGCGTGATGTTGGTAATGTTCCGCCTGAACCGGCGCAGCGAATTGGTGGCCATGCGCGCCGCCTCGATGTCGGCCTGGCAGTTTGCCTTGCCGGCCGTACTGGTTGCCGTTCTAATCGGAATCTTTGGCACTGCGGCTCTGAATCCTCTGGCGGCGCGGCTTGCCACCCAGTTTGAACAGGAACGCATAGCCCTGTTGCAAGACGAAGATGTAGAAGCCAAAATAATCCGCAAAGCCCTATGGTTCCGTGAAGCCGTTGATGATGGCATTGTGGTCATCCGGGCCGGAAATGTTATCGCACAAACGGCCTCACTTTATGACCTGACGTTCTTTTACTATACACTGGCCGAAGATGGCACACCAATTGTGGGGCATCGTATTGACGCCAAAAATGCCGTTTTAAATCCAGGCTTCTGGCAACTGAAAAACGCGACCCAGCGATCACAATTTGATCCCCCAAAACACTATGAAACTCTGGCTATGCCCACTAAAATCCCCCCCTCTGCACTCCTCGGCAATTCTGTACGCGCCTCGAGTTTCTCCATTTATGCCCTGCCCACTATGATCGCAGAATCGAAAAAGGCTGGATTTGGCACCCGCCGCTATTCGCTGCAATGGCACCAGCTATTATCCCTGCCGCTAACTCTGGCCGCTATGGCCCTGATCGGTGCAGCATTTTCGTTTAAGCTGGTGCGCCTTGGCGGCACATTGCGTATGGCACTAACCGCTGGTGCAGCAGGCTTTGCGCTTTATTTTGCCAGCGACCTCTTGCAAACGCTGGGGGCGACACAAGTCCTGCCGCCGGTCATTGCCATATGGGCTGCGCCGGTGTTCGTCTTCATTGCCGGGCTGGCCCGGTTCACCATTTTGGAAGATGGGTGAGAAACAGCGATCAGCCATGGACGCCCCCCCGCAGTTCGGTTATGAAATCGCCACACTTGCCTTGCAAGAATAAGAATGAAAAAAATAAAATGCTTTGGAATTACAGGCATTTTATCGCGTAAAAGCTGGGATTGGGATAGAGGACGCATTAACTGGCCATGAAACAAATTCCAACCCGCTTTCTGATACCCATACTTTGTACCCTTGGGGGTTTTGCAGGCTTCTCACATACGGCTATGGCAGAAGATGCGCCCAAAGCGGTTACAGAAGAAAACCAACCTGTTTTGCTGGAAGCCGATGAGCTGATCGATGATGCACAAAACAACCGTTATATAGCACGCGGCAATGTGGAGGCTCATTTTGATGGGCGCATCCTGACAGCCGATACCCTTTATTACTATCCAGAAACCAAGCGAATTCATGCCATTGGTTCGGTCGTTATAGTTGATACGGGCGGCAAGGTTGAATTTGCCGAAGAGATGGAGCTGACCGACAATCTCAGTTCCGCCGTGGCACTGGCCTTTTTTGCTCGCCTTGCCAACAATGCCACTATTGGGGCGACCCAGGCAACGCACTCGAAAGACGGCAAACGCAACACTTTGACCAAGGCGTTTTATACCGCCTGCAAGGCCTGCGCAGGCAAGGATGGGTCGCACAAGCCGACCTGGCGTTTGCGCGCCCGCAAAGTCGTACAGAACCAGGAAACCAAAATGATCAATTACCGTGATGCGGTTCTTGAGGTGAAGGGCATTCCGGTTTTTTACTCGCCATTTTTTTCGCATCCTGACCCTGAGGCCGGGCGACGCTCTGGCCTGTTATTCCCCCAGGTGCGCCAGTCTGGAAAATATGGTTTTTCCTATGAACAACCTTATTATCAGGTTCTTGGCCCCTATGCCGATGCCACACTGACCCCACGGGTGTTCACCAAATTAAACCCGCTGATTTTAGGGGAATACCGTCGTAATTTCCATACGGGCCAGATCAGGACCAATGGAAGTCTGACCTATGAGCAGGATTTCGATGGTCAGGGCACCACGTTTGGCAAACAAAAATTTCGCGGTCACATTTTTGCAGAAGGTAAATTCAAACTCTCTGATACGTGGGTATGGGGTTTTGGCGCTGCTGGCGTAACCGATGATCTCTTTTTGCGCCGCTATGATATTCAAGGGGAAAATACGACACGGGGAATCTATCGCACTAATTCCCTGCGCCTGAACAACCAGATTTACGCCCAGGGCCAGAGCGAACAGTTTTTCGCCCAAGCCGGCATTCTTCGCTTTCAGGGCCTGCGTGCCGGCGACGTTGATGACCAATTCCCCATCGTTGGCCCCTTGTTCGATATGCGCCGCAAAGTCAAAGACCCGGTGTTTGATGGCACCCTAATGTTACGCGCCAATACCGTGACGCTAACGCGTATTGATGGCACAGACAGCCGCCGCGCCTCTGTTTCGGTCGACTGGTCCCGGCGGCTCGTTTCAAAATCTGGCATGATTTTACGCCCCTTTGCCCAGGGACGCACCGATCTCTATCAGGTCCACAATCCAGATTTCTTTGCCGACCTTGGTAGCAATAACCGCTCGATTGCCCGTGCGCTAGGCGTTGTTGGTGCTGATTTTCGTTGGCCATTTTTCCGGCCAGGCCGGAATGTTAGCTGGACGATCGAACCATTGCTGCAACTGGCCGCCAGCCCCAACGGGGACGGGGTTGGCACCTATAACAGCTTTACCACGGACAGCAGCGGCAACGTCGTGGCCACACAACGCTCAATCATTCCCAATGAAGACAGCATTGCGGTTGAGTTTGACGGATCCAGCCTGTTTTCAACCAATCGTTTTTCCGGCTTTGATCGCTGGGAAGGCGGTGTGCGCGCCAATGTCGGCGGTCGCATTGCCGGGCGGTGGGGCAAAAATGGCGAAGTTTCCTTGCTTGCCGGGCAAACCTTTCGCACGCGCGTCAATACGGATTTCACGTTGGCCTCGGGCCTGCGGGAAAAAACCTCTGACTATGTAAGTACCTTTTCAATTTCCCCAGGACCCATTTTAAAACTGCGTACCCACGCACGTTTTGATAAAAACGATTTTAGCGTCAGGCGCGTAGAAAGCGATGTTACCGTTAGCCTGCGCAAAGACCAGATGGGGCCATTGGGCAAGGTCCTGCACAGCTTTAACGCCTCGGTGGGGTATTTAAATTTTGATGATGCCATTGCCTCTGGCCGTCCCAGGGAAGAAGTCCGTGGCCGGGCCACGGTGGGGTTGACCGAACATTGGTCAGTGATGGGCAGCGCAACACGCAATCTGGCCTCAAAACGCGCCACCGGCATTAATCTTGGCATTATTTACAAGGATAATTGCTCAAGTCTGGAAATTACCTATCGCAACAACAATACCACCGACCGGACCCTGACGCCTAATGCTTCAATTGGCATCCGCTTCACTCTGGTGACTTTGGGTTCATTTGGATCACCCTAGGCGCGGACAGAAACGCCAGAAGGTCTTTTTGTTCAGGAACGTTATTGGTGCAGTCCAGCCGATTGCGCTTGGCCATCTTTGCGTTATGTTAGCGCCGTATCACGGGCCGGAAGTCTTAATCCATCGGACCGCACTTATTAAACTTTCAAACGGCCCGAATTTTGCCCTATTTCCTGACTAAAGCGTTTCTATGCTCATGAAAATATTGCTTTTTATATCATCTATTTTTCTATCCCTACTGGGTGTTGGATTGACGTCGGCTATGGCACAAGTCTCCGAAGGTGTTGCGGCCATTGTTAATGATCAGGTGATCTCGACTTTTGATGTGCGCCAACGCATGCGCATGATCATTTCATCTTCCCGTGTTAAACCGGACGAGCAAACTCTGGCCCGCATCAAGCAGCAAGCTTTGCGCGGCCTGGTAGACGAACGTCTGCAGCTTCAGGAAGCTGGAAAATACGAAATCAAGGTGGATCAGTCTGAAATTGATCAGGCCATTGGACGTATCGCGCGGCAAAACAATGTGACGCTTGAAGATGTGAAGAATGATTTACGCAAATCTGGTATTTCACCAAGGACACTTGAAGGCCAGATTCGCGCAGAACTTGCCTGGCAAGTTTTGGTCAATGGTCGTTATGGTGGCCGTGTGCGTGCCAGCAACAACCAGATCGCAGAATCAAAAACCCGTATGGAGGCGGCTCTTTCCAAACCCCAATATCTGATCTCCGAGGTGTTACTGGAATCCCCCTCCCCCGAACAAGATGCCGTCATTTATCAGGGCTCGCTTTCTTTGATCCAGCAAATGCGTGACGGCGCACCCTTTCAAGCCGTTGCCCGACAATTTTCCTCAGCCCCTTCAGCGGCGCAAGGCGGTGATGTCGGCTGGGTTCACAAGGGTGATCTGCCCGAGGCCATTCAAACCGTAATAGGCCAGATGCAGCCTGGTACGATCTCGCCGCCTATTCAGGTGCCTAGTGGTTATTACATCATCGCGCTTCGTGACCGCAAGGATGGCAGCGCGCCTATGGTCGTGAATTTTCGCCAGATTATTGCCCCGGTTGAGCAGACCAGCAGGGTACGGAGTTTTATGCGTAAGGTTAAATCCTGTAATGACGTTGAACCCATCAAGAAATCTATCACAGGTGCATTTTCCAACGCCTTTGAAGAGGTCGCTCTGACAAACCTGGCCCCCACAGTCCGCACAATTCTGGAAAGCTTGCAACCAGGCCAATCCTCTGCGCCAGCAGAAGGCCCCCAAGGCGCAACAGCTTTCATGCTTTGCAGCCGGCATTATGCCGAAGGGGCAGGCATCCCCAATGACGAGCAGATTGCCGATCAGTTGATCAATACGCGTATTGCCATGCTGTCCCGGCGCTATTTGCGCGATTTGCGACGGGATTCAACGGTTGAAATCCGCAAATAATTTAACGCCACTGCCCATTGCGCTTAGTATGGGTGATCCGGCCGGTATCGGGCCTGAAATCACGGCGCTGGCCTGGGAAAAACTGAAAAACGATAATATCCCGTTTTTTCTGATCGGGGAGCTGGAGCAGGCGCGCCAGCATGCAAAGGCTCTTTCCCATCCTGAACCAATTGCCATTAGCGCCCCTGAAGAGGCCACCACCATCATGCCCCGGGCCTTGCCGGTGCTGCCCCTGACGCTCACTGCCCCTGTCCTGCCCGGGAAGCCAAATACACAAAATGCCCCCGCCACCATTCGGGCAATTGAAATTGCCGTAGAGCTAGTCCTCTCGGGCAAAGCGGGTGCCGTTGTCACCAATCCCATTGCCAAGTCTGTGCTTTACAAGTCAGGTTTTTCCTATCCGGGCCATACCGAGTTTTTGGGCGAACTGGCCAAGGCGACGGCGCACTGGCCCGCGCCCCATGGCCCGGTCATGATGCTCAGTGGTGGTGGCCTGCATGTGGCGTTGGTGACCGTACACATGTCGTTACGCGATGTACCGGACGCCATCACCAAGGATGGTATTATCAACGCCGCCAACGTCTTACACCACGCGCTCGTGCAGGATTTTAGCCTGCCAAACCCGCGCCTGGCTTTGTGTGGCCTAAACCCCCATGCCGGTGAAGACGGGGCCATGGGCAAAGAAGAAACTACCATCATCAACCCTGCGGCGGCGGCTTTGCGGGCCATGGGTATCACTATCACCGATGCCCAGCCTGCCGATGCGCTTTTTCGCGAAGAGGCGCGCCAGAGCTATGATGCGGTGCTGGCGCTTTATCATGATCAGGGCCTGATCCCGGTCAAAACCCTGGACTTTCACCGGGGGATCAACACCACTTTGGGCCTGCCCTTTATTCGTGTTTCGCCTGATCATGGCACTGGCTTTGCCATTGCCGGGCAAGGCCTTGCCCGCCCGGATAGCCTGATCGCCGCACTTCGCGCCGCCGCCATGATGGGCAAGAACAGACAATCCCATGTCAACGCTTGAAACCCTGCCCTCCGTTCAGGACTGTTTGAAACAGGCTGGACTTAACGCCAATAAGGCGCTGGGCCAGCACTTTTTGTTTGATCTGAATTTGACGCGAAAAATCGCGCGCTCTGTCGGCATATCCCAAGATGATCTGGTGATAGAGATCGGCCCCGGCCCGGGCGGTCTGACCCGGCCTTTGCTGGAACAGGGCGTCCACGTCATTGCTATCGACAAGGACACCCGCTTCACCCCCATTTTGGACGACATCCGCGCGGCCAGCGAAAACCGCCTTGAGGTCCATTTTGAAGATGCCTTGCGCAGTGACCTTTCCCGCTTCGCCAGCGCCGATCGACCCATAAAGATTGTCTCCAACCTGCCCTATAATATCGGCACCCAATTGCTCATCGGCTGGCTGACCACCAAACCGATTTTTTGGTCCTCGCTGACCTTGATGTTCCAAAAGGAAGTGGCGGAGCGCGTTGTCGCCCTGCCCGGCACGACCGGCTATGGCCGTTTGGCGGTTTTATGTGCTGCTGTGGCCGATGCCCATATGCTGTTTGGCGTACCAGCCGAAGCCTTTACGCCACCGCCCAAAGTGGACTCGGCGGTAGTGCACCTGACCCCTAAGCGCGAAGCCGAGCGCTTTGCCGATCTGGAGGCGCTGGAACAGATCACCCGTGCCGCCTTTGGCCAGCGCCGCAAGATGCTGCGGGCCAGCCTCAAAACGCTGGCCAAGCCTGCCAAAATGAATGTGGCTGACTGGTTGGACGAAGCCGGCATTGACCCCACCGTTCGCCCTGAAACCCTTGCCCCGCAAGATTTTTTTGCTCTGGCACGGCTCTGGCGAGCCGCGACGTTGTAACACGCATAACGTCATGATGTAGGCACGACGAAACTCATACCCTACATCTTTTATAAAAAGCGAGGATAAGAGGCATTTATCCCCGTTTTTTAGGGTCAAAAAAGGGTCAAATAAGGGTCAAATAAGAGAAATTAAGCGAAAATAATGTCAATTTAAGGGGCAAAATTATGCTTAAAAGTTCTAAAATGGGCGGATCAGATTGCGGACAAAATCATTCAGCCAGGGCTGGCGTTTGCGCAAACGCCGCTCAGCGGCCAGGATCGCGCGCAAATCATTCATCGAATGCTCGACATCTTCATTGACGATCACATAATGGTATTCGCCCCAATGGCTGATCTCGTCGCGGGCGCGGCTCATCCGGTCTTCAATCACCCCATTGCTGTCCTGATCGCGTTTGCGCAGACGCGCCTCCAGCTCTTTAAGGCTTGGCGGCAGAACAAAAACTTTGACCAGATCGCTGGCGGCAGATTGTTTGAGTTGTTGCGCCCCCTGCCAGTCAATATCAAACAACACATCGCGCCCTTCGCTTAAGGCCTCTTCAACTGCGGCGCGCGGTGTGCCGTAATAGGCGCCAAAAACCTCTGCCCATTCTAAAAAGGCATTATTTTTGGCCATTTCACGAAACGTGTCTTCGTCGATAAAATGGTAGTGCTCCCCATCTACTTCGCCGGGACGCGGTTTGCGGGTGGTGGCCGATACCGACAATTCCATATCTGCATATTCGCTAAGCAATTTACGGCTGAGCACGGTTTTCCCGGCCCCGGAAGGGCCAGAGAGGATCAGCATCAGGCCCCGGCGGGCACGGTCTTTATTCAACATTGGCGGCTTGCTCCCGAACCTGATCAATCCTAGTTTTGAGCGCCAGTCCAATGTCGGTCAAGACCATGTCAGATGATTTTGAACACAAGGTGTTGGCTTCGCGGTTAAATTCCTGCGCCAGAAACTCCAGCTTGCGGCCAACTGGTTCGCTCTGCCCCAGCAAAGCCCGCCCCGCCGTAATATGCGCATCCAGCCGATCCAGCTCCTCGCGCACATCGGCCTTGACCGCCATCAGGGCCGCCTCCTGTGCCAACCGATCTGCATCAAAACCCTGACCATCCAGCAAAGCGGTAATTTGTTCATGCAAACGCGCCTTGATCGCCGCCGCTTGCGCGCCATCACAGGTGCGTGCCTTGGCGACCAGCGTTTCAATCTCGTCTAGTGCCGCCTCTAAAACACTGGCCGTTTCGGCCCCTTCTGTATTTCGGGCCACACTCATGGCCGCCATAAGCGGCGCAATGCCTGCGGCCATGGCCGCCTCAATTGCGGCCAGATCGTCCGGATTATCGCCAATACGCGGCGTATCGAGAATACCGCGAACCCCCAAAAGGCCATCCACACGCGCCGGGCGCGCCAGCCCTTCGTCTACCAAAGGCTGTAGCGCCAAAACCAGCGCCCGGGCGGTGTCTTCATGGACCACCAGGTCATTGCTTTTGTTTTCGCGTTGATATTGCAGGCTGATTTGCACATTGCCCCGGCGCAAAGCGGCCTTGGCGGCGGCCCGCACCTTGCCTTCCAGTGTCTCAAAGCCATTAGGGATGCGCAAACGAACATCCAGGCCACGGCCATTGACGCTGCGCGCTTCCCACGCCCAGGTCCACCCCGAATGGGCGCCCTCGATACGGGCAAAGCCGGTCATGCTGGCAATACTCATTTGTTCTTTTTATTCCTTTTGCGCTGGCGTTCAATCTTGCGCCATTGGCTGACATTGCGCAAATGCGCCCGATAGCTGGCGGCAAAAATATGCCCCCCCGTGCCATCCGCAACAAAATAAATATCTTTTGTCGGGGCCGGATGAGCCACGGCCAGCAAGGCATCACGCCCCGGATTACAAATCGGCGTCGGTGGCAAACCGTCAATCTGATAGGTGTTCCACGCGGTTTTGCGGTCTATTTCTGAACGCCGCAGCCCCCGCCCCAAAGGCTGGCCCCCGTTCAGCCCATAAAGAATGGTCGGATCACTTTCCAGACGCATGGGGCGGCGCAGACGATTGACAAAAACTGCGGCCACTTGCGGACGCTCGGCGGCAATGCCAGTTTCCTTTTCCACGATGGAGGCCAAGATCAGCATTTCATTTTTGGTGCGCAAAGGCAGTTTAGGGTCGCGGCCCTCCCAGGCCTGATCCAGCACCGCCTTCATGTCGGCCTGCATACGCGTAATCAGCGCTTTGCGCGTCGTGCCCCGCGTCACAAGGTAGGTTTCCGGCAAGAGCGACCCTTCGGGCGGCACCTCGGTCAGATCCCCGATCAGAACCGGGCTGGCGCGCACAATGTCCATGATTTCGCGCACCGTTCGTCCTTCGGGAACGGTCACCGCATGTTGAACGATCTTGCCGCTTTGTAATTGCGCAAAAATTTCATTGACGCTGGCCTGTGGCTTGATGCGATATTCGCCAGCCTTCAGGGTTACCCCTTCGCCCGCCAGCCGTGTTTTCATTTTAAATAGAAAATCATGGTGGATCAGGCCTTTGGTCTCGAGTTCTCGGGCAATTGCGCCGGCGCCGCTGCCGGGTTTAACGGTAAAGGCTTTGACCACCAGTGATGGGCCAGGCACAGCCATGGCCTTGATAATCTTTTCTTGCCAGATCAGCCAGCCGCCCGCCGCCAGCGCGCCGATAAAAATTAGAAAAAAAAGTGCTATTACGCCATAAAACCGCCCCTTACCCGGCAATTTCACGGGCTTTTTGGCGGCGCTATCCTGCGCTGTGTCTTTGGAAGGTGTCTTGTCTTTGCTCACGGATAAGCGGTCAGCACCAGAGACGCATTGGTGCCGCCAAAGCCAAAGGAATTGCTAAGCGCTGCGCGCACGGTTTTTTTCACAGCCTTGTGCGGGGCCAGATTGATCTTTGTTTCCATCGACGGGTTATCCAGATTTAGCGTCGGTGGGCAGATGCCATCACGAATGGCCAGTGCACAAAATGCCGCCTCGACCGCGCCCGCCGCGCCCAGCAAATGCCCGATAGAAGATTTGGTCGACGACATGACAATATTTTCGACCTCATCGCCAAACATGCGCTCGACGGCTCTTAACTCGATCTCATCGCCCATCGGCGTCGACGTGCCATGGGCATTGACATAATCAATATCTTTTGGCTCCAGACCCGCGTGCTTCATGGCCATTTTCATGGACCGATAGCCGCCATTACCATCAGGGGCCGGGGCGGTGATGTGATAGGCATCACCCGAAAGCCCATAGCCGCTAACCTCAGCAATAATATTGGCACCACGCGCCAGAGCATGTTCCAGTTCTTCCAGAACAAAAACGCCCGCGCCTTCACCCATGACAAAGCCATCGCGGTCCTTATCCCAGGGGCGGGATGCCTTTTCCGGGTTGTCATTATTGGCCGTTGATAATGCCCGTGAAGCGGCAAAACAGCCAATGCCAAGACGACAGATTGAGGCCTCTGCCCCCCCGGCAATCATCACATCAGCATCGCCGCGCATAATGACATATGCCGAATCGCCAATGGCGTTGGCCCCGGTGGAACAGGCCGAAACCACGGAATGGTTCGGGCCTTTAAAGCCATAACGCATAGACACCTGGCCCGAGGCCAGATTGATCAGCATGGACGGGACCACAAAGGGGCTAAGGCGACGGGCGCCTTTCTCGTGTATTGTCAGGGACGCATCATAAGTAGTTTTAAGGCCACCAATGCCCGACCCGATCATGACACCTGTGCGCTCACGCGATTCTTCATCCTCGGGGGTCCAGCCGGCGGCCTTGATAGCCTCATCAGCCGCCGCAATGCCATAAAGGATAAATTCGTCCACGCGCCTTTGATCACGCGTAGACAGAACGCTGTCGGGGTCAAACGCACCAGCTTCACCCGGTGCGCCGCCGCCCCGTCCATCCACACGCGGGACATAGCCCGCAACTTTGCAGCTAAGATCCGACGTGTCGAAGTTTTCAATAGGGCCAATGCCTGATTGCCCGGCCAGCAAGGCCTGCCATGTTGGCTCAACGCCTGCCCCCAAAGGGGTAATCAGGCCAATTCCGGTTATGACGACGCGACGTTCAACCATCAGAGATACCGCCCAAAAGCGTTAGCCGGTTTTTTCAGTAATGAATTTAACCGCATCACCGACTTTTTGGATGTGCTCGGCGGCATCATCGGGGATTTCAATGTCAAATTCTTCTTCAAAGGCCATGACCAGTTCTACATTGTCGAGCGAATCGGCACCCAAGTCATCAATAAAGCTGGCGCTTTCGGTGACCTTGCTGTCTTCAACGTCCAAATGCTCGATAACAATCTTTTTAACGCGATCCAAAATGTCTGACATGCTCGTGCCCTTTTTCTCTGTTTTGGCTTCATTTTAAGTGTACGCCGTCCGGGCGCATGGTGTAAATATCCGCATCATGTGCGTCTGCGGCGACGCCTATCATACTTTTCTTCGCTGCGCCAAGCGTTGACGTGAGAAAACCGTGTAAAAGGCCCTGGCTAAAACATCGCCATGCCGCCATTAACGTGCAGGGTCTGGCCGGTGACGTAACCGGCCTCATTCGATGCCAGATACAGAGCGGCGGCAGCAATGTCGTCGCCAGCGCCCAATTTTCCGGCTGGAATGGTGCCCAAAATGGCTTCGCGCTGTTTGTCGTTCAGGGCATCGGTCATGGGCGATTCTATAAAACCCGGCGCGATACAGTTCGCCGTAATGCCCCGCTTTGCGGTTTCTGCGGCGATGGCCTTGGTAAAGCCGATCATGCCGGCCTTGGAGGCAGCATAGTTCGCCTGGCCCGGATTGCCGGTCACGCCAACAATAGAGGAAATGCCGATAATGCGGCCCCAGCGCGCCTTCATCATGCCGCGTAATGCGGCGCGGGTCAGGCGAAAATAGGCCTCCAGATTGACTTTGAGGACCAGATCCCAGTCTTCGTCTTTCATCCGCATCAATAGCCCATCGCGGGTCAGCCCGGCGTTTGATACCAGAATATCCAGCCCGCCCAGTGCATCCACCACTTGGCCCGGCAGCGCGTCCACACTGTCCGCATCACTAAGGTTGGCAGGCAGAACCGCAACGCGCTCGCCGCCCAACTCATCAGCCAACGCGTCCAGTTTTTCCACCCGCGTGCCCGACAGGGCCACATGTGCGCCTGCGGCATGCAAGACCCGCGCAATATCGCCGCCAAGGCCACCCGTTGCGCCGGTAACCAGCGCCCGTTTTCCGCTTAGATCAAACATAGTTTCAGCCTTTATTCCTGCTCGTCTTGCTGTCCGGCGGTGTTTATAGCCTCAGCAAAATCAGCAATGGATTGCGCAGTATTCAGCGCCACGCCTTTTGAGTCTTTGGAAATGCGCCGCACCAGTAATGTCAGCACCTTGCCAGCCCCTGGCTCGGCAAAAGTATCAACGCCATTGCTGACCATCCAGCTCACACTCTGGCGCCAATGCACGCGCCCGGTGATCTGTTCGACCAGTTGGCGGCGAATGGTTTGCGGATTGATAGTCGGGGCCGCAGCAATATTGGTTACCACCGGCACTTTTGGCGTTAAAATGGTCACATCGGCCAGCGCCTCTTCCATTTCCTGTGCTGCCGGTGCCATCATCGAGGAATGAAACGGTGCCGAAACAGGCAGAATGACCGCCTTTTTCACGCCGTGCGCTTTGGCGGCAGCGGCGGCAGTTTCAATCGCCTTGGTGGCGCCAGAGATCACCACCTGGCCCGGCGCGTTGTCATTGGCCAGCTCGCACACGCCGTGCACGCTGCCCAGATTGCAAAGTTCAATCGCCTGTTCCTCGGTGGCCCCCAAAAGCGCCGCCATGGTGCCCTGCCCCACGGGAACGGCCCGTTGCATGGCTTGCCCGCGATGGCGAAGCAAAATCGCCGCGTCAGATAAGGTCAGCGCCCCGGCGGCAGCCAAGGCGGTATATTCGCCCAAAGAGTGCCCGGCCACATGAGACGCGGCCTGCGCATCAATGCCGTATTCGTTTTTTAACACCGCCATAACGGCCATGGATGTTGCCATCAAGGCCGGCTGTGTGTGCTCGGTCAGTGTTAAGGTGTCTTGTGGCCCTTCCCAGATGATGCGCGAGAGATTGTCGCCCAGCGCCTCATCCACTTCGTCAAACACAGCTTTTGCCGATGCAAATGACTGTGCCAGATCCTTTCCCATACCGACGACCTGGCTGCCCTGGCCCGGAAAAGTGAAAGCGATTGCCATTCAGATACCCCATGATTGTTAATCCTGCCAAAACCGTTATAGCAATTCCGCGCCTGTGTGAATATGCCAAGAGCGCACAGCGCATATGTCATTTATGCGCCTTTCCCCTTGCCAGTACAGGCTTTGCCCCTATAGTGCGCCGCCTTAATGGATGCGGTCTTTATCAGCGCAAAAGTCAGGCACAGGGCCTTGCTTGCTGTGAAGAGCCACCGTGATGCGGAACACACCCTGTCCGCCGTCACGCCGCGCCAGAAAAAAGGGAAGCCAATGCCACTATACGAACACGTCCTTATTGCGCGTCAGGATATTTCCTCGACCGAAGTGGACACCATTAATGAAGGCCTGAAATCCTTCATAGAAGAGAATGGCGGCAAAGTCGCCAAGGTCGAATATTGGGGCCTGCGCTCCATGGCCTATCGCATGAACAAAAACCGCAAGGGTCACTACACCCTTTTGGCCATCGAAGCGCCATCCGAAGTGCTTCAGGAAATGGAACGCAAGCTGCGCATTAATGAAGACATCCTGCGCACGCTGACCATCCGCGTAGATGAGTTCAGCGAAGACCCGTCACCTATTCTTATCAAGCGCGAAGAGCGCAAACGTCGCCAGGAAAGGTATTAGGATCATGAAAATTAACATTACCAACCTGCCTTCCAAGCGGCCATTTGCCCGTCGCCGCAAGGTTTGCCCGTTTTCTTCAGACAAGTCTCCGAAGATTGATTATAAAGACCCCAAATTGCTGCAACGCTATATGTCAGAGCGTGGCAAAATTGTGCCTTCACGCATCACTGCGGTCTCCATCAAAAAGCAACGCCAATTGTCTCGTGCCATAAAACGCGCGCGGTTTTTGGGCCTGTTGCCTTATGCTGTGAAATAGGGAGAGCGATTATGGATATTGTTCTTCTTGAACGCGTAGAAAAGCTCGGCTCCATCGGCGACGTTGTCACCGTAAAAGACGGCTTTGCCCGTAACTTCCTTTTGCCGCAAGGCAAGGCCCTTCGTGCCAACAAAGCCAATATCGAGCGCTTTGAACGGGAACGCGAAGTCATCGAGGCCCACAATGCGGAAAAACGTAGCCTTGCGGAAACCGAAGGCAAGGCACTGGACGGCAAAAACTTTATGCTGATCCGCCAGGCCGGCGAATCCGGACACCTTTATGGTTCGGTCTCTGCCAAGGATATTGCCGAAGCCATTGGCGACGGCATTACCCGCTCGCAGATTGTGCTGAACAGCCCGATCAAAGCCGTTGGCATTCACGACGTCCGCATCACCTTGCACCCCGAAGTGTTTGTCACTGTCGGCGTCAATGTGGCGCGCACAGCGGACGAAGGCGAACGTCAGGCCGCTGGCGAAAACGTCATTGATGCTTCTCGTAATGACGATCGCGCGGCAGACAAGGAAATGGCCGACGATCAGGCTGCCGCCATGTTTGACCCCGAAGCAGAAATTGAGCTGGAAAATACCGGCGAAGATGGCGAAGCCCCTGCGGATGCAGAGACGGAAGAGGCCAGCGAAGACTGATTTTTGTCTTTAGCTAAATTCAAGAAAAAGCGGGTCCTTTGTGGCCCGCTTTTTTTGTGGGTGGCGAATATTTGAACACGCGCGACATATCTATTTGAGTCGTCGTGCTCCGGCTTGACCGGAGCATCCATTGGTAAGCTTACCACCCAACCCTGCACTATGGACCCTCCGGTCAAGCCGGAGGGCGACGAAGAAGCCAGCGCAGACTGACTTTATTCAGACTTAAAAACAAGAAAAGCGGGTCTTTATGGCCCGCTTTTTTTGTGACTTAGGGAGTGAAATTTATATCGTAACATCTTCACAGGCATTGCCCACTCGGTATAAAGGTTTTTATACTGTAATAGCAGGGAGATATGAAATGGTTTCGAGTGATAAGTTTAATCTTCTAATTGATCACATACAAAAGGGTATTACCGAATGACGTAGAGGTACACCTTCTCCCCAAGGCGACGAGGGTTCTGGGTGGGTAGAAAAACATACAGCGGCACAGACTATATACGCCATATCCCCTCACCTCAATCCTCTCCCCAAGGGAGAGGAAGAACCGTCCAGTAAACCGAGACTCTTTCTTTCCCTCTCTCGAGGGGGAGGGTTAGGGGCTAGGAAAGCACTAGAACAAAATCAAGACCTATGGACTTTTGCGCAAAACCACCGCACCTTTGGTAAAAACAAACAAAGGGAAATGTCATCATGTTCAGAGCACCAGTTAAACTTGTATCCATGTGCGCCTGCCTGGCCATATCCGGCGCGGCACAGGCACAAGAGGCCGTTGATCTTGATATGGTCAATCGTATTCGTGATGAGGGGTTTAATCACTCCCACGTCATGGACAATCTGGGCTATCTGACCGATGTGATCGGCCCGCGCCTGACCGGCTCACCACAGCTTAAAGAAGCCAATAACTGGACCCTGGAACAATTTGAGGGCATGGGCCTGAAAAATGGCGAACTGGACGGCTTTGACTTTGGTCGTGGCTGGTCATTTTCAAAATCTGTGGTGACCATGGCCGCGCCGCGCGAGGCACAGCTCTATGCCCTGCCTCTGGGTTGGCACCCAGGCACCAATGGTCCGGTCACCGGCGATGTTATGAAAGTGAGCATTAGCTCTGAAAAGGATTTTGAGAAATACGAAGGCAAGTTGGAAGGCAAGATTGTGTTGCTCAGCAAAGCCAAAAAGAGCAGGCCCGGCAAAGACCCCCGCATGCCAACGTTTAAACGCCTGACCGATGAAGACTTGACAAAACGGGCCGGTTTTAACGTACCCGTGGGCGCGCCACAAAATTTGGCCAAATTTGAGAAAAAATTCCTGTTTGAGGAGGAGCTTTACACCTTTTTGCAAAAGGAAGGCGCCGTTGCCGCGATCAAGCGCAGCCCCCGTGATGCAGCCCTAATCGAAGCTTCGGCCTACCTTTATAAAACCGGGCACACGCCGCAAATTCCGGGCGTATCCATGTCCACCGAAGATTATGAACGGATTTTGCGCCTTCTGGATCGCGACAAAACGGTCAGCATCAGCCTGGACGTCGTGGCGCAATATTATGACGAAGACCCCAAGGCCTATAACACCATTGCGGAAATTCCCGGCAAAGGCTCCAACCCCGAAGTGGTTATGGCCGGTGCTCATCTGGATAGCTGGTTTGTCGGTGATGGCGCTGCTGATAACGGGGCTGGGTCGGCAGTGATCATGGAGGCGGCACGTATTTTAAGCGCCCTGAATATCAAGCCCAAACGCACGATCCGCTTTGCCCTTTGGGGCGGCGAGGAACAGGGCCTTTATGGCTCCGCCCATTATGTGCGCACCCATTTTGGTGACCGCCCGGTGATCGACGATGAAGAGCGCGCTCAATTGCCCTCTTTTTTCTGGTTTAATGAAACATGGCCCATCACCACCAAACCTGAGCACAAAAAGCTGTCGGCCTATTTTAATTTTGATAATGGGTCCGGCAAAATTCGTGGCATATATGGTGAAGGCAATGCCGCAGTACGGCCTATATTTGAAAGCTGGTTCAAACCGTTTGAGGATTTGGGTGCCAGCACCATTTCGCTTAACAAAACCGGCGGCACGGACCATCTTTATTTTCAGTGGGTGGGCCTGCCCGCGTTTCAGTTCATCCAGGACCCGCTGGATTACGGTGCCCGCATCCACCACAGCCAGATCGACACGCTGGACCACGTTTCCGAAGCTGATCTGAAACAGGCCTCCGTCATTATGGCCACATTCCTTTATAATGCCGCCATGCGTGATGAACGCCTGCCGCGCAAACCGCTGCCCACCGAACCGCCTAAAAAGAAGAAGGCCAAAGATGACGAGGATGAGGGATAAAGGCCTTACCCCGCTGAAACCGAGGGGCAGCACTATTGGCGTGTCATCACCCGGTTTATCCGGGTGATCCAGTTCAGCAAGGCCATTAGGGCTGGATTACCAGAACAAGCTTGTGCCCGCGCAGGCGGGTATCCGGTAATGACATGGCGGCGGGTTTCCCTCACAAAAAACCTGCCAATCGCCTCAGCTTTCTACATTATCAAGCACAGTAATAATGACTTTTCGCTTCTCTGGGTCAGGCTCATCCTCAATGCATGAGCGAACTTTTTGGGTAATAAGCGCATTAAAGAGTTGAGGTTTATGTTCCGGGAGTGCCATTAAAACGAGCATAAATGTTACCGGACAAGACGGTACATCTTGTCCTATTTCTGCCATCACCTGATAGTGTTCAGACAACAGACTTAACATTGCTTTGTCCCCCATAGTGGGGTGCTCTGTGATATATGTACTGGCCAAAATATTTGCAATTTCATCGCCAGTATAGTGGCAATCCTGATGCGTTCTCGCGTTGAAACGTGCTGCCAGATAATGCGGCTTTTTCTGCTTGGCTTTGGGGTCTAAAAGTGAACCTCTATAGAAATTATTATACAAGGCCCCTGTCAGTAATATGCCGCACTGATCATGGGCAATCACAAAGTCTGAGTGCAACCCCTGCACACGCTGGGCCATTTCATTGATAAAGCTGAACATGGCATCCTTGCCACGGCTCTTGGCCTCTTCAATTTCCTGCGCCTCCACCAGATTGGCGTATTTATCCATCAGAACCTGACAGGAAGCCCCCTCATCAAAGGTTCTGGGAAATGATGAAAAACACGATTGCGTCTGCTCACCGGCTGAAGAGCACCCGTAAAGGACAAGGCCCAGAATTATGATGATGAAATGACGCACGCCCTAGTTCAGCTTACCCAGCGGCAAGCCCCGCCCGAAGACGCCGAGCAATCCAGCCCCCAGCAATCCCGTGAAAGCCGCTTGCAGGAAGACACTCACCAAAGCCATTGGAAAGTATTTCAGGGCCTCAACCGTGGTCCCCACCTTCACCCCGAACATGGATATTTTTGCAGGGTATAAAATAGAAATGGGCAGCCATAGCAGCATTATAAATGCCCATGGCAGGAGGGTCGCCCAAAATATAATCTTGAACAATCCAAAAAAACTGAGTTGAGAAAACTCTATAGTATTATTTTCTATATTCATGCGTTGTAGAATACAGGAGTGAATTTCAAAGTACCAGTTATTTTTATAATAACTACTCTAAACATGATCACCTTATCTTGAAACCAAAAAACATCAGCCCGGCGAAGACCGGGGACCGCAATGACCAAGCTAGAGCAAGTTTTCCACGCCCCATCCCCTCACCTCAATCCTCTCCCCTTGGGAGAGGAAGAACCACTGGATATGCAGAAAGTATCGTCACCCCGGCGAAGGCCGGGGCCTATTTTGATGCATCACAATGGATTGCGGCCTTCGCCGGAATGACGCTTTTTTGAAATTGGCACCCGCACCTAAACGTGGATCACCTTGCCATAGGCATCCAGCACGCTTTCGTGCATCATTTCCGACAGGGTCGGGTGCGGGAACACCGTTTCCATCAGCTCGGCTTCGGTGGTTTCCAGCGTGCGGGCGATGGTATAGCCCTGGATTAGTTCGGTGACTTCTGCGCCGATCATGTGCGCGCCCAGCAATTCGCCGGTTTTGGCATCAAACACGGTTTTGATCAGGCCCTCGGCCTCGCCCAGCGCAATGGCCTTGCCATTCCCCATAAAGGGAAAGCGGCCCACCTTGACCTTATGCCCGGCGGCCTTGGCGGCGGCTTCGGTAAGGCCCACCGAGGCCACTTGCGGGCGGCAATAGGTACAGCCCGGTATATTGCCATGATCGAGCGGGTGCGGATTGTTGCCGGCGATTTTTTCAACGCAAATTACCCCTTCATGGCTGGCCTTGTGCGCCAGCCATGGCGGCGCAGTGAGATCGCCAATGGCATAAAGCCCGGGCACATTGGTGTGCGAGAATTCATCCACCACCACATGGGTGCGGTCGGTTTTTACGCCCAAAGCCTCCAGGCCTAAATTTTCAACATTGCCGACAATGCCAATGGCCAGAATAATGCGCTCTGTCGCGATTCTCTGCACCTTGCCGTCTTTGGTTTTCACACTGGCGGTGATGGTGGCCTTGCCGGGGGTAACCTTTTCCACTTGCGCCGAGGTGAGGATTTTCATGCCTGCTTTTTCAAAGGCCTTTTGCGCGTGCTGGCTAATCTCGGCATCTTCGACCGGCAAGACCCGGTCCAGCATCTCAACCACGGTCACATCGGCCCCAAGGGCGTTATAAAAGCTGGCAAATTCGATACCGATTGCGCCCGAGCCAATCACTAAAAGTGATTTGGGCATGACGTCCGGGGTCATGGCTTCCCTTGCCGTCCAGATGAACTTACCGTCCGGGGCGAGGCCCGCCGCAGGGATGGCGCGCGCGCGCGCGCCGGTGGCCAGTATGACATGGGCGGCGCTATAGGCGCTCTCTGCGCCGGCCTTGTCTTTGACGATCACTTTTGGGGCCTTGGCGCGGCGTTCCAGCCTTGCAGCACCGTCAATCACTGTGACTTTATGTTTTTTGAGCAAATACTTCACCCCGCCGGAAAGCTGCCCGGCGATCTGGCGCGAGCGTTTCACCACCTTGTCCAGATCAAAATCAGGCTTGGTGCAACTAAGACCGAAAGCGGACGCATTTTCCATCAGCTCTAAAACTTCGGCAGAGCGCAGCAGCGCCTTGGTCGGGATACAGCCCCAGTTCAAACACACACCGCCCAGATGCTCGCGCTCGACAATAGCGGTTTTCAGTCCCAATTGCGCCGCGCGAATGGCCGCGACATACCCGCCGGGACCGGCACCGATTATTATTAAATCAAAAGTTTGCGAAGCCATCTTAGTCTTCCTTGTTCAGTGGTGGTGCCGGGGTGGGCTTACCGTCCTCGCCCAGCGCCACCATAATAAATTCGCCGATCGTGGCTTGCCTGCGCGCGCCGGTTTGCAAGTCCTCGGCACACAGCGTCACCGCCACCCGCATCGAAGAGCGGCCCACGCTGGCCACATGGGCGGAAATTTCAATCATCTCGCCCACATGAATGGGGGCGGCAAAGTCGATCTCTTTGAGGGCGGCCATCACCACCGAGGTACGCGCATGGCGACTGGCCGCGACAAAGGCGGCCTTTTCCATCAAGTTTAGCGCCCGGCCCCCGAACAACATGCCCCGGTGATCGGTATCGCCCGGAAACACCAGCTCGTTCGTGCGGGTCACATTTGCTGGCCCGGATGCGTAGTCCGGCACCGGCGGCAAAGGCGTTGTATTGGTTTTGCGGTCCGTGGCCACCATGATGAAATCGCCCTGGGTGGTCAGGCGGCGCTCTCCGGTCAGCAGGTTTTCCGCCCACAGGCTGACGCGCACATTCATCGAGCTTCTGCCGACGCTGCGCACTTCGCCCGAAAGGTCCACCAGCTCACCCACCAGTACCGGGGCCTTGAAATCCATGCGCTCGACCGCGGCGGTGACAAAGCCGCGCCGGGCCAGACGCGCGGCGGCCAGAAAGGCCACCTTGTCCATAAACGCCAGCGCCGCACCGCCAAACATATCGCCCTGATGATTGGTCTGGTCCGGGAACACCAGATCGGCAAGGCGAACTCTGTATTGCGGCTGATCACTCATAAAATTTCCCTTAGGCAAAAAACACGTTTTTAATGCCATCAAAAATGAGCTGTACGGAAAGCGCCGCCAGAATAACGCCAAATACTCGGGTGATCAGCGCGCCCACGGTGTGCCCCATCACCCGCAAGAGCCACGGCGCAATCAGCATAAGGATAAGGGCAATAATCAAGTTCGCCAGCATGGCCCCAACCACAACCATCTGTGCCAGCGGGTGTTCGTGCTGTTGCGACATAAAAATCATGATGGCCGCAATGGAGCCTGGCCCGGCAAGCAGCGGAATGGCCAGTGGAAAGACGGAAATGTCATCTGGCCCATCTTCGTCCTCCAGCATGGTTTCCGCGCGGCTTTCGCGGCGCGCCTGACGTTTCTCGAACAGCATTTCAATGGACATCAGCAACATGAGCAGCCCGCCCGCCGTGCGAAACGCATCCAGACTAACCCCCATGCGCGAAAGCAGCCATTCCCCGCCAAAGGCGAAAGCCAGCAATAATCCACCCGCATAAATGGTGCCCCGAATAGCCATAGAGCGGCTGTGCGCCGCACTGGCACCTGCCGTCAGTGTGGCAAAAATGGGCGCAACGCCCAGCGCATCGATCACCACAAACAGGGTGACAAAGCTCGCAATAAAAAGATCTAGCATGGCCATGTCCATTAGCAACACCCCAAACCTTGAGTTTGCCGAAGAACCTCATCCTGAGATTCCTCATCCTGAGGAGGCCCAAAGGGCCGTCTCGAAGGACGAAGGATGGTCGCCAGTTTCCATGGTTCGACAGGCCCACCATGAGGGTGGTGTTGCGTCTTAGCGTGAAAGATTGAGGGACCATATGGGCAAAATGCAGGGACGCAAGAGTACTCTTGCGCGGAGGTGCTATGCAAAATTGCAAAGCCTGTACCACGCCCCTGACTGTCATTACCCGGTTTATCCGGGTAATCTAGCACCCCTCCATAAAAGCCGGTCTGGATTGCCGGGACAAAGCCCGGCAATGACAACCCTGAAGACCAAAAACACTTCAGCCACCCGCGCAAAACCATAAAGGTAGTATGGAGAGGGTAAATTTTCACAACAGCATCATGGCCGGGTTTTCGATATAGCGTTTGAAGTATTTTAAAAATTCCGCGCCAATGGCCCCGTCCACCACCCGGTGATCGCAGGTCAGCGTCACCGTCATGATGGTGGCAATACCCAATTCATCGCCTATGACTACGGGGCGTTTTTCGCCTGCACCAATGGAGAGGATACAGGCCTGTGGCTGGTTAATGATGGAAGCAAAGGATTTTATGCCCATCATGCCCATGTTTGAGATGGTAAAGGTGCCGCCCTGATACTCTTCGGGCATCAGTTTACGCGCCTTGGCGCGGCCCGCCAAATCCTTGACCTCGGCAGAGATGGCGGCAAGGCCCTTGGCTTGTGCCTGTCTGACCACCGGGGTGATCAAACCGCCCTCAATGGCCACGGCCACGGCAATATCCACATCATGCCATAACTTAAAGCCCTCGGGCGTATAGCTGGCATTGGCGGCGGGCACGTTTTTTAGCGCCAAAGCACTGGCCCTGATGACGAAATCATTGACCGAGATTTTAATGCCATCCTCGGCAGCCGCTTCGTTTATGTCTTTGCGGGCGGTCAGCAGCGCATCCAGCTTGCAATCGATATTCAGCGGGAAATGCGGCACATCACGAAAGGATTCGGTCATGCGCGCGGCAATGACCTTGCGCATACCGTCCAGCGGCACAAGGTCAAAGCCGCCGGGTGCTTGTGGTGCTGTGGTTGCCGGGGCAGTCGCAGCACTGGCCGGCGCAGTCTTTATGTCGCGTTTGACAATCCGGCCACCCGGCCCGGTGCCGATAATGGTGGCAAGGTCCAGCCCGGCCTCTTTGGCCAGCCGTTTGGCCAGCGGCGACGCCTTGGTGCGGGCTCCCCCCTCACCCCGACCCTCTCCCCGCCGGGGAGAGGGGGAAGTGTCAGCAGATGATATTTGAGGCGTTGAAGCTGGCTGTGCGCGCACTCCCTCTCCCTGGGGAGAGGGTTGGGGTGAGGGGCTGGGGCTTTGGACAGCAGGCGCAGCAACATCCGCGCCCTCAAGTGCTGAGGCATCTTCGCCCTCTTCCAGTATCAGCGCAATCACCGTATTAATCGCCACATTTTCCGAGCCACCGGGAATAAGGATTTTAGCCAAAACCCCCTCTTCCACGGCATCGACCTCCATGGTGGCCTTGTCGGTCTCAATTTCGGCAATCACATCACCGGCATTGATTTCATCGCCTTCCTTGACCAGCCATTTGGCCAGCGTACCCTCTTCCATGGTGGGCGATAATGCAGGCATGAGAATTTGTATCGGCATGGGTCTTCCTTACGCCAGATGGACCAGTGCGTCTGCATTGGCCTCCCAGTTCTGGCCGTCAAACGGCTCTATGGTGATGGATTTGAAGTCTTCGGCATTGAGGCAGCGCAGATTAACCGACCAGCCATCAGGGTTGGAGCGGGGCACGTAAAACGCCTTCACGCCACAGGTTTTGCAAAAGAGATGGCGCGCCGTGCCAGTGTTAAAGCGATAATCAGTCAGGCTTTCCTCGCCCGTGCGAAGATCAAAGCGATCCTTGGGCACGATCAGGTGCAAAAAGCCTGTCTTGGCACAGATCGAGCAATTGCATTCGGAGGCCACAATATCATCAGGCAGCGACACCGCAAAGCATACCGCGCCGCAATGGCAAGCCCCTTCACGCCAAGAGATGTTGGATGCCTTAACCAACGTAACAAACCCCTTTGACGGCCTTTACAATATCGTCCGCGCCCGGCAGAGCCAGCGCCTCGAGATTACCGGCATAGGCCAGCGGCGCCTCGACCTGATGCACCCGCGCTGGCGGCGCATCCAGATAGTCAAACGCACCAATGGTGACGGCGGCGGCAATTTCCGCGCCCACGCCCATACAGCCCCAGGCCTCTTCGGCGGTCACCAGACGATTGGTCTTTTTAACTGAGCTGATCACGGTTTCCATGTCCAGTGGACGGATGGAGCGCAGGTCGACCACCTCGGCATCTATGCCCTCGCCCGCCAATGTCTCGGCAGCGGCCAGCGCAAAACCCACCATGCGTGAATAGGCAACGATGGTGACATCCGATCCTTGGCGCGCCACGCGGGCCTTGCCGATGGGCAGCACCCAGTCCTCGACGTCCGGCACGTCAAAAGTTTCGCCGTAAACCAGCTCGTGCTCTAAAAACACCACCGGGTTCGGATCACGAATAGCGGCCTTCAGTAGGCCCTTGGCATCGGCGGCATCATAGGGGGCCAGAACGATCAGACCGGGAATATGACCATACCAGGGGGCATAATCCTGGCTGTGTTGTGCACCCACCCGACTGGCCGCCGCATTAGGGCCACGAAAAACGATAGAGCAAGCCATTTGTCCACCGGACATATACCTTGTTTTAGCCGCAGAATTAAGTATATGATCAATAGCTTGCATCGCAAAATTAAAGGTCATAAATTCAACAATTGGCTTCAGTCCACCAAAGGCCGCGCCGACACCCAAACCGGCAAACCCATATTCGGTAATCGGCGTATCAATCACTCGTTTAGGGCCAAATTCATCCAGCAAACCACGGCTGACTTTATAGGCACCCTGATACTCGGCCACTTCCTCGCCCATCAAAAATACCCGCTCGTCGCGGCGCATTTCTTCGGCCATGGCATCACGCAGGGCATCGCGCACGGTGAGGGACACCATGGCTGTGCCCGCCGGAATGGCCGGGTCTGATGCGCGCCCTGATCCTTCGACAAGCTCAGGATGAGGAGAAGGATTTACCCCCTCTCCCTGGGGAGAGGGTTGGGGTGAGGGGCTGGGGCTTTGACTAATAGGCGCAGAGACATCCATCCCCCCCAGTGCCGAAGCATCCTCGCCCTCCTCCAGCAGAATGGCGATGGGCGTATTGATGGAAACGTTTTCACTGCCCCCGGGAATGAGGATTTTAGCCAGCACGCCCTCGTCCACGGCCTCAACTTCCATTGTGGCCTTGTCGGTCTCAATCTCGGCAATCACATCGCCGGAGGTGATGGTGTCGCCTTCTTTGACCAGCCATTTGGCGAGCGTGCCCTCTTCCATGGTTGGTGACAGGGCTGGCATCAGGATCTGCGTTGGCATGTTTCTTACATTCCCATTAAAACATTGTGCATCGCCTTGCCGACGGTACAAACTTTACTTTTTACGAGCGGCGCCTTCCAGCTTTGCCCGAAACGCGTCCAGATCGGCCTTCAGGGCATCAATATCGCGTTGCGATTTTGCAATTTCTTCCTGTCCGCCGTTAAAAACCACATTCTGTAATGTGCGCAAATCGCCACCGGCTTCGCGCTCCACGCAGTCAGCAAAACTTTGCTGGGCGAGCGAATAGGCCTCATAGGCCAGAACGGCGTTTTGGTAATCGTCCTCACCGCCCCCTTTGACTTTTGGTTTTTTGGGGCGCTCGCACGCAGTGACCTTGTACTTCATCTCAGGCTTGATCTTTTCGCCATTGACCTTTCCGGCAAAGGCCGTGGCTGGTAATACCGCAAGCACCAAAGCACAAACGAGTGGCGAAAGAACTGTATTTTGTCGGGCCATTATTCTGCTCCCGGAGCCAATATGTCCGTCAGAAGCGCGCTGGCATCGGGCTCAGGGCTGTCCTTGGCAAAGTCAGCGGCGTCGTTAACAATGCCACGCACCGCTTTGTCGATTGCCTTTAAGGCCGCCTCATCAGCCCAGCCCTCGCCCAGAAGGCGCGCCTTGGCATGATCAATCGGATCATGGTGCTGGCGCATTTCATTGACCTCTTCGCGGGTACGATATTTGGCCGGATCAGACATGGAATGCCCGCGATAACGATAGGTCTTCATCTCCAATATCATCGGCCCCTTGCCAGCCCGCGCGCGCTTGACCGCCCGCAAGCCCGCATCACGCACCGCCAGAACGTCCATGCCGTCCACTTCCTCGCCGGGAATGCCAAAACTGGCCCCGCGCTTGTAAAGATGGGTTTCCGACGACGAACGCTCGATCGAGGTACCCATGGCATATTGATTGTTCTCAACTACAAACACCACCGGCAGATCCCACAGCTTGGCCATGTTAAAGCTTTCATAGACTTGGCCCTGATTGGCAGCCCCATCGCCAAAGAAGGTCAGGCTGACGCTGCCATCGTCCTTATACTTGTCGGCAAAGGCCAGCCCGGTGCCCAATGGCACCTGCGCCCCGACAATGCCGTGCCCGCCATAAAAATTCTTCTCGACAGAAAACATATGCATGCTGCCGCCTTTGCCGCGCGAATACCCGCCAACGCGCCCGGTCAGCTCGGCCATGACGCCCGTTGGCTCCATACCCAGCGCCAGCATATGCCCGTGATCCCGATAGCCGGTAATCATCTGATCGCCGTCACGGATAGCCGCTTTCATACCCGTCACCACGGCCTCCTGGCCGATATAGAGATGGCAGAACCCGGCGATCAGGCCCATGCCATAAAGCTGGCCTGCCTTTTCCTCAAAGCGGCGGATCAGCAGCATTTGCCGATAGTATTCCAACATTTCCGCTTTGTTGGTTTTGCCGGGCGTCGATGGTTTTTTTTGAGTTGATTTTGCCATTACTTCACATGTGAATTAGATTGCGCATATAGACCTGTCTAACCCAGCGTTCGTTTCTCTGCAAGCTATCGATTGCCGGGTTAGAGTGTTTTGCATTGAACTGGCTTCCGCCATATGCCCTGCTGATGTCATTGCCGGGCTTGTCCTAGGTAATCCAGAAAATGTGTAAAACTAGAACTGGATCACTCGAACCAGTCGGGTAATGACAATTGTGGCTGGCGTCTGTAAGTCACCGTCATTCCGGCGAAGGCCGGAATCCAGTTTTAAACGTATCTCACCTTGAAAGAACTGGACCCCGATTTTCATCGGGGTGACGCGCAGTGTATCGCCTTTATTCCACCCAGTTTGGTTTAGACGTGGCCAGTTGCGCTTCTATAGCGGCACGTTGCTTAGCAATATTCTCAGCCATGCGTTTTTCGCGGGTCTTAAATGCTGGCGCATCGCGCAAAGCATCAAAGGCAGGGTTAATCAAAAACAGGGTATCGGCAAAGCCCAAATCCAAAAACTGGTCAATCCAGGCATAGGCCTGTTGCGGTTGTTGTTTGGCCATCTGCAAAACAGCCCCGGCTTGCAGGTCTGACGGCAGTGACACGTCGGACGGGTCGTCACTGCCCAGATAGGCATCCACTTTGTTGATGAGAACTTCCGCATCCGCATCGTTTTCATGGCGAAGCAGAAAGGCGACATTAGCCACCGAATATGCACTGCTGTTAATGCTGGTGGAGGTGATCTCTTGCTCCAGCCAGAATTTTCTGACGGCAGGTACGCTGAACCCTTGATAAACTGTGTTTAATTCACCCATTAAATACAAAAACACGCCCAGATTAGGGTCCTCAGGCTTGTCTTGATAGAGCGCCAGTATTTTCTGATATTCCCCACGCAGCAAATATATGAACGATCGGTTGAAATCTAATTTGACAATTTTTTCTGCCCTTTCCAGCATGCCAAGCTGAATATATATCGAAGCAAGAATTTCCCGGCTACTATTACCTTTGGCATTCAAAGCCTGCGCATCCTTGAAAAGGCTATGCGCCCCGGCCAAATCCCCTTCCTCCAGAAGCATACGACCAAGCCCGCTTGCGCCAAAGGGACTATCCGGATTCCACCGCATATTGATTTCCATTGTTTTTCTTGCCCCGGTGCGATCCCCGAGAGCCATTTGCGTATCGCCAATATTAATCAAGATGACGGCGGAAAGCGGATCCAGCGCCCGGGCTTGTTGCAACACTTTAAGCGCCTCTTTTGGTCGTCCCGACGCAAAAAGTGCCCGGCCCTTCCTTAAGTAAGCATCGGCATAGTTGGGGTTGGCGGCGATGGCCTGATCGGCAAAGGCAATGGCCTCGTCGTATTTATTCTCATTATTGGCCAGAAGCGCAGCGGAGGTCAGGGCCTCGGCGGACTGGGGGGCCAGCTCCAGCGCACGCTTGATATTGGGTTTGGCCAGATCAAGGGATTCCTGATTATCCAGCTCCGTATACCCTGACATAAGCAAATAGGTGTCAGCCAGGCCGGAAAAAGCCGGGGCAAATTCAGGATCGAGCGCAATCACCTGTTGATAATTTTTCAAGGCCGCGCGCAGACTGTCCGGCAGACGTTTGTTCATTTGCTGCCGCGCCCGCAAATACAGCTCATACGCTTCCAAAGAGGCGGTGCGTGCCGAGGTCGGTTCAGCGGCAAGGGAGAGTTTTCCCTTGATCTTGTCCACAATAGCGGCGGCGATCTCGTCCTGTATGGCAAAGATATTGTCTGCGGTTAAAGGCCGATCGTAAGTTTGCGACCACATATGTTCATCAGATTTAGTGTTGATGAGTTGTGCGGTGATACGCAAAGTGCTGCCAGCTTTGCGGATACTGCCCTCCAGAACATGGTCAACATTTAGCGCCTCGGCGATCTCACCAATACTGGCCTCGCGGCCCTTAAAGGCAAAGGCCGAGGTGCGCGACGCCACCCGCAAGCCTTTGATTCGTGCCAGCACATTCAGTAATTCCTCGGATATGCCATTGGCGAAATATTCCTGATCCTTGCCTGAGGAAAAATCCGCGAACGGCAATACGGCGATGGAAGGGTCGGCGTTTGTGGCTGTGTTCTGGTCCTTCGAGGCTCCCTTAGCCCCTTCGACAAGCTCAGGGTGAGGTTGGGAGTTAGTTGGGCTAGTTACCTCATCCTGAGCTTGTCGAAGGATGGGTGCAGGCCGCACGCCCTGCCAGATCACCAAACCAGCCACCAGCACCAGTCCAACCACAATCACAACATCCAGCGTGCGCGCAGGTTTGGCGGCAATGCTCCCCTCATCCGCTATGGCTTCGGTGCGTTTCATCCCTTCCGGCGTCATCTCGAACGCCCAGGCCAGCAACAGCGCAATGGGAAAGCCAATGAGTAAAAAACTGACCACGATGGTGTCAAACCAAGGTGGCAGACCAAGTGCATTTTCCAGCACCCCCGCCAATTGCATCAGCACCCAGCCAACCACGGCAAAGACCCCGGCGACCCGAAAGATATTGCGGCGACGTAGTTCGGTGAAAAGCTTGTTCATTTACACTTATTCCGGCCCGGCGCACATTTGCACACGCTCTAATACCGTATAGCCCAGTCTATAAGCAAGTATCGCTTAATTTGCGCAAGGTAATGAAGCGGGGTTGGCCGTATTTGTTTTTGTTTTCGTATTGACCGTCAGGACTATATCGCGCGGATCAGCCATAAAGAGAACCGCATGGGCGCGTTCTTCCAGATAATCCAGATCAAGGTTCTGATCACTCAGCAAGGCAATGCGGGTTTCATAGCTGGCGCGGCAACGCTGTAATTGTGTTAGTTTCTGGCTAAGTGCCACTTCGCGCTGCTGGTAGACAATCAGATTGCGCATGCCTTGCTCACCCGTCATGGCGTGATAAGCAAAATAGGCAATCACCCACAAAAAGATAACGACAGGCAGAAATTGTTTAAGTCGATTCATATCCAACCATTCACCGTCACGCGTTCTGCATTGTCCGGCTTTGAAAGCGCCAATTTCTTGCGCAAGAACAACAATGCGACGAAATGGTAAAAAAGCGGTTAGAGAATAAATTTTTACTGCCGAACAAAAAAACCCGGACCAATTGGCCCGGGTTTTCGTAAGAGGTTGGAATTTCGACTTTAATCAGACGGTGCCCGAGACCAGGTTTCAGACCGACACATCACCTTCATCATACACCCTGACATTTTCACCGTATTGTCGTCTATAACTTTGACGTGGCCAGCATAGGTGCCACCACCGACCGGATCATACATTTTGCCTTTCCAGCGGTTATCATCAACTTTTTCCAGATCAAACAGCATGTTAACGCCGACAACCGGGCCGCCGGAATTCTTGTCCACGCCTTCGCCCGACGTCACCTTGCCGCACAATTTATCTTCACACATATAGAAATTAACGATCCAGCCTTCTGATGAACGCACCCAGTCCCCCAGGGCCTTGTCCGCCATATCGGCCAGAGCCGGACCCGCACTTAAGGCAGAAAAGGCAAACGCCCCGGCCAGCATTACAGATTTAAGTTTCATCGTATGTCCTCCCCGACATTATGAATAGTAAGCCCCGGTCATTGCCGGAACCATGTATGCATAGCATCTAATATTAGAAAGACCAAATATGGTTAAAAAGTCTTAATCTACCCTCGCCCGGCAAAGGTGTTCCGGCCTGCATAAAGCGCCATATCGTCCAGCTCTTCCTCAATGCGCAAAAGCTGATTATATTTGGCCAGACGTTCGGACCGGCACAAAGAGCCAGTTTTGATTTGCCCGCAATTGGTGGCCACGGCCAGATCGGCAATAAACGTATCTTCAGTTTCACCCGAGCGATGTGAGATCACCGCGCTGTAACTGGCCCGGTGGGCCATATCCACCGCATCCAATGTCTCGCTAAGCGTGCCGATCTGATTGACCTTGATCAGGATGGAGTTGGCCACGCCCTCGGAAATGCCGCGTGCCAGACGTTCAGGGTTGGTGACAAACAGATCATCACCCACCAATTGCACCTTGTCGCCCAGCGTCCTGGTCAGATGTGCCCAGCCAGCCCAGTCGTCTTCATCGAGGCCATCTTCGATCGAGAGAATGGGGTAGCGGTTACAAAGGTCAGCCAGATATTCGCTCATGCCCTGCGCATCGAGGCTTAGCCCCTCGCCTTTTAGCTCATAGCGGCCATTGTCATAAAACTCTGATGCCGCGCAATCAAGCGCCAGCGCCACATCCTCGCCGGGACGGTAGCCCGCCGCCTCAATCGCACCCAAAATAAAGTCCAATGCCTTGGAGGCCGAACCAATGTCTGGGGCAAAGCCGCCCTCATCGCCGACATTGGTGTTCATTCCCGCCGCCTTTAAGCGCCCTTGCAAGGCGTGAAACACCTCGGTGCCCATACGCAGCGCTTCGGAGAAGCTTTCCGCCCCCACTGGCAAGATCATAAACTCCTGAATGTCGATTGGGTTATCCGCGTGCTCGCCACCATTAATGATGTTCATCATCGGGGTGGGCAACAGGCGTGCATTCACACCGCCAATATAGCGATAAAGCGGCGTGCCCAGCGAATGGGCAGCGGCGCGGGCCACGGCCAGTGATACGCCCAGCAGGGCATTGGCCCCAAGGCGGCTTTTGTTTGGTGTACCATCCAGCGCGATCAGGGCCTCATCAAGGCGGCGTTGATCTTCGCCATCCATGCCGCCGATGGCATTATAGATTTCCACATTGACGTTCTCGACGGCCGTTTGCACGCCCTTGCCGCCAAAACGATCACCGCCATCGCGAAGCTCGACCGCTTCATGCTTTCCGGTAGAGGCCCCAGACGGCACCGCCGCGCGGCCCATGGCCCCATCGTCCAGAACCGCATCCACTTCCAGTGTCGGGTTACCCCGGCTATCCAGAATTTCACGGGCTATAATATCGTCAATACCGGCCATGTCGCTCTCCTGGGCTGCGGGACTTGATCCCATCTCAGCCGGATATGGCGATTATGCGTCATAGGCAAGCAAAAATAGCCGGGCGCCTCTGTTTGAAGCACCCGGCTATTTTAATTCTTTACAAAGCAGACTGTGAAAGCCGCGAAGAAGGCTAGTCTTTGGCGTCCAGAATTTGACGGCCACGATACATGCCGGTCTTCAGGTCAATGTGATGCGGACGGCGCAATTCGCCAGAATCTGCATCTTCGATATATGTGGCAGCGGCCAGACGGTCGTGGCTGCGGCGCATGCCACGGCGGGATTTAGTAATTTTACTTTTGGGGACAGCCATTGGACCTATCCTTTACATCAATGAGAATCTCGAAGGCGAACACATGCCCACCAAGCGCGCGGACATAGCGCAAAGTACGAAATGGCACAAGCGTTTAGTGCATGGAAGGACGTCAAAAAGAGAAAACCGTGCATTTTTCCTTATTTTATGTTATACTCTGCACTGGCCGTCCCCTCTGACGCGCAACCGCAAACAAACCCAGGAACCCAGGATTGTCGCGGCTCAGAGAAGACGGCCTATTTTTACGTTTCTCAGACCCCAATCCCCTTCTGCATAAAATTTAAAATTATTGCTTGTCGATATGGAAATTATCGTATAACAATATTTTTTTATCGAAAATCGTGCGGATTTTGAGTTGGCATCACGGCCACCGCTGTACGGTTAAGCAGTGGGGTTGTCACGTGCTCAGTATTTCCAATATCTCAAAGTCTTTTGGCAAAATTAAAGCCATCAAGAATGTCTCTCTTGATCTTAAACCGGGCATGTTTGGCCTTTTGGGGCCAAATGGCGCGGGCAAATCAACCCTGATGCGCTCCATCGCCACCCTGATCCAACCGGACACGGGCACTATTAAATTGAACGGCACAGACATTGCCAAAAACCCGCAAGTCATGCGTGAAACCTTGGGGTATCTGCCGCAGGATTTTGGTGTTTACCCGCGTATGAGCGCCATGGCCCTTCTTGACCACCTGGCAATCCTTAAAGGCATCAGCAATGCCAAGGAACGCCGCAAACAGGTTGAAGAATTACTGCGTGCCGTAAATTTGTGGACCATGCGCGGTGCCGCCGTGGCCACCTATTCCGGTGGCATGAAGCAACGTTTTGGCGTAGCGCAGGCGCTGCTTGGCGACCCCAAAGTGCTGATTGTTGATGAACCCACCGCCGGTCTGGACCCTTTTGAACGTCAACGTTTTCTGGATCTTCTTAGCGAGGCCGGAGAAGACAAAACTATTATCCTCTCCACCCATATAGTCGATGACGTGCGCGATATGTGCCCGGACATGGCCATTATGGGCGAGGGCGAGATTGTCGCGCGCGGCGCGCCCGAAGACCTGATTGCCAAAATCAAAGGAAAAGTGTGGCGAAAAAAAGTGGAAAAGGGCGATGTCGATGCCCTGAAGGAAAAATATAAAGCGCTTTCCACGCGCTTGCTTATGGGCGGAGTCATCATCAGCGTTCTGGCTGATGCCGCACCTGAATCTGGCTTTGAGGCGGACGATCCCAACCTTGAAGATGCCTATTTCGCTCACCTGTATCGCATGGTCTAGGAGCGTATTATGTTAAGTAAACTCATAGGTTTTGAGATAAAATTCCACACCCGACAAGTTGGGTTCTGGATTACCATTGCCATCATGTTCGCAATCGGCGTATTGGTCATGTCCACAGACGCCATTACCATTTCCTCTGCCACAGGTGAAAAGGTCAAGGCCAATGGGGCCATCACACTGGCCTTGCAGGTTTCTGTCCTCAGTCTGATCTCCATATTTTTTGGCGCTATCTTCGTCGTCAGTGGCGTCATGCGCGACAGCGTCTATAAGGCGCTGGAGATGGTGCATTCTACCCCCGTGACAACGCGCGATATGACGCTTTCACGCATGATCGGTGTTTATGTCGCCACCTTTTTATGTATTTTTGGTGTCGTGCTCGGTCTTTTTGCCGGACAATTTGCCCCGTGGATTGACAAGGAAACACTGGGCCCAATTAATCCGCTATATTTTCTGCAACCGACTCTGGTTTATGTCGCCGTTAACACCCTGCTGGTCAGTGGTCTTTTCACCATTATCGCCGCCACCACCCGCAATCGGGCGCTGGTTTATGTTAGCGCTGTCGCGCTCTTTATTTTCTATACCATGAGCGGTTTTTTTGTTGGTCAGGATGCGTCTGACTTAGTCACGTCTTTGTCAGATCCGTTTGGGTCAAATGCTTTGGCCGTCGTCACAGAGTTTTGGCCTGCCGCCGAGCAAAATACCCATATGTCGCCACTGGGCGGCTATATCGGCCTGAACCGGCTGTTGTGGGGCGGTATCGGTATTGTTCTGTTCATTGCCAGCTTCAGCCTGTTTAAACGCGGTCTTGTGACCGGCAAGGTAAAAAAGCGCGCTGTTGAAGATGCATCGAGCCATACCGGGCGCATCGTTCTGCATCCGGTGAAAACCCGCCAGGCTCCGTTTGCCGCTTTTTGGGCACGTTTGCGTTATGAATACCTGACCACGGTCAAAAGCATTCCTTTTGTCATTCTGACGCTTCTGGCCATCGCGCTCTTTGGCCTGACGGTATATGTGCAGATGGAGTTCCTGCCCAACCCGGCTTTACCCACCAGCCTACAAATGATCCAGACGGTGATTGGCTCTTTAGCTATCCCGCTTCTGATTATTATGGTGTTTTTTAGCGGCGAGATTATCTGGCGCGACAGCACCTCAGGCATTACCGAAATTCTGGACGCCAGCCCGGTTAAAAACTGGCCGCTCATGGCCAGCAAATGGCTCTCTCTGATCCTGGTAACACTGACGATCATGGCCATAGGCATAGTCTTTGGCATGATTGCCCAAATGGTTCTTGGCGATGTGCCGGTGAATGCAGCGATTTATCTGAAATTCACCTTCATGACGTTTGCACCGCGTATCATCTTGTTCAGCATGCTGGTCCTGTTTATCCAGAACTTTATGCCGAACCGCGTGCTGGGCATGTTGGCTTCGGGCGCGCTGGTGATCTTTTTCTTCTTCATCATCGGCAATCTGCCATTTTCGCATCCGCTGATGGTATTTGGGGGCATGGCAACGGGACGGCTTTCAGAAATCAATGGCTTTGCCGACCTGACCCGCTTTAAGTGGTTTGGCCTCTATTGGGGGTCTCTGGCGGCGCTCTTTGCCGTGTTGAGCATCTGGCTATGGCGACGTGGCCTGCAAAGCAGCTTACTGATCCGTCTCAAATCGCTAGGCAAACGACTGAATGCGCCCTCTGCGCTTCTGGCAAGTGTGTTCCTGCTTACCTTTGTTGGTTCGGGCTATACGATCTACAAGGCCTTTGGCGACAATAACTTCCGCACACAAAAACAACAGGAACTGGCACAGGTTAGCTGGGAAAAACTACTTGGGGATGAGTTGAAAAAACCGCAAGCAAAAGTGCGATCAGTTGAAGCTGATATCACCCTCAACCCGTCTAAAAAGACGGCTCTGATCAAAGGGAAATACGTGATTGAAAACACGACGGGCACGCCCTTGCGCGATATTTATGTGAACATGCCCGTCGATAAGAGAGAAGACAATCGTAATCTTGTTCTTAAAGGCGCAACCGAGGTCACTGATGCTGAGAGCATCAAGGAGATCAACAGCTATAACGTGCGTATTTATCGCTTTGAGCCGCCATTATCTCCCGGCGCAAAAACGACAATGACGTTTGAAACCTTCATTCGTGCCCCCAGCCTGGGCGATAATCAGCCGATTTTGCACAATGGGACCTTTGTCAACAATCAGGCCACCATGCCGCAGATCGGCCTGCAGGATAGCCGTCTGAGAAATCCTGACAAGCGTCGCAAATATGACCTGCCCAAGTTGGAAAAACGTGCGGATCGCACCGATGTTGCGGCGCGGCAAAGGCACTTCATCAGTTCTTCGTCTGACTATGTGGATTTCATGGCAAAAATCTGTACCGACAAGGGACAAATTCCCATTGCGCCGGGCAAAGTGATGCGCGAGTACGAAGAAAACGGCAAAGCCTGCCGGGATTACCAGACCATTAATCCAATCCTGAACTTTACGTCCTTCCTGTCAGCAGACTTTACCGTCAAAAGGGATGTCTGGAAAAACCCCAATGGACGGGATATTCCCCTGGCGATCTATTATCACAAGCCGCACAACTATAATGTTAATTTGATGATCGAGGCGATGAAAAACGCGCTTGGAACCTATACCAAAACCTTCGGCCCGTATCAGTATAATCAGGTCCGCATTCTGGAGTTTCCCTATGGCGGGTTTGCCCAGTCCTTTGCTGGCACCATCCCGTTCTCGGAACGTATTGGCTTTGTCATGGACCCGGGTGACCCTGAAGATAATGAAAATCTGGATCTGGCAACTTATGTGGTCATGCATGAAATTGGTCACCAATGGTTCGCCCACCAGATTGTACCGGCAAACACCAAGGGCTTTAACGTGCTCTCCGAAGGGTTGACGGAAAATGCCGCCATGACCGCCTATGAAGCGGCACTGGGCTGGCAAAAGGCGCGCCGTGTACTGGAAGTACGCTCTATTCAGGCTTACTTGACGGCTCGTACCGCAGATCGTGATACCGAGCCGCCTCTGGCCCTGGCGGAGCAACAGCAATACCTTGATTATAACAAGGCCAGCTGGGTGTTCTGGGGTCTGAAGCAATATATGGGCAAAGAAAAAATGCAGGGTGCTATTCGTGGCTTCTTGCAGGCGTTTGGCTCCAAAGGCCCGCCCTACCCGACCACCAAGGAACTGGTTGATGCCCTGCGCGCTGCTGCTGGTCCCAAGTGGCAACAATTGATCACCGATTACTGGGATCGCATCACCTTCTGGGAGCTAAGCTATGATGGCGATGTTTCCATCAAGCGTAATGAAGCTGGTGGTTTCACCGTGAACTTCACGGCGGTAGTGGATAAGAAAATCGCCTCGGAAGAAGACGGTAAGGAAACGTCGGTCACGGAAATAGAAGGCGAGAACCTTGATGAATGGGTGGAAATTGGGTTTTATGACAAGGATCCAAAAGAAACCCTTGGTGATGAATGGATGAAGCTGGAAAGGGTGCATATTACGGGTCCTAAAACCGAGCTGTCCTTTGATCTGGATAAACGCCCTGCCTTTGTCCTTCTGGACCCACGACGTCTGTTGATCGAGCGTAATGTCAAAGACAATGTAAAAACATTGACTAAGGATAAACTTGCTTCCAAATCTTAAGATGCCCCCTTAAACTGTAAGCAGCCCAAACGGGCTGCTTACAGGGGGAGTTCGTGTCCAAGCTATATTTCAGTTATGCCGCCATGAATGCGGGTAAATCCACGGTCTTGTTGCAGGCCGCACACAATTACGAAGAGCGCGGCATGCAAACCTGCCTCTTCACAGCGCGGCTGGACCAGCGCGCCGGCGAGGGCCGCATTGCCTCGCGTATCGGCATCGCCAAAAGTGCCCACACTTTTACCGAACATGATGATTTGCGCCAGACCGTAGAGCGCCTGCACACTGAGGCCCCCTTTAGCTGTGTGCTGGTTGACGAGGCACAGTTTCTAAGCCCCGATCAGGTCTGGCAATTGGCCAGTATTGCTGATGATCTTGGCCTGCCGGTGCTGTGTTATGGCTTACGTACAGATTTTCAGGGAAAGCTATTTCCCGGCAGTGAAACCCTGCTTTCCATTGCCGATCAGTTGCGCGAGATCCGGACCATTTGCTGGTGCGGCGCCAAGGCCATTATGGTCTTGCGCCTTGATGAGCACGGTCAGCCAGTTCATGAAGGCGCACAGGTTCACATTGGCGGCAATAACCAATATATATCCCTGTGCCGAAAGCATTGGAAAACCCAGCAACTTTCACCATAACATAACCTAAAGACAGGAGCACGATGATGATCAGATTATGGCTTACACTTTCTACGCTCTGCCTGATGGCCTGGGCTTCCTTTGGGTATGCTCAAGAGGTTTCCCCCACCTGCGAGCAGCGTGCCAAGGCAATTGATGTTCTCCAGCAAAAAATAGAGGATACGCGCAAAGCCTATGATGAGATCGCTAAAAAGGTCGGCGCGCGCATTAGCCTTACCAACGAGGCCGTCAAGAAAAAAGAAGATCTGAGCGTCTTATGGGCTGATGTTCTTGCGGCCCGTGAGGAAGCCCTGCCTCAGGCAAAGCTGGCTTTGGGTACGCTGAATACAGGCTTTGCCCAGATGCAAGAATTCATCGCAGCAGGGTGCGCAAAAACAACGGCGAGCGAGCTAGAAAAGCGGCGCAAACGCAGTGCCCGGCACTATGAGGATAATATAAAGGCCATGAAGAACCTGCCTGATGATGCGCTAACATTCTATGCCCCTCCGCCTCCACCAGATCCGGCCATATGTATGGCCCTGGACGAAGCCCGTAAAACCGCCGAGGCCAAAGCCAAAGCCCACAGCCTGAAAAATGATGCTAAAATCATGGCGTATCGCAAAGCCAGAGCCGCCGTTAATAACGCCATAGATTTTAAGCGCCCCTTTAAAAAAGAATGGAATACACTGGTCAATGCCAGAAATGAGACCCTGCAACCTACTGAAGAATATATAAAATTGATTCGCAGTCTTTTTGAGCCTGTAAAAGAAGGGCTGGACAATCACTGTGTCCAGATGAGCGCGCAAGAAGAAAGCAAATATGCCAAAAGCACAGCTAAAATTCTAAAAGAAGTTAGCACCAGCTATCGCGCTATTAAATTTATGCCCCTTGATCGTGAAGAATACCGCCTGAAAAGAAATCTTTCAACCTCTGCCCGCGTCGCTATTGTCAACAAAACAAGCCATATTTTATGCTTTCATCTTGGTGATACGGCCCCAGGCAAGTGCGTGATAAAACCACACGGAGAAAAGTTGGTAGAATTGCCTGTTAATGAAAAGGGCGAGCCAAACGCGCCCCTTATTATCACCGGGGGCGTAGAGTGGAAGAAAAATAATCCAGAATTCCCCCAGGTTAAGAGCGTAAGTGTTTGCAGAAAACGTATGTTTGAGCACAAGACAGGCAGTAAATTATGGGAAATCACCGAAGGTCTTGATGAGGACTGCACAGTGCCTGCACCCGCAGACGAATAGTATCATCTTCAATTCCTGTGTGCCCTGACCTCGGTCAGTTACAAAGAGCAAACCTTCTGCCGTCAAGAGTGAATATGCCACATGCCGCATTTGCCACAAGTGCGGTAGGGTCCTGCTATGCAACACGGAGGAAACGCATGTCACATGTCCAGCACGAACTGGCCCAGAAGTTCCCTGAAAAGACCGATCGCATCCATGCGTTAAAAACGGGTGATGCCCATTTTTCACGCTTGTTCGATGAATACCACGACCTGAACCGGCACATTCACCGTATCGAATCACGCGGAACGGATCGCAGTCGCGAAATGATGAAGGAACTGAAGCTACAACGCATCACTTTGCTAGACAAACTCACCGCAATGCTGAACACCTAGCCGCAAATTTTTATTTTTGCGGACTCATATTCTTTGATCAAACGGGCAACCAGATCGCCTGCGCCGGGCACATCATGAATGGCACCAATGCCCTGACCGCAACCCCATATATCGCGCCACGCCTTGGCATCAGATTTGCCGCCTGAGCCAAAATTCATTGATGAGGGATCGGCCTTGGGCAAATTGTCCGGGTCCAAGTCGGCAGCCCGAATTGAAGGCGCCAGATAATTTCCATGAATGCCGGTAAAGAGCGATGAATTAACAATATCGCTAGCGTTAGAGTCCACCACCATCTGCTTATAGGCCTCCTGGGCGCGGGCCTCTTGCGTGGCAATAAACAAAGACCCGGCATAGGCTAGGTCTGCGCCCATGACCTGCGCGGCCAAAATGGCACCGCCCGTGGCAATAGAGCCGGAAAGCAAAAGCGGCCCATCAAACCAGTCGCGAATTTCCTGTATCAGGGCAAAAGGCGATAACGGTCCCGCATGGCCACCTGCCCCGGCGGCCACGGCAATCAGGCCATCGGCTCCCTTCTCAATCGCCTTGTGGGCAAAACGGTTATTGATAATATCATGCAAACAGACCCCGCCATAAGAATGTACCGCCTCAAAAACTTCGGGCCGTGCGCCCAGCGAGGTGATCACCACCGGCACCTTGTGCTTCACACACAGAGCCACGTCTTCTTCCAGACGCGCATTCGAGCGATGCACGATCTGGTTTACCGCAAAAGGCGCCGAGGGGGCATCGGGGTTGGCCGCATCATAGGCCGCCAGCTCTTCCCTGATTTGCACCAGCCAGTCATCGAGCTGTTCAATGGGGCGCGCATTCAGGGACGGGAACGCGCCAACTATGCCGGCTTTACACTGGGCAATCACCAGTTCCGGACCGGACAGAATAAACATTGGCGCACCGATTAAAGGCAGGCGCAGACGCTCTTTTAAAAACGAAGGTAAGGACAAATCAAAGGCTCCAAAAACACATAAAAACCATACCAACACTGTCCCACTGGCAAGGGCCAAAGTCTAGATATCTCTTCCATCCTTCGACAAGCTCAGGATGAGGCAGAGTTGAATCAAAATATCGACCTCATCCTGAGCTTGTCGAAGGATGGGAATATACAACGCTCCCTAATCCACCAAATCCGCGATTTCCCGCACTGCCATTTCCACCCCGCGCAGGCGCTGCACTGGCTCGGGCCAATTGCCGCGCATCACCAGTTTTTGATCCGGGCGCAGCTTATAACTGTTTGGATTACGGCCCATTAGATCCACAAGGCCCAGCGGGTTGGCAAAGGCCGCACCCCGGAAGGTCAGCACCACGCCTTTTGGTCCGGCATCCGCCTTTTCGATCCCCGCCTTTTTGCACAGGGCCTTGATTTGCATCACGCTGAGCAAATGTTTGGCCTCATCGGGCAGAGGCCCAAAGCGGTCGATCAGCTCGGCGGCAAAGGCCTCGCGCTCCTCGGCGCTTTCAGTCCCGGCAAGACGGCGATAAAGCTGTAGGCGCACATCCAGATCGGGCACATAATGATCGGGGATAAGGACGCTGACGCCAGTATTGATTTGCGGCGTCCATTCGGAATCACTCTGCGCATCGCCGGTTTTCATCTCGGCCACGGCTTCTTCCAGCATCGCCTGGTAAAGCTCGACCCCTACATCGCGAATTTGGCCCGACTGTTCCTCGCCCAGCAGATTGCCGCCGCCGCGCAAATCCAGATCATGGCTGGCCAGCATAAAACCCGCCCCCAGCGTATCCAGCGAGGACAGCACTTTTAAACGCGCCTCGGCGGTTTTAGTGATTTTGAACTTTGCCGGAATGGTCAAATAGGCATAGCCGCGCACTTTCGAGCGCCCAACCCGGCCCCGAAGCTGGTATAATTGTGACAGGCCAAAACGGTCAGCCCGGTGCACGATCAGTGTATTGGCGGTGGGAATATCAAGGCCAGATTCGATAATCGTGGTCGAAAGCAGCACATCATAACGTCCCTCGTAAAAGGCGGTCATAATGTCTTCAAGATCGGACGGATTCATCTGCCCATGGGCAACGATATAACTGACCTCGGGCACGCTATTGCGCAAAAATTGTTCTATCTCATCAAGATCAAGAATGCGCGGCACCACAAAAAAGCTCTGCCCACCGCGAAAACGCTCGCGCAGCAGGGCTTCGCGCACTGTCACCTCATCAAAGGGCGCCACATAGGTGCGCACGGCCAGGCGGTCCACCGGCGGCGTAGCGATCAAAGACAGCTCACGAATACCGCTAAGCGCCATTTGCAAGGTGCGCGGGATCGGCGTGGCGGTCAGAGTCAGCACATGCACATCGGCGCGTAGGGCTTTGAGTTGCTCTTTGTGGCGCACCCCAAAATGCTGTTCCTCGTCAATAATCATCAGGGACAGATCGCGAAACTTGATCTGCTTTCCAAGAAGCGCATGAGTACCGATCACAATGTCCGTCTGGCCCGAGGCCAGACCTTCGCGAGTGGCCTTGGCTTCCTTGGTTGGCACCAGACGTGATAGCCGCCCGATCTTGACCGGCCAGCCAGCGAAGCGGTCCTTGAACGTGCGGTAATGCTGGCGGGCCAGCAATGTCGTTGGGGCCACCACAGCCACTTGACGCCCGGTCATGGCCACCACAAAGGCGGCGCGCAGCGCAATCTCGGTCTTGCCAAAGCCGACATCGCCGCAAATCAGCCGATCCATGGGACGACCCTTGCCCAGATCATCCAGCACATCAGCAATCGAAGACAATTGATCATCAGTTTCAACGAACGGAAAACGGGCACAAAACTCGTCCCACTCCCCGGCAGGCGGCGTGATTACATCGGCGGTGCGCATTTCACGCGCTGCCGCAATCTCGATCAGCTCTCCGGCCATATCACGCAGGCGGTTTTTGGCCTTGGCCTTGCGCGCCTGCCAGGCAGCACCCCCCAGCTTGTCCAGATTGGCATTGGCCGATTCGCTGCCATAGCGCGACAAAAGCTCTATATTCTCTACGGGAAGGAACAGCTTGTCCCCACCGGCATAATGCAATTCCAGACAGTCATGGGGCGCTTCGCCCACATCCAAGGTCGTCAGCCCGATAAAGCGCCCAATCCCATGATCGACATGCACCACCAGATCTTCCGGGTGCAGGCTGGCCACTTCGGCAATAAAATTGGCGGCGCGTTTTTTACGCCGCGCATGGGCCAGCCGGTCGCCCAGAACATCCTGTTCGGCAATAACCGCAAAGTCTTCAGTTTCAAAACCATGATCCAGAGGCAGGACCGCCCGCCCAATAACCTTGGCAGGCAAGGCCCTAAAATCACCAAAGGCCTCTATGGCACGAATGCCCGTAACCCCATGATCTTCTAAAACCCCGGCGGTGCGCTCTGCCGATCCGGTGGACCAGCCCGCAATCAGCACCTTTTTACCGGCGGCGCGAAGAGCATTGATATGGCCACGCACCGCATCATAAACATTGGTATTGGCGGCGCTGCGCTCAGCAGCAAAGATCCGCCCGGACTTGCCTTTGGCATCTACATGGGCATCACCCGGTGGTAAAGCGAAGGGCGAAAACTGGCGCAGGTCCAGCGGCAAAATGGCTCCATTAAAGGCATCTTCATTCAGATAAAACGCGTCCGGGTCCAGCGCCCGATAGGCCGGGGCCGATAGCGCCGATGCATGGGCCTGCGCTGCGTTTTCCTTGCGCGCGGCATAATAGTCCTCGACCATTTTCACCCGCTCGCCAAGAGACTCACTGGACAGATGGTCCAGGGCAAACAGCACGCCTTGGCCAAAATAATCAAACACCGTCTCGGTCTGCTCGTAAAACAGCGGCAACCAGTGCTCGATCCCCTGAGGACGCGCGCCAGCACTGACCGCATCATAAAGCGCGTCATTCTGCGCCGGGCCAAAATTACGCACAAAGCCAGAGCGAAAACGCGATATGCTTTGCGGCGTCAGCAATATTTCGCTCACCGGGGCCAATGCCCCTTGCCCCAGCGTTTTTAAGGACCGCTGGGTTTGCGGATCAAAACTGCGCATGCTTTCCAGCGTGTCACCAAAAAAGTCGAGCCGCACTGGCTCTGATTGCCCCGGTGCAAACACATCCACAACACCGCCGCGCACTGCATAATCGCCCGGCTCCATCACCGTACTGGCCCGCGCATAGCCATTGATTTGCAAATGTGCCGTCAGCGCTTCCATGCCAATGCGGGCGCCCGGACGCACCGCAAACCCGGCCTTGCCCAGTTCCGCCCGTGGCGGCACACGCTGGGTCAACGCATTAATGGTTGTCACCACAAGGCGCGTCGCTGGCTGGTCTTCCTGAACTAGCGCCCACAGCGTCCCGGCCCGCATGGCCGCCAGATCCACCGCAGGCGATACCCGGTCATAGGGCAGGCAATCCCACGCCGGCAAACGCAGCAAATCAATATCAGGGGCAAAAAAAGCGCACGCGCTGGCAAAGGCGGCGGCGCGGGCATCATCACGCGCCACAAAAACACTAAGCCCGCCACGGGCACGGGCCGCATCGCAAAAGAGCAACGCATCATAGCCCTCTGGCGCGCCGCCAATGCTCAGCGCACCCGGCGCAGAGGCAATGCGCGTCAAGACCTCAGACAGCCCGGCCATGCTTATCCGCTCCGGCCATCACTAAGGGTGTCGGCCAGTGTAGAAAAATCACGGATTTCTGCCATGATCGGCGTTTCAAACGCGGAAGGCATCTCCACCTTGCCAGTAATCCAGTGATAAAGCGGGCCATCTTCCTCGGCCAGAATCGCCTCGAACTGATCCAGCTCATCGGCGTTCAGCGTCTTAAGACGCCGATCGGCAAAACTGCCTAAAATCAGGTCCATTTCCTTAAAACCCCGGTGCCAAGCCCGAAAGCGCATTCGTTTTGTTCGCGTGTCCATGGGGCATGGCTATAGGCTAGATTTTGCATAAAACAAACGGATTTTTGGTGTAATATCAAAGGAAATGCCAGTGTCATACCAATGCCATAATATTCTAGTTACCTTGGCGCGTATGATGACCTATGCTCACAGAGGTATAAACATATATAGTGCCAGAACGGGCCATTAGGGCAAAACAGGATTATGACTATGCGGGGTATGCAAGCCTTGATCTTTTTTGGTGTCTGGTTGCTGTGTGCACACAGCGCCCAGGCTGCCGACGCCGTTGCGCCCCGAGTTTTGCGCGTACTGACCTATAACATCAATGCCCTGCCCAGCCCGGTAAAGCGGCACAAAACCGTGCGTTTGAACCGTATAGCGGAAATCTTGAAAGAACGCAGAGCCAAGGGCACTCAGCCAGACATTGTGGTCCTGCAAGAGGCCTTTGGCTCGCGCTGTGACGTGATCATCGAGCAAAGCGGTTACAAATATGTAGTGCGTGGCCCGGGCCGAAAAAGCGGGAAAAATGGCCGGGGAACGCCATGGGGTGTTGAAGGTGGACACTCCTATAACAAACCTGCAAAAACGCAAAAATTTATGGGCAGCGGCCTGATTATCCTCAGTGACTATAAGATCACCAATCCGGTTTTCACAACCTTTGGCGGCAAGGCCTGCGCCGGTCTGGATTGTCTGGCGAATAAAGCCATCATGATGACAGAAATTAGCATTCCGGGCCTGAAAGAGCCGGTAAAACTGGTCACATCGCATTTTAATTCCAACCGTTCGGCCAAGGCCCCTGGTGCGGTGCGTCTGCGCGCCCATCAAAAGCAGACGGATATTCTGGCCAAATTTCTCAGTCGGACAACAGATATGCAGGCCCCGGTGATCTTGGCCGGCGATTTCAACACCAAACTGCCGGTGCGCTATCAGTATTTTCGTGAAGAAATTAATGCGCTGGATGCGGCAGAAATCTGCCTTGCAACCGGCATGTCCTGTGCCCTTGGGGATCAGACCATCCCCTCGGAAATTCTGTATCTGACAGATGACAAACAGTTTTACCGCTCGGGCAGCGCCACATTGCTGACACCTGTCTTTATCGAACGAAATTTTCGCGAATCGATTGAGGGGCGCGCCCTCTCCGACCATACCGGCTATGAAGTGCACTACGCACTGGATACACGCGATAATACTGGGAAATGAACGTGCCTTCTGTGTCTTGCGTTTTACGGTCCCAGACCATCGTCTTTTTGATTAGTGTCTTTGCCGTTCCCAGCGCCCATGCCGATGTGCGCACGTCACCCATTGGGCCACCAATATATATCAAGGCCACCGAGCTGGACCTTGGGGAAAAGGACGATAAGTGGCATGGCCGTTATGGGGTGGGACTAGCGCTGGTGCCAGAATTTGCCGGATCAGATGGTTATGCCCTGGACATTGATCTGGATCTTAAACTCTTTTGGAAAAACACCTTTTTCTTTGAAAACGGTACGTTGGGAGTCATCACCTTTAACAATCGCATCTGGCGCGCCGGGGTTATGCTGCGCGGGGTTGATGGCCGAAGACGACGCAATCTGCCTGTGCCGCTGCAGGGTCTGGGCAAGGTAGATGTCAGGCTGGATGGCGGGGCCTTTGTCGGCATGTCGCTTTATAAATTCTATCTAACCGGCGAGGTCTTTACCGATCTGTCTGGTGTGACCAGCGGCCAGACCTTTAATCTGGAAGGCGGCTATACCAAGGAACTCAGCCGTAAGGCGCGCCTGGTGCCCTATGTGCGCTTAAAATGGGGATCAAATGCGCATATGCAAAGCTTTTTTGGTGTCACGTCTGCCCAGTCTGCGGCAACCGGGTTGACCGCGTTTCGCGCCCATGCCGGGCTTTATGAAAGCGCCATTGGGGCGATTTTTGAAAATGATCTGGGCCAGCACTGGCGACTGGGGGCCAGCGCCAATCTTGGGTTGCTGAGCGGCGCGGCGAGTAACAGCCCCATCACCCGCAGCCGCTATGGCAGTCGTGGGCAATATAGCCTGCGCGTCAAATTACTGAAAACATTCTGAACGCAAAACCAGTGGCAAATTCGCGCCATTCTGGTTTATGATACCCCCATGCGGCCACAAATTCTCTTTCCTCTTTTTGCCGATACAGACGTTCTTGCGGGTGTGGGGCCGAAGGTTGCGCAAAATCTGGAAAAGCTGGGCGCGCGCCATGTTCTGGATTTGCTGTTCATGATGCCGGTTTCGCTAACCGATCGCCGCTCGCGGCCCGGCATTGCCAACGCCATTGATGGCCAGATCGCCAGTTTTGAAGTGGAGATAGAAGACCATAACCCACCGCCCCGGCGCGGCCTGCCCTATCGGGTGCGCGCCTTTGATGACACCGGCTATCTGACCCTGACATGGTTTCACGGTCGCCCGGATTATTTAATGCGCCAATTGCCACCGGGCCAGCGCCGCATTGTCAGCGGCAAGGTCGAACGCTTTAGCGGCGAAATTCAAATGCTGCACCCGGACTATATTGTGCCGCTTGATCAAGCGGCTGATATTCCCCCAATCGAGCCGGTTTATCCCATGACCCAAGGATTGGCCGCCAAAACCCTGCGCAAGGCCATTGCCGGGGCGCTGGAGCGCACGCCAACGCTGGACGAATGGATTGATCCGGGCCTTTTGGCGGAACGAAACTGGCCCGACTGGCGCGCGGCGCTTTTTGCCCTGCACCAGCCCACAGACTTACAGGTTTTGGATGAAGAAAGCCCGGCGCGCTGCCGTCTGGCCTATGATGAACTTTTGTCGCGCCAACTGGCACTGGCGCTGGTACGAGCCAAACGGCGTGCAAAACCGGGTCTTGCCTTGACCGGCGATGGGCGCAAGGTTCAGGCCATACTGGATGCCGCCCCCTTCACGCCGACGGGCGCGCAAACCCGCGTCTTTGCCGAGATCGAGGCCGATATGGCCGCGCCGGAACGCATGATGCGTCTGTTGCAAGGCGATGTGGGCGCAGGCAAAACCTTTGTTGCGGCATTGGCTGCAGCCCGCGCCGTCGAAGCTGGCGGGCAATGCGCCCTGATGGCCCCCACGGAAATTTTAGCCCGCCAGCACGCTCGCTCGCTGGCGCCATTATTGGAGGCGGCGGGCTTGCGCCTTGGCATTTTAACCGGGCGCGACAAGGGCAAGGAACGGGTGCGCATTCTGGCCCAGTTAAAAAGCGGCGACATTGATGTGATTTGCGGCACCCATGCGCTGTTTCAAGACGGGGTGGAGTTTCACAATCTGGCTTTGGCCATTATTGATGAGCAACACCGTTTTGGCGTTTCTGACCGTTTGCGCCTAAGCCGCAAGGGGGCACGGCCTGACTTGCTGGTGATGACCGCAACGCCCATTCCGCGCACGCTGGCACTGGCGGTGTATGGGGATATGGATTTATCAAAACTGGATGAAAAACCACCCGGGCGCAAACCCGTCACCACGCGGGTGATGCCGCTGGACCGGCTGGAAGATGTGATCAACCGGCTGGGGCAATTGATCCAGGATGGTGGGCGCGCCTATTGGGTTTGCCCACTGGTTGAGGAAAGCGACAAGGTGGACATGGCCGCCGCCGAGGATCGTTATCACGATATGAAAGCCCGTTTTGGAGACCGCATTGGCCTGATCCATGGCCGTATGCCGGCGCAGGAAAAAGAACGCCTGTCGCAAGCCTTCAAGGATGGGGAAATACAAATACTGGTGGCCACCACCGTGGTCGAAGTGGGCATGGATGTGCCTGAGGCCAGCGTGATGGTAATTGAACAGGCAGAACGCTTTGGTCTGGCGCAATTGCACCAGCTACGGGGCCGCGTCGGGCGTTCAGAACAGCTCTCCGCCTGTCTTTTGCTCTACAAGCCCCCCCTTAGCGAGACGGCGCGCAAGCGCCTGGAAATCCTGCGCAATACCGATGACGGATTTCTGATTGCCGAAACAGACTGGCAATTGCGCGGCATGGGCGAATTGCTGGGCATGCGCCAAAGCGGTATGCCGCGCACCCGCTTTGCTCGCCTTGAGCGGGATACGGAGCTTTTAGAAATCGCCAACACACAGGCGCGCCTGATTGCCCAAACCGACCCGGACTTGACCGGCAAACGCGGCGCGGCTCTGCGCACGCTGCTCTATCTCTTTGAACAGGATCAGGCGGTGCGCTTGCTCTCGTCAGGCTGACGGCCCGCCCCATTGGGATAGACCAGCCCCGCAGAAAGGATAAGCTTGGCCCCGGCATCCACCGGCATGTCCAGATAGGTCAGGTTCTTTTTTTTCTCGTAAATCAGAAAGCCCGACGTTGGGTTAGGCGCAGTCGGGATGAACACCCCCACCACATCTTCGCCTAAAGAGGCCGCAATTTCACCCTGCGCCGGGGCGGAAACAAAGCCCACCGCATAGGTGCCTTTGCGCGGGTATTCAATCAGCACAACTTTGTCAAAAGACTGTTCCTGTTGTGAAAGAACGGTTTGCACGATCTGTTTAACCGTGCCGTAAATACTGCTGACCAAAGGCACCCGTTCAACAATACGTTCTCCCATACCAATTAGGGAACGGCCAAAAATGTTCGCAGTGATTGCCCCCAGAAAGGTCAGCGCCACCACCGAAATAATAAGCCCAAGGCCCGGTATCGCGACGGGAAGGTAGTTTTCTGGGTTATATTCAGCCGGTATCAACGGCACCACACGCCCATCCACCCAGCGCAAGAAGCTCCAGACCAGCCACAGGGTCGCACCGATAGGCGCAGACACCACTATGCCGGTCAGAAAACTGTTGCGCAGCCATAGCAACAGGCCATGACGTTTGGAAGGTTTAACCAGTGTCGTCTGCTCATGTTCTTCATGCTCTTCATTATTTTTATTATGCATTTTCTCACCAATGATGCGGCCTATGCCGTAAATGGGGTGCAATTGCGCCCAAACAAGTCCACATTTGTCACTCTATATAGACCCTGTGGCACAATTATGCTCTGATTCGGGCACGGAAATGAGACATGAACAGACCGAGCGATAAAATCATCCAATACAGCCTTTATGGTGCAGCGGCCTTTGTGGTCCTTCTGACGCTCTTTGCCTTTGTGTCGCGAGATAATCTTTTTCGATTCCTGAATGATCCGCGCATTCCCTTTCAGACGTATATCCCCCCCGCAGCTCCGGATTATACCGACCCGGCGGCCTGGCTGATCCCCCCGCAGGCGACCAAAGAGGCCAGCGTTTTTGTGGTGCTGCCCACCAGTTATTGGGGCGGCAAGAACTGGAACATGCCATTGGGCAGCGACGTAGGCGTGGCACGCCTGAAACGCGTGGCCCTGCCCAATTGGGCAGCCCCCTTTGCCGATGCAGGCACCATCGCTGTGCCGCTTTATCGGGCGGCCTCGCTTTATTCCTTTCTCACCGTGCGCGGCGATGCCCGCGAAGCGCGCAGTCTAGCCTATCGCGATGTTCTGACCGCCTTTGATGTCTTTCTTGCCAAAACCGGCGACAAGGGGCCGATTATACTGGTCGGAGTGGAACAAGGCGGCCTGCATGTGTTGGGCCTGTTACAGGACCGCTTTAACGATCCCTATGTACGCGAACGGCTGGCCGTCGCCTATGTGGTGGATTTTGCCGTACCGCTGGACCTCTTTGATGGGGCGCTTAGCGGCCTTGCCCCTTGCGCCAACAAGGAGGATTCGCGCTGCATTGTCACCTATGGCGCGTTTCATCCAAAAGAAAAATCAGAGATCACACGTTTTACCGATCGCAGCATGGTGTGGGGCCAAAATGGCCTGTTGCAACAGGTCAAGGACCGCCCGCTGGCCTGTGTGAACCCCTTGCTTGGTGGGACCAGCACAGACTTTGCCCCCAAACGCCTGCACAAGGGCGCCGTCGCCGCCACCGGGCTGGAATGGGGCGCCACACCCGCCCCCATGCCCGCGCAAACCTCGGCGCAGTGCGTGGATGGGATTTTGCTGGTTGATCGGCCAAAATCACACGCCTTGCGCAAGCCATTGGGGTTTGGCAAACGCTTTAAGCCCGATCCGTTCAATCTTTTTTATGAAGACCTTTCCAGCGATGCCAAGCGTCGGGTGGACAATCTGAACAAACGTTTTGCCATTGAGGGCCGTCTGGCTCCGCCCTTTAAAAACGCGATTGAAATCATCGACAGCCCGATCCGCAGCGTGCCCGGGGGCTAACCTTCAGATATTTTGCCCAATCCGCCACAACACGCCCGTGGGATCAATAACAACAAAATCGCGCATGCCCCAAGGCTGGTCTTCGACCTGGGTAATCTTAACATTATATTTTTCGCCAAGGCCTGATGACATAACTTTCCGGAACCAGGCATCCACATCCTCAACCAACAAATGCATCATGAAATTATTTGCGTGATCAGCAACGTAAAAGTCTTGCAACAAGAAGCTGCAATTTCTGTGATGAAAATATGCCATCCCGTCGGAATCCCAGCCTTTGGTAAAACCCATGTCTTGATAAAATGACTTGGAAAGCTCAAAGTCTTTGCAAGGAATAAACGCCTTGATTTCTACCGATTTCAAATTTCTCATAGTTTTCACTTTTATCATTTGACGTGTTTTATCGGCGAGTCGGCGGCGTGATGATGTTTAGCGTTCCGGCCACTTCATTGGTGACATAGATTTTGCCACCAAATTCACGCATGACAATGGGCTGTTGCCCCGTGACTAGCGCCCCAATGACGGCTTTGCTAGCCATGTCGATCACGCTCACCGTGTCCCCGCCGGCATTGTTGACGTAGGCAAAACGCCCGCCATCGCCGGTTAAAACCGCAAACGGGCGCGGCCCAAGGCCTGTTGTGCGGTAGGTATCTTGATAATCCCCTGTATTAATCCATAAAACCACGTCATTACAGGCCGCCAGATACCATTTTTCGTCGGCGGAGAGATCGCCGCCCTCTGGCTCTGCACAATTGCCAATATGCGCCAGCTCGCGTCCCTGAACCAGATCATAAACCTGCACAGCATTTTCACCGCGAAGCGGAATAAAGGCGACGGAGCCATCCGCCAGAACCGATGCGGGATATGGGCGTTTTCCGGTTTTTACAATCTGAATATCTGTGCCGGTTTGCGCATTAAAAAGCGTCAATTGATCAGCAAACTCGCTAACGATTGACCATTTTCCCTGACCTTTATAATTTGAGAACAAGGACGGACTTTTGCCAGCCTCTATGCTTTGCAAAATTTTGCCGCTTTCATTCACCCGCACCACGGCGGTGCTCATGAATTGCGCCACCCAATAGCCACCACCCGGTGCCGGACGAGCGTCCAGTGGTGTATTGGCCACCGCAATTGAAGGTAGAAATTCTGGTGCACCGCCAAAGCTATCCAGATCAAGACGCGCCAGCCTGTCTTCGCCGGAAACCGCAATGACAAGGCTTTGTCCCAATTTCCACATACCATGTGGCGCATCACCGATTTTAATGGGCGAGGACACCCTGAACTGGTCAATGATGCTCTTTGTCTTCGCGCCCTGCGCATTTGCCGCCACGGCGCCTATAAGAAAAGCCAGTAACCCGAGAACCAATGTGCGCATGTTTTCCCCCAAGCATTCAAATGCTATCCTGCATAACCGTATGGGCGAACAAGGCAAGTCGCGCCCATCATCCTTGTCTACAACAACGCGTGAGATAAAGAAATTTATCTTTAATTACAACACAGTGGCAACGCGCCCAAGGGCCGCGCGCGCGGCCTCTTCCTGATTGGCTTTGACAAACAGATAATCCGTATCGTGCGTGGAAAGCGCATAGAGGCTAATGTCGGCCTCGGCCAGCGCGCCGCTAAGCCGTGCCAATATGCCTACCAGCGCAAAATCCAGAACACCCAGCACCCGAAAGCCGACCCAGCTGCTTTCGCATTGATCCACCGTCAGGTTTCGCCCTTCAGGGTAGACCAGTGAGAGTTCATCATCGGAACGGGTTACCGAAACGAACCCCTCCCCGGCAAAAAAATCTACCGGGATAGCGCTTTGAGGTCCAAGACGTGCCACGCAATAGCGCCCGGGCATAAGCGCAAGGCGCAGCGCGGGATCAGACTGTTTTTGATTTGGCACGGGATTTTTTACGGGGCTTGGCCGCCGCTTTGCGTTTTGGCTCTTCGGGAAAAATATCGAACTTCAACTTGTCTTTGTCCTCTTGGTCAATATCCACTTTCACCAGGCCGCCGTTTTTCAGCTCGCCAAACAAAATGGCGTCTGAAAGCGGTTTCTTGATGTGCTCCTGTATGGTGCGCGACAGGGGTCGTGCGCCAAAGGCCTCGTCATAGCCCTGGCCACCCAACCAGTCACGGGCGGCGTCGGTAAGCTCGAAGCTGATATTGCGCTCTTCGAGCTGGAATTCCAACTGCATCATAAACTTCTCGACCACCCGACCAATGGTATCCTGACCCAGCGCGCTAAAGGCGATGGTGTCATCCAGACGATTGCGAAATTCCGGCGCGAACAGCCGTTTGATGGCTTCGGTATCTTCGCCTTCGCGCTTGCCCCGGCCAAAGCCGATGGCATTTTTCGCCGCATCGGCCGCCCCGGCATTGGTGGTCATGATCAGGATCACATTGCGAAAATCAACGCGCTTGCCGTTAGAATCGGTCAGCGTGCCGTTATCCATCACTTGCAGGAGTATATTGAACACATCGGCATGGGCTTTTTCGATCTCATCGAGCAACAGCACGCAATGCGGATGCTGATCAACCTGCTGGGTCAGCAAGCCGCCCTGATCAAAGCCGACATAGCCCGGCGGGGCACCGATCAGGCGCGCCACGCTGTGCCGTTCCATGTATTCAGACATATCAAAGCGCAACAACTCGACCCCAAGGATCGAAGCCAATTGCCGCGCCACTTCGGTTTTACCAACCCCGGTGGGGCCGGAAAAGAGGTAACAGCCAATGGGTTTTTCCGGTTCACGCAGACCTGCCCGGGCCATTTTAATGGCCGATGCCACCTGGGAAATGGCTTTGTCCTGACCAAACACAACACGGGCCAGATCGTCCTTGAGATTGCGCAGAGACTTTTCATCATTCTTGGAGACGGACTTGGCCGGAATGCGCGCCATTTTGGCGACGATGATCTCTATATCCTTGACGCCAATGGTTTTTTTACGCCGTGAGGGCGGTAATAAACGCTGGCCCGCGCCCACTTCGTCGATCACATCAATGGCCTTGTCTGGCAATTTTCGATCATTGATATAACGCGACGACAGGGTCACAGCGGTTTTTAGCGCGTCCAGCGTATAGCGCACATCGTGGAATTTCTCGAAATAGGGCTTCAAGCCCGCAAGAATTTTGACGGTATCGTCCTCACTGGGTTCCACCACATCAATTTTCTGGAACCGTCGCGCCAGCGCCCGGTCTTTTTCAAAATGCTGGCGGTGTTCTTTATAGCTGGTCGAGCCCATGCAGCGCAGGGTCCCTGATTGCAGAGCCGGTTTTAGAAGGTTCGAGGCGTCCATGGCCCCGCCAGACGTGGCCCCGGCCCCAATCACCGTATGAATTTCATCAATAAAGAGGATGGCCCCTTCGGTCGCTTCCAGTTCCTTGACCACGGTTTTCAGCCGTTCCTCGAAGTCACCGCGATAGCGTGTGCCAGCCAGCAAGGATCCCATATCCAGCGAAAAAATGGTGCATTCACGCAAAATTTCCGGGGTTTTGCCCTCGATAATATTGCGCGCCAGCCCTTCAGCAATGGCGGTTTTGCCCACGCCGGGATCGCCAACCAGAAGCGGGTTGTTTTTGCGGCGTCGGCACAGAACCTGAATACAGCGCTCCACCTCAGCGGTGCGGCCAATCAGCGGATCAATATCCCCGGCCCTGGCCTTTTCATTGAGGTTGACGCAATAGCTTTGCAGGGCCGTTGGCTCTTTTGGCGTTTGAACCTCGTCATCATCATCGTCATCATCAAAGAGCGCGATGGGCGGGCTGTCCTGTCCCTTGGGCACACCGTGGGACAGATAACGCACCACATCAAAGCGAGTGACATCCACCTCGTGCAAAAAGAACACCGCATGGCTTTCGCGCGCCGCATAAAGCGCAACCAGCACATTGGCACCAGAGACTTCGTCGCGATTGGCAGACTGGACATGAATAACGGCCCGTTGCACCACTTTGTGAAAACCGGCGGTGGGCCGCGCATCGCCATTGTGGTTTTCCACCACCAGAGTTTGCAAATCCCCATCAATGTAGTCCAGCACGCTTTCGCGCAAAGCCTCCATATCCGCTTCGCAGGATTTGAACACCTCAACCGCGTCCTCATCATCCATCAGGCTGAGCAGCAAATGCTCCAGCGTGACATATTCGTGGCGGCGCGCGTTCGCATAGGCGACGGCGCGTTGCAGGCTTTCTTCAAGGGCTGGGGTGAATGAGGGCAATAATATCTCCGGTTATTCGTGGTTCAGGCTTTTTCCATCGTGCATTGCAAAGGGTGTTCGTGTTGGCGCGCAAGGGCATCAACCTGCGCCACCTTGGTCTCGGCCACATCAAAGGAATAGACGCCGCAAACCCCGACGCCGCTTTGGTGCACGTTTAGCATCACCGCCACAGCTTCATCACGGGTTTTGTGGAAAATCTGCTCCAGAATTTCGACAACAAATTCCATCGGCGTGTAATCATCATTAATCAGCAAAACCCGATACATGGAGGGACGCCGGGTACGCGTGCGCGTCTTTTCAACGACACCGATCTGGGGGCCATCGCCCTCGTCATGGTCGTTCTTATCGCCCGCTATAATGTTTTTTCGCTCACTCACGCTTATTTTCCGCCACCTGAATACCATCAACCTGCATCATAGATATAAATAGGTTAGTTGTGGCCGATGAAAAGAGCAAATACTGGCAATTTTACGGCAAAGCGTGAAATGGGGCGTAATTATCTGTTTTGGGTTGAAATATTTCTGCCTTGGCCAGCCCTACAAAAAAAGCGCCGCACGTTCGCACGACGCCTTTAACTGCTTGAACTCTGCTTATTGCTGGACCGGCCAGACGTTAAGCGGGTCTACCCGCTCGCCAGCCTTGAATGTCTCTATATGCACGTGCGGGCCAGTGCTTTTGCCAGTATTACCAACGGCGGCAATACGCATGCCTTTCTGGACGCGTTGCCCCTGTTGAACCTCATAGCTATCAAGATGCGCGAACAGTGTTTGTGTTTTGCTAGACGATTGAAAGACCAGCACTTTGCCATAGGCAGGCTTGCCATCATAAATATCCGTCGCGGCGACAATGACCCCATTGCTGGGTGCATATATTGGCGTGCCCTGAGGAGCGGCAATGTCTATACCATTATGCTTTTTTGCCTTGCCCGTTTTAAACGGATCATACGACTTGCCATAAGGCGCGCTTATATGGCCCGAAACCATAAAACACAAGGTGCTAACCTAGATAAGAAGGATTATCTAGGTTAGCGGAATGACAAGAAGGCGTTGTAAAATAAGCATATATAAGCAATCAAAGTTGCT
>NVVV01000018.1 GCA_002733495.1 Robiginitomaculum sp.
TCACAGCATAAAAATAAAGCTAAGGCGATGTTGATTATGCGGGCGCGTTTGTTTGAAGCTGAACGTAGTCGGGTTGATCAGGAACGCTCTGAAGCGCGTAAATGACCCCAAGGCCCAGGTTGGCGGTTTTTCCTTTGGGAAACAGCCAGGCATAACCGCCACGAATGTCGGCATTTAAAAAAATGTCGGTGGATTGAAAGGGCTTAAGCAGAGGCACGCTGATCTGTCGGGTTTCAAGAACGTCCTCATTGGTCGAGCCAATGGCCTTGCCCGCCAAAGAGTGCGGCCCATCTGTGCCAATGATGACTTTGGGGCGAAGGCATGTGCCATCTGCCAGAAGAACATGGCCCTCTTCGGTTACTTGGCGCACATTAATGCCATAGTGGCAAAGCGCGCCGGCCTTGGCCGCTTCACCCGCCAAAGCGGCATCAAATTCTGCACGATCAATCATCCGCCCCGGAAAATTTGCCATCAGATCGGGGGCATCATTTTCAACTTCTGTGAGCATGGACGTGATGTTTTGCACATGGCACCCGCGCAAGTTATTAACCATATTTCCGATAAGTGCGGGCACAAATTCAGCGCACTGAACTGGGTTTCCGGGTGATACTTTTCGTTCAACCGTTAAGGTTAAGGAATTATTTTGCGCGGCCAAAATGGCGGCACAAGACCCCGCAGGGCCAAGACCTAAAACCAGTATGTCTGGCGTGGTGTGCATCAGGCGGCACAGGTCGCAGAAACTTGGGCAGATTCGCTGCCGCCAATTTTTATGGCGCAACAGGCATGTTCCTGATGGTACGGGCGACCAATCGCGTCCGATACGGCCACGGCGCCATCGGCGGGAAAGGCAATGCCATCAAGGCCAGCCATTACGGCATAGGCATCTGTGACGCGTTTGTGCATGCCCGGCGGACGGGCACAGCCCAAAAGGACTTGCCGGTCCGGTATGCGCTTGCGTGCTTTCAGGAAGATGCGCCCCACATCCAAGGTCGAGGGCGTTTTAAACGTGCCGGGCTTGGCGTAAAATGGCATAATCACCACCAGCACCAATGCGTGCACGTCATAACGGCTGACAATATCCAGGGCATTTTCCTCACCCAGAATTTTCCCGTAATGCAAGCCCACCACAATATGTGGTGTGACTTTCAGCTTGGTCGAGGTGAGCGCCGCCAAGGTGGCCTCAAAATCGGCCACGGGCCGCTCCAGCTTATAGACCTGCTCGATAGTTTCTTGCGCCCCGATGACATCCATCATTGCCGAATCGACACCAGCAGATTCCATGCGTTTGGCGGCGGCTTCATCCAGAAGGGCCGTGTGGATGGCAATCTGAAGATGTGGAAAATCGGTTTTCAATTTTTCAACGACGGGCAGATACCGCTCGTATTTAATTTCGTTTCGCTTGTTCGAACCACCAGAAAGCAAAAAGCCTTGCAGGTTTTGCAGCACAACCATGTCGCGCACTTGCTGGTCCAGATGTTCGGGCTTTACCGCCGGGATCATCGGTTCCAGAATTTTTTTCTGGCAATGATCACAATTTAACGCACACCCTCCGGCTGTGATTGAAAAGGCCGGGAACGAGTTTTTACCACAGCCGGATAGCTCGGATGATTCGTATTCCTTAAACGTCGGGGTGGAAAAACGAATGGGCCGGGCCAGCGATTGGGCGGCGTTTTGCTCGAAGGCCTTTATAAGGTCAGAATCAAGCTCCGCATCTTCCAGCGCTTCGATATCCAATACGCTTTGCTGCCAATTCATTGCCTGCCCCTTGCTGTGGTGGTCAATATGCGAATTATCTAATATACAGTCTGACAGCATGTGCGCTTGATCGCAAGAGGGTTGCTAAATCGATGAAATATTTGTCCGTCATACAACATACGTCTGCCGAATATCTGGGCCTGATGGAAGATCATCTGGAAGGGCGGCGCATTCGTTTTAACTATGCGCGGCCCTTTACCGAGAAAGGCAAGCCGCCAGACGTGAATACGCTGGGCGATGGTCTGGTGCTGCTGGGCGGTGGCCCATGGGGCAGTGCAGGGGGGCGCGATGTGCCCACACTGGAAGATGAGATCACGCTGACCCGGGCGGCGCTGATGACGGGCTTGCCGATTCTGGCCTTTGGTCTTGGCGCGCAAATCCTCAGCTTGGCTGCTGAGGGCGGGGTTGAGCCCACACCGTTAGAGTTTAAGGCCGGGACCGCGCTTCGTGTGGATGATAATGCGTTAAATGGCTATTTGCCCGAAACCTTCCCCCACATCACCTATATGCGTGACCGCCCGGTGCCGCCAGATTATGCGCGCATACTGGCCGAGGATGCGGCGGGGCACCCCGCCGTTTTTCAGATCGGCGAGCACGCCTTTGGCTTTACTGGCCATCCGGGCTTTAAACTGGCCATGGCCGAAGACCTGATCATGGAATTTGAAGAAGGCCCCGTGGGCGATACCAAAGAGGCCTTTGCCAATTTCCGTGGCATGAAAACCCAGATCGAAGACGCTCTGGTGCCGATCATGACCGGGATTATCCAGATGACCGGCTGGATGCGGTAGGGCAGGCCAAGCCACGCTTAAGCCGGGTAATGACACATTTTGGGAAATGAAAATCATTCACATTTTGTCATCGCCCGACTTGTTCGGGTGATCCAGTTGCGCAATGCTGCCCTATGCATGACCGCATCTATTCAGTCTATATGCTGGCCAGTAAACGCAATGGAACCTTGTACACAGGTGTCACCAACGATCTGGTTCGACGCGTGTATGAACATCGTGAAAAGCTGGCCGAAGGCTTCACCAAGAAACATGGTGTTTCCATGCTGGTTTGGCATGAGGAGTTTTCGGATATTGAGTTGGCCATACGATGCGAAAAGCGGATCAAAAAATACCCGAGAAAATGGAAGTTGAATTTGATAGAAGTGGGCAATCCTGACTGGAATGATCTCTGGGATGAAATAACTGGATTATATTAGGGCTGGATTACCCGGATAAACCGGGTAATGACAATTTTTGGGAAATGTACTCATTATGTCATTACCGGGCTTGTCCCGGTAATCCAGTTCTTCAGAAAGACCTTAAACGGCGTCTCACACCAAAAAGATGTAAAATCCTGCTTGCATTCATTAGCATATTCTAATATTCTATCCGAAACGAGGCAAAGTGCCGCAGGGGAGAAATCCTAGGAGCACCGCCCAAAACAGGTCACGCAAAGTGGGCCGCCGGAGGGAGAGAAGACACATGGCTGATAAGCTGATGATCATTATGGCCAATACAGATCCACGCAATGGCGAGGAATTGGGTGCCCCGATATTTCAGGCCACCGTGGCCGCCGCCATGGAATATGAGGTCGAGGTGATTTGCACGGCTACCGCAGGCCGGTTGATGAAAAAAGGCGAAGCTGAGAAAATGTTTGTCAAGGAAGGCTCGCCCAAGAGTGTTTATTCCTTCATTCAGGATGCCCACGAAGCGGGCGTGAAGTTTTTTTGCTGTTCTCCCAATCTCGACCTTTTCGATATGACGACGGACGATCTGATCCCCGAATGCGAAGGCATTGTCGGTGGGGCCTACCTCATTGAAGAGGTGATGGAAGAAGACGTCAAAGTCCTGACCTATTAGGCCTGATCATTAGAGGAAGACGCCATGTCTCATTCTGCCAGCACCCGCGTTCAGGAATTTATCGGTGATCCGTTTGCCGATGAATCAGTCGTTCCGCAGGAAAAGCTGGAAGAAATATTTTCCGATATTCAGTCAGACCTGCGTTTTGATTATGAGTTAAACGGTTGCCTGAATTGCGGCATTTGCACGGCAACGTGCCCGGCGGCACACTATTACGACTTTTCCCCCCGCGAAATCGTCCAGCTTTTATGGACCGAAAACCTAGACGGCATTTACGATGCCATGCAGGAAAAAATATGGGCCTGCGCGCAATGCTATACCTGTGCGGCGCGCTGTCCGTTTGGCAATTCGCCCGGTGGCCTGATTATGATTATGCGGGAAACGGCCATTAAGCACGGCATGGAAAGTGCCAAGAATGTGCTGCGCCCGTTTTCCCGGGTGATGTTAAAATTGATCTCGACCGGCAACCAGCTTTCCCCCGATATGATCAACCCCGAACACTTTGCCGATTGGGGCCCCAATATTTCAAAGGTTGATGCGCCACTGAAGTTGTTGCGCAAGGCTATCCCCATGCCGACCCTGAATACCACGGAAACGGCCTGGGAAGTGAATTTGAAAACCTCCGTGGAACTTTACACCATCTGGGAAGAAACCGGCGTTTTGGACCAGTTGGAAACTGTGGATGAAAACCTGTTCGACGTGATCTTGGACATTATGGACGAGAAGCGTGAGGACTGGGACGACTGGAAAGACGAGCAGGACGATGAAGACTGATCGTCAAACCCGATAAGGAGACCATAATGGCCACCAAAGACAATAATGACGGCGAACGCTTTACCGGACACGGGTCCGAATGGCGCGATTCTGATCTTTCCAAGGAAGACGCGCTGGTTGCCACCGCCTGGATCGAGCAAAAGATCAACAAGCGCTCTATGCTGACCAATAAGACCCGCGTCCATGACATTCGCGATACCATGTGGGAGCTTGAAAAAGACGGCGAGATTGTTGTGCACCGGGTTACCGACGAGCACGAGCCGGTAATGGCAAAAACACTTTATGGCTGGGACAAAAAAATCCCGACCAATCAGCTTTGGCACCATAAATCCTGTGGTCAGTGCGGCAATATTCCGGGCTATCCGGCATCGCTATTGTGGCTGATGAACATGATGGACATCCGCTATCTGGATGAGACCGATCAGACCTCTTGTACGGCCTGGAATTATCATGGATCGGGCATTGGTAATATCGAAAGTCTGGCGGCGGTTTTCCTGCGTAATTTCCACCAAGCCTATGTTTCGGCCAAGGCCGAAGGCAAGCCAGAAGGGTATTATTACCCGCTGGTCCATTGCGGCACGTCCTTTGGTAATTACAAGGAAGTGCGCGAATATTTGCTGCTTTCGTCAGAGCTACGCGAGCGGGTTAAAAAGATCCTCGGCAAACTGGATCGCCTTGTGGACGGCAAATTGCTGATCCCCGAAGAAGTGGTGCATTACTCCGAATGGACCCATGTGATGCGTCACCGCATCAAGGAACATCAGGTGATTGATTGCTCTAACATTCGGGCCACTATTCACCCGGCTTGCCATGTGTATAAGATGGTGCCGCAAGACGTGATCTATGATGATGATGTGCTGAATGGTGACCGGGTCGCGGTGTCCACCGGTATTATGGAGGCTTTGGGCACCCAGGTCATTGATTATTCAACCTGGTATGATTGCTGCGGCTTTGGCTTTCGCCACATCATTTCCGAGCGCGAGTTTACCCGCTCTTTCGCCATTGATCGCAAGATCAAGGTTGCCGTCGAAGAGGCCAATTCCGATGTGATGATCGGCCATGATACGGGCTGTATCACCACGCTGGACAAGAACCAGTGGATTGGTCAGGCCGAGGGCAAGAATTATGACCTGCCGGTGATTTCCGATGTGCAATTTGCGGCGCTGGTATGCGGGGCGCACCCTTACAAGATCGTGCAGTCGCATTGGCATGCTTCCTCCACCGAGAAGCTGTTTGAAAAACTTGGCATCGACTGGCGTGAAAAGAAGGTCGAATTTGAAGGCTATCTGAAACAGATCGAAGCCGGTGGTGAACAGGAAAACCTGTACGACCCCCGCCGACGTATTACCGGCGGCCCTGGATTTAAAAAACAAGAGCAGATCACATGAGCACGAAACCAATCCTGATCGTAGGTGGCGGCCCGGCTGGGCTGGCGGCTGCACATTCTCTGGCCAGCGTTGGTCAGAAATGTATCATCGTAGAAAAAAAAGACAGTCTGGGCGGTACGCCGATCCATTCTGGCTATGCCAAGCTGGTGCCTTCCGGTGAATGGGCCAAAGACGCCATTGGCGGCATGGTTGACCGGGTGACGGGCAATAAGCTGATCACCGTGAAAACCGGCACCACGGTTTCTGAGTTTTCCGGCAAAGCGGGTAATTTTTCGGTCAAGTACTCAGAGGGTAAGGGCAATAGCGTTTCTTCTGCCGTTTTGTGTACTGGCTTTACACATTTTGATAGCATCAATAAGCCAGAATGGGGTTTTGGCACCTATGAAGATGTGGTGACCACCACACAAGTAGAACAGATGATTTCATCCGGGCAGGGGGTGCGCCGCCCCTCCAATGGGGAAAAGCCAAAACGCGTGGCTATTTTGCTCTGCGTTGGCTCCCGTGATCGGCAAATCGGTCGCGAATGGTGCTCAAAAATCTGTTGTACGGTTTCGGCCAATCTGGCGATGGAAATTCGCGAAGAACTGCCCGATTGCCACGTCTATATCTATTATATGGACATCCGTACCTTTGGCCTTCTGGAAACCAAATATTACTGGAGAAGCCAGGAAGAGTTCAAAGTTAAATATATCAAGGCGCGGATCGCCGAGGTCACCTCGGATGGTGACAAAATCATTGTCAAAGGCGAAGACACACTGGTCAAACGCCCGATCACCATCCCGTTTGACCTGGTAGTGCACGCCATAGGCATGGACCCCAATGTAGACAACATGCTGATCTCGTCGATCTTTGATGTCGATCTGGAACCCAATGGCTTTATTGACCGGGCCTCCTCTTATGGTGGCATGGGGGCCAGCTCCAGAGAGGGTGTATTTGTTGCCGGTTCTGCCACGGGGCCGGAAACCATTGATGATTCCATTGCCCAGGGGCAGGCGGCGGCGTTTAGCGCGCTGGCCATTGCCAATGGTCAGATGGCAGCGGCGGAGTAAAGCGGGTGCTTTCTTTTTTGAACAGATCAAAAAAGGACGCAGCCGCTTCGGCGGTGGCAGCCGCACGACCTAAGCTGGAGCTGTCTGGCCCGATCCTGCAACAATCTTTGCAGCAGTCGATCGCCGGGTGTGAGCCTTTGGGCGGCATTGAGCGCTATATCGAAGCGCTGAACCTGAAAAGCACCTTGTTCAAGGAAGCCTTGCTGGACGGCAAGCATGAAACCATGACGGCGGAAACCTTTGGTGGCCTGTGTGTGTTTATGTCGACGGTCCGTCGGCGCGTGGCCCCCTATCTTGAAGGGGAGGCCTTTGCCGTGATGAAAGCCGCCATTGGTGATTTGCTGACAGGGCGCGAAGATACGTCTACAGCGGATGCCCGCATAGCGGAATTTTGTAATGCCTTTCCGGTTGATAAAAAGCACCGTTGGGTGCGTGATCTGGCGGCAGAAATCCTGCATAATGTTGACCCGGAACGCTATCCCCTGATGACGCGCTGGATGTGGGATGTAAAGGCCAATACCGGCTTTTTGCGCGAGGTGTGGTTTGATGATCAGATTGATCATATGACCCTGAAAGTGCCGGACACATATCTGACTTTTATCACTCTGCGTGAGGAGTTGAGCCAGTATTTGACCGAGAATGGTATCTTTCGCGATGTGCTGACCTATATCGACCTTTTGTGTGCGCAAATCTATGCCGATTATATCTGTGCCCAGGGCGGATCGTACTTGCGTACCGACTTTTCCTCGCCGCAAGACCCTATGGAATATACCCGCCGCCTTCTGGGGCTGGACGGGATAAAGGCAAAAACCAATAAAACCCGGCTGAAATCCATCGACGGCACGGCTTTCGTGCTGGATGACGCCAATCTTCTTGAACAGAACTGAGTAAGCCTATGGCCATTCATGAAAAACATCTGATCCGCCCGGAGAACATTAAAACCCACGATAATCTGGTTATCGATGGCGTGGATGTTTCCGGCCACTGGAGCACGTTTATCGAAACCCGCGTGGTCACGGATTATAATGAACAATTACAAGAAGAAATAGCGGCGCTGCCGGGCGGCGAATACATTCACCGCTGTTGGCAATGTGGCTCGTGCACTAATGCGTGCACCGTGAATGCCATCAACCCGGAATTTAATCCGCGTTACTGGATTTACCTGATCCGCATGGGCATGGAAGACGAGTTGTTGCGGGACAAGGAAATTATCTGGCAATGCGTGTCGTGCAACAAGTGCACCTATGCCTGTCCGCGCGATGTGTTTCCAGAAGGGGTGATGAAGGCCACGGCCCACTGGCTGGAAATGAAAGAGCATACGGCACCGTCGTATTCTACAATTTTTGACGAGGAATTTACCCGGCAGGTGGTGCAAACCGGCAAGATTGAAGATGGCCGGATTTTGAAAAACTTCCTCAAGAATTCCAAACAGCCGCTGGTGCAGGACTGGTTGATAGAAATGGTCAAAAAGATGATCACCAATCTGCCAATCAAATTTCTCATCGGTATGGGCTGGGCGACGCTTTTCCAGCCCAAGACCAAAGGCTGGGGCAAAGCCCGTGCCGCCATTGAAGAACACATTGCCGAGGAAAAGGCCGCTGAACGCGCCGCTCTTGGCTTGGACCCCATCAAATAAAGGATAGAACGATGTCCGAACGCAAAGAAAAATACAAAAAAGTTGCCTATTACCATGGTTGTGCGCTGGAAGGCACGGCACAGCCCTATAACACCTCCACCCGGGCCATTGCTAAAAAGCTGGACCTGGAACTGGTTGATATAGAAAACTGGAACTGTTGCGGCGCCATGGAAGTCAAAAATGTTGACCCTGAAATCCAGACTTATCTGTCCTCACGCGTGATGTCTTTGGCCCATAATAATATGGGGCAGGACGTGGTGATGGCACCGTGCAATGGCTGTTACCACAATCTAAAAAAAGCCGAGTACGACATTGCCAATAAGGAAAAATCCCGCGAGGTCGTCGAGAAAATCTCTGCCAAGGCCGATCATCCGGCCTATGAAGCCGGGCAGGTGGAAACCATCCACGCGCTCGACTGGATCAAGTTTGGTTATGGCGAAGAAGAGCTGAAAGCCAAGATCAAGGGTGGCCTTAAAGGCCTGAAAGTCGCCAATTATTACGGCTGCATGTACACACGTCCGCGTCATATTTTCCCCGAAAAGGATCAAGGGGGGAGTAGCGAAAGCACGTCAAAGCCGCATTATATGGATGATCTGCTGGAAATTGCCGGGGCCGTGAATGTGGAATTTCCTCTTAAAACCGCCTGTTGCGGTGGGGCGCATACCTTGTCCGACAGTGACACTTCGACCAAACTGGTGCTGAACATTCTTCAGGCTGCCGAGGCCGCCGGTGCTGATGTTATCGCCACCGAATGCCCAACCTGTCATTCCGGCCTGGAAATGCACCAGATCCGCGCCTTAAAACGCATGTCAAAAGAAACCAATGTGAAAATCATTTATTTCACCCAATTACTGGGTCTGGCTATGGGTCTCAGTCCACGCAAAGTCGGCATTCATGAAAATGTTTCCAATTCAATTCCCATGCTGAAGGCCATGAAAATAGCATGAGAAGCGTTGCCGACCTTGGCAAGGCTCTGGATGCACCCTTGCCCGAAAGTGACCCGGCTGCGGCGGCGACATTCTTGCTGCATACAGGCGAGGAAATACTGGAACACTGGCTGCACGCCCATGACAGGGCACCTACGGATGAGCAAAAAGAAGGCTTTCGCATTCTGGCGCTGCACCGACAGGGGGCCAAGGGCGACCCCAGTTTTAATGCCTGCCGAGAAACCGCGCGTGAACTGGTCTATCACTATAATCTGGTCACGCTTGATCCAGAGCATGAAGAGATGCCGCAACGCCTTGCTATGATGCGCCTTGTGGCCAATCATCTCTATCTGTTTGTCAGTGGTAAAATGGAAGTGGCGGGACTGGGAGAGTTTTGTTGCGCTTCCAAACCGATCCGGTTAAATTCCCTATAGAGTAAGACAAAAGGATTCTCATCATGCCAGACGTTCGCGGTTGTCACTTCCCCGAAGACCTTCTTTATGATGTGGAAAACCACATTTGGGTAAAAGAAGAAGGCGATGGTAAAATCAAGCTGGGCATGACTTCGGTTGCCACGGCCATGGCAGGCCAGTTAGTTGCTTTTACGCCTAAAAAAGTTGGCCGCAAGGTCAAGGCGGGCCGCTCTTGTGCCACCGTTGAAAGCGGCAAATGGGTTGGCCCTGCCAAGTCGCTGGCAGGCGGCGAAGTTCTGGCATCAAACGAAGCACTAATTGCCAAACCAGACCTGGCCAATGAAGACCCCTACACGAACTGGATGGTGGAAATTCAGGCAGAAGACTGGGATAGCATCAAAGGTAATTATGTTTCTGGCACTGACGTTGCTGCACCGTATGAAACTAAAATGGAAGCCGACGGCTTCGCCGGTTGCGAATAAAGACATTCACACTCAGTTTGTGATCGCTGATTTCAACCTCATCAAGCCGTCCGATAATTCTGCGCCAATTGATTTATCAATGTGATAAACTTTGAACTGTTCTATATAATGATCCAGATTGATTGCAGGATTGACGGCCTTCCACCGACCAAATTCCGCCACAGCTTCATCTTGCTGGTCTGAATTCATCAAAGCGACCACCCGGCACATGCCGTCATATTCAGATGCTGTATTGGCAAGCAGGTCGGCGACAGTTTTATAATTGCGGCGGCATAACTCAATATATCCCATAAATACGCGGGCCCATACGCCCCCATATTCGTCGTTAGGAAACGTATCCTGAAATTTCTGGATGAGGGCAAGACCTTCCTCTACCCGCCCCATTTTCGCATACGCCACGCCTGCGTGGGCTAAACCGAAAGGCGAGGAGAGAAATATATCGGGATGGCGTTCTGTTGATTGTTCATATAATTGAACAGCGCGCTGGGGCGCACTTGCCCAATATGCGTTGATCGTTGGCCAGAGTGCTTCAGCGTTATCAAAGCCCAGCCTTGCGGCAATATCTGCTTCTATCAAGGCTTCGTCTCGCTCTTGCGCGATATTCTCTGTCCAGGCAGATACGGCCCGCCAGGACAAAATCATGGCAAGTACCGCATGGGCCAGCGCGTAATTCGGATCAAGTTTTATTGCCCTTCGCGCATCAAGCAGCCCTTGCCCAAGAGTTTGCGGACGCCAATCCCAAACAATTGACAGGGCGCGCCGGGTTAGTTCCCAGGCTTGCAGGTTAGCCGGTGGCTGGCGTAACGCACGCGCACTTTCAACGCGAGATATAACGGTGCCTACAGCACCAACCACACCTTTTGCGATTTCATCCTGAATAGCAAAAATATCGTCGGCAGGTCGGTCAAAATTTTGCGACCATTTCTGCTCCTTGTCACGGATGTCGGTCAGTTCGCATGATATGCGAAGTTGGTTATTGTTGCGCCTGACACTTCCTGTCATCGCAAAACGTCCGCCCAGATCGCTGGCGATCTGTAAGGGGTCAGCATCTGGCAGGAGTACACGCCCAACGGCCAGCCGGGGAGCGACCTTGATGCCCTTTACGCCCGTTAGCAGAGAGGTGATATCATCGGTCAGGCCTTCTGCGGTCAGTTGTTCTATCTCATCACTTTGGCGGGCTCTAAATGGAAGAACCACAATAGAGGGCTCTCCTATAGTTTTATCCGTTGGACCAGCTTTTGAATTGGGTTCATCTATAACGGAAACACTGGCTTGGCTGTCTTGCGCCCAGGCGAGCAGCAACGTCAGAGGAAACCCGATAACCAATAGAACCAAAGTGGTTTGATCGACCCAATCGGGTAGCTTCATTGTGGTCTCTATGGCGATCGCAACTTGTAATAAGATCCACGCCAGACCGAGATAGAGCGCCCCGAACTGCACGACTTTTCGTTTCCACAATTGTTTTACAAAATCGGTTACGGACCCCAACGACATCCTCCAGAAATGATAACTCAGAAACATAGCGATGTATGGTGAACAGGGCTAGTTACAATATTTTAGCCAATCAAAGTGCAGGGTGATTGCCCTGCGCTTTTTTTATGTGTCATATCATTGCCAAACTGTCGGTATAGAGATGACATTGATTTGCGCTTTGGGGACATATGATGGGTAAACGAATTTGCATACTTGGCGGCGATGGATTTTGCGGCTGGCCAACGGCCCTGCATCTGTCAAAGGCCGGTCATGAGGTGGTGATTGTCGACAACCTGTCGCGGCGCAATATTGATAACGAATTGGAAGTTGGCTCCCTAACCCCCATCAGCCCAATGGGTGCGCGCCTTGACGCGTGGAAAGAAATCACGGGCAAGGACATCCCGTTTTATAACTTCAATATTGCCAAGCATTATCACCGGCTATTATCGCTGTTTGAAGAATTTAAACCCGATGCCATCATCCATTTTGCAGAACAGCGCGCGGCACCGTATTCGATGAAATCCTCATATCACAAGCGCTATACAGTTGATAACAATCTGAACGCCACCAACAATATTCTGGCCGCTATCGTCGAGGCCGACATGCTGGATACCCATGTTATCCATCTGGGTACAATGGGGGTTTATGGGTATGGCACGGCGGGGATGAAAATTCCCGAAGGGTATTTGCAGATCAAGGTGGAAACCGACGAGGGAGAGAATGTCACGCAGGAAATTCTCTACCCCGCCAACCCGGGCAGTATTTATCATTTGACCAAAACCCAGGACCAATTGCTGTTTGCCTATTACAATAAAAACGATGGCATCAAGGTCACCGACCTGCATCAGGGTATTGTCTGGGGAACGCAAACGCAAGAAACCCGTCTGGACGAGCGCCTGATCAATCGATTTGATTATGACGGGGATTACGGCACGGTGCTGAACCGTTTTTTGATGCAGGCGGCGGTGGATTACCCCCTGACTGTGCATGGCACAGGGGGGCAAACCCGCGCCTTTATCAATATACAGGACACGGTGAAATGCATACTTCTGGCGGTCGAGAACTCGCCGCAAGCAGGCGAGCGGGTGCACATAATGAACCAGATGACGGAAACCCACAGGGTGCGCGATCTGGCTACACTGATTGCCGATCTAACCGGCGCGCAGATTGAAAATGTAGATAACCCGCGTAATGAAGCCGCCGAAAATGAATTGCATGTCAAGAATGACAGCTTGCTGGGGCTGGGGCTTACCCCCATTACCCTGCAAAGTGGGTTGTTGCAGGAGATTACAGAGATCGCTCGCAAATATGCGGACCGTTGCGATCGCTCTAAAATCCCCTGCGTATCCTATTGGAAATCTTGATTATCTAGTATTCGCCCGTTATAATTAACGGGCTATTTTGGCTTTGGCCTGGGCAATTTTAACCTTGATTTCCAGGCGGCGACCTTCATCAGCTACGGGGCGGCTAGGACGATCAGCCGCCGTAAGGGCATGTTCAAAAGTGGTAATCGCTTCATCATATTTTTTACGGCGCAACAAGAAGTCGCCATAGAAATAGTTGGCATCAATACCATCAGGGTTGATGGAGAGGGCCTTTTGCAGATTGGCGCGGGCTTTCTTCTTGCTGCCAAAACCAATCACGCCACCGGGCACTTGATAATAAAGCGACCCCAGACTGGTATAGGCAGAGCCGTCCAGTGCATTGCCATCAATTTCAATGGCCTGTTGCAGCTCGCGGCGGGCCTGTTTGGCCAGGCCAAGCGCGCCCATACCGCCCTTCATGCCGGCTTCGGTGCTTTTGATTATCGCTGACCAGACAAGAGGTTCAGCGCGATCCGGGTTGGCCGCCGTCAGCGTGTCGGCCTCAAGCGCCAGCGCGGCCATTTTTTCAAGCTGCTCATCCGTATTGGGGGTTTTGTAATTGATAACGGCCCATTCTTTTTGCAGATGGGCAACGCCATCTTCAACCGGACCTGCATAGGCCGGTTGCACCAGCGTAAGCGCGCCCAGAATGGCTAAGCTAAGTATTTTCATCGTATGTCTCCTGATCAGGGTTGTTGAATTTGGAAGAGGTTGCGGGCGATTTTATCATTGGCGACAAGTGAGCCATCAACAAGGCGCGGCAATACGGCATTCAGCCGGACAAAGAAGCTTTCCGGGAAGCCAAAATAAACGTCCTTTTTGCCGGCAACAATCGCCTTGACGATTCTTTGTGCCACATAATCGGGGTCATCCATGGCCATGCGGGTCAGTTCGGCAAAGCGCATTACCGTGTTGCTGTTCAATGGGGTTTTCACCGCGCGTGGTGCAATATAGGTCACGCCAACGCCAGAGCCTTGCACTTCACGACGCAGCGCCTCGCTAAACCCTTTCAGACCGGCCTTGGCCGAAGAATAGGTGGCGAAGTGGGCAAAATTGATAGATCCGAATATCGAGCCAATATTGACAATTTGTCCCTTGCCGCGCTTACGCATGCCCGGCAGAACGGCCTGGGTCAGCATCACCGGCGCGACCAGATTGATCATATAGGTCAACTGGACGGAATCTCTGGCCTGTTTCTCTATCGGCCCAAAATACTGAATGCCCGCCAGGTTCACCAGAATATCAGGTTCCAATTCATCCAGTTTCTTGCCAATGGCAGTTATGCCTTCCTGAGTGGAAAGATCGCCGGTAACCAGATCGGCCTCAAAAGGGATCTCTGTGGCGCGGTCCACAATCGTCAGGCGCGCGCCTTTTTTGGCCATCAGGGCGCTGATACGGCTACCCAGACCACCGGCACCGCCGGTGATGACAACGTGTTTTCCTTTAAGCCGCATTTTTAATCTCCTGTTTGTGAGGGATACCTGCAAACATGTTGCCAAAGAGCACGAACATGCATTTAGCCATGTGCAGGATGTCTTCCTGGTCTTTCGGGTCGTCAATTTCACCCATCAGTTTGGCAAAAAACTTCATATGCTCCAGGTCCAGCGCCCCGTGGGATGTCAGGTAAGAGAAGCAATTATCACCCAGGCCCAGGTTTTTCTGCACCGCTTCGGCGCCTGATGTGGCCAATTGTGTGCTGGTGCCTTCCAGAACCAGAACCATGCCAAAAAAGGCGGCAGGGTTGATCCGGGCAATGGTGTCATAGGCGTAAGCCACCATCATTTCCGTACCAAAGCGTGGCTTGCCATTGCGGACCGCTTCGGCGTCACCGCCGGCATTGGCAATGTCATTGAGGATCCATTCTTCATGGCCGGTTTCTTCCTCGATATACTCATCCAGAGCTTCCAGAAGATCCGTGCGGTGTTTGAGCATATGCGCTTTGGCGCTCTGCATCAAAGGCACGGTGTGCTTGACGTGGTGATAGGCTTCGGTGAGGTAAGCGATATAGGTTTCGAGTGATATATTGCCTTTCATGGCATCACCAATTTGCGGAATTTCGCGCAAATATTGCTGCTCCTCAGCGGTTTCATGCAACAGGCGCTCAAAAAATGAACGGCTCTGGCCTTCTGTGTTGTAACTCTGATCAGTCACTTTCTTATTCTCCTTGAGAATTTGAATGCGTTTGGGACGTCCATTGCCCGTCGCCAACCCGTTATCGGGGGTGAATGGCATGGTCTTGATCCAGTGTTTGATGCGGGCGTAAGCGGGCAGGCGGGCATTAACGCGATCTATGGCTGCCGTCAGGGCAGCATCGTCCACATCAAAGCCAGACGGTACAATCAGGGCGCCCAGAGCCGGTTTGGCCTCGCCATAAACTAATGTTTGTGCAATTTGCGGCTCGGCCAGCAATTCGCTTTCGACCCATTCAGGCGCAATATTGCGGCCAAAGCCTGTGATGATCATATTGGCCTTGCGCCCGGTAATGCGCAAACGACCATTTTCATCCAGTGAACCCAGATCACCCGTGCGTAATGGCGTGGTGAAGCTGTGCGCGCCGGTATAGCCAAGAATGGCCGGATTATTGATGATGATTTCATCATTTTCATCAATCACCAGATCAATATGGGGCAGGACCCGGCCTGTTGTATCGCCGTCATGGTCATTGGGGGTGTTCAGGGCCACAACCGAGGCCACTTCGCTCAGGCCATAGCCCTGATACACCGGCAGGCCACGTGCCTTTGCGCGACGCAAAAGGTCTGGGGCCACACGAGCGCCGCCAACCGCAACCAGGCGCATATCATCCAGGTGGCCATTTTCGGCTTCCAGCGTAGAAAGCAAGCCGCCAAGTATTTCCGGCACTAGAATAATGCTGCTGGCTTTGGCGTCGCGCAGGCTGCGGACCAGTAAAGGGAAGTCAGGCATAAAAGTATGTTGAAAACCGATCTTGCTGACCGGCTCGATATGACAGGTCCCACCGGCCAGCAAAGCCGTATAAAGCCCAGCGACGTTTTCCAGTAAGACGGGTAAAGGCAGGATCGAGAAATGCGTACCCGCATAGTCGCCGCCAATGACCTCAACCAGCGAGCTGGCCACGGCTTCCATGCCGTCTTGGGACAGGCAAACGCCTTTGGGTGTGCCGGTAGAGCCGGACGTGTAGGTGATTTTGGCGGTGCCTTCTGGAATGGTCGCTTTGGGGTGATCCAGCGCCGTCATGGTCAGGGGGAAGGGGCCAATTTTTAGCGTTTTTTCGCCTTTGGCGTTCTCTTTATCAGAGAACAGCCATTTTGCCCCGCAATCGACAAGCGCATGCTGGCGTTGCAATGGCGTAAAAAATGGTGGCAGGGGCACACTGGTTAAGCCAACTTGTGCAAGAGCCAGGTCAAGAACAAGCCAGGCTGGCCCATTGGCCATGTCCACAGCCACAGGGTGCAAAGGCGAGCAATTGTCTTTCAACCAGTCTGAGGTTTCATCAATGTGGCGAACCAGGTCCGCATAGCTGCTGCGCCAGTCTGCACTCGTCAGGGCCAGATCTTCGGGCGCGCGGCGCGCATGGTCACGAATAGCTTTGATAACGGTACACATTATGCGGCCTCCGCCAGAGGATGATGCAGACGGGGGAAGATTTCGTCTGTGGTGTCGTCATTGGCAATGCTTTGGTTGTCTTTGTAATGCACGGGTAGCAAATGGCACCCGGCGGCAATATCACCAAACAAAACCTGTGGTGAGGTGCTGTAATAACTGCCCCAGTGTGCGCCCAGGTCGGGCAGGCGGGTTTTGTCGGCATCGGCAACTTTGCGCGGGTCCAGGCCGAGCTGGCCAAAGAAACGTTTCAGCACCCGGGTGCCGGTGATGGTGGCATAGCCGAGGCCTTGTGATTTCAGATAATCAGCCAGCACCATGAACAAGAAGAATGTGGCACCATGGCCTTGGGAGGCAAGGCTGCCCAGCTCTGCGATTTCACAGCGCTCAACCGTACGGCCCAGATTTTGGCTAACCTCTTCTTCGATTGGCTGGTCCAGATAATGTTCCAGAAACAAGGTTTCGTCTTTGGCGAGGCGAAAGCCGATAGCGGCAAGGATATTGCCCGAGGCATCCTGTGCGCTCATCAAATAAGGGTAATGAGTGTTCAGTCTGGCACCGTATTTTTCTTCATAGGTCTTTTCGATAAAGGCCTCTACACGGCGACGCTCTGGCATAAAATGTTTGGTCAGGGAAATGATCGCCGGGGTGACGCGGGCAAAACTGCCAACGGTTTCACGGTTGATTAAAACTTGGCCGCGATGTTTGCCGTCATTGCTGATTTCCAGGGCTAGTACACTCACGATCTTATCCTCAATTCTGGTTAGCACCACAACATGTGCTGCTCATACCGGAATGACGTCATGGGTGATGGTGATCCTCCATTGCTTCAGTAATTTTTCTCATTTTTTTCGTAGGGGCGAACGACTAGCTTTTCCTATTTGATCGCATACCCTTGCCTGATTGAGTCTTGAGCATACAAAGACCGTAAAAGGGGTGGGATTGTGATCAGTATATTGGGTTTGGCGGCCGCATTGGCATTGCTGGTTTATCTGGCCATGCGCGGGATGAGCATTCTTATTGCTGCGCCACTTTGCGCCATCGTGATTGCATTGACATCAGGCCTGACGCTCTTGCCGCCCAAAGGTTCAACCGAGGTCAGTTTCGCGCTGAGCTATATGACCGGATTTACAGGCTTTTTTCGCGACTGGTTCCTGATGTTTCTGCTGGGTGCTATATTTGGCAAAATCATGGAAGACAGCGGCGCGGCCCACGCCATTGCGCACTGGGTGATTAGCAAATTAGGCGTGAAACACGCCGTTTTGGCCGTTGTGGCGGCCTGCGCCATCCTGACCTATGGCGGGGTCAGCGTGTTTATCGTGGCCTTCTCCGTTTACCCCATGGCCGTTGGCCTGTTTCGTGATGCCAATCTGCCGCGCCGCTTTTTGCCGGGCACTATCGCTTTTGGCTCGGTCACTTTCACCATGACGTCCGCAGGCTCTGTGGAAATGCAGAACTGGATCCCCATGCAATATCTGGGCACCACCACTTATGCCGGGTGGCAGGTCAGCCTGATCGTGGCGATTTTCATGGCGCTGGCCGGGTTTTACTGGCTGACGCGCATGATTACAAAGGCGGTGGCTAACGGGGAAGGGTTTGAGGGCAGGGACAGTGACCCGGCCTCGCGCTCTACGTCCACCTTGCCCAACCCGGTTTTGTCCCTATTGCCCCTTATTGCTGTGCTTGGGGTCTCGTTTGCCTTGCAAGACTATTACGGCAAATACGCTCTGGTGATTGCGCTGGCCTCAGGCATCGTAGTGGCGACTTTGCTGAATATAAAAAGCTTCACCGATTTTGGCGGGGCGATCTCTCTTGGGGCGACCGGGGCGGTAATTGCCATTGCCAATACTTGCGCGGTGGTTGGTTTTGGCTCTGTGGCCAAGGTTTCCCCCGCCTTTCAGCAGGCCCTTGACGCGCTGACGTCCATGCCGGGATCGCCTCTGGTGGCGGCGGCGCTGGCGATTACTGTGATTTGCGGCCTGACAGGTTCTGCCTCAGGTGGGCAGACCATCGCGCTGCCCCTGCTTGCCCCCCTTTATGTCGGTGCCGATGCACCGCACCCGGTCGATCCAGAGGCTTTGCACCGGGTTATAGCCATTGCGTCGGGGGGCTTGGACAGCCTGCCCCATAATGGCTATGTGGTGACCACGATCCGGGCCATTTGCGGCGAAACGCACAAGGCGGCTTACGGCACCGTCGGGGCGTTAACGGTGGTGGTGCCTGCCATTGGCACGGTGTTGGCGCTGGTGCTGTTTTCTGTGTTTTAGGATTTTATTCTCACACCAAAGAAAAGCGTTCTGGGGCGGCCCGGAAAATATCGCTCTGAGCCAAAGGCAAAGTCAGCGCGATTGGCGTAACGCGTATCCAGCAGATTATCCACGCGTCCATAAAGGCTAAGGCGGGGGCTGATCATTGCCGTGCCGCGCAAGGTGATAATGTTGTGCCCTTCATAGCGTGCGGTATTGCCGGGATCGGTGAAATATTTGCCAACATGTTGCAGCTTGGCCGAAAGGCTAAGCGCATCAGTGGGGCGCACCATTATTTGCACAAACCCCAGCGTTTTAGGGGCGCTATCGACCGGCGTGCCTTTTCTGATTGAACTGGACGCGGTGCGCACAATGTCTGTGAAGGCGTATGTATGTTTGGCATAGCTGGCCGCGCCCGACAGGGTGAGATAGCGCCCAAGCGGTGCGGTGAACTCAATTTCCACGCCCTTATGGTGGGTTTTCCCATTCTCAACATTAAAGCCATTGGCATTGCGAAAGAAAAAATTGTTCTTGCGCATGGCGTAAAGCGACAGGTCAAAGCGAATAGCCCCGGTTATGGCTTTCAGGCCAGCTTCAAAAGAATCCAGCGTCTCGGGGCGAATGGCCCCGGGTGTCTGATTGATTTGCAGGCTGTAGGCATCGCTGACCTGTGGGGCGCGATTGCCCCGGGCATAACGACCGTAGAGCGATAGATGATCGTTGATCTGGTGCGTCAGGCCCGCTTTGGGGGCCAAGGTGAAATAGTCATCCTGCCGGTCAGCAATGCGCAAAAACCGTCCAAAACTGCCATTATCAATCCGGTTATTATAATCATAATGAGTATAATCCGCTCGCACGCCAAGGTTAAGTTTGGTCTTTGTCCCAAGATCAAAACGCAATTGCCCATAGGGCGAAAGCACCAGCGCCTTGACCGCATAATCATAGTGTTCGCCCTGCACGAAAGAAAAAGCGCGCGGACCGGCCTGAAACTCTCTGGTGCTGCCCTTGGTAAACTCGCTATCCAGGCCCAGCGTAAAGCGACCACCTTTTATGGCCCCTTCATAGGTAGAGATCAGGCCCAGGCTTTGATGACCGCTGTCTTCAAGGGCTTTGCCCGGCACAAAATGACGCAAAAACGACAGATCAACCCAGCGCGCATAGGGAATGAAACTCAAACGATTGCCCGACTTGCCTTCGCGGTTAAAATGCAACGCAAAGCGCGCCGATTTTGCATCCCGAAAGGCCTCTGGGTTTGGGTTGCTAAGTGCCAAACCTTTGTCTTTATAGCCTTTGTTGCCGAGAATAAACCCGGCGGTTTCCTGATTAAGGTTTTGAAAGCTGACCAGCGTTTTCAAGGTCCAGCGGCCAAGTTGGGCATCATGGCGGATTTGCAGTTTTTGCTGATCATAACCGGAATCGGCGCGAAAGCCGGGATCATGCGCCAGGCTTAGCCCGATATGGTAGCGCCCATTCAGGGCCGCGCCATCATTGCCCGCCAACAGGCGCACATAGCCGTTTTCATTGCCCAAAATGTCAAGGGAAACGCCATTATCCGCCATAGGGGCAGGGGAGAGCACATTAATCAGGCCATGCACGGCGTTTGAGCCATAAAGCACACTGCCCGGCCCCTTGCTGACCTCCACCCGCCCGGCACTCTCTATCGCGCTTTCAAAAAGGCCGTTCACATTGCCAAAACCGGCGGCACGCAAGGGCACACCATCTTCCAGATACAAAAACGACCCGGCACCGGCCCCGCCGGTTAATACGGGCGAACGAATGGCGGTTAAATGCTCCTGACCGCTGCCCCGATGGATGTTCACCCCGGCGGCTTCATTAAGTAACTCTGCCGGGTGCACAACCGCCAGCGCACGCAGACGCTTTGCGTCAAAAACACTTACACTACCCGCATAATCACGCGCCTGTTCCGCCCGCCGCGCGGCGGTAATGATCATATCATCCTCTTGCGCCATACCATGAGCAGGCAAAAGAAAAAGGGTCATTAGGCCTGTGGGGACCATCACTTTATAATTAAGCATTACGCAAATAAATCAATTTCCTAAATCCAGAACTCCATCTGTGATTTCAACGATTGAGGTTGCTCCGGTCAGGGCCATGCTGACCGCCATTTCGGCCTTGAATGTGGCCAACAGCTTATGCAAACCGGCTTGCCCCCGGGCAGCCAGTGCCCAGACCCACGGGCGGCCAATCAGCACCGCATCGGCGCCACTGGCCCGCGCTTTGAGCACATCCTGGCCACTGCGCACCCCGCCATCCATAATGATAGTGGCGGCATCGCCAAGAGCATTTCTAATTCTGGGCGTGATGGAAATGCTGGAGGCCACGCCATCCAATTGCCGCCCCCCATGATTGGACACCACAATGGCATCTGCCCCGGCGGCAAAGGCAGACTTGGCGTCGTCTACGTTCAATATGCCCTTGATAATCAAGTGCCCATCCCATTGGGCGCGCAGCCATTCAATATCCTTCCAGGTGCAGGAAGGATCAAACTGGGTGTCCACCCAGGACTTGAAATCAGCCACCGACTTTGCCGTGGGCACTTTGTCGGAAAGATTGCCAAACACATGGGGCTTGCCTTTTACCCCCACATCAAAGGCCCAGGCCGGATGCAGCGGATATTCCAGCGCCGCGCGCAGCTTACCAAGTGTGGAAAGCCCGCCCGCCATGCCGTTTCGCACATCGCGATAGCGCGCGCCGACAACGGCCAAATCGACAGTAAAGACCAGTGTTTTAACGCCCACAGATTTCGCCCGGCCCAGTAAATCGCGCACATAACCGCGATCTCGCATCATATAAAGCTGAAACCAGAAGGGCTGGATCGTGGCTGATGCCACCTCCTCCAGCGCGCATATGGACACTGTGGAAAGGCAAAATGGCACGTTTGCGTGGTTGGCCGCCTTGACGGCCTGCACCTCGCCGCGCCGGGCCATCATGCCCGCCAACCCGATGGGGGCCAAGGCCAGCGGCATGGCCCAACGCTCGCCTAATATCTCCAGCGATGTGTCAATATTAGAAACATCGCGCATCACACGTTGCTTGATATGCAGGGCTTCAAAATTGGCGGTGTTGGCCGCCAGCGTCGCTTCGCTATAGGCCCCGCCGTCGATATAATCAAAGAGATTGCGTGGCAGTTTCTTTTTTGCCAGATGCCGATAGTCCAGCGTCGAGGCCGGGACGAGATTAAGGCTTGGCATGATCACAAACTCCCCACAGCGAGTATTCAGCTTAAGATAGAGATAGCATTCTATGCGGATTTGAACAGGGGACGACCAGCATTGGTATGAAAACCAAACCCTCATCCTCAGCGAGCCTAAAAGATAAAGGGCTTTAAGTTTTCTTTTATTTTTATTCCATGTTCAGACAAGCTCAATATGAGATTTGCAGAATGCGTGCCAAGCTATCAATATGAAACTGACCAAACACCATAATTCAGCAAGCGCGATGGGGCATAGGCGTAATTGCGGAAGGGGTTTGCATTCTATTAGGCGACTTTTCTCTGGCAGAACCTGGTCAATAGATATAAGGCATGCCCGCATAACTTTCGGCGAATGAGGTGGCCGCCGCCTCTGAGGATACAATTGTATGCAGGGTAGCAAGCTGCAATTTGTGCTCAAAGGTGCTCATGCCTTTTGCACGATGGAATGATGTCGTTAGCCACCATGAAAACCGTTGGGTTTTCCATATACGATCAAGGCATATGGCTTCATATTGGTCAAGAATGTCCTCTGAACCATCCTTGATAGCCTTGGTTAGACCCGCCGCCAGAACGCGCACATCAGCCACCGCCAGATTAAGCCCTTTGGCTCCGGTCGGAGGTACGATATGTGCAGAATCCCCCGCTAGAAATAATCGCCCACAGCGCATGGTTTCACTGACAAAGCTACGCAGAGGGGAAATACCTTTTTGAATGACCGGGCCACGATTAAGCTTGAAATCTGTTCCCTGACCAAGGCGCAGATCCAACTCATCCCAAATCATTTCATCAGACCAGTTCTTGATGTCATCATCATTATCGCATTGGATATATAGCCGTGAGATTTCAGGAGATCGCATCGACTGTAGTGCAAATCCATTCTCATGATTGGCATAAATCACCACATGGCTTACTGGTTTGGCCTCAGCCAGAATGCCCAGCCAGGAATAAGGATAGACAAATTCATGGGTGCGTTGTTTGGCGGCGGGGATAGCCTGACGGGAAGGTCCCCAAAATCCGTCGGTTCCTGCAATATAGTCGCATGCCAGTGTTTTTTCTTCGCCATTTTCCGTAAAATGTATTTTTGGTTTGTCCGTTTCAAAATCACTGATGGAAGAAACCGGGCAATGCCATTTCACTTCGTTATAGCTATTACGGGCATCAATAAGGTCACGGACCACAGACTGTTGGCCATAGACCGAAACTGTGCGCCCGCCGGTGAGGGCTTTAACATCAATATAACGCTCGACACCATCAAATTTGAAGGTGATGCCTTCGTGTTCCATTCGCTCTGCTTCAACATTTTCACCCACGCCAATTTCTTTGAGAGTGTCTATGGCCCCTTGTTCCAGTACACCGGCGCGGACACGTCCCATGACATAGTTTTGGTCTTTGGATTCCAGAATAACACTGTCAATTCCGGCTCTGTGGAGCATTTGCGCTAAAAACAGACCGGCAGGGCCGGCACCAATAATTCCAACTTGCGTTTTCATGTTCTGCATTCTCTCTCTAAGTTACCAAGCGTGTTCGACGTGGCCCTGGGTTGCAATGCTCTAGCGATCCTCAAGAATAATCAGTCCGGCGGCGGTGTTGGATGCCGGCACGTGATAGCTTCGATAAATCTCAACGGCCTCTTCTGCCAGGGCACCGCGGGCAATCAACCACATAACCATTTCAATGCCTTCTGACCCGGATTCGCGAATATATTTTTCGTGGGAAATTGCCGCAAGGGCATCGGGGTCGCGCGTTAAGTCATCCAGGAATTTTTTGTCAAAGGCCTCATTGATGAGACCGGCGCGCTCGCCTTGCAATTGATGGGACATGCCACCCGTACCAAAGATCACAACATCAAGGTCTTGCCCAAAAGCACTTACGGCCTTGCGGATTGCCTTGCCCAGCGCATAGCAGCGATTGCCGGTAGGGGGTGGGTATTGGATAACATTGACACACAGCGGAATAACTTTCAGCGGCCAGTTTTCGCGTTCCCCGAACATAATGGAAAGCGGCACGGTCAAGCCATGATCAACCGGCATTTCATTGACGATGGTCATGTCAAATTCATCAAGGATAAGGCTCTCGCAAAGATGCCAGGCAAGCTCTGGGTGCCCTTCAACGGCGGGCACCTTACGCGGTCCATACCCTTCGTCTGCCGGCTCAAAATGATCTGATACGCCAATGGCAAATGTCGGGATCAGCTCCAGTGAAAAAGCCGAAGCATGGTCATTATAAACGATGATCGCCACATCAGGACGGCGTTTTTTGATCCATGCTTTGGCCGGCTCATAGCCCTCGAACAATGGGGCCCAATAGGGTTCTTTGGTTTTATGATGGTCGACAGCCGCCCCAATGGCCGGAACGTGACTGGTAAAGACTGCGGATGAAATTTTAGCCATCAGACGATCCCCGGCGTGTTTTGGTGAAGAGGTTTTCGGGTGTAGGTGGCCGGCCACCATCAATCATCATCTGGCGAAATTCTGCCTCACTGATGTGCGACATCTCCCCGCCTATGTACTGCATGGAAAGGCCGTCAAAAATGGCGATTTTGAAAGTATAATAAATATTACCGCCCAGACGTAACATGCCTACCCAATCGCGCGCCTCCACCGCTTTGCGCTGTGCAGGCGACAAAGCGTATGTATCGAGATACCCTGATGGGTCGGCGCGGTATGCAGCACGGTTTATGGACTGATTAAGAGACATGCAGAACATGTTGAGAGGATACCCCTGACGCGCGTGCGCGCCATCCATGACATATGTGCCCGGCACATCACTATAATTTCGATCCTGACGCATCCAGTCTCCCCTTAAATGTATATGGTTGACACGATACATACCAGTAACCAGTACACGGCAGTACCGCAAAGCTAATTTCTGTTCCCTATATTTAATAAAAGCTATAACGTGCTGTTTGGAGTGTTCATTTATGCGCAGCAAAATACCAAATTTGAGACATTTGGATATCGCACTACATGTCTGTAAAACACATGGGTTTTCCAGCGTTTCAAAAATTGTTAACCTCAGCCCATCGGCCATAACCCAGGCCATGCGCGGATTAGAGACAAGCATAGGGGCACAGATATTTGACCGCTCCCAATCCGGTGCCTTTCCTAATGCGCTTGGTAAAATATACCTTGACCGGATAAGCCGGGCTTTTGATGCCCTCGGTGCGGCTGAAAATGCTCTTGATAAGGGCAGGGCTGCCTTCTCGCTAAAATCTCGTGTTACCGCGTCACAATTGCGTGCCATTATCGCTGTGGTTCAAAGTGGCAGTTATAATCAGGCGGCGCGCCGCCTCGGCCTGTCTCAACCCAGCGTATATAAAGCCGCCCATAGTGTTGAAGTCCTTTATAACACTGATTTGTTCCGGCCATCTCCATCCGGTGTTGAGGCAACCCAGAAAGCACGTGAATTTTCCCGTCACGCCAGTGTGGCTTTATCGGAAATTGAGCGGGGCCAAGAGGAGGTTATGGAGTATCAGGGCCGCATAAGCGGCAGGCTTGCCATCGGTGCCCTGCCGTTGATTTGTGCCCGTGTGTTACCAGATGCGATCAATAAGCTTTTACAGATTTATCCTGATGCTGATGTCAAGGTTATTGCCGGCGTATATAGCGACCTTTTAGATTCGCTACGCCATGGTGATCACGATATTCTCATCGGGGCCCTGCGTCATCCTGCACCGGCAAAAGATGTGCAACAAACGGATTTATTCGAAGATGCGCTGTCAATTATCGTTGGCAAAGGTCATCCTATTTTATCAATTCCCAAGCCTGGCCTTAATGATTTGGCGAAACTGGATTGGGTCGTACCCCATAAAAACACGCCGACCCGCCATTGCTTCGAGCGTTTTTTCTCTGATATGAAAGAACAGCGCCCCACCAGAATTATAGAAACAAGTTCGCTGCTCTTCATCCGCACCATATTACAAAACAGTGATCGCGCCACACTCCTGTCCGTGCATCAGGCACATTATGAGATTGAGCGTGGCGATCTTGTCGTAGTAAAATTTGTGCTGGCGGGCTCGCGTCGCACCATCGGCGTGACGACACGTCATCATTGGAAACCGACACGTTTACAAGAAAAATTTCTAAAATTATTACACGAGGAAGCAAGGGCGCTATAGCTAAAACTGAATTTATAGCCCTAAAATCAGCGTTGTCTTTATCCTTGGGCGGGCGCAAATTACCACCACATTGAAGAGGCGCGGCTGGCCCAGACGTGGCCGTATTGAATTGAGGTCATCGTGAGCACCGTCATTACCAATATCAAACGTACAGACCTCGCCATTTGTGATGCTTTTAGTAGAATTGGGGTCGCCACTGCCCATGAAGCAGCGGGTCGTACTGGCTTGTTGGCGCCTTCAATGCGTCCCATATATCGCCCCGCCCATATTGTCGGCAGTGCCGTCACCTGTGAAGTTGCCCCCGGCGATAATTGGATGATTCATGTGGCCGCTGAGCAATGTCAGAAAGGCGACATTTTAGTGGTCACCCCAACCAGCCCGTGTGAGGATGGCTATTTTGGTGACTTATTGGCGACATCGCTTATGGCGCGTGGCGTACGCGGTTTAATTATCAATGCTGGCGTCAGAGACATTGCCGATTTAACCCAAATGAAATTTCCCGTATGGTCCAAAGCGGTGTATTGCCAAGGCACGGTTAAAGAGACGATTGCCAATGTGAACACCCCTGTGGTTTGTGCAGGCGCTCTGATCAACCCGGGTGATTTAATCATTGCTGATGATGATGGCGTTGTGTGCATTGCCCGGGACCAGGCCGTGGCGGTATTGGAAAAATCACAAGCCAGAGAAGCCAATGAGATCGCCAAACGGGCCCGGTTTGCGGCCGGCGAGCTTGGGCTTGATGTCTATAATATGCGTGAAAAACTGGCGGCCAGGGGCCTTGTCTATATTGACCAAAAAGACTTGAAATAAGCCTATGCAGACAGCCATTCCAACTACACTCATGCGCGGCGGTACATCCAAGGGGTTGTTTTTTTCTGCAGCGGACTTGCCCACAGAGGTTCCCTTGCGCGATGCGGTCCTGCTGGCAGTAATGGGATCACCAGATGTGCGCCAAATCGATGGTGCTGGCGGGGCTCACCCGCTAACCAGCAAAGTGGCTATAGTCTCGCCATCACCCCACCCTGACGCCGATGTGGATTATCTGTTTTTGCAGGTTGCAGTGGACAAGGCCGAGGTCAGCACCGCGCAGAATTGCGGCAATATTCTTGCAGGTGTTGGGCCCTGGGCAATAGAGAATGGAATGGTAGATGTCACCGGCGTGGTGACCAAAGTGCGCATTCACATGCTCAACACAGGCAGCCATGCGGACGCGCATGTTCCGACGCCACACGGGATTGTGGTTTATGAAGGCAATACAGCTATTGATGGCGTGCCCGGCACCCATGCGGCAATTCCTCTTGATTTTCTGGATGTGGCCGGGGCCAGCACCGGGGCGCTTCTGCCCACGGGGAACAAGATCGATACAATTAACGGCACCCAGCTCACCTGCATCGATAATGGCATGCCGGTGGTGCTTTTGAGAGCTTCTGATTTTGGCAAGACCGGCCATGAAAGCCCCGCTGAGATGGAGGGCGACGAAGCCTTATGCAAACGTATTGAGGCTATTCGTCTGGCCATTGGCCCAAGAATGAACCTTGGTAATGTGGCTCAAAAAACCGTCCCTAAAATGAGCCTTATATCGGCACCGCAGCGCGGCGGCGTCGTCATGACGCAGACCTTTATTCCCCATAGGGTTCATGAAGCCATTGGCGTTTTGGGTGCCGTTAGTGTGGCCACCGGATGCGTTATTCCCCATTGCATTGCCGACGGTCTTGCACAATTACCCCCCATATCGGGAACGTCCTGCCGCCTTGATATTGAACACCCCAGCGGGGCTTTCACGGTGGATCTGGACATGGCGATAACCAAAACTGGCATAGAGGTAAATCGTTCTGCCCTAGTGCGCACGGCCCGCAAGATTATGCGCGGCGAGGTGTATATACCGGCATCAGTGTGGGACGGCCAATGAGCGAAAAGCTTTCCATTGGTTTGCTAGGATTTGGCGAGGTTGGGCAAATACTGGCCAGTGATCTGGCGAGTTCTGCATGCTTTGCATATGACCTGAAGTTTGGCGATGCCGCTTCTGTACCTAGCCTGGCAGTCGGACAATCCGATACTGTAATGTCTTGCCTTAATGCCGTTCATTTGGGGCGGAACGCAAATATTGTAATTAGTGCCGTGACCGCTGCGCAAACGCTGGACGCCGTCCTGTCCATCCTTCCACAACTTAAACCCGGCACATGGGTCATGGATATGAATTCCGCGTCACCTGGTACCAAATGCAAGGCAGCACGTTGTGTGGAAGACGCGGGAGGGTATTACGTTGAAGCCGCCGTCATGAGCCCTATATCACCCAAACGTTTGCATGCGCCGATTTTACTGGGTGGCCCCCATGCGGCGCAGTTCAAGCCCATTGGCGAGGCGTTGGGGTTTGGCAGTTTATCGGTTTTTTCGGACCAGCTGGGCAAGGCGTCCGCAGCAAAAATGTGCCGTTCTGTAATGGTTAAAGGCATTGAGGCTTTATTGTCTGAATCACTGATCAGTGCGCGTCATTATGGTGTGGAGGCCACAGTCTTGACGTCATTAAACGATCTTTTTCCGGGGCCAGACTGGCCTAAGCTGGCGCACTATATGATTGGCCGCACATTGGAACATGGTCAGAGACGCGCCGAAGAAATGCGTGAAGTTGCGAAGACCATAGCTGAAACTGGCCTAGAACCACAGATGAGTACAGCCATTGCAAACCGCCAGGACTGGGCAAAGAGCTACCCTGAACTGTTACAAAAAACAGAATTAGAGGACTTGCTCGATGCGTTGGTTTTAATTGCCAATGACACAAAAAAAGGAAGTGCCGCATGATTATTGACTGTCATGGCCATCAGACATTGGTGCCACAGGCTCATTTGGATTTTCGTGACGCGCAAATGGCACGCCTTGCGGATGCATCCATGCCACGGCCATTACAGCCAAAAATGACCAATGATGAAATCACGCAAATCATAGAGCAAAACCAACTCAGACTTCTCAAAGAACGCGGCGGGGACATGACAATATTCAGTCCGCGCGCCTCACGGATGGAACCACATATTGGCGATGCGCAAACCTCAAATGACTGGGCACGGGCCTGTAATAATCTCATCCACCGTGTGACCCAAATCTATCCAGATTATTTTGCCGGGGTATGTATGTTGCCACAGCGCCCCAATGCCCCACTTGACGATTGCATTGAAGAGCTGGAACGCTGCATAAATGAGCTGGGCTTTATTGGCTGTAACCTTAACCCGGATCCTTCAGGGGGGCACTTTAATGCCCCCCCGTTAACGGACAGGTATTGGTATCCATTATACGAGAAAATGGTGGCGCTGGACGTGCCAGCCATGATTCATGTATCAGGCTCTTGCAATAAAGCCTTTCATGCCACCGGGTCCTATTATATTGCCGCAGATACCAATGCTTTTATGCAGTTTTTGCAAGGGGATTTGTTTAAGGACTTTCCCACATTACGGATGATCATTCCCCATGGCGGCGGCGCTGTGCCCTATCACTGGGGCCGTTATCGTGGCCTTGCTGATATGCTTGGCCAGCCGCCATTGGGCGAGCATGTCATGAAAAACGTGTACTTTGACACGTGTGTTTATCATCAACCCGGCGTGGATTTATTATTCAACGTCATCGATAATAAAAATATCCTTTTTGGCTCTGAAATGGTTGGGGCGGTGCGCGGCATTGACCCCGAAACCGGACAGTATTTTGATGATACCAAGCGTTATGTCGACAATCTTGGGCTATCGGCCAAGGATTTGTACGACGTCTATGAAGGCAATGCACGGCGCGTATATCCGCGCCTGAATGCTATTCTTGATGCCAGAGAAAAACGCCATGACCGCAGTTAGTAAAACACCAGGCTGGCTGGACTTTTACCACAACCCGTCTAGGCCCGATTTCCAACTGCCCAAAGGTGCTGTGGATGCCCATTGTCATGTGTTTGGACCAGACCCGGAATTTCCCTTTGCGGCTGAGCGTAAATACACCCCCTGCAATGCAAGTAAAGATGACTTATGGGCCTTAAAAAGCCGTCTTGGCTTTACACGTAATGTTATTGTTCAGGCGACTTGTCATGGGTCAGACAACCGCGCCGTACTTGACGCTATTGCCGATGCGCACGGCCTGGCCAAGGGTATTGCATCAGTAGAGGTTGGAGTTAGTGATGGGGAGTTGGCACGTCTGGCCAAAGGCGGCATCAAGGCGGTGCGGTTTAATTTCGTCAAGCGCCTTGTAATGCCTGTGTCGCCTGAAATTCTATTGCCTTTGGCCGCGCGTATCGATGCGGCTGGGATGCACATTGTGATATATTTTGAAAGCCCCGATTTGCCGGCGCTTTATGATTTCATTGCCTCCATTCCGGCCATTGTCGTGGTGGACCACATGGGGCGGCCTGATCTTTCAAAACCAGTAGATAGTGCAGAATTTTTGCTATTCCTGAAGCTAATGGCCGCGCACGAAAATATCTGGTGCAAGACGACCTGTCCTGAGCGATTATCACATACAGGTCCGCCTACCTATGATGATTTTGTGCCCTTTGCCCACAGCATTATCTCACAGTTTCCAGACCGCGTGCTCTGGGGCACAGACTGGCCACATCCCAATCTTAAATCCCATATGCCCGACGATGCCTGGCTGGTAGACATGATCCCGCGCATTGCTCCGACAAAAATATTGCAACGCAAATTACTGGTAGATAACCCTATGCGTCTTTACTGGCCAGAGGAGGGCGTATGAAGCTGATATTGGCTGGCCCTGGTGCCTTTGGCATCAAGCACCTTGATGCCTTGCAGGCCATTGATGGTGTTGAAATTGCCTGTATCGTTGATGCAGATCTTTGCCATGCCGAGGCGGTTGCTAGGCGGTATAAGATTTCTGATGCACAGACGGATATTGGCTTGGCGTTACGCCGACCTGATATTGATGCGGTCATTCTTGCCACCCCCACACCCCTACACGCCGCCCAAGCCATTTTGTGCATGAAAGCGGGCAAACACGTTGCCGTTGAAATCCCGCTGGCGGAAAATTGGCAAGACGTAAAAGAGATTGTCAAAGTTCAAAAAGAAACCGACCTGATTTGCATGGTTGGACACACGCGCCGCTATAATCCCTCGCACCAATGGATGCATAACCGGATCATTGCTGGTGAAATTTCCATTCAACACCTTGACGTGCAAACTTTCTTTTTCCGGCGTACCAATACCAATGCTCTTGGCCAGCCGCGCGCCTGGACTGATCATCTTATGTGGCATCATGCCGCCCATACCATAGATCTTTTTCTACACCAGACCGGCGAACGCATCATCGAAATGAATGTCATGCAAGGCCCGGTAAACCCTGAACTCGGGATTGCTATGGATATGTCCATACAGATGAAAAGCCAGAGCGGTAAACTGCTCACCCTTGCATTATCATTTAATAATGATGGTCCACTTGGCACGGTTTTTCGCTATATTTGCGATAACGGCACCTATATCGCCAGCTATGATGACCTGCATACCGCCAGCGGCGATGCCATTGATGTCTCAGGTGTCGACGTCTCCACAAACGGTATTTTATTGCAAGGTCTCGATTTTATTTCTGCCATTCGCAATGGCACGCAACCGCGTGCCTGCATAACCAATGTCCTGCCTTGTTATGAGGTCTTGAATATCCTCGATAGAAAACTACAGGCGCAATAATCATCAACCAGGAGAAGACGTTATGAACATATCTATGAAATCCATACTATTGGGCAGCGCTGTCATTGGCATGACAGTTATTGGCATTGGATTGCCTGTCGCTCACGCTGGTGATGCGTTATCAGAAGCGCAGTCATCTGTTCCACAAAACCAGGATATTTGGCGGGTATCATATAACGCGCCTGGTGGGCCGATGGAGCAGGACTTGATCATTAACCACAACACCAGCCCGCTCAGTGGTACATTTGGCCAGTCTGTTATTAAGCCAATTATTGATGGTGATACCCTTTCCTTCACCATGATTCGAAAAACCCCCATGGGGGCCATGAATGTCGAGGTTAGCGCACAGATTGATGGTGAGAGCATGAGGGGAACGATGCGCATGGTCTCAGGCAGCATGGCAGGCAATGCCATAGCGTTCAGTGGCACAAAAGTAACAAAATAATCACCCGGAAACCAGGTCCACCAACCGCGTATTTTTGATCCTAAATTTCAACACAAAAAAAGGGGCTCAAATGAGCCCCTTTTTTATCGTATCCCTTAATTTTAGAAATTCACACCAGCCCGTAGAGAAATAAACCGGGTTTCTTCGTGCGAACAGACCAGCGCTCCAGCCCCTGAAAGGCTTGAGGTATTACAGAAGCCAAGAACGCGTTTATCGGTAAGATTGCGGGCAATCAGCGCCAAGGTCCATTCCCTGTTTTGCGCCGTTGTGCCGCGTAACGTCACGCTGGCATCAAAGCGATTGACGCCGCTTTGAAAGCTGGCAAGGGAGCGTTCAAGGGCCGTATGGAACCCATCAACATAGGTCCATGTTCCCCCAAAAACCAGATCGACATCATCGTTCATTAGCACAGTATAATCGGCACTAAGTGCGGTCTGTAAATCAGGCGCTTGAGGTGGGCTAAGCCCGTCCTGCGCAAATTGCCCGGCAATACAACCCGTTGCCACGGTTTGGCGTGCAAAGCACCCTGAGGTAAATTGGTCAAACTTCGCATCAAGATAAGCCCCTGAAAAGGTAATATTCAGAGCATCTGTTGGTGCCCAGGCCGCATCGACTTCAAGACCTTGTGAATGGACTTGTGCGGCACCAACAATTTGTTGAATAAACACAGGGTCATTGGTTGAAACCTGTAAATCATCAACTTCAAGACGAAACAATGTCCAGTTAAAGCGGAAATTTCCACCAAAGTTGTGCTTGCCACCAATTTCATAATTGGTTGATTGCTCGTTGGGAAAAATGAAGTTTGCCGCATTACCCGCGCCGCGAAGATCAAAACCGCCTGACTTAAATCCAGTGGCAAATGAGGCATAAAACATATTGTCGCCATCTGGTCGATATTGCACAGAGCCATTATACGAAACATTGGTGTCCGTTATTTTGCCCGTAATCGCTGTCGCATCGCCGTTTGTGCAGGCGGCAAAGCCTCCCCCACACCGTATACCTGGTGATACCGGAAGCGGGTTATCCAGTAAATTTGCCGGGGGAGTATAAATCGTCGTCGGTCCCTGGGCCTTGGCCCCTGTGCGGTCTTCATTAGTAATGCGGGCGCCTAATGTTATACTGAACTGATCATTAAACTGGTAATCAATCTGCCCAAAGCCGGCAAATGATTCTGTGTTTGAACGTGCAAATTCATTACGCGCAATCGGGCCGCCCCGATTGGCAAAAAGGTGGTTGAAGAACTGGGAAAATTCGAGGTCGCCATTGAAATATGTCCCTCCCACGATCCAGTCAAATACGCCGTCACCATTAGATGTCGCACGAACTTCTTGATAAAACTGGTCGTAGCTTTCGTTATTTTGAATATTGACCCGCTCGGTAGGTAATAAATCGCCACTGAAATTATCCGAGGTATCATAGGTGGTATAATTGCTTAAAGAGGTGACCGAAAAACTATCAAAGTCCCAATCCAGTGTTGCGCCAAAAACATGTGCCTCCGTCTTAAAGGGCTCACCTATATCAAGCACAGGACCATTTTCAGAAGCGCGCTGTACATTGCGGGTTTGATTTGAGCCATTCAACGAACAGTCAAACCCCAAATCCTGCCCTGTCACACGGGTTCTGGGGAGCAATCCTGCCGGGAAACAGTCGATGATTTCGCGGGTTTTACCATTACGATCAAGATTATTATATTGATACAATAATGACGCGGTCAGAGAACTGGTTATATCCACATCCAGCATGCCACGAAATGTCAGGTCTTCTTTTTGTTCGAGAGTTTTACCCGTTTCACGGTCTTTGATCCAGCCATCAACATTTTGATAATCGACGACGACACGGGCACGTACCCTGTCAGACAGTGGGCCTGATAATATGGCCTGGCTCTCATACCCTTCGCTGGCCTCAAAGTTATACGCCAGAGAGAGCGAACCCTCAAACGTATCTGTCGGACCATTTGAGGTAATATTCAAGGCACCAAGCGAGGTATTTTTACCAATAATCGCACCTTGGGGCCCTTTCAGAACTTCGACCTGGGACACATCAATCAATGCGGTTCTGGCCAACCGGCTTCGCGTGGAAAAATATCCATTAAACACCTGACCAACGCTTGGCTCAAAGTGAATGCCGGAACCAAAAGTACCAAGACCACGCATGAAGAACATATCTGACGCCCCTGGTGCCTGCATCATGCTGAAGTTCGGGGTGTAGGGTGCCAATGAAGCCAAATCGGATAGACCTTGCTCGTCAATCACTTTGCCATTGATCGCCTGCACCGAGATTGGTACGTCCTGAAGTGATTCTTTGCGTTTGCGTGCGGTGACCACAATTTCGTCTAGCCGTCCTGCACTTTGGGTGTCGGTGCTGGTCTGAGCGGCAGCATCAATTGCTACGCTCGATACCGAAGCAAAAAGAAACGCCGCCAACGCCTTGCCTACCATTTTGTCTCTATTTGTCATGTCTTCCCCTCGTTGTGATTATTATTTTTTGTGTGCCAAATCCGTTCAAACACCATTGTATTGTGTTTTCTGTACACATACCCCTTTGGATGCGTACTTTAGAATGAGATGACTTTAGCATAATACCGAATTTTCCGGGTTCGATAATATATGATTTTCGCAATAAACTATTCGATATTTTAGAACCGTAATATCCAGACAGGTGCGATATTATTGCGTGACTATGGCCATGCAGAAGATGGAATTGCGATGGTTTGTTTTTAGGCAATTACGGTTTTAGTCAGGGTTATCCGGCTTTGTCGTGGCGGCATGGCCAAACATGTCTTCGTCAACATAATACCGTAAAGGGTAAATGATAATCGCAGCAATAAGCATAATAGCCCCAAAAATGGCAAAATTTACAACCAGTTTTAGGTCCATAGCCAATAAGTAGCCGCCCAAAAATGGCCCGGCAATTGCCCCCATACGGCCAACGCCAATTGTCCAACCAATACCAGTGGATTTCATGTGGGCCGGATAGACTTTAGCTGCGGCCCCGTAAAAAGCGCCAACGGCGCCCTGAACGGTAAAGCCCATTATCATGGCGATGAGCAACACCAGGATAAGCTCGCCCCGGTAAACTGAATACACAATCATTGTCATGAAAGCGATCACGCAATATCCAATGATTGACCTGATATAACCATAGCGGTTAGCAAAAGCACCAACGGCCCAAACGCCTAAAAAGCCACCGCCGGAAAACACGGCACCGGCAATGATCGCCTTATCGCTTGACAGGCCAGAATCAATAGCAATTTTGGGGATCCAGCTCAGCAGATAGTACATGGTCATAAACGTGAAAAATAACCCGCCCCAAAGACCGATGGATATAATTCTGAACCGTGATTTGAGTAAATCAGTGACGTTTATGCCTGTATGTGTCTGATAAAATGCTGATGCGATCGACCCGATGAGCGGGTGATGCATTTTACCCAGAATTGTGTTGATTTTCTTGACCGCCAAGGCTTTGTCTTTGCCTGCAAGAAAAGATAGGGATTCGGGTAATAACAACAAGCAAAGCGGAATCATCGCCGCCGTCAACACGCCCGCCGCCGCCATGGTTAGCCGCCAGCCAAATGTTGGCATAACTATGGCAACAACCAAACCTGTGGTCAGGGCACCAAGCGGGTAGCCCGCAGTAATCAACATAACAATGGTGTTGCGGGCACGTTTGGGCGCATATTCTGCGGTCATAGCTGTCACACTGGCAAGCAGTCCACCAATGCCAATACCAGCCAGAATGCGTGTTGCCCCCAATTGTTGAATGTTTTGAGACTGCCCGCCCAGAAAAACACCCGTCGCAATCAATGCCAGACCGCCAAGTATCAGTTTCCTACGGCCAATTTTATCTGCGTAAAAGCCCAGAACCAAACCACCTAGGGCCATGCCGATCAAGCCCGCACTAAACACGAGCCCCATCTGCCCATAGCGCAGCCCGAGATCGGCCATAATGCCAGATGCCGAATACGAGACGATGACAACGTCCATCCCATCAAACATGTTCAAAACAAAACAGATGGCAAAGACAATTTTCTGCGTCACTGATATTGGCATGTCATCAAACAAGGTTGTCGGATTCACATTCATTCTATCTTTAGACGAGGAGATATGCGGCATGATGAGTAAATACCTTCAAAAGCAGAAATGCAGGCAGAATAATTTTACGTTTTCATACCCTAAACTAATGACAGTTTTTCTGTTCGAAAATATATGATTTATGCAATAGACTATTCGAATATATGGATTGAATCGCCTGCCAGTTTGCGCCGTTCTGGCTGCCTGCCTCTTCTGCCCTGATAAAAACGGATCTGTTAATCAGCTTCTGTTCCAAGTTTATCAGCCATAAATTCAACAAAAATATTAGTCAACGTTGCCCGCATGGCGGTTCTGGGCCAGGTCGCATAAAGACCAATAGATTCCAGAGGCCAATCCGGTAAGATCATTGAAACACGACCAGAGGCAATATCTTCCTCTGCAACAAAATCAGGCAAAATCGTAAGCCCAAGATTTTCAAGAACAAGGCGGCGCGAGGCCATGGAGTTATCGACAAACATTCTTGGATTAATGGCCACGGTGGTCTTGTTACGGCCTGAAACATCAGGCCTGAAACCAAGAATGGTTTTCATATTCTTGAGCCAAATCCAGTCAAAGTTGGCCAATTGCTCCGGGGATTGCGGCATGCTCTTACCCTCAAGATATTTGGGCGAGGCGATGATAACCCGGTTGGTATTGCTGATCAGCAGATTATTCAAACTCTGATCAGCGATTTTTCCAAATACCAGCGCAACATCATAACCGTCTTCTATGTGGCTGCTGAAACGATCACTAAAACTTAGGGACAGCGTGATGTTCGGGTATTCATTTTCAAATCCAGTGATCGCTTCAAAATATCGTGCGCGTGACAATGCCGTGGGCAAGGCAATGCGCAATTCACCTGCGATAGACTTTGTCCGGCTGGAAATAAGCTCAAAGCCAGTATTGGCCGCTTGTAACATATCTTGTGCCGCTTGCAGAAAAACGACACCATCGCCTGTCAATGCGAGATTGCGTGTATTGCGGTAAATTAGCGGCTTATCAATGCGGTCTTCCAGACGCGCAATATGGTGGCTGACGACCGAGGGCGAAAGGGCAAGGGCGTTAGCTGCCTTTTTGAATGATCCGCTTTCAACAACCTTAACGAACACGGCCATACTGCGTAGTGAGTCAATTATTGTTCGATTATATAGAATTGATGGTTTCATAAAAAGTATATTATCGAATTTTAATTTAGTGTCTATGGTCAGCTTCATCAGGCGAGGGAGAAATGGAATGAAGGCAGCTGCAGGCAACACAAAAAATGACGATCCGTTAGCTAATATTTTGATTGATTGTGGTTTGCCGCTGATCTTCAAAGCCAGTAAAGCCTTGCCTCTTCCTGCTGTTTCATCAAACAAAAAAGAGTTTGTGCGCGCTTATGTCAATTCGTTGACGGTGTTTCAAAAAGAAGCCATCGTGACCTCCAGGCGCGCTGGGCAGACGTGGCGACTGGCTAGTGATGAAGGAAAATATCTCAGAGGTAATGACGCCGCGCCTGCACCACTAACATTTTTGACCATTGGTATGGTTTCATCATTCATGAATGAAATCATTGCGTTGGCTAAACTTCGCCGGATCAGCCTGAATGCTATCGTGCTGGTACAGGATAATTTTTATTCTATGAAGGGGGCGATGAATCTCGGCACGATGCTGGCGGGGGCCGAGGATGTTCATATTGAGGCAAAGATCGATAGCCCTTCAGACCAGGTCACCTTGCAAGGCCTGGTAACTGATGCCATTGCCGCGTCGCCGATGGGCGCCCTTATGCGTGACCATAAAACCAACCTCTTCACCTTGACCCATAATGGCAAGCAGATTGCTACAAAGACCGTTCCTGAACTGGATAGCCGTCTAGTTGGTGCTGATCATGCCGGAAATATTAAAATGGCAAAAGGGGATTGGGCGCAGATTTTAACCCGTGGTGATTTGACGCCAAAAAATCAAAATACAAACAGCTTTGCCGGCTCCAGTCTTGCTAATCACCAAAACCGATTATTGCATTTACGAGGTATTTGTACGTTGCGTGAAGACGGGGTGAAGGTGATAGAGCAGCAACTTTTCAACCCGCACGGGTCTATCTACTATTTCCTGTCCGATGAATCTGCGCAAGATGGTGGCCATGCACTGGCACCGAATGCCGCAACTTATATCTCTGCGGGCATTGGATTTTGTTTCATGACGCAATTCGGACGGTTTGCAAAAATGAAGCACAGCAAACTGCATGCCTATAGTATTGTTCAGGACGCACACTTTACGGTTGGTGGCGCCTCAGGTTGCACTGGGAAAGCAGGCGATTTCAGTCCTTTGGAAACCCATGTTTTTTTGGAATCTGATGAAGATGACGATTTTGCCCGGCATATTCTGGAAGTTGCAGAACGCACCTGCTTTCTTCATGCGTTTTGCCGAACCAGTATCAAGGCCAAGGTCAAGGTCAGCAGGCTATAAAAACAACCTTGATATACGCGCTAAGACTTGATTGTTTAAGGATCAGACCATGACTATCGACGCGCCGATCAACACACATCTTTTCATTGATGGGGAAGCCCGTAAGGCCGAGGGCGGTAAAGTTTACGAGCTTTATTCACCCACCCGCCCCACAGAACTGGTTGGCTGTGCTGCTGCGGCCAGTGCAAAAGATGTGGATGCCGCTGTGCAGGCTGCGCACCGGGCTTTTCCGGCCTGGGCTGCATTAAGTTTCAAAGAACGCGCCAAAATATTAAGAGCAACAGCCCTTAAACTCAGCGCCGATAAAGATGATCTGAATTACCGATCCCGCCTGTTTACCCGTGAACACGGCAAAATCAGGCGCGAAACCTTGATGGAAATGAGCCGCCTTGGTGAGCGTTTTATGCAAGCTGCGGATTATGCTGAACGCATGGCCGTTGATGAACAGATCAAAGGGCCACCTTTTGATACGTTAATTTTTCGACAGCCTCGCGGCGTTGCCGTCCTGATTGTGCCCTGGAACTGGCCGCTGTCAATTTTGGGTGCAAAATTACCTCAGGCCCTGGCCACCGGAAATACTGTGGTTGTCAAACCGTCGGCCAATTCGGCACTGGCGCCAACACTTACACTGCAAATCATCGCGCGAATGCTGCCCCCGGGTGTCGTTAATATTATCACTGGCTCAGCCCGTGAAATTGGTGACCCGTTGGTTGGGCATGCCTTGGTGCGCAATGTTAATTTTACCGGCTCGGTGACCATTGGCCGGCATGTCATGCGCACGGCGGCGGAACATATCACCCCGGTTACTCTGGAATTGGGCGGTAATGATGCAGGAATTTTTCTTGATGATGTCGACCTGAGTGACGAGGTTTTCCAGAGAATGTTCTGGAGTTCATTTGGTTCGTCTGGTCAGATATGCATGGCCATGAAGCGGGTTTATGTTCATGAAAGTCGCTATGATGACGTTGTCGATGGCCTGACGGCAGCCTGCGAGGCCAGTGTGGTTGGCGACGGTTTGCTGCCTGAAACCACGCAAGGCCCTGTGAATAATGCCAAACAGCTTAAAGTCGTAACTGACATGATTGCAGAGGCACGGGCAAAAGGCGCTGATGTTAAAGAGTGCGGGCGTGTCCCTGACGAGGCTTTATATACCGGCGGCGGTTATTTCCAAAAACCAACCCTTGTTTATGATGCAGACCCGGATTTGAGCATTGTCAAGGATGAACAGTTCGGACCGGCCTTGCCAATTATGAAGTTCACAACCGATGAGGAAGCCATTGCCCTGGCCAACGATAGCGATTTTGGACTGTGCTCTTCGGTATGGACGCCGGATACTGATCGGGCGCTACGCCTGTCGCGAAAAATAGAAGCTGGCTACACCTATTTGAATGGCCACGGCCCGATGGCCCAGGATGGCCGTGGTCCCTTTGGTGGTTTTAAATATTCGGGCATTGGCCGCAACCTTGGGTATGATGGCATGTTGGCCTTTGCGGAACCGCATACAATATCGGGGCCGCAAGGGTTCATTCTATAAGCCACCAAACGTAAAACAAATACAGTAAAGATTGCCCGGACGGCTATGACCGGATTAAGTCTGACCAACACGCTTTTGTGCCGGGGTATTACCACTGGAAACGCCCCCGTAGTAGATTGCAACAAAACTGGTGGCAGCCAAAAGCATCATAAGGAGCAGACTGAAACTGGACTGATTATAAAAGGCCGCGGCGCCCCAGGACCCAAGAGCGCCCGCACCAATTTGTACACTTCCCATTATGCCCGCTGCAAAGCCTGCGGTTTTGGCCTGCCCAGTCAAAGCAATCACCGTGACATTGGCAAAAGACAACCCCATGCCGATGAGATAAATGACGATAACAGCGAAAAATAGCCATAACGGCACAATGGGTAAAAACAGTGCAACAATAGCAAGTCCAACAGCCCCAATAAAAAAGTAAACGCCCAGACGTAATAATGATTGTATAGAGCGCGGGGTTTTCAAAAACCCGGTACGCGCCGCCATACGATTATAGGTGGCGCTGCCTGCATAGGGTAAAAGCAAGGCACCGACAATCCAGCCTATTGACGGGCCTTTAAACCCATAAACATCGTGTAAAACAGAGGCGATACCCGACATCATTCCCAGATAACCAAAGAATAATGCCATTAGCAAACCCGCCCCCCACAGGCTTTCGCGATGGGTAATAAAGAGCACAAAGCTTTTGCGTAATCTGTGCTCTTTGGCTGCGGGTACAGCGCCAGGTTTTTGTGTTTCCGGCACAAAAACAAAAATGACAATAAAGCTTACTACCCCCAAAACCCATGAAAATATGTAAGGGCCACGCCAGCCATAAAAGCTTAAAATAGCACTGCCTAAAAGCGGTGCAATTAAAGGGATAAAGGCCAAAGAGTTCATCAGCTTTGTCATTAAAGCAGAGAGGGCAGGGCCCGATGTCAGATCTCGCGCCATAGCCCGTACAATCACCGGCCCCGCAGCCCCGCCAAGGCCTTGTACAAATCTGGCCCATAGCATGCCTGGAATATCGACAGCAAAGCTGCTGGCCAATCCGCCAAGTGTGAACAGTAAAAGCCCGGCCAGCAAAATAGTTTTACGCCCATAACGATCGGCCAAAAGGCCAAATGGAATATGCCCCAATGCATAGCCCAAAAGAAATGCCGTCATTATATAGTGGCCATCCATCACCCGCCCCCCCAAAGCGGTCTGGGTCAGCGGGATGCTGGGCACGGCAACGTTAATCGCCAGGGCACTGATCGCAATCGTCAATATAAGGGAAAAATCCAGCATTTTAGGGCGCAGTGGATTTTCCGGATCAGCAGACATCAATCAATCACTTTTGTAGATAGGCAAGAATGATAATGATGGAGGCCTTCATTACTTACACCCCCATTTCAGGGATTGAGAGTAAAAAGGGGCAAGGATGAAAGCAAATGGCGTTTTCAGTATGCTCTATTCGATAATATCGACTGACGGTGGGGCACATTAACCACGCTCTATATCGCGACGGCTTTTACCCTGGCCGATCGAAAAATAATCATAATAGGCCATATCCTTTCCGGGGCCCTTAGTTTTAATCTTGATGTCCAACAAATAAGGGCGACCACTTTTCATGACCTTGCGGCACCGGGCAATGGCGGCGGTGATGTCGTCTGGATCGCTCACCCGCTCGCCTTCAATATCATAGGCTTGGGCCATTTTGACATAGTCGATATCGGGGTGCGTAAGATTGACCCCCAGATAGCGATCTGTCTCGTACATGCGGCCTTTATAGCGAGCCTGATTAAGTCGGTTGGCCTGGTATTGGCCATTATTAAAAACCACGATACCGACATTGGCATCATAACGCGACAGGGTCCAAAGCGCTTGTGAACCAAAATTGAAACTTCCATCGCCGCTCCAGCACCATACTTCCTTGTCGGGATTACCCAGTTTGACGCCGATGGCCGCCGATACCCCCCAGCCAAGAATGCCGCTGGTGGTATCGAAATTACGGCGACGTTTCTCAACTGGCCGGGTATGGTCGAAGGACACCAGCTTGCGGATCAGATTGTCATTGGTGACAATTTCCGAAACGATATAAGCACTTTTGTCCATATGCGTATCGAGTTCGCTGACCAGGCGCTCCGGGGAAATCGGTGTGCTATCAAATTCTTGTTCTAACTGCGCCTGAATGCTCCGGCGGCGCGCTTTGGTATAGTTTGTAACCCATGTGCGACGGGCCTTGGCATCCTTTAAATCGCCACGAGATTGTAATTCCGCCAACACAGCCTCACTGGTCGCCTTAATGCTGGCAATGACGGCAATATCGGTTGGGTAGTTTCGGCTGACTTCATGGTCGACAAGGCTGGTGTGGATAATTTTAGCAGTCCGTTTGATGAGATTGTTCTTGGGGCGGCTGCTAATCTTGAAAAGGGGAGCACCGATACTCCAAAAACAGTCAATACTCGGGTTAAGGTCTGGATCATCCGTATTAAACTGTCCACCAAAATGAGGGTGTGTAGTGGGGAAGACAATCGGGATTTTACTTGATGTTAGCACCAGGGCCCCAACCGTTTCAGCGATAGCGGCCACTGTGTCGCTAATATCGGTTTTGATACATTCATTTCCCAAAAACAATATGGGGCGGCTGGAGGCGATCAGAAGGTCAGCAATCTTTTTAACGATTGCGTCTGTTGGGGCCACATCTGTATCTACATGTGAGCGAGAGCGGGGGATGATTTCCGCCTTTTTAACATTCATCTCCCACAAATCTTTTGAAAATGTTACAAAAGTTGGGCCACCAGGGGGGGCTTCGGCAAGTAAAAAAGCTCGCCGCAAGACTTCGGCAATCGTGTTCGGGCTCATCACGTCCCAGTTCCAGATGGCATAATCACCAGGCAGGTTTTGCAAATCATCCGCTTCCAGAAAACCATCATGGCCGCGATATTCGGTGGCCTGACGACCAGCGGTCACCACGACAGGTATCCGGTCACGAAAACTGCCAACCAATTGCCCCAGAGCATAGCTGGCACCAGCAACTGAATGCAATTGTACAATAGAGGTGCGCCCCGTAGAGCGCGAATACCCATCTGCCATGGCCATGGCCACATGCTCATGAATACAGGTCACGTAACCAATATCCGGACGGTCAACCAGAGCATCAAGAAAACCAACTTCCTCAGAACCTGCCAGGCCAAAAATATAGGGGATATTCCAATCCCGTAAAAACTCGCACATTAAATCTCCGCCTGTCAGATCGTGGACAAAGCGGCTTAACTCAGGAGCGTCATCAGATTCTGAAGTCGCAGCTTGCGCCTCTCCTCCTAATGTATTGGCAAGTGCCGTAGCCCCAAGTGTTGACATGCCCATAGCCATGGTTTTCTGAATAAACCCCCGCCGATCGAGGTCATGATCCAAAAATCGTTTGAGTAATTCTCTCATCGCTGCACACCTTTATGAGGCTATCACACATCCACAAACTGGGCCTGTGTTGTAATTGATGCCCTTTTGAAACCGTTGACGCAATATATATTGTAACGGTGCCGTCAGACCCTAGGTAATGCAACGCCCCACAGAGAATAATATCAAACATATCGGCGTGGGGCACGGCGGTCCGATGTCCAACCTTACAGAGGTTGGACAAATAGACACAGGCAACGCACTATAATGTAACAATAAAAAAGAAAAATGGCGGATGGGGAGGGATTCGAACCCCCGGGACGCTTACACGCCCGCTGGTTTTCAAGACCAGTGCATTCAACCGCTCTGCCACCCATCCGCAAGACGCGTGAGGGCTAGCAAGGCTGGCGCAAGACCGCAAGCCGCTGCGTGCAAAAACCCAAAAAAATCCTCTAATTTTGCAGGCCGAATGACAAAAACTGCCGAGTCATGTTTTGGTAACCATAGCATTTAACCCAAGATTCAGCGCCATGCCCTATGGTCCCCAATAACAACAGCCGGAAAATCGGCACTTCAGGGGAGGCGGCGCAAAAATGTACCGCTTTTTAAGGTAAAGAGAATGGCGTCTAGCAGGGAACATAATCTGGCACAGGATGAACATGAAAACGAGTCTCATAGACTTGTAATGCGCACACCCTTGCGTGTGTTGATGACCATGTTTGCTGTTGCTGCGCTTAGCGCCTGCAGTACTGGTGGCGTCAATCTTTCCGCGAATGGTAGCCGGTGGGGCGCACCTGTTAACGCCAATGTTCGTATTGGGCATAAAAAGCGTCATCAGAGAAACGACCGTTATGCCCAATCTCCACAACCGGCTGGATCCGGGGCGCATCAGAAAATTGGTCGTCCTTACCAGATTGCCGGGCGCACTTATGTGCCGGCCCGTCAGGATGATTATGACCGCCAGGGCGTGGCTTCATGGTACGGGTCTAAATTTGACGGACGCAAAACGGCCAATGGCGAAATTTTTGATATGAATGGCATGAGTGCCGCCCATACAACCTTGCCTCTTCCCAGCCTTGTCCGTGTCACCAATCTGGAAAATGGCCGCACAATCATTGTGCGGGTCAATGACCGTGGGCCATTTGTCAATAATCGCCTGATCGACCTGTCCAAAGGCGCCGCTCGTGAGCTTGGGTATCTGCGCCAGGGGGTGACACGCGTTCGTGTGCAATATGTTGGCCCTGCGGTTTCTAATCCCGGGCGCGCAAATGTTTATCGTGCTTCAACCCGCACACGGGCCTCGGCCAGAAGTGCGCAGCCAGAAGCCAGTGTCTGGCCCGCGCCAAAAGCGGCTACACCTACACCAGTGCAAAAACAACCTTATGCCTTTGGTGAAAGCTGGCCTGAGGAGTCTAAGGATAAATACCAGATTGCCTTATCGCGGCCACGCATTGCCGTTGGTGGCTGGTTTGTCCAGCTTGGGGCTTTTGGCAACCGTGACCGCGCCGAACAGATCGCCGCTCGCCTGCGCACCAGTGGCAAAGCCTCCGTGCAAACTGCCTGGGTCAACAATCATTATATTCACAGGGTTCTTGTTGGTCCCTATGACAATCGGGATGGGGCCGAGCAACAGCGCTATGAAGTTGCCGATGCAGGCTTTCCCGAAGCCCGGGTGACTGAACAAAGATAAAATCAGACTACCGTTGGGGAACGGGGAGTGGGAAGCGGGTCCGGCGGGGAGGTCGGGCCCGCTTTTATTTTATATTTAGCTTTTCATCGCTTCAGCAATTTTTGCCGCTTGGGCATGCAACACTTCACGATCTGCCGGCTTGCCTTTGCCATGGCGGTCAAAGGCCTGATCAGCAAAGCGTGGAATGATATGGAAATGCAAATGAAATACGGTTTGCCCCGCCGGTTCGCCGTTAAATTGTGTGATGATCAGACCATCGGGTGAAAAGGCGGCATCAATAGCGCGAGCAATGTTTTTGACCTGCACTATGGCTTTGGTCAGCACTTTATCATCCGTGTCCAGAAGATTACGCCCGGCGTTTTTGGGGATCACCAGCGTATGACCCGGGGACTGGGGAAAAAGGTCCATAAAGGCCAGAACATCGTCGTCCTCATAGACTTTGCAACAGGGCATATCGCCCCGGATGATCTGTGCAAAGATATTATTGCTGTCATACGTGTCGTGCAAGCTCATGGCTTACCTCCCTCATGGATTCGTTGGCTAAGCCTAGATCATGGCAAACCTGCGGTCCATGCGGCGCACCGCCTCAGACATAACGGTCAACCCAGGCGGCAATCACATGGGCGGTATACTGGGCATCTGTTGATTTGGAGAGTAAGTGGTCAGTGCTGTCTAGTGAAACAAAGCTCTTGGGGTGTTTGGCGAGGGCAAAAATATGGGCGGCATTTTCCACACCGACGGTCTGATCCGCCGGGGCATGCATGACTAGCAAAGCGCGGCGAAGGTCGGCGATGTCCTTGTCCAAAGAGTGACCACGGACATCATCCAGAAAATGCTTTTCAACTGAGAAAACGCGCCCGGCTAGCGTAACTTCGGCGTGGCCTTCGGCCTCTATTTCGGCAATGGCAGGCTGCATGTTATGCAAAACATGGGCCGGGTCTGAGGGCGCACCAATGGTCGCAACGGCCCGTACCGAGGGTATGTATTTGGCACTGGCCAGTACAGCGGCACCGCCAAGGCTGTGCCCAATCAGCAGGGCCGGGGCTACAAGATGAGCCTCCAGTGCCGCAGCGGCGGCGCGCAGGTCCGCAATATTGGAGGTAAAATTGGTGTTGGCAAACTCGCCTTCGGAATGGCCAAGTCCGGTAAAGTCAAAGCGCAAAACCGCGAAGCCATCCTTGACCAGGGTGCGGGCAATAATGCGCGCCGCCAGAATATCTTTTGTACAGGTGAAGCAATGGGCAAAAAGGACGCTGGCCCGCACTGGACCGTCCGGTTTTTCCAACAAGGCCGCCAGTGGCGTGCCGGTGTGGCTATCAAAATCAAAGCGAAGTGAGGCCATATTCATTCTCCCTTTGAGGGTAGAGATAAGTCCGGAGCGCTTTTGCGAAAAGGGGTGAACGCATCAAGTGTGATCACATTTTGTTCAACTTGTGCGCGTTCATGGTCCAGATATGCGGCCACAGCCTCGTGCAGGCCGCTATCACCGAACCAGTGGGCCGAATGGGTCAGAACGGGCACATAGCCTCTGGCGATTTTATGTTCGCCCTGCGCCCCGGCTTCAACACGGGCAAGGCGGCGCGTAATGGCAGCCTCGACGGCCTGATGATAACAAAGTTCAAAGTGCAGGTTTGGGCGCTGTTCGGTACACCCCCAATAGCGCCCATAAAGCGCATCGCCACCAATAAAATTTAAAGCGCCGGCGATCCATTGGCCGTTATCGCGGGCCATGATTAGCAAAATATCTTCGGCCATGGTTTGACCGATGTGATCAAAAAATGCACGAGTCAGATAAGGCTGGCCCCATTTGCGCTGGCCAGTGTCCTGATAGAAGGCAAAAAAGGCGTCCCAGTGTTCGCTGGCTAAATCAGCGCCGCTAAGGTGTACGATCTCCAGCCCTTGTTGTGCGCGGGCGCGTTCTTTGCGCAGGTTTTTGCGTTTGCGCGAAGACAGGCTGGCCAGAAAATTATCATAATTTTCATAGCCCGGGTTCTGGAAATGATATTGCACATCAATGCGGTGAGCAAAGCCCTGATCGGACAGGGTTTTTATATCGCCTCCGCTGGCAAAGGTCACATGGACCGAAGAGGCCTGAACCTCGTGGGCGACACTGCACAAGGCCCGTGCCAGAGCGGTGCGGGTGTCATCATCCTGTGCCAACAATCGTGCGCCCGGCACGGGTGTGAAGGGCACGGCGGCCTGCAATTTGGGGTAATAGCGCCCGCCCGCCTGTTCATAGGCGTGTGCCCAACCATGATCGAACACATATTCCCCTAGGCTATGGCTTTTCAGATAAAGCGGCACAGCGCCAACCAGCGCCCCGTCCGCATCCTCGGCCACCAAATGCAGGCTTTGCCAGCCGGTTTCGCCATCTACGCACTGGGTGGCCTCCAGCGCGTATAAAAAATCCCAGCGTAAAAACGGGTTTGCCGGTTGCCCCGCCGGATTGGCCAGCCTGTCCCATTGCGCTTTTGGAATATCTTTCAGGGAGGGGATAAGGCGCAAAGACATTTTTGCCATGCCTTATTTCACCTCGAACATGGCATCCACTTCGACGGCTGAACCAAGCGGCAAATTGGGGCAGGCCACGGCGGCGCGGGCATGACGGCCCGTATCGCCAAAGACCTCAACCATCAGATCAGAGGCCCCGTTAATGACATGCGGAATATCCTCAAAATCGGCGGTGGCGTTGACAAATCCGCCAAGGCGCACGACCCGGCTGATGCGGTCCAGGTCACCGTCCAGCGCCGCATTGGCCTGGGCAATTAGGTTTAGGGCGCACATTCGGGCAGCTTTCTGTCCTGTCTCAACATCCATGGTCTTGCCAAGGCAGCCTTTCATCAGGCCATCAGGGCCAAAAGCAATCTGCCCGGAAATGATGAGCAGGTTACCTGTGCGCACAAACGGCACATAGTTCGCCACAGGGGCGGCGGCTTTGGGCAGGGTAATGCCCAGTTTTTTCAGGCGGACATGAACAGATGACATGGCAATTCTCCAAATTCACCGCATTCTAGCTTGACTTGACCTGCGCGTTAACTGGCAAAGGCTGTGTAATGAGGTTTTTCATGGACGATTCACAGATCAAAGAAGAAAAGCTGCAGATTACCACCGGCGATGGAATTATCCTGGCCGCCAGCCTGTTTATGCCAGAAAAGCCAAAAGCCGGGCTGTTGATCTCATCAGGCACCGGCTATCCCAAAGAGTTTTATGCCCAATTTGCCAAATATGGTGCGTCGCGGGGCTTTGCCTGTCTCACCTATGATTATCGCGGCATTGCCAGCTCTGCACCAGAAGATATGCGCGCCTGCACCGCCGACTTTCTCACCTGGGGCACACGAGATGCCCCTGCGGCTTTGGACGCACTGGCCTCCAGGATGGATGGCTTGCCCGTTTTTACGCTGGGGCATAGTTTTGGCGGGCAATTAATTGGCCTGATGGATAACCATAACCTAGCAACTGGTCATGCACTTGTCGCGGTAGGAAACGGCTATTGGTTCGGTCACCGTCCCAGCGAGTGGTGGCAGGAATTTTTGTTCTTTTTTATTCTGGGACCATTATCGCTTGCCCGTCATGGATATTTGAAAGGTCCACAATTTTGGCCGGGCGCAAGCATGCCGCGGCCATTATTCCTGCAATGGCGAAAATGGTGCCTGACGCGCGACTATTACTGGACCGATGTGCTGGAAAAACTGAATGGGGCACACTTTTCCATGGATGGCGCAAACATGTGCCAGTTTGCCTTTACCGATGACCCGATCGTTAACCCAAAAACTGAACCATTTACAAGGCAGTGCTATCAAGACGCTGCCTATGAAACCTGCTGGACTAGGCCCGCCGATATTGGGGTGAAAAAAATTGGTCACAGTGGAATGTTCTCAAGAACGGCGCGCGCATTTTGGCCTATGCCGTTCAACTGGTTCGAAAAATTTATTTGATGAACAGACCCCATAAACGGTGTTCATCACGCGTTCAGCTAGGGAATCATAAGTTCATATTCGAGATCGGGACCGTCATAACGTCCCTCGCGCGGGTTCGGTCTCATGGTTGTATATACCCCAGCCCAACGCCGGTTCCCATTGTGGGGACCGGCGTTTCTGGTATTAGCCCTTTCACGCCGACCCATCCTGCGCTACAGAACCTAGGTCATCACATACGCGATAAAAGGCAAATCATGCGCACTCTGTGGACCCCCAATGATGAACAGAAATTGGCCTGCCGCATGGGCCAGTTTGCCAAGAGCATTGCCAATATTGATCCAACCGCACCGGATGCCTACGCCCAGCTTCACGCCTGGTCCATTGAAGACCCGGCGCGGTTCTGGCGGGCAATCTGGGATGAGTGCGGCCTGAAAGGTGACCCCGGGGCGCGGGTGCTAGTCAATAGCGAACAAATGCCCGGTGCGCAGTTTTTTCCGGATGGGCGCCTGAATGTTGCAGAAAACCTGATTGAACGTGGTCTTCCCAGCGATGAGGCGCTGGTGTTCTGGACCGAAGATGGCCGTCAGGCGTGCTGGACCCGGAACCAGCTTAAAGAAAAAGCCGGACGCTATGCGGCGGCTTTTCGGGGCTTGGGCATAAAACCCGGTGACCGTATTGCCGCCATTATGCCCAATATGCCGCAAACCATTGCGGCCTTTTTGGGCGCAGCCTGGGTCGGGGCGGTGTTTTCCTCGGCATCCCCGGATTTTGGCGTTGGCGGGGTGACCGATCGCTTTGGCCAGATTGAACCTAAAATCCTGATCGCCTGTGACGGTTATCGTTATGGTGGCAAGATCTTTGATGTGGGGACCAAGCTGAAAGCCATCGCCAAGGGCATACCATCGCTGGAACATGTGGTGGTTGTGCCTTATGAAGGCACCAAGGCCGATTTTAGCGATGACGATCTCTTTATGCCCTTGGATCGTTTGATGAAAATCGGCGAGGGCGGCGGCGTTCCCTATAAGGCCTTTGGCTTTAATCATCCGCTTTATATCCTGTTTTCCTCGGGCACCACGGGCAAGCCAAAATGCATTGTGCATTCTGCTGGCGGGGCCTTGATCCAACAGTTTAAAGAACACCAATTGCATTGCGATAATGGCGCGGGCAGCCGCGTCTTCTTCTACTCTACCTGTGGCTGGATGATGTGGAACTGGCTGGTGGCGGGTCTGGGCGGCGGCTCAACCATATTGCTTTATGATGGCTCACCCTTTGCCATGGATGGGCGGGTTTTGTTTCGCATTGCCGATCGGGAAAAGGCCGATTTTTTTGGCATTTCGGCCAAATGGATCGACGCGGTGCATAAATCCGGCCAGCATCCCAAAGCGGAAAGCCATTTGTCTCATATCCGCATGATTGGCTCCACTGGCTCGCCTTTATCGCCCGAAGGGTTCTCGTTCATTGCCGATGAAATCACGCCCACAGCCCAGATCGCCAGCATGTCAGGCGGCACGGATATTGTCTCGTGTTTTGTGCTCGGTAACCCGCTGCAAAGCGTTTATGAGGGCGAAATTCAGGGGCCGGGTCTTGGCATGGCGGTCGAGGTCTGGGACGATGATGGCAAGCCGGTTGTCGGCCAAAAAGGTGAGCTGGTCTGCGTCAAACCTTTTCCCTCCCTGCCGGTTGGGTTTTGGAATGATGAGGATAATGTCCGCTATAAGGCCGCGTATTTTGGGGATTACCCTAATATCTGGCGTCATGGGGATTGGGCCGAAATTACCGAGCATGGCGGCGTGATTATTCATGGACGATCCGATGCCACCTTAAACCCCGGCGGGGTGCGCATAGGCACCGCAGAGATTTACAATCAGGTCGAGCAAATCCCGGCCATTCTGGACAGCGTTTGTGTTGGTCAGGACTGGCAGGATGATGTGCGGGTGATCCTGTTTGTGGTGTTGCGGGGTGGCGTTACCCTTGATGAGGCCCTGATCAAAGAGATCAAAGGCAAAATCCGCAAAGGCGCCAGCCCCCGCCATGTGCCAGCCAAAATTATCGCTGTGGCGGATATTCCACGCACCAAGTCCGGCAAAATTACCGAACTGGCGGTGCGCGACCTGATCCATAATCGTGCGGTCAAAAACAGCCACGCGCTGGCCAATTCGGAGGCATTGGCGCTTTTCAAGGATTTGCCGGAATTGCAAAACTGATTTGTCATTACCGGGTTTATCCCGGTAGTCCAGCGCCACACCAAAACAAACTGGATCACCCGAACCCGTCGGGTGATGACAGCTTTGAGCGGGTGAAAACACCATTTCGCCAAACAAGAAAATCACGCTACACTGATGCTAGCTTCGAGGGGCGCCCTGATTCACATCGGGGCTGAGATGCACTCTTGGAACCTGATACGGGTCATGCCGGCGAAGGGACGGGGCGTTTATTGGTCTGTTTCTTTTTCGCGTGAACACTTCATCCCCGGCCTTCGCCGGGGCAGGCTCTGAGCTTGTCGAAGGATGTGAGACACAAAGGAAACATTATGAATAAACCTACAGGCACACTCACCCCTCAAACTGTTTCCACTGGGCCGCTGCCCGCATCGCGCAAGGTCTATACCTCGCCCAAGGGCGCGCCGGATTTAAAAGTCTCGCACCGGCAGATTGAACTGCATGAAAGTGCGAACGAACCTGCGGTGCGCGTATACGACACCTCTGGGCCATACACTGACCCCGACGCCAGCATTAATGTTGATGCCGGTCTGGCGCGCCCCCGCACAGTATGGGTAAAAGCGCGCGCCAATGTTGAAGAATATCAGGGCCGCGATGTGCGCCCCGAAGACAATGGCAATGTAGGCGAGAAACATCTGGCGCGTTCCTTCCCCCATTTGCACCGACCTTTACGCGGCATAGGAGACGGGCCGCTAACGCAATTGGAATACGCCCGCGCCGGGATCATCACCAAAGAGATGCATTTTGCCGCCGAGCGCGAAAATCTTGGCCGCAAAGTC
>NVVV01000019.1 GCA_002733495.1 Robiginitomaculum sp.
CAGCCGCCGTTGCATAAGATGATCCAAGCGCTCCAATATTAAGGTTAGCAAGCGCACCGATGTTATCTGTGTCTAAAAACAACCTAGCGCCGTTAGTAATGCTTAAAATAGAAGGCTGGCCATTGCCAGAGATGGTGAAATGTTTTCCAGTAAGATTATAAAATATATTACTTCCAAAGTAATGATGAAAATTAAAACCATCATAAGTTGCGCGCAACAAATTACTACCGTCAGTTTTCTTATACTGAAAAACATTGACATTAATATCAGTCTTTATATTTAAACCTGCTTGTGCGGTTCCGACCGCATCAATATCAAATTGCGATTGAGGCGCATTTGTGCCAACGCCAATCCGTCCGGTAAGCGGGTCAAGGCTCAGGCCTGAAAACCAGCCCAGATCATAATCAGTACCGCTTAGCTTAACCGGCACCTGACCCGTCAACCCGCCAACGGGTACCTGAGAGCTGCTATGATTAATTACCAGCATTCTATTCACCGCTATCGATATTGTATTTGTTTGATCCGACGCGCGTGCGAACATACATAATGTAGGTGCCCGGAAAAGCTCTTGTGACGGCAGTGTCCTCACCAATGAAATTGCCCTCAAAACCGGCATCAGGAACAGTCGGGGAAGGCGACACCGTATATTCTCCGGCAGAATTACCTTTTGGCGACGTGACAGTGCATTTCTTGTCGCCAAGCGCGCTTACGGGCATCCAGTTTGTGCCAATCGTTTGTGGGTTGGCGGTTTCGGCCATAATATTATTCCTTATCTGGCAAAGGGGATAACTGAAAATTTGAACGATGAGTCCGATGCGCCGCCGGTTGCGTCTTTTAGCGCCAGTAAAAACCCGGTTTTGGCGATGGAACTGGCGTGCATACTACCGCCACCATTGCCGGTGGCGAACCCGACGACATCATAATCAATGTCGGGAACCGGGTTTTTGAAGTTAATAAAGTAGGTTCCGGCAGTGGAACCAATGGTCGTAAATAGGCTACCCGATGTAACAGTGGGCGTTGACCCGGCAACGGTAACGAAACCCCCGATGCCCCGGCCAGACGGCCAGTATTCTCCTGTGATATTTGTAATATTTGCAATAAATTCCACGCTGTCATCAATAATTGTATTGGTCACACTTGCATCAATAAGAACGCCCTTGGAGCTAGCGTTTGATTTGCCGTCGAGCACAGATCTTTTAATGGTTACATTCTTCGCTGTACCACTGATGTAAATACCCTCGGTGCTGACGCCACCGCTCTCGAAATTATAGCCGTCAATCAGGCAGCGCTTAACGCCGTCGCCAATACGCAATCCTGTATTTTTGAAGTTCAGGACGTTTGTCTCGATTACCCGTACAGTATCGCAATCAGCAATATAAATGCCGTGTGTCGTACTTTTTGAGTTAAGTACCCATACCCCCCTCAATGACACACGCCCTATTGGTTTGGTTGGCTCAAAGCCAATCTGGATCATATTGGCAGTATTGCCACCGCCACGAATGCGGACACCGTCAAGGTCAACAAATTTAATTCTGGCGGTATTCGCCCCAGCGCCCGTAAACACCTTTATACCCTCATCAAAGGGATGATTTAACTCAACGTCGCGGATCGTATATTCAGCTTCAATATTACTACGTTGTGCAAGTAAAATGCTGGCAGCGGTGTCTGAACCAACACACTTAACGTTTTCAATGCTTGCAAAAGGGGACTCTATCAGAATGCAATTATTTGTACCGCCCATAATCGTCACATGATGCAGATCATACTTTAGCGTGGCGGCGTGGGTTTTAATCGGGTCAGTGACGCCGCCAGTGCCGACAAGCAAAGGCGAGCCAAGGATCAACCCAAAACCGACATCAACGGACGGAGCACCACCGCGCGTGGAAACATTATTGGTTGATACGGCATGGCGGACATCCGAAGTCGTCCAATGGTGCACCCTGATGCCATACGAGCAACCCACAACTGAAACGCCATAGCCAGTACCAGCCGTTTGGGTATCGGTACAATTCCAGTGAAAGACGCCGCCTCCAACGCAGTCCTCAATCCAGACAGCCCGATCATCGGCTCTGCTGATTTGGAAATTTTCTATAATCGGGTCAACGCAAAGAAAAAACTTGGCAAACAGCCGGTCACTATCGGCCACGCCGCTACCGTTAATTTTAAAATGCCCGGTGACAACAGGCCTGACAAACATGGTGACGGGCACTATTTTTACGGTCGTTGCATATGAAAACTCAAAGGGCGCATCCACGGTGATTAGCCCGGACGCCACGGTTTTTATGCGCCGTAACTCGGCCTGTGTTGTCCCGGTTCGATCCGGGTCGATAACATCGCCAGAAAATACCCGGCACCAGCCATTTTCGGCAAAGCCCGCCTCATCTCCTGCGGTAATGGTCGCCGCAAAGTCTCCGGCAGTTATTGGCGCGGTAACCAACACTGAAACGCCTTCAGAACCAGCCGCATAATAAGCGGGAACGTCAGGCGGGGTCTCGTGGCTGATCTCCCCCTCTATTTCCAGCTTTACGCCTTCAACGGCATTGACAGTCGTTTTCCATGACCACGGATTGATAGCCTTCGGTATTACAATAGTCGCCGCTGATGCCGACAGGGCGGTTTGCAATAATGGCGCAATATCAGTGCCATCATTTTTAGCACCAAGCGCGGCCAGGCTTACTTTTCCATTTTCAATTTTCCGGACAAAACGGCCATTCCCTGTTACTGCATCAGGCTTAATGGTAAAAAGGCCATCATCAGGCGTCGCAGAATTTGGATCAAAATAAAACGTACCGCTACCACCATCATTCGCGGCAAGGTCTCCAATAAGTTCAATGGATGCCTCTGCTGTAGGCACAGCAAAGGCGCGCAAGGCAAGGACAGAGGGAAGGGATACGGTGCCGCCAGCGCCGGTTGGCCCTTGTGGACCAACGGCACCGGCTGGCCCTTGTGGGCCAATGATACCACCAGAGCCGGACGTAAGGTCAAGCATGTCGATAACCAGGCCGGTTGCATCAAAACTAAGTATTTTCAAAGCGCGCTGTGAGGCAGGCGGCAATGTCACGCCAGCATCGTTGACCGGAACCAGTACGCCCCTTGCGGCCAGGGCCCGCGCATCCTGCACACCGGCGGCCAGTTCGTCACCCATGTCCTCGCTGCGCCGTCCCGGAAAGCGCCCCAAATCCTTGAGTGACTTTGATTGTCGGCCTTGCGTCTGGCGCTCAATGAACAGATTGCGATCCGCCGCCAGATCAGTAACACTAAGAAATGTAATGCTTCCCCCGGCAGTTTTGCCAACACCGGAAACAGTATAATCCGTTGTCAGTAGCGCTTTTTTAATGAGCGCCCCTGTGGTGCGATCGAGGATATAAACATCCAGATCTTCATTTTTGAAAAATTTGAAACCAACCGCAAATGTTGTCGTCACCCCATCCAGAAGATAGGTCGCATCACGGGCTTGCAGTTCCAAAGTCATAGGCGCACACCTTCAAAGGTCGTGCCCCGATCACCGCCGCATTGCTGCGACCGTAATCAGAACACCAGTGCGCCCAGTTCCTCCGTGTTCAACACACGCCTGAGCGAATTGATGGCAGACCCTAATCGGGTTTGCCTGAACTTGTAAAGCCCCTTCCAGCCAAAGATAATCCTCCCCCCTCTTTTGTGGGGGAGGTGCGCCGGAACGGGGCGGAGGGGGGGTACCCTATCGTACCGCCGCACTTGGTGAAACGATAAAAGTCGAGCCGGTTTTTTCTTCCACCAGCCGCTCATAACGCCGCAAATATCCGGGACTGACCGCTTCCTGTAACTGATACAAAATCAAATAATCCAGCGCAGCACGGGTGTAAAACAAATTCACAAACGGTGTTGTACCCACCGCAAGGCGCAGAGCACGGGCACTGGCATCATCGCCGGATCGCACCGCGCTTAAAACCTGCATCAGACCTTCAATATCACCCACCGCCGGGCCAGAAGCCGTGGCCAGCGCAGAACGGCCAAAACGATTGTAATCCGCAAACACAAAATCACCATAAATACCGGCGCCGCCGCCTTGTAAAAACGCGGCCAGCAACAATTCACTATTCACTGGCCGAGGGGTGCGCCCCTTGATCAGTTGTTTAAGCTGCAACGCCACGGCCCCTAAGACGGTGGTTGTGGCAATCAGATTTGCCGTCAGGGCCATGGCATTCAATCCGGCAAAACCACCAAGTCCAGGCAGGGTATGACGGGTTAAAACCGTTAGCGGAAATTGTTTGAACTGCGTAACCAGATCAACCGCCGCGCCGATGGCCGTTCCGGGCTTGGTGCCAAAACGCAATTTGGCCTGCTCACGGGCACGCGGTTCGGTCATGGCATTATCGGCCAGATCGGTGAAATACCCTTGTAGACGCAGCCGTAAATCTGCGCGGCCCCGGCGAATGGCGTCATCAGTTGGCGTCAGATCACCCAGAAAATCAGCAATGGCCTTGCGCGGGGCCAGATCCGCCGCCTCTGGTGTCAGATGCGCCTCCATCACACCATCCGCTTCAATCTCACGCATACCGCCGCGTACCGCATCCCATTCACGAGCGCCAATATCATAGCGTTCCAGTGTGGCGCGGGTTTCTGCGTCCAGCACCGTAAACTTGACCTTGGCTTTGCCGCCCAGATGATGAGACAGGATAGCCCCCACAGAGCTTCTGATCCTCGTTTGCCAGAATGAAAACAGATTGGCCCGATAAAACATGGCGGTGGCTTTGGATGAAAACCCACGCATGGTGTCTGTTGCCCCAAAGCGTGCGGTCATATCACCAATGATATGCCGCGCACCAACCCCGGCCAATTGCGCCGCTTCCTGGCCTGCTTTGCCCTGCATGCCGGCAATCGCCTGGGTCAGCCCTGCATGGGCCTCTAAATAAGGAATGCCAGCCTTGCGCAAAGTGTCCGCTGCAAGGCCAGTGTCACCAAGAGAGGAAATCGTCATGCCGCCCAGCTTGGACAGGCCTTCAACACTTTTTATGGCGCGCACCACGGCGGCCAGGCGCGGGCTTTCCGGCGCTTGTGCGGTGCCGGTTAACTGGTCAAATTCGCCCTGGCGCAACCAGCCTTGCAGGCGTTTCACCTCCGCCGGGTCGCCGCGCTCCAGCGCGTCTTTAACGGCTCGTTTCATATGCGCCTCAAACGCCGCCTCCGGGGCCGGGCCCCAATTGCGCATCAAGGCCGTATTGCGGGCCGCACCGTCCATATGCGCGGTTAAATTCTCAAACAATGACCCCCGGCCAAATTGCTGGTTATAGGCAAAATGCGCATCGGCATTCTTGAAATGCAGAACCCGCCGCGATGACACCTCACGGGCCGTTGAGGTTTTGCCAAACGTGCTGACCAGATCATCACCGGCACCCTTTTGCACATCATGCACCCCGGCAACAATGTCGGCCCAGACACGGCGTAAAAACGCCACCCGATTGGGCACACCATCAAAGGTGCGATCATCCAGCAAAGGTTCAATGGTTTTAATCCAGCTTTCCCGCGCCGCGCTCTGGCGCGCCTCACGGGCCCCGCCGCGCAAAGACGTGCCTTTCCAAAACCCGCCAGAGACTTTAATGGCATCGTGGGTTTGCGGCCCGGCCCAGCCCGGCAACTCGGCAATAAACGCACCCTCATCATTTTGCGCACGGCGTGCCGCTGATGTCGCCTTGTTCATGGCCTGCGCGGCGCTCAGGGCATCCGCGTCACCCGTGGGCTGTTCTTTGCCACCATTCAGCCGCGACCATTCTTTTTGAACTTTAAGCTCAAAATCAATATCGCGGCGACCAAACGGGTTAGACAGGCGTTTGAGCAAACCGGCACCCTCAAGATCATTAATGATCTGCCCGGCCCAGCCAATGAACAGCGCCCGGCCTTGCGCATCCACAGACAGGCCACGACCACGACCAACCGCCTCATCACCCACATTAAAAACCGCCAGCGATTTGCTGTCTGACAGGCCGGAAGCGCGCAATTCATCAAATTTTACCGTGCGTTTGACCTTGGCCAGCGTCGCCGCCTTGCGCAAACGCTTTTCGGTGAGATCTACAACCAGATCATCCCGCGCAATGCTTTCAAATGCTTCGCGCCACAGGCTCTCATCACTGGCCGTTGGCCGCGCCCGCTGCTTGTCCTCAAAGCGACGCGCCAGACGGACCAGCGCATCATCAATCTCATCATCAGAAAACACTTTGCCAATGGCGGCCCGGATCGGACCCAAACACGCACGGGTCATGCGGTTACTCCCTTCCTCATCCAGAGGTGCTGGCCGAAAATCTTTACCCCCTCTCCCTGGGGAGAGGGTTGGGGTGAGGGGATGGTGCCTGCGTGAAGCATCGATTCCACCGCGGTCAGAAATGGCGGCATCGGCCAGAAACCTAACAAATTCCTCATCCAGAGGAGCGCAGGCGCAGCCAAGCCTCGAAGGATGGCGGAATCCACCGCGTTCAGAACTGGCGGCATTGCCGGCAAAATACTATCGCAGATCCCGCCGCCGTTTTTAACGACACGGGATCCGGCCAAAGATAATCCCCCCGCCCTCATCCTGAGCCTGTCGAAGGAGTGGAGGAGGGGGCCACTAGCCTGGCGATCAAACCGTGACCTGACGGCCGCAAGTTTCGGGACGCCTTTACCCCCTCTCCCTGGGGAGAGGGTTGGGGTGAGGGGATGGTGCCTCCGTGGCGCCTCGATACGGCTTTTAGAGACAGCCGCCGCTATAGGCTTCATCAACGGCCTGTTGAATAGACAGGCTGACTTGCCGCATAAGGTCCAGTTTTTGCCGGTCACGCATATCCGCATCATACAGCACCTTAAGATTGTCAGCCCATTGATGCACCTTTTCCAGCGCCAGATCCCGCGCGTCAATCTGTTCAGCCTGAAAAGTGAGAATATTATTGAGTTCTTTGGCCATGATCGGCCTCCTATTGAATGGCCTGGCCACCAGCTATGAAACTGGTGACCGGGCAACAGCAGGTTCATAGACCGCTCAATAGGAAACGGCGAGCCTTGCGGCTCCCCACTGCGCCCGGCCATAAAAAAACGCGCTGGGCGGCGCGTTGGACGCCTATTGAAGAACGGACTATGAAACCCGGCTCCACGGCTGTGAAGCGGATTAAACATGCGCGTATGGAAGAAATTTGTCAAGGGGCATCATCCTCCGGCCAGACAATCAGGCTTGCTGGAATATCCAGCTTTATCCGCCTTTTCTGACCGAAAACGTAACCATCAAGGGTCATGGTCAAAGTCTCTACCGCACGTACCGGATAACCGGAATATGTGATAACGAAAGGCGTTCTCTTACCAGGGCGCAAAGCGGGATGCTGCTCTGAGTTATAATTTTCCGGAAAAATATCCTCCAGATCATAGCGATTGCCATAATTATCAGTTAATGTTGTCCCTCTAGCTCTTGTTCCACCTACACCCGGGCTACCGGCATCATAACCCCAAATTCTGTGTGTTCTTGGGTGAAGAATTTTACCTTCCGCGACAACCATGATGGTGATCCCGATCTCGGTTTGTAATTGCCCGCTTCGTTTATTTTTTTTAATCCGCACAAGAACCACATCGATGCGAACGTCCTCATCTGTATGGCTTGGTTTTTCATAATCATTCACCTCAAAACCAACAACATACTCCCATTTGCCATCGGGCTTCAGAAGAACTTTTTTGCCTTCCAGCGTATGCGCAATAATATTTTTATCTTCGGCAACCGCCGCACCACTCATACCAAGCAGCGCCAGCAGCAAAGCCCCGATAATGGCTTTATAGATTGTCATGGTCATCTCCCAAAACCATGAGAGTATGCGCTTTGCTGCGTCATGTCAGCCACCTCCATTTTTAAGGCAAAACGCGGCGGCGCGATACAACTCTGGCAAAGCCGCGCTTTCCTCTGCGCTCAGTCCGGCTGTGGCAATCGCTTTCAGATCATCCTTGCTGATAACCCCTTGCTCACGCAGAGCAGAAATTTGCGCATCCATATTCTGATCATCAGCAATCAGGGTTTTCAGTTCCGGGTCAGATTGCAGCGCCTTTTCATTGACGATGCCGTCACCGTCTCCATCTATCGGGCCACCATCCTTGGCAGATTTTACACCTTGTTTGGATTTGGTTTGGCCAGCGCCCGATAGATTTTCGCTTCCCGCGCCATCACCGCCGATCCTTCCTGACGCGCCCGGCGTTCCATCAACCGGCCCTTGATCGAATAGACTGCCTGTTGCACGCTTGTCGAAGATGATTTTGAGGATTGAGAGTTCCGGGGCATTGCGTGTGTCTCCAAACAGATCAGGGCCAGCTTTGGCCTTTTGCAGCTCGCCAGAGAGAAAATCAAGGTCTTGGGCAATTTTTCCCGCCGGGCGCTGGCCGGTATAATCCTCTTTTTTGAAAAACAACCGCAGGAAAAACGCCGTTTCCTCACGCAAATCCCCGTCAAACATATCGCGTTGGCGGACAAATTCGGCCACATTGCGCGAGGATCGTCGCGCCAGTCGCACCGTATGCACCGCGTTCAGCAAATCTGGCGTCAAATCAAACCCGGCGGGCACATCGCCGCTACGCACCGCTGCCCGTAATTGCGCCCAGGCCGGGGCCGCATCCATCAAGGCCCGGCCAATGCCGCGCACCGTTTCATCCGAGGTTTCCAGCACCGCCGCAATCAGCGGCGCATCATCATAGGCAAAGGCGGCAATACTGGCCTCAAGCCGCCGCACCCCGTCCTGGCTAATCCGCCCCTTGGCATCGGTCAGGCTGGCGCGCTCATTCTCCGGCACTATGGTCTCGAACACCGCCCGCTGAAAATCGGCATTGCGACCCAATGAGACTTCGCCGCCCCGGTGCAATTGCATAATCTCTGGGCTTAACGCCCGCGCGTCAGACAGGGCTTGTTCAGTGACGGAGAAACCCGCCGTGGATCTGGCATTGGCATCACGGGCAAAGCGCAGACGCTCCGCGCCGGGCCGCGAAGGATCAGCCACACGCACCAGCACCGGCTGATCAAAGCCGTCTGTGGGATAGTTTTTTGATTTCAAAAACGCCCGATAACGGGCTTCGCCTTCGCCAGCCTGGGCAAACACTTTGCGCAAGGCCAGCACCCGGCCATTGCCACTTTCCACAACGCCATCACCGGCAATCACTGGCGCGCCGGTTTCGGCCTGCACCGCCTCGCCCAACAGTTCAGGTTTCAGATCGCCAGCGATAGACTGGATTTGTGCGGCGCTCGCCGCCCGGCCACGATCACGGGGTTGCAAGGCGCTTGGAAAATCCGCATTGCGCACCAGATCATCCGTGTTGGACGCAATCAAATCATTCAGCTCAACAATGGCAAAACTGACTTTGGTCTGCCCGCCCGCCGGATCAATGGCAATATCCTCACGAATAAAGCTGGCCTTGATGGGAGCGCCCAACTCATCCAGCTTTGCCCCCTGTGCGGCCAGATCAGCGTCCAGCACTTTGGCCGGGGCGCTCACCTCCACACCGTCCGCCATTTCGGCCACCGCCGACACAAATGCCGCCTGACGGGCCTCAGGGCTGGCACTGGACGCCTCTGGGGGCAATACCGGCTCCGGCAGGTCTTCGGCGCTCTTGAACCCCCCTGACGCCTCTGTGCGGACTTCTGACGTCTTTGGGCGGGTTGTGCTGGCCCCCTTGCGGGCGCGTGCCGCATCCAGGCCAATCCCGCCAACACCGCGCAAGGCCGCCCCCAGCCCGCCGGATATGACGATATTCAGCAGCGCATCGCCAAACGTGCGGTCCCGGCCTTCGCGCTGACTGGCCAGAAAGCTGATCGGGGCTTCCACGGCGGCGCCGCCCAAAAGGCCTTCACGAAACCCGGCGCGGGACCGGGCGGCAAACCGGGTTAGCCCGGAAAGGGTTTTGCCGGTTTGCGCAAGTTTGGCTTCGGTCCCGATACCGGGGATCAGGCTGACCGCAATCCCCAAGGGATCGGCAAAGCTGGCCACCAGCCCCACAGAAAGCCGGGCGGGCAATCCGGTTGAGGTATTGCGCGATAAAATATCGGCACGCGCCAGTTCGCGCAGCTTGATCTCGCGCTTTTCCGCCGCAAAATCGGCGCTGATGGGTTTGTCAAAGCTTAAGGCCCCGTCAATGCCGTATTTGTCAGTGGCATCCTCGGCGCTGATAATGTCCTGCTCGCCTCTAGCCAAACGACCAAGCCCCCGCAAATCGCGCCCGGCTTCACGTAATCCCAAAGCGGTCAAAGAGGTATCAATGGTCTCGCCCGCCACCGCACGCAAAGCCAGCCCGGTGGTGCTATCAAACCGCGCCTGGCTCTCGAAGAATGGATCAGAAACAGGGTCTTTGCCGAAGATCATTACTGAGCCTCGCCAAGCAGTTTTTTAACATTCTTTTTGCGCAGAATTGCCGCCGGCGCATCAAATACAGTCCGACCTATTTCTTCTAACTGCACCCAGCTTAATTTGATTGCTGCGCCATTGGCACCACGCACCGGCACCGGCACGCCGTCTGGCGTGACGATCAGCATCAGGCCGCTTTCATCCTCAGAAGTTTTCCATACACCATCGGCCTCAATCCCGTCTTGGGTAAATGCGGTACGTTTCTTGGCGGAAAGACGCGGATCAATCCCTAAAAATGCGGCCAGCAAAAGCCGCTCGGCTTTGCGGTCAGGATTGGCCAGGGCTTCAAGACTGGCCCGGGCACCAACCGCAATGACGTTACCCAGAGGAATTTCCTGATTGGCCTCTTGCGGGATCAAAGTGCCCGAACCACGCACAGCGCCGGGATCACGCACCGTTATCGTTTCATTGGCAATGCCCGCCGGAATGCGATAACCATCGGCAAAACTGTATTGATTGTTAAAAGCCAGCGCCGCCGCCTTGGCCGCATTTTTTGCGCTTAACCCATCGCGGACGACTTTCTGACGGGCCAAAGTGTTCACGACATTACGCGCCAGAACTGATAATTCTAGCCCGGTGTCGTCATACGCAAAAGTTTCCGTCAACGGAGCGATAGCATCAATCACGGCCTCATCAACATCCTTGTCAGTGGCTTTGTCGATCAGCTTGTTAATGACATCCCTGTCGTCGATGGCCCGCGCCAGTTCGGTTTGGGCCACATTATTACCTTCCAGCATAACCAGGCCTTGCGCATCCTCCGGCAAACCAGCATCAATCAATTCCTTTATGACTTTGGACTGAAACTCACCATAGACTTGCGTGCTGTTGATCGCATCACGAATGGCAATGCCGCGCCCATCATTATCTAGTGCAGCAATTTGCGTCACAATGTCTTTGGCCTGACCGGCCCGCAAAACCTTTTGTTTGGCCAGAGGTATGCCCAATGATCGTTGCGCCGCCAGCTCTGTACGGATCAAATCTTGTTGTGCACCGGCCACATCGCCCTCATCTTCGCCGATCTGGGCCAACGCACTCTGCGCCGCACGCACCTGCGGATCATTTTGCACATAGCCAACAGGGTCTTTATTGCGGGCGGTGAGATGCTGCTCGGCCCGTTTTCGTGCCGCTTCAAACGTATCGGCTTTTGCCGCAAATCCAGGCGTACCGGGTTCAGGGCGCAAATCAGCCAGACGACCGGCGATTTCACCGCCACTTAACTGCCCAAAATCGGCGCTACTCTCAAAAGCTTTCAAGGCGGCTTTACGCTTGGCCGTGAACCGCGCCGCCCCTTGCGGGTTTTGCAATTCCATATATCGGGCCAGGTTGAAACCATCAACGCCAAGGCCATTGGCGGCAATACTGGCCAATTCATCATCGGCCAATGAGGAAAGCGTGATAAGATCCATTACATCACGTTTGTCCTGAGCCGCCTTGGCTTCTCTGGCGGCGGCTTTGTTTTGTGCTTCGGTCTGGAGCGCGCGGCGCGCTAGCTCATTATCAACCGCCCCCAGCGCCTTGGCCTTTTGCGCGGCGCTCAACACATCATCCAGGGAGCCGCTGGCAAGTTCAGCCCGCAAACTGGTTGGGGCATTATCCAGCATCCCGTCCACATAGGCCGAGCCGTATTTTTGCCTGGCTTCCTTTTTGACCTTTGCCTGCAAATCAGGTGGCGCACCCGCCGCCACCAAATCAAGATCACCAAGCGCATCCCTCAAGTTTGACGGGTTTACCAACAGGGACTTGCTTTGTCCTTCAATAGCCACACCGATATTGGTCAATGAGAACTCACGACGCCTTGCCCTTTCGCCATCACGCGCCTGCGCAGAAAAGCCTTCACCAAAAGCAATCAGCCGGGCTTGCAAGGCCTGGCGTTGCCGTTCCGGCGCGCCCTTAACGAGGGTCTCGGCTTCATTTTGAAAATTGGTATAGGCGGCATCGGCAAAACCGGGATCTGCGCCATTATACCCGTCTAGCCCCTCTTGCAGAGCCGTGCCCTGGTTGAGGCGAAAATCAGATAAATCCTGAGCAACCTTCAAGGCATCCGCAGCATCAGTTTCTTGGCGCTGGCGGGATTTGCGAAAATTATCAATCTCGATCAGCCTTTGCCCAAAAGCCTCAATACCCAGATCACCGGCGGGCGCAATCGCGCCGCCGCTACCCCGGCTTTGCGGCCCGCGCACCCCTTGTGATCCTGCATCCAGTCTTATCGGCATATCATCCTCCGCCGCCCGCCGCCGCCGCCCGCGCCGCCGCAGTCAAAATTGTACCCGCAGCCGCAAAACCACCCGCAATCGCACCATCAACACCACGCCGTTTGGCTGATCGCCCTTGCTGGCGCAGACTGGTCGCCCGCCGCTCGCCCTCATAAATGGAAACTTGCGCATTAAATTCCGCATCAGCGGCCAATTGCCCAATCACGTCCAGCGCTGATCCTGAAATGCCAAATCCCGAAGCACCGGCCCGCGCCGTGGCCGCGCCCACGTCTTTTGCACCGCGCGTTCGGGCAATACTGGCCGCCACCGCCGCTTCGGCTCGTGTGGTCTGCGCATCGGCAAAAAATTGCTGCTTGGCCGCCCGCCCGGCTTGCAGTTTCCGAAACCCACCAAAGGCTTGCCCCGCCGCTTTAATCGCGCTCATGAGCTTGATCCGATCCTGGCATAGCCAATATGATCGGCACCATCGGGGCCATAATTGCGCATCAGGCCTTCACGTTCAAACCCCAGCCATTCCAGAAATTTTTGCGCTTTTGGCTCACTGGCCAGCGCCGTCGCTTCAATGCGCGGCGTATCTGCGTAGGCGGCAAGACAGGCCTTGACCGCCCGGCAAATGTTCTGCCAGCCATAGCGCGGCACCTTGCCGACAATCAGCCAGGCCGTCATACGCCCTTCCCACATGGGGAAAATGCCACCAATCAGCACCACGTCATCGCCATGCCAACAACTAAATGCCGTGCCATCGGGGTCGCCGCCCGCCATCAGCGATTTTAATTCTTCGGTCAGCTCCCCCATGCACGGCGTCACTTCCTGCATCAGGGCCGCGTCGCCGGGCACATAGGGACGCACATCAATCATTGACTGTCGCCTTGTAATTGAAACCCAACACCGTGCAGGGCAGGGCATCATCATTGATGATTTCCGGGCGCGATTGCTCATCCCAATTGCCGGGATAATCAATTTCAATGGCTTCACGCTTTGGTGTTGGTGGCCGCCCAAGAATATCATCCCGCGTCCGGGTCATGAGAGGGACGGAAAGATCGTGCTTGGCATCGCGTATTCTCCCGCCCAGAGCGTCCTTGACAATAACCGTCATGGCGTCAATACGCTTGATCGCCCCGCGCGCCGACCCAAGGTTTGACACCCCTTCCATCGGCAGCGCCCGGATCAGGCTTTGATAAGCCAAGCCTATCCAGCCCCGCACAGACGGATCGGATAGGGTGATGCTGCCGCCGCTCACCACAACCGGATCAATTTGTGCGCCATCAACAAGGCCGGTTACGGTCTCCCCCTCCAGCCAGTCAAGATTATTGATCACGGTGGATGCAAAACCCCATTGGCTCAGGGCCACCCCAAAAACGGCGGCGGGGACGTCTGATAAAAACTCAACACTGGCCACAGTTGCACCTGAAGATGCTGTGATTTTGACCCGCACGGGGCCAGGGACATCATTGCTCCGTTCCGGGCGATTTACCTGGCGCAAATGGACTTCCTTGCCGATGGCGGCGGCACCAAACGGACTATGGCCCGTCGCCGTTAATGTGCCAGTGTCACCCGGTGCAGAATTACCGGGAACGCCCAGCGTCATGGTTTTGGCCTTATCGGCGTTCCAGCCATCAAAAAACCCGGCACTGTCCACCAGGCAGGCCAGATCAGGCGTCATAAAATCATTATCAAAAGGCCGCGTCATGCGCTCTATGCTGCGGGTCTCTACGCCATTGATTGTGCGCTTGATCAGCGCCCATAATTCATCCCGGCCAGAGGGACCAAAAACTGTTGAAATACTTTCAACAACGGGCGGACCACCTTCAAACTGACCGCCAATGGTATGGCGCGCCCAGGCGACCACGCCCTGTTTTATATTGCGGGTAACAGATTTCAGCCCCCCATCAGCATTAAGGCCCCAAAGCACAAAATCCGGCAATTCTGCCCAGACAAGATCGACAAAGGGTGAAGCGCCCATATGCTCGGCCAAAACCGTTAAATCATTGCGCTCGCCATTATCAAACTGCATTTCCAATACCCGCCGACCATCGCGATTGGCGTACAAAATCGCATCCGTCAGCCGGGCCGGGCGGCAGAATGGCGATACACCGGGCGACAGGGCAGAATTGGCCGAAGCCCCCGCCGGGGTAATCGGCTCGTCTAGGCTTGGGCCGGAAACACGCTTTACATCGCCGGTTGTGCCAAGATAGAGCTGGTCGCGACTGATCGCCCAGACAATCGGCTCGACCTCACCATCCGCAAGTGTACGCGTGACCGCATCTTCATCGGTGATCAGGCCCGTACCAAGGCCCGGTTTGTAATTCGCCCCGTCCAGGTCAAAATCCCCGACAACCGACATGCTAAGCGTATCAGGGCGGCTGGCCGTGCCATATAATCCCATGCGTTCCTGATGCACCGCGCCGCACCGTGGATGCCCGCGATAATCAGAAAAAGCACCTTCGGACCAGTATTTGGTGGCGGCGCTGACCGGCAGGCGCACCAGCACATCACCTAAGGCGTTTTGCGCATCAATGACGGAGGTGATTTTGACCACCCCCGCGCCATCATGGATAAACTCCCAATCCATGGCCCCATCACTTTCAGTGCCTTCATCATGGATTGGCGAGTTGGTGCCTGATGATCCCGTTGATCCAGCTTTATAAACACGCCCGGCATTTACCACCAGATCGCCTAGTGTGTAGGCTTCTTTTTGCAGCCATTTATTATAAGGCGGCGAGCCCCGGTTTTGCCGAACCCGGATCAAGGCGCCAACATGTTTGGGATCAAAAAAAGCACCAGAGGTTTGCAAACTTATACCCGTGCCAACATCAGCCCCCGGCGTCATATTGACTTTTGCCTCACTCTCTGGCCGCCATGGCCCTTCACGATATTCATAATCGCCAAACACCCAATTATCATCGGCAAGGCGTTTCAAACGCTTGGTCTGAATTGCGCTGGATGTGTTGGCCATAAACAACACATCACCAACTTGCCAGAAGCGTATCCCGGCCAGATCATTTTCGGTAAACGGCGTGACAACTTCATAAGGCGCACCGCCAGACTGGATCAGGGTTTGGGTCGCCACATCCCAAAAGCGGATATAAAACTCACCAAACTCCAGCATCAATTGATCGAAGCTTGATTTTTTGAAGCGGATCAACTGGCCTTTTTTTGTCGGGGTTCTTGACCTTCCAAGATAGGCAAAGCCAGGGCGGCGATACGCACCGCCTATGACACGCACCACATAGTTTTCAATCCATTCAGCGGATGAGTACCACCGTTCAAGATCAGAACGCGCATAGGCCGCACTACTGATTTCACCGCCGGTAAAGTTTGTTTGTATTATTTTTGCACGGGCCATGGCTACCCTCGCCAATGCGGCGTATCAGCAGCATCTTCAACCGGCACACCATGGCGGGCCAAATTTAGATTTGAGCCAAGCACAGCGCCGCGCGCGGCCTCAAAGTTGTCGACCAACACCGCCGTGCGCAGCTCTTTCTTGAACAATAGCGTCAGCTCTTTTTTGGCGCTGACAGATGCCTTGAGCGGCATGGCGATAATCATTGCCAGGCGTAGCGCCACCAGTTCGGCCAGCAACGGCCCGGCTTCGGCAACGCCTATCAGCCGGTTAAACTGGATTTTCAGGGGCGCGCCCACATTAGTCAGGATATGGCGGCCTTCATATTCATAAACATCTGCGTCCACATAGGCCAGATAAACCAAATCTGATGGAACGGGATAGGACAGGGAATATCCGTACTCTGGCGCTGGCGTCTGGGCGGCAAGGCTGGCGCGGGTTTTGGCATCACTCCAGCCTTGTAGTTTCAAAACGTATTCCAGGGCACGGTCCATGAAAGCCGCAACCAGAATTTCGGCTTTGCCTTTGGGATCGTCAAAATCCATATCCCCTATGGGCAGATTTCCCAAATGAGCCAAAGCTGAATTAGCAACATCTATGCGCGCCGCCATGGAAGCCTCATCTTAAATAAAGGTGCCGGGCAAAGTGTGCGTGTACTGAACGCGGAGGAAACACTTATACCCGGCACGGATCGTCGATTGATCTAGCTGGTTTGGAGCTGCTCGGACTAATCGACAACAAAGAACGCCTCAAGGGCGAAGATTGTGGCACCACCAGCCGTGGCCGCGCCGCCTGTGGTCAGGATCAATGTCAGGTCTTTACGCGGATCCTCGGTAAGGCCAAGAACTTCCCAAAGGGCTGATCCAATTTTGTCTATGGTTGGCGCGACAATCAGATCGGTATTGCCCGCAGATGAAACATCCACAGCACTGGCCAGCGCCGCCGTTTTTCCGCTCAGTGAAATACTGGCGTCATCCTTGAAGCCAATATCCAGCGTTACCCCAGCACCGGCGGCCCCAAAAAACAGTTTGGAAAGGCGCAGCAAATTGGCCGAACTGGGGATTTTCGCAAACGCGATTGTTGAGGCGACATTGGCCGCCGTGGCCATAGATACACGATCTGAAATAATGCGGGCGCGGCCACGGTAATTTGAGGACACCACGTCTTTTTGCGGAATGTTATTGACCAGAGCGAGGATTTTATCCCCGTATAAACTTTGAAGAGCCATGATTTTCTCCTATGGCTAATGGTAGGCGCGCTTCGGTGTGGCAAATGCCACACCGAATGGGCTTAGCGTTTGACGATAATGTGCACCACACCGGCATCCTGACGGCGCAGACCTGCATTCATTTTCTTGTAGAACAGCCGCCAGACAAATTGCTTTGATGCATCTTCCCAAATCTTGGTGGCAACAAGGATGCGCTCCTTGTAAACGCAATTATCCTTGATCCAGCACGGCAGTTTGAATTGCCCAGCCTGCCCAGAAACAGCAGGAGCCAGACCGTAATTCATGCGAACAAAATTTACATCCATGAAGGTATTTATTTCACCATGGACAAGAGCCTTGACTGCCGAATAATCAGAGGAAGTTGTTTCTGTGGAGGTCAGCAGATTGTTCAGATCGGCGCGTTCGACCCCGATGTTGACCTGACCTTTGATATTGCTCTTATCAATAATTTCGAGCATTTTTCTGATTTTTGGCGGGGTAAGTCCCGATTGTGTCGTCGGCGCAGTGCCACCGCCATCAGCCTTGCCTTTGAACGACCCCCATTCGTTTACGGCGACGATATTCGCGGCTGGGAAGGACGTGGAGACAGGCTCGCCCTTTTTGTTGTTCTGGTAAGCCGGATTGAAGAAGCACATATCCACAATGGATTTGTCGCGAAACCGTTGCAAACCGGCTGCGACGGCGCGCACAACAGCATTGGTTGGATCAACCAATTGCTCTGCCTTTTCCCGATCACCGATGAGTTGCCCATCGCCAAAGCTCATAAAAAATGCACGGCGGCGGAATTTATCAACGTTACCAATCGGCGTGTCACCAGTGTCGTCGAGGATAGCTTCTGGATCAGAAGTCCCCATCAACTCATCAGTAAACTCGGTACCTTTACCGGCATAAGCTAAATCCGCCATAACATGTGGCGTAAGTGCGCTTTGGGTTTGTTGGGCGATCAAATCGACGTTTTTGGCAAAGGCAATAACCTTATGCCCTTCTAAACTATTTTCTTCGGCGGCCATCACGGGCTCCTGTGTCTAATCGTTTCATGAAAAACGACTGGACACCCCGGCCACATTTGAGTGGGAATACCGGACCCGCGTCTTGACGGTTTCGCCCGTCCTGGCGTTCGAGGGATTTCGGACCCGCCGTCTGGCGGACACCCCGAAATATCGAAGCAGTAAAAATCGTGGGCGAGATTGAGACCTGCTTAAAGGATTGTCAACCCCGCCCGGATGTGCCTAGCCACCCGCCAGGGCGTGTAGCTCCAGATTGCGCGCGACATTGACCTTATGATTGGGGTCGCTGGCATCCATAAACGCTTTTTGAAATAACGGATCAGCATCATTTTTGGCAATTTCTGCCCGCGCTTGCGCCGGGGTTAGCATTCCGGTTTTGCCGGGGCCGGTGCGACCACCGGGCAGGATCGGTGTTTCGCTCATCATATCGGCGACCTTCGCCATCATTTTCACCATGCTCGGATTATCACCAAGTTTAGTTTCCTCTAAAAAGCCAAGAAAGCTCTCATCGGCATGCTCTTTAATAAAGTCCTGGGCAGCACCAATTTTTTCATCATAGGCTTTGCCGAACTCTTGTTTCAGAGCGGCAATGGCTTCATCCGTTTGTGCTTTTTCGGCAGCGGCTTCGGCGATATTTTGAGCCTGAATAATCTCTGCATAACCGGCATGGGCGGCGGCAACTTGGGCCTCGTTGGCACCTGCCGCGTGCATTTTGCCAAACAGGATTGATTGCGCCTCTGACGGTATATCATCCACGCCTTCAATGGCAGGCAAAGCCGTATAACCACTGGCATCATCCGGGCGGCCCAGGGCTTTGAAGACTTCGCCCCACCCCTCCGGGTCACCGGCCTGATCCGCTTTGGGGATTTTTAGCAAATGGGATTTGTCTACCCCAACCAATTTCCCGGTATTAAATTCGGCGCGCGCTAAATCCTCCAAAGATTTATAGCCCGTGGTCTCAATGTGGTCGGCCAGCTCTTGTGGCAATCCCGCGAATGGGGATGTTTCACCACCTGCACCAGCACCTTCTCCAGCGCCTTCTCCAGCGCCTGCGGCACCCTCTTCGCCTGATCCTTGTCCTTCACTCATATCGACTCCTCCAGTCTATCATTAACGATGGCTTGCCCGAGGCGTTCGGGAACACCGCCGGCAAGCTTGAATATTTCCAGTGCAGCGGCATACATGCCTGCATTGAAAATCGCGGTTTCGGCGCTTTGCGCCGGGTGTTTGATTTGCGGGTCATAGGCCGCCTGTGCGGCACCGAAACGGCTCAAAATGTCGGCCAGAACAATTTTGCCATTGGCCGTGCCAAACACGTCCTGATAGGTGCGAAACAATTGCTCCTGAACCCGCGCATCCTTTTGCGTAACAAAATTATACGCCATCATAGGCAATGGCGTGCACGCCTTGGGGCGAGGCTTGTCTTTGACCATTATGCGACCCCCGCCGTTTCAAGATTAGCCAGGCCTTGACCACCGGCCTGCAAGGCTTGCGCCCCGATCAGGGTTTGGTCCAGTTCCTGGCTGTTCTGCGCCGCCGCTTGTTCCTGCGCCGTTTGTGCCGCCACCGTTTCGCGTGAACGCACATACTTGGCCTGCGCACCATTGGCACGCGCCGCGTCGCGGAGCATTTCCTGTGCATCCAATACCTTGGGGGCATCGGGGTCGAACTGCGCGGCGACGGCGGCAAAATCAAAGGTCCGCATCATCGCCTCGACTTCGCTTTGGCGCTGGGCCTGGGCGACGGGAGAGCGGTATTCAAACCCCAATTCATGCTTGTCCAGGCTTTCCGGCATGGGCGGGAAGTGCCCGGCAGCTTTTTCCAGCACAAAGGTTCGCTCGACAATATTGGTCAGTTTTTCCTGTTCCAGACGCGCCACCAGTGGTGACATGCTGCGGAGGCGCAAATCCCGGTTGTCAATAACTTCTGTCGCGGTTTTTTGCGGCCCTTCATTGGGGCGCAGCCAGTCAACATAGAATGAAAAATCGATGCCGCGATAAAGCAGTTCCAATAACTGATACCCCACACCGACATCACCGCCCGCGTCCAGAGTTTGTATGGCGTCATTGATGTTGCTGATGCCAAGGTTTTCCAGGCCCATGATAGAGTTTATAGCCCCGGGCCGCCGATCAATCAGATTGCGGGCATTGGGCAGGATGGAGAACATTGTTGGATCTGCACGTTGCTCTGTGTTGCGTGAAATGGCTTCCATGATGGAATTGGCGCTGATGATATTGGGCAAAGCTGTCCAGCCGGGTCCATAGCCATAAGCCTCACCAGAGCGCCGCTGCAAACGGCCTGGCGCATAGGGGAATTGATCGTGGCCGCCCACGTCAACAACCTCGCCGCCTTCGACATAGATCACTATGTCTTCAAAGTTTTTGAACACCCTGGCCGCGTTTTCCCGCCCGCCTTCACGCGGCTGAACAACATGCAAAAACTCGATCAATTCACTCTCATTGGCACCGTCTCGTTTGATCTTTTCTTTCAGCTCTGCCGAATGCGGATAACGCTGAACAGCCTTCCTCAAAGTCAGATCGAAAGTGCGATCAACGGTGTCGATCACTCCTTGCTCGTTTTCCCGCCACCACGACCGCATCAACGGAACTGACATATAGGTCGGGCCTGATTTTCCGGTGCCTATGAACAGGATTGAAGAGCCAAAAGCGGTGCTGTCCAGCATGTCTTCGGCCATGTGGACACGGAAATTGGACGCTGACCCGGAAAAATGCGCGTGCATGCGCTTGGCCACCGCATCAAACCATACCTCCTCGTCATGGCTGGCATCACGTTCAAGCAAATTAGGCATGACCCAGGGGGTAAATGGCGACATTAAAAACCCGTGCAGGGTGGCGGCAAGGCGCTCATTGGCCACAACACCCTTATTATCGGCCAGTTTTTTCGTGCGTAGGGATCCCTTCGCACGGGTGATATTCATATCGCGGCGCGGCAGGATATAATCACCGATTTTCTGCCATTCAGTCTCAAACGGAAGGCGCTCTTGCTTCATTTCCTCCCAATCCATAAGCAGCGACTTAACCCTTTTTTGCGCCGCGCGGATGGCCCGTTTGACAATGGTTTCCATGCTATTCTGCCCCCGTTGCCGTCTTGCGCGGTGTGCCACCACCCGCAGCAAACGCCCGAAATGGCTCTGCACCGGCACCAAGGCGGGCACCGGCAGTCAACAGTGTGGATTTGCGGCCACCACGCCCACGCCGCCGCCGCGCCACCTCATTGGCGATCCTCTGGGCCTCATCGCCCACATTGGGCGCGGGCACGGCCTCCGTTGGGGTCACTTCAATTTTCGGCTTTTTGAATATCCCTGCCATTTTTCGATCCCTTCAACCGTAATCAAGATGATGCGCCAGAGCGTCATCGCCGCTATGTGATGAGTGTTGCTGTTGAACGGCACGAATTATTGCCGCCTGATTTAAAATAACCTGATCCATGACCTCATGACCGGCACGGGCCAACATGCAACCGTACTGGAAGCCGTCATGGACATGGCTAAAATGGCCCTTGTCGGGCTTGTCGTGATATTCGCCATCATGGCCCATCAGTTTTTTGATTTTATAGCCCGTTACAAAGCCCTCAATGATGGTATCAAGGCCCTCTGGGTTCATCTGCAACAGCGCCCGCCCCTCGGCGGTGTGTGTCAGATAGTATTTTACCGCCGCAATCCGTATAAGCGGGTCATTGGTCGGGGGCCGCCAGAGCGCAAAGCCAGAGTGCTTGGCGAACGTCAAAGCCCATGAAATGCCACCCTTGACACCGGACTGATGCGCCCAGCTAGACGGATCAAGCGCGGCCACCACCGGAGAGCCTGGGGCCAGTTGTGCCGCCGTCGCCGCGCATCTTTTGCCAAAACTGTCGGCCTCATCCAGCTCACCGGGTTCAGTTACAAGCTCCGCAAACGGGTGCAAGCTGCCATTGGGCATCAGTTCTAAAAACACACCCGCCGGTGTAGAGCCTGCATCACCACCAAAAATTATCCGAGCGCCACGCCGGGGAGGCCGACCAATTTCCAGCACATGCAGATCACGCGCATAATCCGTATAAACCGGCTTTCCTGAACGCGAATACCCAGGCATGTTTTTGATAAACCTTGCAATCTCCCAGTCCTGCATGCCCAGAGCCATGTGTTCGTAATAATCGGGCCGGATCTTGCGCAGGGCATCCATATTCTCGGCATCAGGGGAAAAACCAGACGGTTGAACATAGACCCTATCCAAGGGCTTTGGATTGACCATGCAACGCTTGACTGTCCAGTTCGTGTGCAATGGAGCATTGAAATCAAACATCAGGGCTACGGGCGCTTTGGCAGCACCCTCTGGTATTTCATGTGGTTGCGGATACCGGCCAAGACGCCCAAGCAAGGGACCAATGGCCGCCTCGGGCGTACTGTCACCCTCATTTAGCCAAATCCATGTGGCATAGAGACCTTTGGCAAATTCCTCATAACTTTGATCGCCAATGGCGCGAAACTCGACGATCATCTCACAACGATCACCATTGGGCTGCACCCAACTGATCACATGAGTGGCGGGGCCGCCTTTAGCCCCCTTAAACGGCCAGCCTTTGCAATCAGGAAAGACATCCTTCCAGGAAGGGATCGTTTTATCCCAAAGGTTGCGATATGTGTCACGGATCACATAACCCTTGCTTCGGCGCACGCCATCTGACAACATAGGCACTTGGAGCTGCGTCAAATAATGGCCTTTAATCGGACAGGCCGAAGTTTTCCCAGAACCGAACGGCCCCATGACACCAACCAGCTCGTGCTTGGTGTCCATGATAAATTGCTCTGCAATCGGGCCAGGGGCCTTGTAATTTTCTAAAAGAGACACACCGCGCCCCCCCGACCCCGGCTGGAGTTCCAAATTTTCGCGATTTGTCGTTTTCTAGGAAGCCTTGAGTTTGACTGGCCTAAAATGCACTGTGAGGGCCCCCTTACTGTGGTCTGTCTCTGAGGCCTTGGGGGGCGGGGGTCAAAAAGGGGGTAGGGGGTCGCCATCCGCGACGCGCGCGGCGCTCTGACAAGGGGTTGGCCAGCCCGGTAAACTAATTTTTGATTAGTTGTCTGAAATTCGTTAAGCCTCTGAAATTTCAGAGGGATCATGCGAATAAATGAAAACATAAGACTGGAAAACATAAGACTTATTCCCCCTCATCTTCGCAAGTGTTTGATATTCCAAGCCTTTTTAATTCCTCTGCATCCATGCCCAATTGCGGGCCTGATGCTCCTGATTGCCCGCCAAACATCCCCAGAGTGATCGCCATGCTCGGCCAGTCCTTCGCCGTGACCTCGACCGCCACAGGAGCCTTGCCCTGCACATAGCTGGCCGCCTCAACCACGCATTTGCGGTGCATCTCAGCCGCCCAGCGCAGGTCTTCGCGTGTGACGCTGGCACCTTCAGGCGTCAAAGCCCTTGCCAGCTCAGGAATAGGCGTGCTGGCAAGGTCAAACAGGCCATAGAGCGGGTGCCGGTATTGCGCCAAAAGGTGCTTGACCATGGCTTCATTAGAGCGATTTCTTGCCCCTTTTGGCCGTCCACGCCCACGCGGCGCATTCTCTGTTTGCCCATTCGCGCCGGTTAAAGGCCCAGGCAAAGCCCGGTCTTCATCAAAAAGCGCCATTTGCGCGGCAGCGGCATCCTCTGCCAGAGGCTCCGCCCCTGCGACCGCCTGCGAAACCGCCCCTTTGAACCCTTCATTATTGTTCATGCGAATAAACCCCTATATTTAATAGGTTTTTCGCAATTATAAGAGGGATGAGGCCAGCCCTGTAACGCTGTAAACCCAAGAGCGTTTCGCTTTGCGTTTCGTCTAAGGGTTTGAAAAGAAGAATAAATATCTATCTGTAACGCTTGTAACGCTTGTAACGCCTTGCCTCTTACGCGCAACGCGCGCGCGAGAAAGGGTATGCGTTTCAAGCGTTTCAGCGTTACAGGCGGCATAATGCCTCGCAATTACAAGGGGTTACATGTAACGGCGGGTGAAACGCTGATTTGGAAGAGCGTTTCACCCCCCTGACCCGACGCTTCACGTAAAAAGCCTCAAATCATTATTGCGAAGCCTAAGGGTCCGGGTGAGTGCGTGCGTCTATGTGCACGTCTGCGCACCATCTGCGCGGCGCGGCGATATTCTTCTGTATATTCGTAATGTGTTTCAATTGCAGAATAGAGAGGACCATATGCTCGTCATGCTGCATCATGGCTAAGTTAAAGTCTTAGTAATTATGAAGAAATAAAACGCACGCGTCTGGCCAATTTTTACGCCAGACGCACCGCTAATGGCGCGTCATTTTCCGTAATTTTAAATTTTTGGACCTCTTTCGGGTCCGGGTCAGGGATAAACAAGAGGAAAGAAAGTCACATAGCGCACCAATCCCGCGCCCAAGAAGGCGCAGAACAGGTGCAAATCGAATGGGCCGCGCCGCCATGGGCGGCAGCGCGGCAAAATTATATGCAATAAATAATAACAAACCGCTTGACTGTGTGGATGTTATAAATTATTACATCTTCATTCGCTGCACGAACGGCCTTGCACGGCCAGCAGCACAAACCAGACGAAAAGGACTAAACCAATGACAAAACGTGACCACTATGCGGAAATTACCGCCAACATCATCAAAATGATTGAGGACGGGGCAAAGGCGGATGATTGGCGCATGCCTTGGCACCGGGGGACTGGTGACAGGGGTTTACCGATAAACGCCACCACCAAAAGCACCTATAAAGGCATAAATGTTTTGACCTTGGGGTTTGCAGGGCTGGCCTTTGAAACGGATAGTTGGGCAACCTTCAAGCAGTGGAAGGATGCCGGGGCGATGGTCAGCAAGGGCGAACACGGCGCACCGATCATGTATTGCGGCTGGTGCCCAGCCAGAGACCCAGCGCGGGCAATGCGCATTGATGAAAATGGCGACGGCTGGTCCCGGTTTTTCAAATTCAGCCACGTTTTTAACGCGGATCAGGTCGAAGGCGCAGACATCGAGCCCGCCGCAGAGCCGCACAGCGTTAATCAACGCCTGCATGATGCTGATGCTTTCATTCAGAACACCGGTGCAAAGATTATACATACTGGCAACCGGGCTTTTTATCGCCCTTCAACGGACGACATCACCATACCCGATCAATCCTTGTTCATAGCAACGGAAGAGCGCACCAGTACACAGGCTTATTACGCCACCTTGTGCCACGAGCTGACCCACTGGACCGGCGCAAAGCACCGTCTGGACCGCCTGAACGATCGGAAAAAGAAACAGCGCGCCTTCGAGGAACTCATAGCCGAAATCGGCGCGGCGTTTCTTGGCCGTCGCTTGGGCATCCAAACCCACACACCCGCCGACCATGCCCAATATATTGAAAGCTGGTTAAAGGTGCTCAAATCCGACAAACGCTGTATTTTCAGTGCCGCCAGCAAGGCACAGGCCGCCGTGGAGTTTGTGGAGGCCATGCAACAGGTCCCCATGGCCGCCGCCGCCTGATCGCACCGGTGCGGGGATGCTCCGGCGTCCCCAATCCCGTGCAATTACGCACGATCACAGACGAAAAGGACCAAGACCATGAGCAATTTTCAAGAATACAGAAGCACACCCAAAAGCGGCCCAGGTTGCACCCCGGGCCGCTTCGGTGCCATTATATTTGCCCTAACGCTTTGCTGCATGAGGGCTTAGGCACGGTTCCAGACGAAAGGAACACCAAATGAATATCACAGAGCGAAAAGGTTTCGCAAGCGGTTCAACCGCCCGGCCTCTGGCCTACAGCGGCGCATGGGTCCGGGCCAGAATAGACGCCTCTGGGTTTTCCATCACAGATTTTGCCGCGCGTCTTGGCGTTTCGCGGGTCTGGGTGCATGTGCGCCTGCGCGCAGGTTGCACCACGCTGGACGCCTATGCCATCAACGCCCTGGCTGAGGGTCAGGGTCCAGAGGCCTGATCTTCCCCCTCTCCTTGTGGGAGAGGGTCGGGGTGAGGGGAAACAGAGCCAAGCATTGCTTTTTTCACATACTCTTCAGTGAAAGTTTTTTTACCTTCAAATTCCTGCCGCGATGGAAGAATGCGAATGTTATACACGCGGCAAAATTTCAGTAGTTCTTTATTGGTCATTTTCAACTCTCTTAGCTCTCTGTCCAATCCTGCGCCCTAACCTCATCGGGAACTGCCCATAATTCAGGGTCAGTATAACGCTCATATGTGGCTAAAAGGCTCAAAGGGCCAAAGGCAAAGCCAACAGTGCCATTGCCGTGACCTCTTTCCGCCAGAATTTCAAAATCCCAAGACAACAGATTAAACATGATCTGAAGTTCTATATCTGGGCGCAAGCGCCACATAGTCATTAACGTATTCATTCTTACCTCCATTATTGGTGACACCGGCCAGCATGGCTATTTATGGCTACGCCCTTGTACGCCGCCGCAGAGCGTTTTGCCGCCAATTCAGGATGCGCCGGTATTGCAAACAAGGCCCAACACATTGTTGATCACCTCCCACATTTCCTCTTGGGTTGGTTGGGTTTCTTCGGCAAAAGCATGATTATGATCAGATAATTGTTTTTGAATGGGTAAAGCAATTCGCGCCCACTCTCTGCGTGTGGGTGTTTTTTCTATAACAGTGGCTGTTATTCTGTTTTTATGTCGTGGCCTTGAGCTATGGAATAGACCAGCGTTAAAGTTATATTCTGACCCGTCGCAAAGTGTGTACTCATGCAGGCTTCTGATAATCGTTGTATACATAGGCCTGTATTCGCTTAGGTCTTGCGCCCCTTTGGATGCGCCAATAATCTCGAAAACACAATGGCTGTGGATACCACCAAGGTTGTGTACCTCTCTGTATGTGGTGTGCACCAGACTTCCGAGGAGTATGTTGCTGCGCATGTGCCATCTGTGATCGTGGATTGTATCATCTTCCGCACGCGTTGCCGGTAAGTCTGGATGCCAGATATGAAGTCTGTGGGTTTTATCTAAGTACAATTGTATAAAACCGTTTCCATGAAAACGTGGCGCATGTTCCGTAGTTTTTTGTAGGCCCGTGTTTAACAGATTTTCCATACCTATTCTCCTTTTTCCTCGCTCTCTGGCCGCGCCTGCCTCATTGGTTCCCTCATCCTGAGCCTGTCGAAGGATCATGTCACCACCTCATCCACATTTTGCTGGATCACTTCAAAACTGATGGCAATAACTTCGGGATTATCGGCCCAAGCCTCGCCCGGCTTTTTGCCGTGCAGACTGTCCCACAAATCCAGAAACGGCTGCATCGGAGGAACGGGCCGCACGCCCATATCAACGCCTTCTGCAATAACGTCTGGAATACGCATTTTCCATATTTTTTGCCGCTGCACCTCGGTCACGCGCAAGGTCAGGCGCGATGCCCACCGGGGCATATGAATTCTGGCGCGGGTGCGGATCCAGTGTTTTTCTCAGTTGAAATTGCTCGCGCACCCACAAAAGATCACCCACCTCGATCTTGTTCCAGATATTCGTGGGAATGCGGCGGGTCTGGGTCTTTCGCCCAGAAAGCAAGGCGCGAACCATTGCACCGGAAAACAGGATAGGTATGGTTTTCATGATGTATCTCCCTTTTCCATGGCCTCACAACACGCCGCGAAACAGGCCATTTTCTCCGCGTCCGGTAGACGTGCGAGGCGATGGCCCCATCGTTTTGATTTCTTGCTAATACGCCAGCGCTCGGCGCTGTTTTCCCCGGCAATGGTGTGCCAGAATGGCTTGTACTGCGCATAATTCATCCATAAGCATTCGGTGCGCACACCGCCCCGCGTCATGGCCTGAAACTCGGTTTTGCGCCAATCGTCCAGCATCTCGTCATAGAGCGCAGATGGGTAGCCAGACAGGATCATATCACATTCCAGCGCTTTGAGCGCGCTCAATAGCGCCACATGGTCATCATGGGTAAAATCATGGGCGTATCTGTGGCGGCTTGTCCGGGTTTCCAGCATATAAGGTGGGTCAGCATAGATCAAAACCTTGCCATAGCTTGGGTCGCCACCGCTTAGGATCGGACCAGGCTCCATCTGACGCAAATACCAAAGTGCATCCTTATTCAGTATTTCAGTACCTTCAGGGTAGCCAAATTTGGCGACGACGGATCTGTCGATCTCAACACCAATGGTGCGCATGGCCGCTATGCCCAAGGCCGCACGGCGGTTCATGATCGCACCAGAGCCTAAAAACAACTCGATATACGTATCATGGGGCGGCATTGCACCAAGTATGCGCTGCCACGTTCCAGACTGTGTTTTGGCTCCCAAATAACTAGTCATTCCGCCACCTTTGTCCCCTCTTCTTTGGGGAGAGGGTTAGGGTGAGGGGCTACTGACGCCGCAAACATATCTTCGGTTTGCGGACATCGCGGCGGCGCTTCTGGGTCGGCGTCTTTATGCAAAAAGGCTATGCATGTGGGCTGGTTATTGTCCTGGAGGATCCATTCAGGCGGATAATCCACATCGGTGATGTCAATGCATATGGCATCGTCTAAAATGGCGCAGGAAAATTCATCAAGGCGCCATTTCTGACAAATATAGCAATGGGCCTCCATAAAGGCCTCGCCCTCCGTGGCATTTGATGGCCGAAAAAGCCGTATGCGCTCCACGGTCATCTCCCTAACGCCGCGAGCAAATCACCAACATCGCGGCGGGAAAGATCAAAGCGCTGCATCGCCCAATCCGCAAACGTTTTGACAGAGCAATGCTTTTCGATAAGCAGGTTCCAGTCGGCATCAAAAACGTACCAGATGCAGGCTTGGTACTTTCCGCCCTGAATGTAATATTTTGGCACGCCGGACATCAGTACGGCACCGCAAGTGCTCTCGCGGCAGCGAGTATCTGCGACGTCATATCCGAAGGGGTGTTGCGCACACGCAGGTCTTCACCATCATTTGTAAAGACTAAGCCTTCAATTGACCCATCATCAGCAACCCTTGGAACAGCCTTAGCAATCTCATTCACTTTGAGAATGGCGACCTCAGTACTGCCACAGGAAATAAACTCATCCAGCATCACAAATCCGGCTTTATTGGCCTCCTTTACGCGATCATCAGGGACGGTTTCATTTAAAACCTCAACCTCTAACTTCCGATCCTCCGGCACACCAGAAACCCCATAGGCAAACCCCATATCAGCACCATCACCCATTATTCTTCTCCTTCATCTTCGCCGGGTACATCACCCGCCGCTTCAATAAAATCTTTTAAACTGATCAAGGTGCCACGGGTCACCGCACCGCCAATGCGCCCGGTACCAGATTTCCACAGCGTGTTGGGGGATTGGCGCAAGGCGGTGACCCAAACACCATGGGCACCGGGCTGGCCCTGCCAGATAGAGTTTTGAAAAAGCGTAGCTAAAGCCGGGTGTGAATTTGGGATCAACAATTGTGCACTATTAAAATCTTCGGGCTTTCCTTTGGGAAACACCACGCCCAGCCCGACCCTGACCAGCTCGCGCCGCACGCGCGCAATATCAGCCCATTCCCGGTCATCGTCCTGCGCGTATCGGCCCTGCTTCGTTGCCAATCTCCAGGCCTCAAACACTTCTTGCACAGACCGCTTGGCGCTGCCGCGATAGGCATCCACCGGCACGCTGACCATATGTCGCCAGCAATTCTTCCAATTGGGGGTTACGCTTTCAAATTCCACCAACCGTTTGGCATCCAGCATCTCGCCCCACCATTTAAGGGTTTTTTGATCCGGCGCATCATCATGGATCGCCATATGGGCAAAGGCGGCCAGCGTGCCAAAAATATCGGCACTGCGTCCATTATGCCCGGCCTCGGATTTCAAATAGCTTCGAAATTGATGCAAGACATCATTTAGCCGGGGCCACCAATCAACCAGGCGACGCAGCAATTGCGTCCCCATCTCACGCAATTCAGCGGCATCTAACTGCGGCTCTTCGGCCCCTTTCGGCACGGGCCGTAAATCCAGCATCGCCATGCGCGAGCGATCTTGTGGCAACAAGCTGGGCGCATTAATAGATGAGAACATAAAACATGATCGGACTATGACCCGGCTGCCTGTGCCGTCTGCGCCGCCTCGATGCAGTGACCCACCCGACGCGGCGATACGGGCCAGCTTGATAAGGGCTTGTGCTTTGCGGGTGTCGGCTTCGGCCTCGGCCTCATCAATCGCCACCGGCAAGCTGTCTTGCTTCATCGCCTGATAGATCCCCGCCGCCGTTGTGTCCTCCGCTTGCAGTAGTAAGTCGCCCATGACAAATTTCAGGACACTTTGCAAAGACGATTTTCCGACAGCGGCATCGCCGGTAACAAACACCACAGGACGCCAGGGCAAAGCCCCGCCCAGCATGGCCGCACCAACCCAACCCAGTATGAGATGGCTATCCAGCGTGGGTCGTGCCCAATACCAGCTCTGAAACAGCGATAATAATAAATCGCCAACCCCGTCCGTACCGGCGGGCTGGGCATTCTCGGCGGGTTTCATCACCGGCGGGCGCGATGGATAGACATAGCCGTCCATTTCGCCGCAGCCCAAATCTTCAAATCCGTCCAGCAAAACCTCACGGCCCGTGTGCAAGATTAACCGGCCATCATCGCTGACCCACGCCCCGCGTCCACGTACCTTTTCTATCGCCGACCAACTGCCTTTATTGGCGGCGGCGGCAAACAAATGCGCAAGGGCCTTTTGTTGGTCAAAGTTATCTTGATAATTCCCCTCTTTGCTCCGCTGTGGCCAGGCCCAGCGCGGGTATTGATAGGCCGGTGAAAACAGATCCTGAATATATGATTTTCCACACTTACTCGGCGTTAATTCCGTCACGCAGCCCTTGGCGTCCAAAAAGTAATATATTGACCCATCAAAACCCAAAGGCGTAACCGGCGCATTGGGCGGCATGCCCCATTGATCCGGGTCCCAATCGCCGGGCTTTACCCCGGCTAAGGCTTTGCCAGGGGTAAGATCGGCAATCTCGGCTTTTAAATGCGGGCGGCGCGGCGCACCCATGGCCCTTTTGGCCGCCTCGGTACGTTCGGGCATGAATGCGACCTTTTCAGTCATTTCGTTCCATTCCAGGCTTCATTGGCATCCTTGGCCTGCACCGGGCGGCGCTCATAAAAGGCCCGGGATCCCGCTTGCGCCATCAGATTGTTTCTGGCCTTGCCATAGGCGGCACGCGCCTTGCTGTCCGGCGGGTCATTATCCGCAAATATATGAATTTCCTGCGCCATCGGGGGCAGGGCCAACGCACCAATATTACCCAGGCTTCCCGCCGCCCAGACGCGCCAGTCCGGCCATAACGCCGCGACCACCAGGGCATCCTCAATGCCTTCGGTAATGGCCAGCGTATAAGGCTCACTTTCGCTCTCAGCCATTTGTGGCGACAGGCGGCTTTTGCCCTTGCTGACAAACACAGCGCATCCGCGCACATCGCCTTTCATGCGCTTGACTACCGGCAAAGCGGCCTTGCGACCATCATCGGTCAGCGCGGTCATGTGTACGGCGCGAATGCACCCCGTGCCGGTTTGCTGCCAGTCACACATACAGGCCAGCATATACCCCACATGATCCTCGCGGGCTTGGCTCAGCTTCGCCCAGACCAGCGCCCCGGGCGGACGTGGCAATTGGTCCATGGGAATATGCCGCTCACCCGCCAGATAAGCCCAGACCGGGCTATAGCGCAGATCCTCGCCGCTTTTGCGTGCACTCAGCCACCATGATCGCGCTTTTGCCGCCGTTTCATTCCGCCGCTCTTGCTCGGCCCTCTCGGCTTTTTTTTGCGCGGACTGGGCGGCGGCAAGACGCTGTTTCTTTGCCTCGGGGTTTTCTGCTTTGTATTTTTGCCCCGGACGATCTTCCATACCCAGCCAGTTTTTGAGCCAGCCAATGGCCTGGCCCCGTTGCTCTTTGCTTTTGTAACCACCGGAACCAAAGGCAAAATACGACACAAAGTCGATCACATCACCGCCATCATCGCCGCCAAAATCCTTCCAGCGCCCGGCATGCGGCCCGGCAACATCAATGGCCAGACTGCCCCGCGCTTTATGGGCCTTGGTGCTTGGTGGCCAATACCGATTGCCATCGCGGACACCGCCCGGTGCAAAATGCACCGCCAGTTCGGCCATGCGGCCAAGCGCGGCGACTTTAAGTTGGGAAACCTCGACACTCATGCCAGCGCACGCACGCCCCTCTCCCTGGGGAGAGGGTTGGGGTGAGGGGCGCGTGGCCGGATTGTTTCGCCAGACACCAAGAGCCACAGGCGGGTACGTCTCATGCCCCTACCTCTACGGCTTCATATTTTTGATGAAACACTTGTGGCTTGCAGGGATAAAACTCGCCTAACAAACCCTTGATGATAAAATCACCGGGGCTAGCCGTCATTGAGCCTTCCAGCGTTTGAATGGTCATGTATTCCGGCTCAAGCATTCGCTCGTCATAAGATATGACGCTGCCAGTCGCCCACTTTATGATCGCCATGGCGTTAACGTCTGTACCATCAAACTCTATCGCCTCGATCTGGCAGGACTTGGTTCTATATTGAATTGGTTTGGTCATAATTATACGTCCTCTTTTCTTTGCCGCGCACGGCGCAGCCCTTCACACATTTCAAAAATTATCGGTGACAAAATTTCCCGATCGCTATCACTGGTGCGGGTGGCCCAGGCCCCACAAAACCGGCACATCATTTTGAATAAAAATGGATCGGGGGTCTGGGCCGCATCAAGATCACCAACCATCACCAGCGCCTCTTGCATTTCAAGACGGGCCTTTACCCCAAGGCCACCATCGGCGTGGCTTTCCACCAGCCGCCGCACACTGATCATAAACCGATACCAAAGCGGAAGGGTCATGATGGCCCCGCAATTTCTCTGCCCTCATCCTGAGCTTCCTCATCCTGAGGGATTTCTGCAAGAAATTGTCTCGAAGGACGAAGGATGCCGGAATATGCTGCGGTCAGAACTGGCGGCAGACCGATCAACAATAAAATCATTACGCAGGAAAGAAAAACAGCCATAAGAAAAGCGCGCCAGAGCGGTCTAGCGGGGGGCTGACGCTCTGGCGCGAGTTGCCGCACTGTTGAGCGAGGGGATGTCAACAGGCGCGGCATTTGCGTAACAGGTGTGCAAGTGGCATTGCGCGCGCGCCATGCCAAAGCCGTTTCGCGGGCATAAAGCTGCCCCAAAGCTGTAGGGAAATAACATCTAAATTTAAGGCTGAAAGATTTGGTCATGCGGCCACCCCACGATCAGCACGCGGGCGTTTATAGGGTGTTATAGGCAAGGCTTTATTGCCACCGCAAATTTGCGACCGGGCTTTGACATAGAGGGTGGCTGCATCAAGAAAGGCATCCAGATCCTGATTGTCGCGAAGATCCTCCACCTTGTTAATGGCGCGGCTGACGGCGGAACGGCTCATGTTCAAGTCATGAGAAATTTGCGTCGCACTAATACCAAAGGCCGCATGGGCAAGATATGCCGAGAGGCTGCGCAACAGCACCGCTGCATTACAAGCCGAAGGCGTCTGGCCGTGAAAACCAAAAGCGCCTTTAAGCATATGGTCGCGCACGATAAGATTTCCTGGCTCAAAAAGCGGCGCGACTGCATCAATGCAAATGCTTAAGTCTGCCCGAATGGCGTGCGGCGGTATTGCTGCCATCAGACCACCCGCCGCTTTAATTGTTCATTTAATTGCAAGCAATGATCAATCGCCCCCAACAGGCTGACCGAGGCTTCATGACACCCACACAGCCGCGCGCGTCTGGCCAGCCGCGCCGCATAGTCCAGCCCGTCAATTAACTGCGCGCCGCCAGTATGCAAATGCACCTCAACCTGATGCAATTCAGACACACGATCATAGCGCGCCTGGGCAAAGGCAATTTGTGACATTTTCATAAGTCACCACCTTTCTCTGGGTCAGGGCGGCACAGATTGCCAAGCCGCCACCCGGTCATCTGGTTGGCAACGCCCATTGCGGACCTGATTTGACCGTCATGATCCATTTGCGGATCAAATCCCGATAACGGACTGTCAAGACGCTCAAGGGCGGCATGCGCTAGCCCCATATTGCCCGACCGGACATGGGCCCACACTTCAACCAGTATCGCTGCCGCCGGGTCCCGTGCCAAAAGCGTAAAATACGGCTCATCGGCCTCGCGCTTGTCCATGGGATCAAACGGGCCAGACGTGAAGGGATGGGCCATCATGCGGCCTCTCCCAATTTATAAGTGGCCGCGATAAGGGCATCACCTGTGGGCAGGTTATAAAAATCATTTGGGGTAATCCGCCCGCCGGTCAAAATATATATTTTTAGCAGGGTCCGGGCATAAGGGATCTGATGGCGATCAGATCCGGGGCGCAGCATATAACTATAAATAGAGCTGACGGAAACATCGAGCATATAAGCCAACCACGCATTGGATTTGCCAGACATCTTCATCCACTCTGCAAGTGCCGAGATATTGTCTTTACATGGTTTTTCCGCTTCCATTTGTGCCTCCAGGCTTCGTGACCACAAGATCTAGTGTCTGGAGGTAAAAAGTGATTTGGTGTTAAAGTCAACACGCAAAACGTGTAATTATTCACAAATTGATATGTCGTTATTAACCTTAAATCAAAGTTATACTCATCCCGTAATGGATGAAAGCAATCGCATACGGGAATGGCGCGAGCGCAGAGGGCTGAGCCAAAGGCAGCTTGCAGAGCGCATCGGCACGAACCAGCAGGCCGTACACAGGCTGGAAAGCGGTGAGCTTGAACTAAGGCCTAGCCATCTTAAAGTCTATGCGCGGGCATTAGGCGTGCGGGCCATTGATATATTGCCCAAAGACATAGCCTATGAGGACGCTAGCAATCTGCCAGCCGCAGGGTTTTTGGATGATGAAGCATATAAGTGGGAGCCACAAAAGACCGGCATAAATGGAGAGAAATATAGCGTTGCCGTTGACGCCTTGCTCGCTGGCGACCCAAATCGCTCGGCCTGGACGTTAAACACCGCCGCACTGGAAGGTGAGGCCATGCGACAGGGTGATATACTCATACTGGACATGGCGAAGGATGCTGTGGCGGGCGATATTATTTGCGCACAGATATATAGCGGCGGTGATGCGCAAACAGTATTCAGAATTTATCAGCCGCCATTCCTGCTTTCAGCGACAAATATTAAATCTTTGCGCGATCCCATTTTGATTGACAATCACCGGGTAAAGGTCGTGGGCGTCGTTACGGAATGCTTGCGCCAGAATAAAACAGTGGCCGCTTAAGGCTCTCGACCCTCCTGATCGAGATCACGCATTAGTGCTGGCGCTTTATAAAGTGCCCAAACTATCAGCGTTGAGACCAGTGCCCAAAGGGCAAATACCCCAAAGAGCATAAGCCAGGTCCAGGCCGCGCCACCATAGCTTCCAAATAAAACATTTCCATAGAGCGCCGCAAAGGCGCAGATCCAGCATAAGAAAAAAGCCTTTTTATCGCTCATACCTCTACCCTTAAGTTGCCACTTAAGGCAGTATGGAGCTTTCGGTTACGAGGGCAATAACTGAACACGTGTGAAGGCTTCGCGTAATACGTTTGACAATAACACGAAAACAGTGTTACCGATCAAATTATGAAAACGCATATTTCCATTGAAATTCACCAGACAGGCGCACCAATGCGCACCATCTTCAGGGGCGGCTTCTGTAAAGAGGCGGTTATGGCCCTTGCCGACTATGCCCAGGCAAGGCCTTTAATTTTACGGGCGACCCGTCACGCCAGAATTACCCGGCTGCATCGCATACACCAAAATGGGAATATCTCAACCAAGGCGCTGGGCGCGATTAAAGGGCTGTTTTTTGAACAGGCCGAAGACTTGCTGTTAAAGGCGGAGAAAATGGAGCGGGCGCGCAATGGCTTTTAATTCAAATGACTGGCTCATCGACAATCTGTCTGGTGATGATGGTTTCGACCTTCCCGCCAATATGCAGCCGGGATCAGCCATGGCCAATGAACGCATTGCGCGCGGATTGCCAATGACCGCGACCAGCTTGTCGCAAATCAAACGCCGCCGCAGGCTTGCCAAAAAGAACAGGAAAACACGGTGATCTGGCCCGCCGATCCTTACGCCCCGGTTTGCGCCGCACAGGTGGCAAAGCGCCTGGGCAAAGCTTCCACAAATGCCTTTTATCGGGCGCGGCCTGCTTTAAGAAAACAAGGCTTTCCTGAGCCTGTTTTTGGCCGCAAGTGGACAGGCGGCCAAATTGATCAGTGGATAGCTCTGCGCTTGGCAATCGTCAGCGCAGGGCCAGCCACGGAACAGCCTGCAAATGACAGCAAACAACATCGTGGACGCGGCAACGGCAGCGCCCGCAAGCGGATTGCGCAATTGGCCACAGGCGCAAATCTGAGGTAGAGACAAAAACCCCGGCTGATTTGGAAAAGGAAAGCTTAGGGCCATGGCACGTATCAAGGGCAAGACCGCCCCCTATCTCACGGCACGATTTCTCAAAAAAAAAGACGCAAACCTGTTTCGATGGGGCATGGCCCCAAGGCTGATCGCAAGGGGCATTAAGGCGTTCGACCTTTATACAGGGGGAACTCCTTTCAGTCTTGAGGACTGGCGCGCGCGAGGCTTCGCTCTGGATGCCGTGCCGGTTTTTCATGATGGCTCGGCGCTGTGCACGCATAATGATGGGCTGCCGATGGAGTTTAGCCGCGCCGCCCAAACCGCCCAAACTCTGGTGGCGATCTTGCGCACCCATGACGGCCGGATCGCCGCCAGCACCATCCCGGCACCAAAACCAAAACTGCGCACCATCACAGCTTTGCTCGATGCCTATTTTAAATCATCAAAATTTGCCGATAAAGCAGAGGCCACACAGGCATCTTATAAATCTTGGCGACCTGCAATTGATGATATTTTTTCACAGACTTTGCTCGGCGACATCGATGATGATCTGATCAAGGACTGGTTTGAGGCCATCCGCAAGGCGCGGGGTCACTTTATGGCCCATGGCGCCTTTCGCCTCCTGCGCATTGCAATAAATTGGGCGCCCAAACGCGACTGGCCAAATATGCGCGAGCATGTCGTGGGATTAGGCTTAAAAACGCCGCCGCCAAAAGTCCGTGTCGGTGACCCCGAAGAAATGGCGCTTTTGCTTCACGCTTTTGATGACCCCGCCGGGTTTGCCAGCATTCATAATCTGCGCCTGAATGCCCCATTGCCCGCCGCCAGACCTGCAATGGGTGATGCCCTGATCTTGGCGCTATGGACTGCCCAGCGCAAAAAAGACATTCTGGCGTTCACCGAACACGCCTTTGCTGGCGGACGCCTGCGCTGGATAACATCCAAAACGGGCAAGCCCATTGACTTACCTCTGCTTGGCCCTCTGCCAGCACGAATTAGGCTGGCACTAGCGCGTAAGCGCGCCGCAAAAAAAGACCATATGGAATTAATCAGCACGGCTCACGCAAATGCGCCGTATCGCCTGCAAACATTTTCACACCACTTCGCCCAGGGCCGCGCCCTTGCCGCCAAAGTGCGGCCCAGCCTGATCGGGCAAGGCCGGGACAAGTTTAACCGGCCATATAAAACCTTTACCTTTGCCGATTGCCGCGACACGGCCATTACCCGACTGGGCAAAGCCGGATGCGAGCCTTGGGAAATCGCCGCCTGGTCAAACCATGCCCCGGCCCACGTCCTGACGATCTTGCGCCATTACATGGATATTGATCCAGAGTTCGCCGACAGCGCCGGTAAAAAACTGGAACGTATGGCCAAGAAACTCGGGATCGAAACCTGAAAATTTCACAAATTTGCACAACAAAGCCCGCAAAAAGTCTTACGTAAGACTTTTTTTTAGTCTTATAAAAGTCTTATGCTTTTTCACTTGACGCGCTAAGTGTCTGTTTCAGTAGGGAAACTTGGTGAGCCCGTCCGGGTTCGAACCGGAGACCTACTGATTAAAAGTCAGTTGCTCTACCAGCTGAGCTACGGGCCCTGACCAAGGCGCGGAACCTAACAGGACGCGCGCGAGGGTCAACACCTGATCTGTAGGAAATGTAGCTTTTTTCAGCTTCGTTTTAGCCTGTAAATTCATAGGTACTGTTGTGTAAATACGGTCAAAACGGGTCTCTATGCTTGCCCGTGTACAGAAGTGGGCCTAAGCCTCAGACACTATAGTTTTGTGGCTTTGCCATATCCGGAGATCACCATTATGAGCAGACCTCCAAGGTCACGCAATGCGTTGGCCTTTATCTTTATTACGGTCCTGATCGACATGGCCACCATGGGGGTGATCATGCCGGTTCTGCCGGACCTGATCCGGGATCTGACGGGTAAGGATCTGGCCGGAGCCAGTTTCTATGGCGGCGGGTTGATGCTGTCCTTTGCCGCCATGCAGTTTTTATGCTCGCCCATTGTTGGTAATTTGAGCGATCGTTTTGGCCGTCGTCCCATTCTGTTGCTCTCTCTGGGAGGGTTGGCGATCAATATGGTACTGATGGCCGTGGCGCCAAACCTGTTCTGGTTGTTTATCGGGCGCATTATCTCCGGCATTTTCGGGGCCACCATGTCCACGGCAGGGGCCTATATTGCTGATGTTTCGCCGCCCGAAAAGCGCGCCGCCAATTTTGGCCTGATCGGCGCGGCTTTTGGGGTTGGCTTTGTACTGGGGCCAGTGATTGGCGGCGTACTGGCCCATTATGGAGTGCGTGCGCCGTTTTACGCGGCGGCGGGGCTGGCCTTTCTCAACCTGCTTTATGGTCTGTTTGTTTTACCCGAATCATTGCCTCCGGAAAAACGCCGTCCATTTGAATGGCGGCGTGCCAATCCGCTGGGCGCGTTTTATCATCTGAAAACACGCCCCGTGGTTCTCAGCTTTGCCTTGGTGATGCTGGTTTTTGGGGTTGCCAACCCGGTCTACCCCACGGTCTGGGCCTTTTACACGCAGGAAAAGTTTGGCTGGACCGCCTTTGATGTGGGGTTATCGCTGGGGCTCGTGGGCATTGTCTTCGGGTTAAGCCAGTCGTTTTTTATCCGCTGGGCCATCCCGCGCTTTGGCGAAGTACGCTCAGCGGCTATTGGCCTGACGGTACTGGCCATGGTGTTTACCGCCTATGCGCTCAGCCCGGTGGGCTGGCTGGTTTATGTGGTAATTTTAGTTTCCTTTCCGGCAGGGCTAATCGTTCCCTCCTTGCAGGGGATTATGTCAAATCGCACATCCGAATCCGAACAGGGCGAATTACAAGGCGCACTGGCCAGTGTTGCTGCCATTGGGGCCGTCATCGGTCCGATGGTGTTTGCCGGGCTTTTTGGTGTGTTTAGTGCCAAAGAGGCCCCGGTTTATTTTCCGGGCGCGCCGTTTATTGCCGCTGCTGCCCTCTGCCTTGCTGGCTTGATCGGCCTGCGCTTTGCGGTCAGGAAAATGCGCGAACACCCCAAAGAGATTTCCCAACTGGATAAATTACACCATCATGAGTAAATTTGCATTTGACCTGAAGGCCACAGACGGCGCGGCCCGCACCGGCGTGTTGCATACACCGCGAGGGCGTATTCGCACCCCGGCCTTTATGCCGGTGGGTACGGCGGCCACGGTAAAGGCCATGACCATGGATATGGTCAGGGATGCCGGGGCGGACATCATTCTGGGCAATACCTATCACCTCATGCTGCGCCCGGGGGCCGAGCGCATGAAGCGCCTTGGTGGGTTGCACAAATTTTCGACCTGGAAAGGGCCAATACTGACCGATTCTGGCGGGTTTCAGGTATTCTCGCTGGCGGCCTTGGCCAAAAAATCTGAGGAGGGCGTGGCCTTTCAAAGCCATATTGATGGCTCGCGCCATATGCTGACGCCGGAACGCTCAATTGAAATTCAGGCGGATTTGCTGGGGGCTGATATTTCCATGCAGTTTGATGAATGTACGCCGTTTCCAGCCACCCATGAGGAGGCCAAAACTTCAATGGAATTATCCCTGCGCTGGGCTGAGCGATCAAAGACTGCTTTTGGCACACGAGACGATCAGGCGCTGTTTGGCATTGTGCAAGGCTCTGTTTATGAGGACCTGCGTGAACAATCAGCCAGAGGGCTGACCCAAATGGGCTTTGATGGTTATGCGGTGGGTGGTCTGGCGGTCGGCGAGGGCTTTGACGCCATGGTGCGCATGCTGGATTTCACTGTGCCCATGCTGCCCCAAACGCATCCGCGTTATCTGATGGGGGTGGGGCGGCCTATCGACATTATCGAGGCCGTGGCGCGGGGCATTGATATGTTTGATTGTGTGATCCCGACGCGCTCTGGCCGCCATGGTCAGGCGTGGAGTGATGCCGGGCCAGTTAATCTAAAAAAAGCCTGCTTTGCCGAAGATTTATCGCCGCTGGATGAAACCAGCGACTGCCCGGCCAGCCGGGACTATTCTCGCGCCTATCTGCACCATCTGGTCCGGGCCAATGAGTATCTGGGCGCGATTTTGCTCTCCTGGCATAATATTGCCTATTATCAGGGGCTAATGGTGCGGATCAGAAACGCAATCGCCGCCGGAACGCTGGAGGCGCTCCGGCGGCAAATCGCAGGCTCTGCTAAGGCATAAGCCTTAGTTGGCGTCTTCAGTGACTGGAGCTGCTTCTTGTGCTGGTGCGGCGGCTGCAGCCTCCACTGGAGCTGCGGCGGGAGCAGGGGCCTGATCACAGCGTCCGCCCTGATAAAGGCCAACAATATAGTACCAGCGCTTTTGTGCAGATTCCTTGCGGGCCGCTTCGGCGGCGGCCCGGCGTTTGCCTGAATCCTTTGCGGCCCGGCCAAGAAGGCTGATAGCACCACCGGCGCGCCCACCGAGCTTGCTGGCCATGCCCGAATGAAGAAGGCCTTGGCTAATTGCGGTTTCGCCAATTCTGGCCGCCATGTCACCGCCAAAAATGCCGGCTTCTGGGGCCCCGCCCAAAATGGTTTGCATGCTGGATGCCTCGGCGGCCAGCTTATCGCAATCCATTCTAATGTCCCCCAGAACGATGGGCTGTACAGGTTGGGGCAAAGGCCCCTTGTTTTTCTTGGCTTCTGCGGTTGATGCCAAAGCCATTACGCCCATGGCGCACAGTGCAAGTGTTCTTACTTTCATGAGAGTTCCCATTACCTGAAAGACATCTTGGTAAGGGGGAAATATGGCTTCGTCCTCACCCCTAAGGGTGAAAATACTATCGCCCTGCGGGGGGTACCTGGCTGTCCCGCCAGCGTTTATTCGGGGCATTCAGGTCCACAGGCTTTTCACGGCCCCAATAGGGGGCATAGGTAATCAGCGGTGCCGCCGGTGGCCTGCAGCGTTTGGCCAGCCCATAGCCTTTCAAAAAGGCACGGCGGCGGCGGCCATTATCAAAACGCTCCTCATAGTGCTTTTTGGCTTTGCGCGCCCCGGTAACCGTGCGCACAACCGGGCGCAGGGGAATAATCGAACTGGCCACCGAGCCAATCACGTCCAGCGTGGTTTCACTGGCGCTGTTACTACGTTTGGCGATCTCTTCTGCGGCTAAAATATCCGTGTCCGGCTCGCCGAGCGCCGCATCCAGAATGGCAATCTGGCGGGCAATTTCCGTGCAGTTCAGACCACGGTTTACCGTATATACATAGCCCAGTTTTTCCAGCGTATCAGGTGGAACAGGAGTTTTAATATTCAAATCCGTAAGTGGTGAAGAAACCGCGCCCGGCAGACCTTTGCGGGTTTCAGATATGGCGCTCCCCGTACTTTCGCTGGCGCGGGTTACTTGTCTGCGCGCTCGGCTAAGGTGGGGCACGTTCTTTTGCGTCACCACTGGCCCGGACTTTCTGGTGACTGGTGCCGGCGTGTTTGTGCTACAGGCACTCACGATTACCGCCGTCCCCAGCAGTACAATAAAGAGTTTTAATAGAGGCGTGTTGGCAAAACTGGTCATGGCAAGCCTTTTAAATCATGGGCTTGCAGCATAGATGCCGGGTAAACGGGTGGCAAGGCGTGCCCCCAACTCAGCCTTCAGCAGTTTTGAGTTTGTCCATTAAGGGCATATGAAAGATTGGTAACGTCATCGGGCGCTGGACGCGCCAGATGGTGTAATGCTAGATCATGGCAAAAGGAATATGGTCATGAAGCATATACTGGACGAGCTGGAAAACCGCCGCGCACTGGCGCAGGCAGGCGGCGGCGCGGCGCGGATCGAAAAACAACACGCCAAGGGTAAATTGACGGCGCGCGAGCGCCTTGAAATTTTGCTCGATGATGGCAGTTTTGAAGAGTACGACATGTTTGTCGAACACCGCTGTCATGATTTTGGCATGGCAGACAAGACCGTGCCCGGCGATGGCGTGGTGACCGGACAGGGCACCATTCATGGCCGCCTGGTTTATGTCTTTGCCAAGGATTTCACTGTCATGGGCGGCTCTTTGTCTTTGTCTCATGCGCAAAAAATCTGCAAAGTTCAGGATATGGCGCTGAAAAACGGCGCGCCGATTATTGGCCTTTTTGATGCGGGTGGGGCGCGCATTCAGGAGGGCGTCGATGCCCTTGGCGGCTATGCCGAAGTGTTCCAGCGCAATGTGCTGGCGTCCGGCGTGATCCCGCAAATCTCGGTGATTATGGGGCCGTGCGCGGGGGGGGATGTCTATTCTCCGGCCATGACTGATTTTATCTTTATGGTGCGCGACACATCTTACCTTTATGTCACCGGGCCCGAAGTGGTTAAAACCGTAACCAATGAAGTGGTCACCCACGAAGAACTCGGCGGGGCGAAAATGCACGCCAAGGTTTCGGGCGTGGCCGAAGGGGCGTTTGACAATGATGTCGAGGCGCTGACCCAGGTGCGCCGGCTTATCAACTTCCTGCCCGCCAGCAATCGTGAAGAACCACCACACTGGCCAAGTTTTGACGAACCAGAGCGTCTGGCCCCGGTGCTGGATACCCTGATCCCAGCCAATCCCAACATGCCCTATGATATGAAGGAATTGGTGGCCAGCGTGGCCGATGAAGGCGATCTGTTTGAAATTATGCCTGAATTTGGGGCCAATATCATTACCGCCTTTGGCCGTCTTGAGGGCAAAACCGTCGGCTTTGTCGCCAATCAGCCGATGGTGTTGGCCGGGGTTCTGGACATTGATGCCAGCAAAAAGGCGGCGCGTTTTGTGCGCTTTTGCGATGCGTTTGAAATTCCGCTGGTGACGTTTGTTGATGTGCCGGGCTTTTTGCCGGGCACCAAGCAAGAAGCCGGGGGTCTGATCAAGCATGGGGCCAAGCTGTTGTTTGCCTATGCCGAAGCCACTGTGCCAAAGGTCACGGTGATTACCCGCAAGGCCTATGGCGGGGCCTATGATGTGATGGCCTCCAAACATTTGCGCGGCGATGTGAATTATGCCTGGCCCAGTGCGGAGATAGCGGTGATGGGGGCCAAGGGCGCGGTGGAAATTATTTTTCGCGGTGAGGCCGGCGATCCGGAAAAGATTGCGGCCCGCACGAAGGAATACGAAGACAATTTCGCCAATCCCTTTATTGCGGCACAACGCGGTTATATTGATGATGTCATCATGCCGCACTCCACCCGTAAACGGGTGATCCGGTCTTTGCGGACCTTGCGCAATAAAAACCTTAGCAATCCATGGAAAAAGCACGATAATATACCACTTTAGCGTGGTATATTAATGAATTTATTTCCTTCGAGACGATTGCGTTGTAATCCCTCATCTCAAGAATATGCCTTAGGTGTTATGACGATCTCTTTCCTCTCCCATTTGGGAGAGGAGTTAGGTGAGGGATCAATCGGTTCCGGACAGACAGCAGGTTTGGCTTCACAAACCCCTCATCCCAACCTTCTCCCGAGGGAGAAGGCGTTTGGCTGAGGACAGACCCAAAATCAGGAAACCAAGGTGAAAAGCTTGGCTTTGCTAACCTCCCGGTAACCCTGTTGTGGTGCAATCGTACCGAAGATGGAGACTGGCATGACAAACACACGCGCAGATACATTGATCGAGGACTATGGCAAGTTCACGCCCATGAGTATGAATGAGGCCGGAGCCTTGGCGCACCGGGTGTTTGCCGATGGTGCTGCCAGTCGCGAGGAAGCCGAGATTTTGCTCGGGGCCTGTTCTTTATTTGACGAATCAGATTTGGGATGGCGCCATGTTGTCTCTCAGGAAATTCAGCGTCATGTGCTGGATGATGGGCAAATGCGCGCCGGAGCCGAGGACTGGCTGATCGCCACACTGGCCAGCCTGCAAACGCCACAAAGCATCAGCCTGGACCTTGTACAGGGCGTTATGCTGGCCGCAGACAATGCTACGGCCAAGCTGGGGCAGATTGGCTTGCGCTCAGCGCTTTCGTGCATGAAGGCTGTTGCCAATGATGCGCAGGCTTTGAGCGCACAAACCGGCTAATCCGCCGCGACAATCTTTTCTGCAAAGACCTTTGGTACCAAAAAGACGGCGCACGGCGCTTCGCGGACAATGTCGCGCGAAGGTGCCCCATCAAAAAGTGCTTTCCAGGCCCCTTTTTGGTGTGTGCCCACCACAATCAAATCCGCAGCCTTGTCTTCGGCAAAGCGGGTGATCTCGTGCGCCGGGTCGCCATCAATAATCATGGCATTTGCGTCTTCATAGGCGGCACGCGCCATGGTTTTCAGTTCTTGCTCGCGCACCTTTTTTGCTTTGCGGTCGGCTTCCAGATTGGCCTCAGAGGGCATCATGGCGGTGGCGGCCAGCGGATCGGCAATGCCGGTGGCCATGGCATAGGTCAGGTCTGGCCAGACATCGACCACCCACAACTTTGCCTGATCCTTTTTGGCCAGCATGGCGGCAGCCTTCAGAACGCCGGGGGCGAGATCATCATCCAGATTGATGGCGGCAATGATGGTTTGAAACTGCATGAGTTCCTCCAGATCACAGGGCGTATGTAAACGAATACTACGTCAATTATATGGGAATACGAAAAGGAAATTGCCCGAGACATAGCGCCGCAGGAATAATTTTTCCTAAAAAAATAAAAAATAAGGCTTTTCAGAGCCATGCAATCCCTGCCAGACTTGTGTGAAATAGAAAAGGTAATCGGTATGGATGCTCTGACGGAACAAAGCGCAACAGCAATCGTAAAGGCTATCAAGGCCAAAAAGATTAGTGCCGTAGAGGTTTTGCAAGCGCAATTGGATCGTATCAAGGCGAAGAACGATGCCATCAATGCGGTGGTAACGCTGGATGAAGCCGGCGCTATGGAACGAGCCAAAGCCGCCGATGAGGCTTTGGCAAAGGGCGAGAACTGGGGGCCGTTACACGGTCTGCCCATGACCATTAAGGACAGCTGGGAGACAAAAGGGCTGCGCACCACCGCCGGAGCCAATGAATATGCTGACCATGTTCCCACGGAGGATGCAGCCCCTGTGGCACGGCTAAAAGTCGCCGGGGCTATTGTCTTTGGCAAGACAAATTTACCCGCTTATGCTGCCGACATCCAGACTGATAATCCACTTTTTGGCAAAACTAACAATCCCTGGAACCAAGATTTGACCGTGGGGGGATCGTCCGGCGGGGCGGCGGCGGCCTTGGCCACGGGTATGACACCCCTGGAACTTGGCAGCGACCTGGCAGGTTCCATTCGCATTCCGGCGGCCATGTGCGGTGTTTATGGGCACAAGCCAAGCTTTCGGGCCATGCCCATGCGTGGCCATATTCCGGGGCCTCCGGGCACGTTAAGCGAGGTTGATCTGGCCGTTGGCGGGCCATTGGCGCGCCATGGTGAAGATTTGGGTCTGGCGATGGATGTGCTGGCCGGGGCAGGAGGACGCGAAGCGGTGGGCTGGACGCTGAAATTTCCAAAGCCACGCCATAAAGCCTTGAAAGATTATCGTATTGCCTGCTGGTTTGATGATCCCTTTTGCCCGGTTCAGGGGGCTTTGCGCGATCAATTGGAGGCCATGGCCGACGTGCTGGAAAAAGAAGGTGCACAAGTTGACCGGCAAGCGCGGCCCGCCTTTTCGCTGGAACACAGCCACGATATTTATTTCAGCCTGCTGGCCGCTGTGGCGGCGGCGGGTCTGCCGCCGGGCTCGTTCTCGCAACTGGATCGCGGCCTGCCGCTTCTCAAACTGGCGGCGAAGCTGGGGCTGGTACCCAAGGCGCTGGCGGACTATGCCAAAGGCGCAACGCAGCAGGCGCGCGAGTGGATTGGCGTGAACGAGGCGCGGGCGCATTTACGCGCAGGCTGGGATCAGTTCTTTACGCAGTATGATCTGATGCTGACGCCGGTTTTGCCGACAAATGCCTTTGCCCATGTTACCGAAGGCAGCGTGGTCAAGCGCAAGCTGGAAATTGATGGGACGGTACGTAATTATCTGGATCTCTTTATCTGGCCGGGCTTGGCTGGGGCGAGTTATTTGCCCGCCAGTGTGGCACCGATTGGGGTGTGTGCGGACGGTTTGCCGGGGGCTGTGCAGATTATCGGGCCGTATCTGGAAGACAAAACTTGTATGGACTTTGCCGTTAAACTGGGCAAGGTTTTCGGCGGGTTTGTTGCGCCGCCACAATAAAGGCTTTGCGATTGCCGCCTTGGGTATTAGCGTAAGCAGGAAAAATGAAAATGGGGATTGTAAAAATGAAAAGACGTGAGTTTTTGTACGGGGCCACGGCTATAGGCGCGCTGGCTGGATGTAGCCCAAAAGGCGAGGCAAGCAGCGCCAATACGGCACCGGCTGCTGCGCCTGCGGCGCGTGAAAAGGCCTCTTGGATGAAGGATGCGCTGGCCCATGGCGAAATGATTGCCAACGGGCAGATGACCGCGCTGGGACAGGCCGAAATTGCTATTTCGCGATCACAAAAACTCAATGAGACGCTGAATTTTATTGTCACGCCCACTTATGATCAGGCCCGTGATGTGGCCAAGGGTGCGCTGCCGTCCGGCCCGTTTGCCGGGGTGCCTACCCTGACCAAGGACTTGCAGGAAACCATTGGGGTGCGCACGGCCTATGGCTCCAGAGCCTTTATGAAAAACATCCCAGACCATGACCACCGCATTGTTACGGCAATGAAGGCGGCCGGTCTGGTCTCAATTGGTAAATCTGCAACGCCTGAATTTGGTTTTTTACCAACCACCGAACCTTTGGCCTTTGGCCCAACCCGCAACCCGTGGAACCCCGAACATAGCACTGGTGGCTCATCTGGTGGATCGGCGGCGGCGGTTGCCGCCGGTGTGGTACCGATGGCGCAATCTTCTGATGGTGGCGGTTCGATCCGCATTCCGGCCAATTGCTGTGGCCTCTTTGGCATGAAGGCATCGCGCGGGCGCTGGCCGGATTCTGATGGCACGGACTGGGAACTGACGGTGAAGGGCTTTGTGACGCATTCGGTGCGCGATTCGCAAACGTCCATGGCGACGATAGCGGCAACAGATAGGGGCCTGCCTTCGCCGGTTTTGGCCAAAGAAGCAGGAAAAAAAGCATATAAAATTGGCTTTGCCACAAAAGATGGCTGGGGCAATGAGGTCCATCCGGATTGTAAAAAAGCGGTTCTGATGGCTGCCAAAACGTGCGCCGATCTGGGCCATCATGTTGAAGAAGCTGCTCCCGCCTACAGTGTTCAACCCTTTAACGATGCCTTTATGACGCTTTGGTCCTTTGGGGCGAAACAGGTTGTCGGTAATGTGTCAAAGGCGATGGGCGGCAAGCCTGTGCCCCATGAAGCGCTGGAGCCTGTGACCTGGTGGCTTTATAAAAATGTTGCCGACAAAGACCCCAGCGTGCTGGAAGCGGTCTATGCGCAATTTGCCGCCGAGCGCGAAGCCGCCCGTGCCTATTATCAGGACTATGATTTTTATCTGACGCCGGTTCTGGGCGAGCCGGCGGTGAAGATTGGCCGCATTGACCAGTCCGGCGATCTGGACGCATTGTTTGACTGGATGCGCAGCTATGTGCCCTTTACGCCCTATGCCAATGCCACGGGCCACCCGGCCATGTCTGTGCCCACCTTGTGGACTAAAGACAATGTGCCGGTGGGGGTGCAGTTCGAGGGTGGCTTTGGCGATGAAGCCAATCTTTTCGCACTGGCCAGCCAGATTGAAGAAGCCGCCCCCTGGGCGCACCGCTGGCCCGATATGGCATAGGTATTTTCATAATATGAAGGGGCGATAATGCTCGCACAAAACCTTATTTTGGCTATCATTATGGTGGCCATCACCTCTGGTATTCACCTGATGGGGTTAATGGTTCTGATCTGGTTGATGCGCAATTCACGGGCGTCTGAACTGGCAAAGTTCAACGTATTTCGCTCCAGTGCCACTATTATGCTGGTTGTGATGGGCATTTTTCTGATCCACACCGTCGAGGTCTGGACCTATGCGGTGCTCTATTACGAGCTGGCACTTTTCGATACCTTCGAGGCGTGCCTGTATTTCTCGACCAGTGTCTTTACCACCGTTGGCTTTGGCGATCTGGTGGTCGGGCCGAACTGGCGTTTGTTGACGGCAATAGAATCAGCCAATGGCTTTTTGCTGTTGGGCTGGTCCACCGCCTTTCTGATTAGCCTGACCGGGCACATGCGGGCGCTGGAACACCAATGGCTGGAAGGTGGCACTGGCGAGGAGGGGGGCTGATCGTTCCCTGCTCAGCTCTTTGCGCTGGCCTCTTTGGCCACCATTTCCAGCACGCCGCGCATTTTGATCAAGGTCGGGTGATCGGCGTCTATGCCGTACCACGCGCCCAGCTTAGCCGGGTTCAGGAATGTGATTTGGGTTGTGCCATCCTTCTCCCAGACCAGGATTTTTACGGGCAGGTCCAGGCCAATGCGCGGGTCCGATTGCATTAGTGGCGTGCCCAGTTTGGGGTTGCCAAAAATAAGAACCTGCGTTGGGGCCAGTGTCTCGCCGATCTTTCGCGCTCCTGCCGCATGGTCAACACGGGCAAAAACGGTCGCGCCTTTGGCGATGACTGCGGCTTCCAGACGGTCCATAGTTTTTGCCACGCTATAGGGGCTGGTGCGGGTGATCAATTCTTCATTGGCGGTTTGCGGGGCCATGGGTTGGCAGGCCGAAAGAAAAAGGCCAATGCTGATCAGTATCAATGCGCGCATATCATGGTGTCCTACGTTTGAAACGAGGGGTAACTCTAATCAGGTGACGCGCGCAGGGCCAGAGCGGACTGATCAAATAAAGCACGGCGCAGGGGCCAGACCCAGTTTTCGCGCTCTGGTGAAAATACACCAAACTCGGCGGCAAAATCAAAGGCGCACCAGCCCATGCCCTGGGCTTCGGCGGCGCGGCGCACTTGCCTGGTCCAATCAGCGCGATCTTGCATATTGGTCGCCTTGGTGGCGCCAAACTCCCCCAGCCAAACCGGGTGCCCGCTGGCCCGAGCTAAGGCGGCGGCGCGGGCAAATTCGCGTTTTAAATGGCGTCGCTCAATCCGACTGCCCCAGGGGCGGCCTGCGGGTGGTGCCCCTTCAAACCATGTGGCCCCCTGGTGGGTGAATTTATAAGGGTCGTAATAATGAAAGGTCAGCATCAGGCGCGGGTCTTTGGGGGCGATAAAGCGCTCCATCCCGTTGGTGCTGTTCCAGTTATCGCCGCCCATAATGATCCAGCGCTTTGGAGCTAGTGTGCGCACACGGGCGTGCAGACGATCCGCCAGACCTTGCCAGACGGCCCCTTGCAGGGCGTCTTTTGGCTCGTTCAGAAGCTCAAAAATAATACTGTCTGGCGCCTCGGCATAATGGCGGGCAATCTGTTCCCAAAGGGCGATCAGACGCGCTTCATGCTTGGCTGGCTCGGCATACACCTCTTCATAATTGTGCATATCCAGAATGACCGCCAGCCCGTAATGCTGCGCCTGTCCAACCACTTCATCAATGCGGGCAAAAAAGGCCGGGTCAATGGTATAGGGGGCCGTTTTTTGCGCGTGTTCATTCCACGCGATTAAAACCCGAACGCTATCGAAACCGGCAAGGGAGATGCGTTGTAAATCCTTCTCACGAATCACATAGCCCCATTCACCTTCTTTGGGGGCGTTCAGGGCATTGGCCAGATTAACACAGCGCATGGCCGGAAAGGCGGAATTTTGCGCTCTGGCCGTTGTGGCCCCTGTCAGCAGGGCCAGTAACAAGCCTGTTAGAATAGAGTTTTGGCATCTCATGACCGCAGCCTAACCCCTTGGTCTTGATATTTTCCCAACAGCGGTGATCAACTTGCCGCATGGCCCCGGCGCAGGTAAGAGTGGGGCATAATAAAAAAAGGTTTGACAGGGCAGATGTTTACAAAAATTCTTATTGCGAACCGGGGCGAAATTGCAGTGCGGATTATTCGTGCGTGCAAAAAGTTGTCGGTGAAAAGTGTCGCCATTTATTCTGATGCAGACGCCAATTCGCTGGCCGTTGAACTGGCCGATGAAGCGGTGCTTATCGGTGCGGCCCCGGCATCGGAAAGCTATCTGGACATCGACAAGGTGGTTGCGGCCGCCAAAAGGACCGGGGCCGAGGCCGTGCATCCGGGCTTTGGCTTTTTGTCAGAGAACGCCGTTTTTGCTCAGCGTCTGGAAAAGGAAGGCATTGCCTTCATTGGGCCAAACACCAAAGCCATCGAGATCATGGGCGATAAAATTGCCTCTAAGAAATTTGCGAACAAGGCTGGGGTCAACACCGTGCCTGGCCATATGAGCCTGATCGAAGACCCGGAAGAGGCGGTCAAAATTGCCAGAAAAGTTGGCTTTCCAGTAATGATTAAAGCCTCTGCCGGGGGCGGTGGCAAGGGCATGCGTGTTGCCTGGGACGAGGATGAAGCGCGCGAGGGCTTTACCTCTGCGCGCAATGAGGCCCGTACCGCCTTTGGCGATGAGCGGATTTTTATCGAGCGATTTATCACCGAGCCACGTCATATAGAAATTCAGGTTCTGGGCGATAAGCACGGTAATATTATTCACCTTAACGAGCGTGAGTGCTCGATCCAGCGGCGCAATCAAAAAGTTATCGAAGAGGCACCATCGCCATTTCTGGACGAGAAAACCCGCGCGGCCATGGGGGCGCAGGCCATCGCTTTGGCCGCTGCGGTGGATTATGACAGCGCTGGAACGGTGGAATTTATTGTCGACAAGGATCGTAATTTCTTCTTTCTGGAAATGAATACGCGCTTGCAGGTTGAACACCCGGTCAGCGAGATGATCACCGGCGTTGATCTGGTGGAACAAATGATGCGGGTGGCTGCAGGCGAGACTTTATCGCTAAGCCAAAAGGACATTGGCATCAAGGGCTGGGCACTGGAAAGTCGTATTTATGCCGAAGACCCATACCGCAACTTCCTGCCCTCGATTGGTCGTTTGAACCGCTTTGCCCCGCCCGAAGAGTCTGATGCGGTACGGCTGGATTCCGGCGTGCGGGCCGGTGATGATGTATCTATTTTCTATGATCCGATGTTGGCCAAGCTGGTCACGCATGGCAAAGACCGCGCGGCGGCTTTGACAGCAATGCAAAGCGCGCTGGATCATTTTGATATTGCCGGCGTGCAATCTAATATTCCATTCTTAAGTGCGGTGATTGCCCAAGGTCGGTTTCAGTCCGGAAATATCAATACCGCCTATATTGCAGATGAATTCCCCGATGGGTTTCACGGTATTGAGCCGGATAAAGCGGCAAGGCATCTGCTGTGCGCCACTGGGGCCTATATGCATGTCATTCTGCAGGAGCGCGCCGCGCATATCAGCGGACGAATGACCCCTGTAGAGGCCTTGCCCGAGGATTGGGTGGTGCTGCTGGACCGTCAGGCCCATGCTATAAAAATTCGTCTGAACGAAGAGGGCGCAGAGGTCATGCTGGACACGGTCTGGCATGATCTGCAAAGCACCTGGTCACCGACGCAGCATGTTTTTGAAGGCGTGCTGGATGATGCGCCTTTTGCGCTGACTCTTGAGACTGAGACCGAAGGGGTGTTGCTGCGTTATCGCGGCATATCGGTTCGCGCCATTGTCAGTTCACCACGCGGGGCGGAACTGCATGCGCTGCTACCAGAAAAAGAAAAAACTGATACTGGCCAGCATATCCTCAGCCCCATGCCAGGCCGTGTGGTCCTGGTTGAGGTTGAAGTGGGGCAGGAGGTCAAGAGCGGCGAGCCGGTGCTGGTGGTTGAGGCCATGAAAATGGAAAATATAATCCGTGCCGAGCGCGATGGCGTTATCGGCGAGATTCACGTCAACGGCGGCGATAATGTTGCCGCTGACGAAGTGCTGATCAGCTATGAATGAATGTGGACATAAGAAAAACCCCGGTAGATTATT
>NVVV01000061.1 GCA_002733495.1 Robiginitomaculum sp.
CTTGTAGATGAGGTAATAGGCTTGAACCTGTTCTTCGTCAGACAATGTTTTGTCGTCATTCATAATTTTCAACCGAAGCGAGGCAAGCTCGGTAGACGCGATAAAGCGGTCAGAAAAATCCGTGACGTCGTTCAACACCGAAAGGGTAAGCTCGGTACGGGCCAGATCATTGGCCTGATCGGCCGCCCGGTTGCTTTGGCGCACCTGCATTCCAACAAACACCAGCGAAGCCAGGATCGCGACCACCGCCACCGTTTGGCCAATATAGTAAATGCTCTCTAAGGTCATGATTGCGGCCCTTCCTTTTTGGCTGGGCGGGATTTCGCCTCGGCGCGGGCGGCTATTTCGTCGATGACATCACTAAAGGGAGGAGCAAAGCGGTCCTTGCGAGCCAGCTTCCACCATTTACGCACACGTGGACTTTCAAAATAACCCACCATGGATCGTAAGATACGCTGATGGCTGGTCTCGTCGAACAAGCCTTGCCGCCACAACACATCACAGCCCTCCATGGCACTCAACAGGCCTGACATATTAATGCTAAAGCGCAGCTTTTCTGCGTCGGTCAGGGGCGCCGCGCTATAAAAGCCACGCTGCATCAGATCAGCACTCTCAGCCGTCGAGAACAGTTGCGCCTGGATTGCAATCGCAGCACTCCAGGATGCCTGCGTCATATCCGCTTTGGCCAGCTTGTTGGCTTGGCGCGACTGATAGAGAAGCGCGATCAGGGTCGCGATAATGATGACCACCGCCATCGTCTGGCCGATATAATAGATACTTTCAAGGGTCATGATTGTGGCCCTTCCTCTTTGGGTGGGTGTGATTTCGCTTCGGCGCTCGCCGCGATCTCGTCTATGACATCACTGAAAGGAGGAATAAAAAGATCTTTGCGGGACAACGTCCACCATTTACGCATTCTCGGGCTTCGAAAATAAAACACCAAAGAGCGCAAGAGGCGCTGATAGCTCAGATCATCGAACAAACCCTGTCGCCACAACCCATCACAGGCCTCCATAGCGCCCAGAATCAGTGCCATATTGACACTAAAGCGCAGTTTTTCGGCCTCGCTCAGTGGTGCAGCACCATACAAGGCGCGCTGCATGAGATCGGCACCCTCAGGGGTAGAATATATTTCAAGCGCTGTCGCACTCGTCACGCTCCAAGAGGTCAGCGTCATGTCCGCTTTGGCCAGCCGATTGGCCTGCACGGCGGCGCGATTGCTCTGGCGCACTTGCAGGCCAACAAAAATCAGCGAGGCCAGGATCGCAATCACGGCAACGATCTGACTGATGAAGTAGATGGCTTCAAGGGTCATTGCTGGCTGTCCCTTGCCGTGACTTTTGTTCCGAAATTGAAAAATCGGTTGAGTTCGCTGTAGCTTGGATGATCGGGATTGTCTGCCAGAAACTCGTCGATGAGGTCCGAAATCGTCGGCGTAATCGTCATCTTAATTTCGGTCCACGTCGCTTTACCGCCCTTCGAGGTAAACAAGGACGCGGTGTAGTAAAGCCACGCATCGTAATCGACTTGGCTGATCAATTTCTGTTGATAAAGCTGCATAACTTCTTGCATTTGAAAACATTGATCGAACATGTAATAGCAAAAGCGGCGGCCTTCGTCCTCGTCAAGTAAATCTAAATCGGCAAGGCCGCGCGCAAAAATGTTCAGCACATCAGGCGTTGTGAAGCCCGGCAAAAAGTTGCGGTCCCGGCAGCCGTCCAGAACCTCTTGCAGGCTGGAGGCGCGAACGGCTCGGGTGTTTTGCATGGTTTGGAAAGTCAGAAATAATAGCGAGACCAATATCGCAAGAACGGCCAATGTCTGGCCAATAAAATAGATGCTTTCAAGCGTCATGGTGCTTTTTCCGATGCATCTTTGACCTTGAATGCGCCCAGCGGTTTGGCGTTGGGGTGAACGGCACGTTTCATAAGATCGGTATCAATATAGTTTTGAAACGACTGGCTAAACATATAGCCGCGCTCGGCCCAGAACTCTTTTCCACCAGGCGTCATAAAAAGGTTCATGGCAACCAACTCCCACCCCCGCCATAACTCAGGTGAGAGCGACCCATCTTTCCACTTAAAAAAAGCGTCCTGATGGTAAGAAGAATATGACATAAATGCGGCAATAAATTGCGCCTTTTCGACCCCGTTAAGAGCTTCATACTCCCGCAACCCCTTGATGATTATTGCCAACACGCTCGGTTGATTTTGTATAGAGGTGTACCAGCCTGCAAAGTTGCTGTGCACCGCCTGCGCGGCGGCGGCTCTGGTCGCGATGGTGCTTTGCCGCACTTGCAGGCCGACAAAAATCAGCGACACCACGACGCTGAAGGCGGCAAAAATGCTGGCAATAAAATAAATGTCTTCGAGCGTCATAGGCGTGGCTCTCCTATATTATTTTCGGGGCGTGAGGACGAGGCGCACGAACAAAATGGATGCCAATATCAATTGCCAGATCAGCGCAATAACAAAAACGCCCGGCGAAGGGGCCAGAAAGGCACTAAGTAGCAACCAGACCGACAGCGCACCATTGCCGCCAACAAACAGCACCCAGACCCATAATGACAATTGCTTGCGGACACTGGCTTCCAGCTTTGAGGCGGCAAAAGTTTGCCCGACCATGCTGGCCAAAATAATAACAACAGCAAGAAAGATACTGGACAGACGCCACAAATCATTGCCGACAATTCCAAACGCACCCAAAACCAAAGGAATAAGCGAGCCAAAGGCAGCACCAAAAGCGACCATCAGCATGCTAAACGTACGAAAATGATCCAGCGGCGCAAAATCCTTGCCATGAACCGCAATAATGATGGCGATAACGATCCCTGAAAACCCGATTAGCGCCACGGCAAAGTCTGTCAAAACGGTTATGTCGCCCGGCGTCATGGGGCCGCGCGTATGTTTTCATGCATTGACCATACCCCCTCCCCAGAGAATGTGATCAACGCTTATAGGCAGTTTTGCGGTATATTGCTACACATTCGCGAGTGTATGCCTTGCAGCTTTCGCTAGAATGACTTGATATACACAAACCATGCATCTGGAACCGTGTGTCATCCCGGAAATTTGACCACAAATTATCCGGGGCCCAAGCAGCACTGCAAACACACAATGGGTCCCGGATAAAACTAACGTTTTTCCGGGATGACAAGAAAAGAGCTTTTTTTCTTACCTAAACAACCTGTGATACGGGTTTGTCATCACCCGACTTGTTCGGGTGATCCAGAGGTGAGGCAGGATGAAAGACTGTTCAGCCATCTTCCTCAGAGGCCAGAAAATGTTCCGCCTCCAGCGCAGCCATACAGCCCATGCCCGCCGCCGTTACGGCCTGGCGGTATTTATCGTCGGTGACATCACCGGCGGCATAGACGCCGGGGATTTTGGTGGCGGTGCTGTCGGGCGCGGTGACCAGATAGCCGCCCTGTTTCATGTCCAGTTGGCCCTCGAAAAGCGAGGTTTCGGGCTTGTGGCCTATGGCGATAAACACACCGTCCAGTTTGCACACCTGTTCCTCGCCGGTTTTGACATTTTTGATGCGCATGCCGGTCACGCCCATCGGGTCTTCATCGCCCAGAATGTCTTCCAGCACATGATCCCAGAGAATTTCTATTTTTTCGTTCTTGAACAGGCGGTTTTGCAGGATTTTTTCCGAGCGTAGAGCATCGCGCCGGTGCACCAGCGTCACCTTGTCGGCAAAATTGGTCAGGAACAGCGCCTCTTCAACGGCGGTATTACCGCCGCCAATAACCGCAACCTGCTTGCCACGATAAAAGAAACCATCACAAGTGGCACAGGCCGACACCCCAAAGCCCTGGAATTTTTCCTCCGATGGCAGGCCCAGCCACATGGCCTGCGCCCCGGTGGCGATAATCACCGCATCGGCGCTGTATTTTCGCCCGGTATCGCCGGTCAGCAAAAAGGGGCGCGCGCCAAATTCGGCCTTTACAATAGTATCTTCGATAATATGCGTGCCCATGGCCAGCGCCTGCTCGCGCATTTGCTCCATCAGCCAGGGGCCCTGAATCTGTTCGGCAAAGCCCGGATAATTTTCTACCTCGGAGGTGATAGTCAACTGCCCGCCCGGCTGAATACCGGAAAACACCACCGGGGCTAGCATGGCACGGGCCGCATAAATGGCGGCGGTGTAACCCGCCGCACCAGAACCAATAATAGCAACACGGGAATGGGCAATATCAGACATAAGCAAAATCCATTTGATGAGGTTTGGCTGAGGACATAGGCGGCGCGGCAGTTTAGGGCAAGAGGCGAATTTTCACGTACCCGAGAGGCTTTGGTTTAATCTTTGTCGGCACGCACATCCTGCATGCGTTTATACAGGCGACGTATGGTTTCTTTTGCGGCACGGTCGGTCTCATTCAGCGGCTCGACCGGCCATGTGGCCAGCGATCCGGTAAAAGGCCGCGCCAGTCCCTTGCCTGCCAACGCATCATAAAGCCGGTCAAATTTATCATCCCGACCCTCAAGGTTAAACAGCAGGATGGGCCGTCCGACGCTGGCCGCATCGACCAGCATATTGGTGGAATCATTGGTCACCAGCACCGCATCGGCTTCCTGTAAAAAAGCGAAATACGGATTAGGCCCATCCTGGCGCGCGCCGGTCCAGAGCCAGGCCTGGCCCTGTTTGTCAAACTGACGGTGCAAAGCCCGGATCACGCTTTTTGGCGTGCGCCTTGATGTGGTGATCAACAAAGACACCTGATTACCCAACAGGCCTTGCAGGGATTTTATCAGCCGCTTGGCGTTCTTGTTTGTGAATTTATGGTGTTTGGAATGTCCGCCCAGAACCACGGCCAGATGTGGGCGCGGAAAGGTTTTCATCTTCTTTGAAAACTCTTGTGCAGCGCTTTCCAATTGCGCACTGGTGATCCGGTTTGGCGAACCTAAAATAGGAAATACGTTTTCGCCGTCCAATTCGTCATGCTCGGGCGGGATCACCAGATCAAAATGTTTGGGCTTGATGCGCGGGTCCTGAATTTGCACCGTCAGCGTGCGCCCCTCGGACCAGTTCCGCAAGGACCGCACATACGGGACACTGGCCCGCCCACAGCCGATACAGATATCTGGCCAGGGGGCCTCCATACCAGGCAAAGGCTTGCGCGCCCGGCCCAGGGTAAAGAGTTTTCTGTGCGCGGTGAAATTATGCACATCTGCCGGCACCATGACCGCCACAGCCTCGGCCAGACCCCGGGTCTGATTGGCCAGTCCGATCCGGCCATCATCGACGGTCCAGATGCTTAGCTTGCCTTTTACTTTGGGGCTCACACCCAGTCTACGGCAAGGACTTCCAAAGACCGTGCGCCGCCAGGGGCCATCACTTCGACCACATCACCGCTTTCCTTGCCGATCAAGGCCCGGGCAATGGGAGAGGTCACAGAAACCTTGCCCTTGGCCACTTCGGCTTCATCTTCGCCAACGATTTTATAGACGGCCTCTTCTTCGGTATCTTCGTCAATAACCTTGACGGTGGCACCAAATTTGACGCTATCGCCGCCCAGCTCACGAATATCGATCACTTGCGCACGGGCAAGCTTGCTTTCAATATCCTTGACCCGGGCTTCAACGAAGCCCTGTCGGTCCTTGGCCGCATGGTATTCAGCGTTCTCGCTCAGATCGCCATGGGCACGTGCTTCGGCAATCGCCTGAATGATCGTCGGGCGTTCCTGAGTTTTAAGAAATTTGAGTTCTTCGTCGAGGGCATCACGACCCTCGGCGGTCATTGGGACTTTATTCATGGTACCTGAATTCTCTTACGTTCACGCAGATTAAACGACCAAATGGCAATTCATCCACACATCAATACGACAATATAGCCCCCGAAGGTTCGGGATTCAAGATGGCGGTGCATTTCAGGCATAAAAGCCCCAAATGCCCATCCCTAGAGCTTTGGCTATTTTGCCTTGCGAAACCGATAAACAAACCGATCGGTTTTGCCGCGCACGCTTGGATCAAACACGTTTTTTGTACGATCATCGCTATCAAAGTGCAGGGCATCGGATTGCGCCTCAAGTGTGAAGCCTGCGGCCTCAACCGCTTTGCGCACCAAAGCCGCATCAATGCGATGCAACTTCTCGGTGCTGGCATCACCGCTCCCCGCTTTGGCATGATGATCCGTAATGAGATACACGCCACCCGGTTTTAACGCCGCATAAATTTGCTTGTTCATTGCGCCGGTGTCCGCCGAGGAGAGCACCACATCATGATAAATCAGTGCCATGGTCACAACGTCCAAAGACTCATCAGTAAAGCCAAGATCATCAAATTTTGCCGTCACCGCTTTCACGTTCGGTCGCGCTTTGGCCAGTGCTGCCAAGGCCGGGGCAATGCTTTTATATTGCTCAACCCAGTCTGGCGGGTTTTGGGCAATCACCTGACCATGTTCGCCAACAATGCCAGAGATCAGCCGGGTGAAATACCCACCACCAGCCCCAAGGTCAGCAACCATATCGCCGGGCTTGATGGCGCTAAAGATGAGCACTTTGGCAGGCTGGCGAGCGGCATCGCGTTTAACGTCGGCCTCAGGCCGATCAGGCGCGGCAATGGCGGCGGCCACACCTTTTGAAGCGTCCCCATGAGCGCTGGCCATGCCTGCGCCGCTGAGAAGAATTACAGAAAAAACTGCTAATGCTATTTTCTTAATCACTAGATCCACCCCTTTTTATTGTTTGCCCCGGTAAAGGGCACAGATTTTTTCGCCAAGACAAATTAAAAATTATTCAGACTTAACAACGCCACTATCTGTAGCGTCAATGCCTCACCAATATTCCTGAAGCGCGCGCACGTCCAGTTCCCGCTCGGCCAGGCCGCGAAGTGCCATCACCGTGGCCGACGCGGCGGCGGCGGTGGTGAAATAGGGGATGCCCATTTCCAGCGCCGTGCGGCGTATGGAATAGCTGTCGATATGGGCGCGCTGTCCTTGGGTGGTATTAAACACCAATTGCACTTCGCCATTTTTCATGGCGTCAACAATATGC
>NVVV01000062.1 GCA_002733495.1 Robiginitomaculum sp.
GCGGTGGCCGATGACGACTTGAAAACCATCGCAAAAGCCTGTTGCGATATGCCGTTACTGACAGGCGGCAGTGCCGTATGGCAATCAATTGGTGCCCACCGTCTTTGGCGAGGCTGTCCTGATCCGTATTCGTCGCATGCAGGAAGAGGCGGATGCCATTGATCGTGCCCGAGCCAGCGCCGACCAGAGCTTGGCCGGAACAGTCAGAATCTCTGGTACTGAGGGAATTTGCGATTTGTGGCTGCCCAATGCCTTAAAAGCATTTAGCCAAGATCACCCGGAAACCCAATTGGAAGTCATTGTCGATAAACGCTCGGTCAATCTGGCCCAGCGCGAGGCCGACATTGCTATCCGCTGGGTAGGGCCAGGCAATCAGAACAGCCTAATAGGCCGCAAGGTTTTTTCCGCTGGCTTTGGCCTTTATGCCGCCCAGTCCTATTTACAGGCCCGTGGGCGCCCCCTTTGCCCCGAAGACCTGCCCAAACATGATGGGGTCATGGTCACACTGGGTAACACCTCAAATTTCTGGCCAGAAGAGCTGGAAGGCGACCAATTGCAGCCAGGCATGATTACCTTTCGCTCGAACTCATTTCACTCACAGGCTCATGCGCTGGCCGCAGGCTATGGCATTGGCCTGTTTGCCCATTTCAGTTGGCCATCAGGGGCCATTCCAGCCACCATCGAGCGGGTTCTACCGCAAATGAATTTCTTTGAGGACCTTTGGGTTGTCGCCCATGAAGACGTGCGAAAGTCGGCAAGAATCCGCGCTGTCTATGACTATATTGTTCGCGCCTTAGTGGATGATCGCGCCCATTTTGAAACGGGCGGAACCTCTCTCTATACTTAGCCTAGCCCTGCCTAAGCCCGAATTAGGGCATAAAAAAAGCGCCTATTCAGGCGCAATCAGATGCAAGGGCAGGTCTGTTGTGTCCTTGACGGAGCGAATGACAATACGCGACACGGCGGTTTGCACTAGGTCCATAGATAAAATCTGATCCCGCAGAAAATCATCATATGTGTGCATGTCCGTAGTTACGATGCGCAGTACATAATCCACGGCCCCGGTCACAGTGGCACAGCCCAGCACTTCGGGAAATTCCTTAACTGTGGTCTCAAAAGCGCGCAAATTAGACCGTGTTGGACGGTCCAGCTTCACGGCCATATAGACCTCAAAATTCAGCCCCAGAAGCTCACGATCAAGAATTGTAACCTGACAGGCAATAATGCCGGTTTCTTCCAGACGCTTGATCCGCCGCCAGCATGGCGAGGACGACAACCCAACCTTGGCGGCAATATCGGCAACAGAAAGCGAGGCATCGCTTTGCACAAGTTTAAGGATCTTGGCGTCAATATCATCAATTTCGCTTGTCACTGAGTACCCTCACAGCAGCGTTAAAAATATTTGTGCATGTCATTGCACTTTTTTAGGGACAAATGCAATCGCATTCGCCATAATGAGGATGGAAATTGCTAAACACCGCAATAAAAGGGCATAAAGCCCCACCACAATTAGACCCATGAGTAATTTTATGACCCATGCGCCATCACGCAACACATCGGGATTTAATGTTCCTGAACCCGCAAGCCGCCCCGGCGACACCCCGGACTTTTCAGGCCTGAACCTGACCCCGAGCCTTGATGCGGTTCGGCCCGCCCCGAGCTGCCCCGCCGCCGACACCTATGAATTGGCCAATGCGTTGATTGGGGTTTTGGATGACAATCATGGCGCAAGGGGCGCGTGGAACCCGCAATTGCCTGCAAAGGTATTGCGCGAAGGCCTGCATATCATGCTAAAAACCCGCGCCTATGATGACCGCATGCTGAAATTGCAGCGTCAGGGCAAGATCTCGTTTTATATGAAATCCCTGGGCGAAGAGGCCGTTGCCTGCGCCGCTGGCATGGCCTTGCAACCACAGGACATGCTGTTCCCCTCTTATCGCCAGCAAGGCCTTCTTTTTGCCCGCGACCGGGACATGGTGGCGATGATGTGTCACTGCCTCTCGAATGCCAAGGACAATCTGAAGGGGCGGCAATTACCCATTCACTACACCTGGAAGGAGGGAAATTTTTTCTCTATTTCCGGAAATTTAGGCACACAATTCCCCCAGGCGGTGGGTTGGGCCATGGCCAGCGCCGCGCGCGGCGAAGATACGGTAACCGCATCATGGATTGGCGATGGCACCACAGCAGAAGGCGATTTTCACGGGGCCTGCACACTGGCCAGCGTTTATCAAGCGCCGGTGATTTTGAATGTGGTCAATAATCAATGGGCTATTTCTTCGTTTTCCGGCATTGCCGGGGGGCAAAATGCCACCTTTGCTGCACGCGGCATTGGCTATGGGCTGGCCAGCTTGCGCGTCGATGGCAATGATTTTCTGGCGGTTTATGCGGTGACCCAGTGGGCGGCCGCGCGGGCCCGCGCCGGGCATGGTTCCACATTGATCGAGCATGTCAGCTATCGCGCTGATGCGCATTCCACCTCGGATGACCCTTCGCGCTATCGCCCCAAGGCAGAAGCAAGCGCCTGGCCATTGGGGGATCCGATTGACCGATTGAAAACCCACCTCATTGCCCTTGGGGAATGGGATGAGGAACGCCATGCCGCCTTGCAGGACGCGCTCGGCAAAGAAGTGCTGGTCTCCTATAAAAAAGCCGAGAGCTTTGGCACTTTGCGCGATGGGCCGCTCTCTCCCGTGCCCAGCATGTTCGAGGACGTGTTTGTGGAACAGCCCTGGCATTTACGACGCCAGCGTCAGGATCTGGGGGTTTAATCATGAGCAAAACCGCACGCATGACCATGATCCAGGCGATCAATTCCGCCCATGATGTTCTTCTGGAGCGTGACGAGCGCATTTGCGCCTTTGGCGAGGACGCCGGTTATTTTGGCGGGGTGTTTGGCTGCACCCAGGGCCTGCAGGAAAAACACGGCAAGACCCGTGTTTTTGACACGCCGATCAACGAAGCGGCCATTGTGGCCATGGCCATTGGCATGGCCGCCAACGGGATGCGCCCGATCGCAGAAATTCAGTTTGCTGACTATATTTTCCCGGGCTTTGACCAGATCGTATCTGAATTAACGCGCCTGCGTTACCGCACCGCCGGCGCGTTCAGCGCGCCTCTGGTGCTGCGCACCCCGTGCGGCGGCGGCATTTATGGGGGACAAACCCATTCCATGTCGCCAGAGGCGTTTTTCACCCATATTCCGGGCCTTGTCATCACCATGCCGTCCAACCCTTATGACGCCAAGGGCATGTTAATCGCCGCCAGCGAGAGCGATGATCCGGTGCTGATATTCGAACCAAAGCGGCTTTATAATGGTCCCTTTGATGGCGATCCGCACAAACCGGCGCTCAGCTGGTCGGCCCACGAAAAAGGCGCGGTGCCCACCGGGCATTACACTGTGCCTTTGGGCAAGGCCGAAATGGTGCGCGAAGGCGAGGCCCTGACCGTGGTGGCCTATGGCACCATGGTGCATGTGGCGCTGGAATCGGCGCGTCTTGCCGGCATTGATGCCGAAGTGATCGACCTGCGCACACTGATCCCCTATGACATGGAAACCATCGCCAGATCAGTAAACAAGACCGGACGCTGTGTGGTTCTGCACGAAGCGCCGCGCACATCGGGCTTTGGGGCCGAACTGATGGCGCAAATACAAGAAGAGTGTTTTTACGCCCTGGAAGCGCCGATCAAGCGCGTCACCGGCTGGGACACCCCCTACCCCCACGCCCATGAATGGGAATATTTCCCGGGGCAGGCCCGCGTTATGCGCGCCCTAAAACAAACGCTGGAGGCTTAAATGGGATTGCTGAGCATTAAATTGCCGGACGTAGGCGAAGGCGTGGTCGAGGCGGAGATTGTGCAATGGCACATCAAAATCGGGGCCAGTGTTCGTGAAGATGACAACCTTGTCGACATCATGACCGACAAGGCCACGGTGGAAATTCCCTCTCCGGTTAATGGTGTGATCAAATCCATCACCGGCGAACCGGGCGATGTGCTGGCCGTGGGCACGGTGATCGTCACCATTGAAACCGATGGCGCCGGGGCGCTGGCAGAAAGCACGGAGGCACCCATCCTTCGACAAGCTCTGGATAAGGATAAAGAGGACAAGCTGGATATGGATAGAAAGGACAAGGCGGAGCCTCATCCTGAGCCCACCCCAACGCCTCATCCTGAGCCTGTCGAAGGACGAGGCAGCGAAAGGCCCCTCGCCTCACCTGCCGTGCGCAAAGCCGCGTTAACGGCAGACATTGACCTTGCCAATGTACCGGGCACCGGACCGGCTGGCCGCATCGCCCATCAGGATTTAGAGGACTTTATCGCCGCCGGTGGCCGCCTGACCGTGCGCCCTGTGTCCAGCACAGGCCGCGCCAAACGCACCGGCACGTCCACGCAAAAAATCATCGGCCTGCGCCGCAAAATCGCGCAAAACCTGGCCCATTCCAAGCGCACCATTCCGCACTTTGCCTATGTGGAGGAGGTGGATATGGAAGCGCTGGAGGCCCTGCGGGTGCATCTGAACGCCAATCGCCAGACAGACCAGCCCAAGCTGACTTTGCTGCCATTCCTCTCTATGGCGCTGATCAAGGTTTTGCCGGATTTTCCAAACGCCAACGCGCATTACGATAACGAAGCAGGCGTGGCTACCAAATTTGAGGCGGTGCATATGGGTATCGCCACGGCAACGCCCAACGGCCTGATGGTACCCGTGGTCAAACACGCCGAGGCTATGGACATCTGGACCCTGGCGTCCGAGATCACCCGGGTCTGCACCGCCGCCCGTGAGGGTAAGGGCACTTCAGGCGAGCTTTCCGGCTCGACCATTACCATCACCTCTTTGGGGGCGCTGGGCGGTATTGCCTCCACCCCGGTGATCAATGCCCCGGAAGTCGCCATTATCGGCGTCAACAAATTGCAAATCCGCCCGGTTTGGCAGGACGGCGCCTTTACGCCCCGCAAAATGATGAACCTTTCCTCCAGCTTCGATCATCGCATTGTCGATGGTTATGACGCGGCCCTGATGATCCAACGGGTCAAAACCGCGCTGGAAAACCCCGCAACCCTGTTTATGTGAGCGCCTCTGTTATGAGCAAAACCAAACAAACTTATGTTCTCATCATTGGGGGTGGCCCGGCGGGCTATCCGTGCGCCATTCGCGCCGCGCAATTGGGCCTGGGCGTCATTCTGGTAGACAAAAGCGGCCTGGGCGGCACCTGTCTAAACCGGGGCTGTATCCCGTCAAAAGCGGTGATCCATGCGGCCAGTCGGTTTGCAGAGATCACCAATCACGCCGCCGCCCCCGCCATGGGCATTAGTTGCGCCAAACCCAAAGTGGATATGAAGGCGCTCAGCGCGTGGAAAAATGATCTGGTGGGCAAGCTGACCACCGGGGTTGGCATGCTCTTGAAATCTGCAGGGACAGAAGTGCTGAATGGCTGGGCCGAATTTTCCGATGCCAAAACCTGCACGGTGAAGCTGCAAGACGGTGAAACCGTCACCATCAAGGCGAAAAACGTGGTGCTGGCCACCGGCTCAGTGGCAGTGGAATTACCGTTTCTGCCCTTTTCTGATGACCGCATCATCTCCTCAACCGGCGCGTTAGAATTGAATAAACTGCCCAAAACCCTGGCCGTGGTGGGCGCAGGCTATATCGGACTGGAGCTGGGCATTGCCTTTGCTAAACTGGGCGTGCATGTCAGCTTTATCGAAGCACTGGACCGGATATTGCCGCTTTATGATGTGGCCATGACCCGGCCCGTATCGCGCTGGCTAAAAACCCATGGTGTGGACATGCACCTCTCGTCAAAGGCCAAGGCCCTGACCAAAACCGGCATTGAGTTCGAAGACAAAGACGGCAAGGTCCACGAAATTACCGCCGAAAAAGTGCTGGTCGCCGTGGGCCGCAAGCCCGTCACCGGCGGCTGGGGTCTGGAAAATATGGGCGTCAACATGGACGGGCCGTTTGTGCGCGTGGATGAGAGGTGTGCCACCGCCATGCGCGGGGTTTATGCCATTGGCGATTTAACTGGCGAGCCGATGCTAGCCCACAAAGGCACGGCGCAAGGCGAAATGGTCGCCGAAATTCTGGCCGGGCACCGGGCGCGTTTTGACCCCGTCGCCATCCCCGCCGTCTGCTTTACCGAGCCAGAAATTGTCGGCGTAGGCCAAACCCCGGACGAAGCCAAAACCGCCGGTGAAGCAGTGATTATTGGAAAATTCCCCCTTGCAGCGCTCGGCAAAGCGCTTTCCATGCAGGGCGGCATGGATGGCGGCTTTGTGCGCGTTACGGCGCGCGAAAGTGACCATGTGGTGCTTGGCATTCATGCGGTTGGCGCGCACGTGGCTGAGCTATCGGGCGAGTTTGCGCTGGCACTGGAAATGGGGGCACGTCTGGAAGACATTGCGGGGACCATTCATGTGCACCCGACTTTGAGCGAAGGCTTTGCTGAAAGCGCCATGGCCGCCCTTGGCCAGCCGCTGCATATCAAGGTTTGAGTGCTCATGTAGCCGATAGGCGATAGCACAGAAAAACGTCTTGCACAGACGCGCGTGGGCGCGTATATCCCGCGACCTGAATAGCAGCATTGGTATGGCTGGGTAGCTCAGTTGGTTAGAGCGCAGGACTCATAATCCTGAGGTCGGGAGTTCAAATCTCCCCCCCGCCACCATTTCCCTGATCT
>NVVV01000020.1 GCA_002733495.1 Robiginitomaculum sp.
AAGCCGTCGGTGAAATATGCGACCTGTACACACCGCAAGAATGCCAAAACTACTTCAAGACCGCAGGATACAAACCATGTTGAACAGAAAGTGCTCTAGATGATTCAACGTTCCAAACAACCGTTCCAATTTCATTGGACAACGCCGCCACAAAATATATAATACTTAATTATAACAACAGCTTAAATAAAGAAAATTCCCGACACTGGCCGGACTGTACCAATCCTTAGCAGTTGGAGGGTGACATGGCACATTTAGGATTGCGGTATCTGTCGCGACGGGGGACATTCCAGACCCCGCCGTCTAATCCAGATCGTTCCAGTACAATAAGGCATTATAAACCAGCGCATGCTCGTGATGATTAAGATAGCGGTGCATGGGGTTCCAGCCATAGAAAATAACCTGCCCTTCGCCCACTTTGGTTCTGAGGATGGCAGGCGTGCCGTTTAGGGCCTTTTTGCCACTGAGCAGGCCACCGGAAAGAACCAGCGGATGATCTTTGGCGGCCTTGGCTTGGGCCTTTTTCTCAGCCGCTTTGGCTTTTTTGGAGTTATCTTTTTTCCAGGGGCGTACAGCAGCTTTCTTGCTGCCAAATTGCGCCACGACCAGGCCAAGATCGTCCTTGCCAACGCTGTATAGCGGCGTATTACCCCTAAACACATAGGTCCATTGATCATAACCAAAGGTAAGCGGCGAGGCAGGGTTGGTTAGTTTCATGGTGATGAAAGAGCCAGGGGTATTGATTGCCGGGCGGGACAGGGAAACCTTTGACGTAATGCCGCTTTCCGCCGCCAGGGCGCCGCCGGAACCCAGGCCGATAAAGGTGCCGCCATTATTGATAAAGCCCTTTAGCGCGATCATACCGTCAAAGCCGTAACCGCCGGTAATATCAGGCGAACTGATGATATGGCCAAAGCTGGGCGTCTCTTTGGTGGTTTCATAGGCCAAAGGCGACCATTTCTTGTCAACGCCATTGATCAACGCCTTCAGCGTCGCCCGCCCACCAAAGTGCGGGGCGATAATCACATCATAGTTTTCGCCAAGCTTGCCGGCTTGCAGCTCTGATTTTTCAATCAGATGGTAGGGCACTTTGGACTGGTCCAGCGTATAGCGAACCCAGCCGGCATTTTGCGTGGAAATCCAGCTATGCAGAACACCGATACGTGGCATGTCCAGCTCAACCATGTCCTCTTCTGGCAGACGGTTTACCCCCACCACACCCAGCAGGGTACGGTCCAGCACGGCCTCTAGGGCTTGCCGATCCACCGTGGCGGCCTCAATAAAGATCGTGCCTGCGGAAAATTCTCGCCGGCCAATCTTTACCGCTTTGGTGGTTGATTGCATATGCGCGTCCGCGAGCGCAAAGCGAAGTTCGCCCAGCCCCTCCTGACCCTTATGGGCCACCGCGTAATACTTGGCTTTGGCGGGTAATTTTTCCATCTGGTAGAATGCGGAGCCACTGGATTTAACACTGGCCTTCAAATCCAGAACGTTGTCATCCTTGATGAATTTCGTTTTGACGCCGCGCATAAGACCAAGTGTCCAGGCCACATCATCATAGGGGGGCACGTCGACTTTTTCGGGAAATTTCTGTTTCTCAAACAGGGTTTTGGCAAAAGGCCCATAGGGCTGGTTCAGCTTGATAATGGCATCGCCTTTGGCAACTTTAACCTTGCCAAAGGTGGCCTTGGCCTCGGCAATGCCGACCTCTATGCCCTGTTCAATTACCAGATCAATCAGCTCTCTGGTAGCGCCGGGGTCGCGCTGATCATGGGCGATCACAATGGCTTTCACATCGCCATCCACTCCCGCCTTGATGGCGTTTTTTGATTTTGTATAAAAGCCGGTGACCAATTGGTGCGCATTTTTCGAGACATATTCCAGCGAGGCATAAACCCCACTGGACATATAGTTCACATTATTGCGCATGGACCACAGGGTTTCTTCCGCCGGCGGGCTGGGCCGATACCAGGTTTTTTTGGTGACCTCGGTCCCCGCCATGCGATTATCGCCAAGGTCACGCAACATGGTTTCAGAACCACCATTGCCAAAGGTTTCGAAAAACCGGCCATTGGCGTTACGGTTGTTGGTCATCCACAACATGTAGCCGGGCCACCAGCCGGTATAAAATCCCCACGTCCAGACGCCGGGCATGCCCTTGGCGGTCAACTGGTTCACCTCATAATTGGCAATCGCCGCCCATTCGGAAATCGTGGTGGCACTAACCCCGGGGTTATAAGGCCCCGTGCCCGTGGCCACATACAGATACGGCACGCTTTCATGCAGATCCAAAGTCAGGGTGGTTTTGAAATCCATAAAGGTTTTCAGGTAATTTTTGGTCATGGGCTGGGTCAGCCCGATGCCATCGCGGTTATTATCGTGAAAGGTATATTTGCCCCAAAATGGCGGGCTGCTGGGCGGGCGATCATAATAGTTCGTCTGCCCTTTATTGTATTTGAGGAACCATTCGGTTGAGCGATTGCGCCCATCCACCTCAAATACCGGGGTGATCATGGTGATCACATTTTTGCGGATGTTCTGAAACAGTGGCCGCTCCTCAGCGGCCACGCGATAGGCGATCTCCATGGCCGTTTCGGGCGGGCCAAATTCCGTCGAATGTAGGCCTGCGGTAATCCAGTAAACCGGCTTGGCCGCATCAATCTGAGCCTGGGCATCGGCCTCGCTTAGGCCACGCGGATCGGCCAGCGCATTCAGGCGCGCCTTATACTCATCCAGATGCGCCAGCGTATCGGCATCGGCAATGATAATGGCGATCATTTCGCGCCCTTCGGCGGTTTTACCAATACTGATGACTTTTGCCCGGTCCGTTGCCGCCGCAATGGCGCGCATATAGCCATGGATTTTATCCACACTGGTCATTTCGCCGGGGCTGCCCACAATATAGCCCAGAAAGTCACGGGGACTGGGAATATCGGGATGATCGGGGATCACCGAAACCCAGTCATTGAGAAACTTTGTCTCGGTGGTGGCTTTACGAATGGCCTTGCTGGAGATCTCGTCAACGGGCAAGCCGCCAATGGTGGTGGGTATCCCCGTCTCAGCCGCCTGTACCAAGGTTGATATTGATGCGCTGCCCGCCATGATTGCTGTGCCCAGCAATACTGACCATTTGATTGTATTTGACATGATGACCACTTCCCAAGAACCCAAGACCTGAACACCCTATACGCATAGAATAAAATCCGCCAGCACGCTCTTGGCCTGCGCCTAGAAAAGCCAGCAAAGGCGCTGGCCGAATGGGCCCAAAGCGCAACCTGAACCCCGCACAACCTGCGACTTTAGGGGCGACTTCGCCTTGGTCTGACAGCACCCTTACGCGAGCACGTCACACACCAGACCTGCTGGCGAAAGAACAGTTACATATCCATATCATCGGTCATTTTTCTTTCCCCCGACGGAGGCTTCATATTTTCCTCGCCGGTCATTTCCATATCCATCTCCATGTGCATATGGCCGCTACTATCGGTATGAGTGATCATAAACAATCGCTGCGCCACCAATATCGCGGCAAAACCGAATACCGAAACAACGATAACCAACGGATCATTCTGGAATTTCATCAGCAGAAACGCACCCAGAATAATCACGTCCAGGCCAATGGCGATCAGTGGGATAACCGGGTTTGCCCCGGTCTCTTTCAATAAATACCGGAACAGGCCCCAATGGATGGCAATATCCATCAACAGGTAGAAAATCGCCCCGATCGAGGCGATGCGTGTCAAATCGAACAATATGGTCAACGTCACCGCGAGCATGACGGTCAGAACCAGCGCCGGATTGTTGAAGCCTTTATAAAGCCGGGGCAGTTGTTTCATGCTGCTTAGCATTGCCAGCATTCTGGAGGCTGAGAAAACACTGGCGATCAACCCGGACACGGTGGCAATTATGGCCAATAGCACGGTGAAAACCAGACCAAGGTCGCCGAACACCGGGCGCGTGGCGGCAGCAAGGGCGTAATCCTTGGCGGCGATGATTTCCGAAACACTTAGATTGCTGGCGACAGACAAGGCCAAAAGCGTGTAAATGACGGTGCAGATCAGGATGGATAAAATGATCGAACGGCCAAGATTGCGGTGCGGATCAACAATGTCGCCGCCCTGGTTGGTGATCGTGGTAAAGCCCTTGAAAGCAAGGATAGACAGGGCCAGCGCGGCGATGAAATTAAAGCCGCTGCTTGTCGCAACGGTCCCGCCGCCGCCCCAGCTTGAAATTGGCGGAAACCCGGCAAAGGCCAGCCCGGCTATGGCCAGAATGCCAATACCGACGATCTTGATGACCGCTGTCAGGTTGGCTGTCCGCTCGATTGTCTTATTGCCGGATATATTGACGACATAGGCTATTCCAATGAGCGCCGCCCCCAGAACCGGCACCAACAGCGCCGTGTTTTCAACCTTGAAAAGACGCAGCGTGTAAGAGCCGAAGGTGCGCGCCACCAGGCTTTCCGCGATCACCATCGACACATACATCAACAGTGAAAATGTTCCGGCGACAGTGCCCGGGCCATAGGCTTTGCGCATGAACAGCGCAACGCCGCCTGCAGAGGGATAGGCATTGGAAAATTTCACATAAGAATAGGCGCTGAACCCGACAACCACCGCCCCGACCAGAAATGCAAGTGGGAATAACGCGCCGACAAGTTCGGCAATTTGCCCCATCAGAACAAAGATGCCGGCCCCGATCATCACGCCGGTGCCGAGCGAAACCGACCCCACCAGCGTTAATTTGTTTTCTGAATCCTGTTTCATTCTGCCCTTTCTCGATGCCAATTTCTGACACTCCGTCTCAAATGAACAGTCGCAGCTTATCACACTCGCCGCAAGCGGTTCGTTTTTTTGCGTTATCGCGACGGCGAGGCGCTTTATACCTGCAAAAAACCAAAGGCCGTGCGGCTTAATCCCTCATCATGTCACCCCGGACTTGATCCGGGGCCTATAGTGAATTTGTTACGGCACAATGGGTCCCGGATAAAACCAAGGTTTTTCCGGAATGACACGGGTTTGGTTATTTATTGATCTCGCTCCATAAGTCGTTGCCGTCCGGGTTTTGCTTTTCGATCAATTGAAACTTCCATTCGCGCCGCCAGCGCTTAATGCGCTTTTCCTGCGCTATGGCCTGCTCAATATCATCAAAAGGCTCATACCAGACGAGGCGTTTCAAATCGTGCTTGCGGGTAAAACCCTCAACCTGCCCCTCTCTGTGTTGATAGACCCTTTTGACCAAATCATTGGTCACGCCGGTATACAGCGTGCCGTGCTTTTTGTTGGTCATCATGTAGACGAAATAGGTTCGGGTCAGCATACCTCTATCCTGACAGTATAATACTCAACGTGTCACCCCGGACTTGATCCGGGGCCTATAGAGAATGTGTTGCGGCACTATGGGTCCCGGATAGCCTTCGGCTTCCGGGATGACACACGAAGGATCAGAAAACTGACAAAACCTGTCACCCCGGACTTGATCCGGGGCCTATAGAGCATTTGCACTTCACTATGGGTCCCGGATAAAGCTGGCGCTTTTCCGGGATGACACGGTTGGTATACCCAGCCGCTAAAGCGCCTTGTTAATTTCCTCGACCATTTTTTTGGCGTCCATCAAGAGCATCATGGTGTTATCGCGAAAAAACAGCGGGTTTTCGATGCCGGCATAACCTGCACCCAGCGATCGTTTGATAAACATCACTGTGCCGGCTTCCCAGACTTTCAGGACCGGCATGCCATAGATGGGCGAGGTGGGGTCATCCTCGGCTGATGGGTTGGTCACATCATTGGCCCCAATAACAAAGGCCACATCGGCGGTGCCAAACTCGCTGTTTATATCTTCCAGCTCAAACACTTCATCATAGGGCACGTCGGCTTCGGCCAGCAGCACATTCATATGGCCCGGCATGCGCCCGGCCACCGGGTGAATGGCGTATTTAACCTCAACGCCTTCTTCTTTCAGCTTGCCTGCCATTTCCTTTAGCGCGTGCTGGGCCTGGGCCACGGCCATGCCATAGCCGGGCACGATAATCACCTTGCCGGCGTTTTTCATGATAAAGGCGGCGTCTTCGGCGGCGCCGCGTTTTACGTTACGCTCTATCCCATCGTCTTCAGCCGCCGCAGCAGTTTCGCCAAAGCCGCCCATGATGACGGAAACAAACGAGCGGTTCATGCCCTTGCACATAATGTAGGAAAGGATCGCGCCTGAGGAGCCAACCAAAGCGCCGGTGATCAAAAGCGCGGTATTTTCCAGCGTGAAACCAAGTGCCGCTGCGGCCCAGCCTGAGTATGAGTTGAGCATCGAGACCACTACGGGCATGTCTGCGCCGCCAATGGGGATGATCAGCAATACGCCGAAAACCAGCGCCACAAGGGTCAGGATCCAAAAGAGCGTATGCGTGGATGCGCCGACACCGCCAGAGCCGCCCAGCATAAAGACCAGTGCAATTGCTGCACCCAAAAGGCCAAGGTTAATGATGTGGCGAAAGGGCAGCATGATGGGCTTGCCGGACATATTGCCGTTCAGTTTGGCAAAGGCAATGATTGAGCCGGAAAACGTCACCGCGCCGATAAACACACCCAAAGAGAGCTCGATCAAAGACTGCATATGCAGCGATCCATCGGCATTATTGATGCGAAAGGCCTCGGGCGCATAAAGCGCGGCGGCAGCAACAAACACGGCGGCCAGACCGACGAGGGAGTGAAAGGCGGCGACCAATTGCGGCATGGCGGTCATGGCAATGCGCCGGGCAATCACGGCGCCGGCGGTCCCGCCAAGTACCAGCCCGCCCAGGATCAGCGTTAGCGAGCCAAAGGCAAGCTTGATGCTGAACAAGGTGGTGAGGATGGCAATGGCCATGCCGACCATGCCATAAACATTACCTTTGCGCGCGGTTTCCGGGCTGGAAAGGCCGCGCAAGGCTTGAATAAACAACACCCCGGAGACAAGATAGAGAAAGGCTGCAAGATTAGCGCTCATAACGGATCAGCCCTTTTTCTTATACATGGCCAGCATGCGCTGGGTAACGAGAAAGCCGCCAAAAATATTCACTGACGCCAGTGTGATGGCGATAAAGCCAAAAAGCCGCGTCATGCCAAAGGCGGCTTTGACGCTCTCGTCAGAGCCCATAAAGGCATGGGCCGAGGCGGCGATCAGCGCCCCGACAATAATCACCGAGGAAATGGCATTGGTCACCGCCATTAAAGGGGTGTGCAAAGCGGGGGTGACGCTCCAGACGACGAAATAGCCGACAAAACAGGCCAGCGTAAAAATCGCCAGGCGAAACACAAACGGATCCACAGAAACGGCGGAAGCAAGTGCAAGCATATCAGCTCTCCTTTGTCTTGGGTTTGGCTTTGGGGGCGGCGCGCTTAGGCGCGGGTTTTTTAGCGGCGGGTTTCTTTGCCGTTGTCTTTTTTGGCGTGACTTTCTTGGTCACAGCCTTGGCGGCCACAGGCTTTTTCAGGGCTGCTTTTTTAACCGCAGGCTTTTTCGCCGGGGCCACTTTCTTTGGTGTTGCCGCCTTTTTTGCCGGTGCTTTTTTAGGGCTGGCTTTTTTGGGCGTAAAGGCCTCGTTCGTTACTTTGCCGGCGCGGGTCAAATTAGCGCCCGTGACAATCTCATCATCCCAATGGGGGGCGTATTCGCCTTTTTCGCCAGTAACAAGCGGCAGGAAGTTCAGAAGGTTTTTGGCGTAAAGCGTCGCTGTCGCTGCGGCCAGGCGGGCCGGTAAATTGGTAAAGCCCGCTATGGTCACCCCATGTTTGACGATGGTTTTACCCGCTTGCGTCAAGGTGCAATTGCCGCCGCGCTCGGCGGCCATATCAATAATGATGGCCCCCGGCGGCATGGCCTTGACCATGGCTTCATCCAGCAGTTTTGGTGCGGGGCGCCCGGGGATCAGCGCCGTGGTGATGACAATATCCTGTTTGGCAATATGCTTGGCGACCAGCTCGGCCTGTTTCTTTTGGTATTCTGCCGACATCTGTTTGGCGTAACCGCCTGCGGTTTCGGCGGCCTTGAACTCATCATCCTCGACGGCCACAAATTTTGCACCGAGTGATGCCACTTGCTCTTTGGTGGCCGGGCGAACATCGGTGGCGGTAACAATACCGCCAAGCCTTCGCGCCGTGGCAATGGCTTGCAGGCCGGCAACACCAACACCCATAATAAAGGTCTTGGCCGGGGCAATGGTGCCTGCTGCTGTCATCATCATGGGAAAAGCACGCCCATAAAGCGCGGCGGCCTCGATCACGGCGCGATACCCGGCCAGATTGGACTGGGATGAGAGCGCATCCATGGACTGGGCGCGCGAAATGCGCGGAATGAATTCCATGGCGTAAAGGTCAATGCCCTTGGTGGCGCAGGTGCGCACAAAGGCGGGATCATCATAAGGGTCCAAAAGACCAGCCAACCCCGCACCTTTTTTCAGAGCGGCCAGAACACTGGCCCCCGGGCGACGCACGCAAAGCAGCATGTCCGCGCCTTTAAGCGCTGCCGCTGCGGTTTTGACAATCGCCGCGCCAGCATCCTTGAAAAGCGCATCATCAATACTGGCGCCAATGCCAGCATTGGCCTCCACGGCCACACTGTGACCCGATGCAATGAATTTTTTAACGGTTTCCGGCGTGGCTGCCACGCGGGTTTCGCCTGAAAAGCGTTCTTTAAGAACGGCCAGCTTCATAATGCCCACCTTTACGCAAATGATGAGCGCGAGCTTGCGTCAATTTGCGGCGAACGCAAAGCCCTTTTAGGAGAAAATTTCAATTAATGAGGTTTGTGCGACTTTACGCCACGCCGATGCGTGGCGGGCCACCCTTGTCGGCTTGAGATTTGCCAAAGGCTGTGTCCAGAATTTTGGTGGAATCCTGGGCTAGGTGAATGGCTTCGGTAATATGTTCCAAAATCATCACATTATTGGCCATCACCGCCAGCGCTTCGGGGCGCGTGTCATTGGCAATTTTGGTGCAGCGGTGCAAAATATCGCCCCGGATGTCGATCAAAAGATTTTCCAGCTTGTGCCCGGTGGGGTTTTCTTCGGATACCAGAAAACGCGTCATTGGCCTCTCCTTCACAGTGTAGAAAAACAATATGGCGCAATGGCGTTAAGGATTTGCTGACGGGGCAAGGTAATTTTCGTGCGGATTTTCCTTGTGATGGAACCGCGATAATGGTGAGGTAGGCATAACGCAGGGAGAAAATAATGAGCGGACGGATCGGCGCAAGTGCGGCAGCGGTATTGCTGGAGGGCTGGGCACCACAGGATGATCGTGATGCCATTTGCAAAACCTATGAGTTTTCAGATTTCAGCAAGGCCTTTGGCTTTATGGCTAGGGTGGCGATGAAGGCCGAACAGATGGATCACCACCCCGAATGGTTCAATGTCTATAACCGGGTGGAGATCACCCTTTCGACCCATGATGCGGGCGGTGTGACCAATAAGGATGTGGAATTGGCGCTGTTCATGGACGAAATCATTTCATGAGTGCGCCTTTGGTGCTCATCACCGGGGCATCGGGCGGCATTGGCCGGGCGCTGGCTTTTGAATTTGCCCGTCATGGCTATGATGTGGCGCTGGCGGCGCGCAATGCAGATGCGTTGGCCGAGGTGGCCGCCAAGCTGGCAGGCAAGGGCGCAAAGGCCCATGTCATCCCGGTTGATCTGGCGGTGCCAGAAGGGGCCGGTGTTCTCTTAAAAGCGCTAGAGGATTTGCATCTCGAGGTGGACGTTCTGGTCAATAATGCCGGCTTTGGCGATATGGACCCGGTGGCCAATGCGGACTGTTCCAAACTGATCTCAATGGTGGATCTGAACATCCGCACCCTGACCGAACTGACCTSMRSGYYRKYRSCKTCTWYRGYWGMKMSYYKMSSKKKYGSSRWRCYGWMTKTGGMCTCCACGGCRGCCTTTATGCCSGGGCCGAAYATGGCGGTTTATTATGCCTCCAAGGCTTATGTGCTSAGCCTCACCCGSGCKYTRCACAGCGAGYTGAAAGACNGKGGSKKTCACNGCCTGTGCCTTGTGTCCSGGGCCGGTCAAATCCGGCTTTCAGGATGCMGCAGCGATGAAAGGCTCGYTMTTGTTAAAAYTWTCRCCRATGATGGGGCCCAAAMRMGTGGCGCGSRYKGGCTATMRGGCCTTTGCCAAGGGRCGSCGCGAAGTGGTGCCGGGTTTATCGAACAAAATGATGGCCKTTTTGCCRCGCATTTCRCCGACCGGCATGACCATGGCSYTGATCAAAAAAYTRCARACWCARAATTARCATGCAGAGMRAAATCAAGCTRAGCATCCGKTTTATYGAGTATCTGGGCGGTATTCACGATATTATTGATTATGCCGTCATGGCGGACCAGGCCGGGTTTGATACGGTCTGGTTCCCTCATGATATTTTTATGAAACATACCTGGGTAGTGACCTCGGCGGTGGCGGCGGCAACTTCGCGGATCAAGGTCGGTAGTATCGGCACCAACCCCTATACAACCGATCCTGCCGAAATTGCCTCTTATCTGGCAACGCTGGACGAGTTGTCTCGTGGCCGGGCGGTCATCGGTATTGGCCTTCATACCAACGATATGGTTGAATGGGCCGGGGTGGATTGCACGCATTTGCTGCGGCGGACCACCCAGAGCGTGGCGATGATCCGGGGCTTGCTTAAAGGCGAAACGGTGACTTGCGATACGGATGATTTTCACTGGAATGATCAGTGTTATTTACGCTTTACGCCGATGCGTGCAAAAATTCCAATTTATGTCTGTGCATTTGGCGAAGACTATCTGGCGCTGTCGGGTGAAATTGGTGATGGCAGCCTGCCCATGCTGACGCCGCCTGCATCGGTGTCGCGCATGGTTTCTTGCATCAAAAAGGGTCTTAAGCGCCGCGCCGCACCGCCCAAAGCGTATGATATTGCCGGGTGTGCCTGGCTCAGCATTTCAGAAGACGGGGCCGAGGCAGAGCGCAAAATGCGCTCCATGATCTCGTATTTTGGCTCTTATCTGGAAGATCAGGCTTTGCAGTGCATTGGTCTTCGCGCCTCTGACTTTGACGAGATTGCGGCGCTGGTCAAGGCGGGAAATTATGCACAGGCGCAACAGGCCGTCACACCAGAAATGATGCAATTGGGTCTGGTGGGAACGCCGCATCAGGTGATCGAACAGATCGAGGCCCTGGCCGATCAGGGCATCACCCAGATCAGCCTTGGTGGGCCGATTGGACCGGATGTGAAAAAGGCAATTTCCCTTTTGGGAAAAACTGTTATCCCGCATTTTCAGGCGTAAGTGGCATTGCCAAGCCTGGCAAAGTGCCGCACATATTTTTTGAAACACAGAACATGAAAAGGAAAGATCATGGCAGGACGGCTAGAGGGAAAACGTGCGCTGATTACCGGCGGGGCATCGGGTTTGGGGGCGGCGATCGCCCACATGTTTGCGGCGCAAGGCGCGCAAGTGGCGCTCAGCGACATTAATCTGGATGGCGCCAAGGCCATGGCGGAAAAGATCAATGGCGAATTTCAGGGCGCGGCCTGCGCCTTTGCCCATGATGTGGCGGACGAGCAAAGCTGGAAAGACGTGGTCGCCGAAGCCGATCAGGCCATGGGCGGCTTTAATGTGTTGGTCAATAATGCCGGCATTGGCTCCATGGCGTCGGTCGAAGACGAAAGCTTCAAGATGTGGAAGCGGGTCATGGCGGTGGACGCAGATTCGGTTTTTTTGGGCTGTAAATATGCGCTCGAAGTAATGAAGCAACACAGGCCCGGCTCGATCATCAACATATCTTCCATTGCTGGTCTTTATGCCGCTGGCAATATGAGTGCCTATAATGCGGCCAAGGCGGCGGTCTGGCTTTTGTCCAAATCCGTGGCTCTGCATTGCGCCAGCCAAGGCTATGAAATTCGCTCCAACTCGATCCACCCGGTGTTTATTAAAACGCCAATTCTGGATGGTATTGCGCCTGCGGTTGGGGCCAAGAGCAGCGAGGACCTTTATAATAAGCTGGCGCGCGGTATTCCCATGCGCCGTATTGGCGAACCCGAAGACGTTGCCTATGCGGCGGTGTATCTGGCTTCGGACGAATCCAAATTCGTCACTGGGATCGAGCTGAAAATTGATGGCGGTATGAGCGCCCAATAATTTATTTCAGGTCTGAATATGACGAGGGAGGAGGTTTGTTCAACCTCCTCCCTTTTTGTTACTTAAGCGGCCAAAATTTGCATATTTTACCCTTAATTGACCCTTATTACCCCTTAAAAACGGGGATAAGCCTGCGTTATCGTCAGGGGCGTTGCTGTGCTGATCACGGGCCAGAAGGCCTTAATCCCCAAACACCGGGTCTTTATATTTGTGCAGGTTTTCCAACTCTTTCGCTGATCCCAGGTCATATTGAGGGCCGCCGTTGAGGCTAATGGATGCCATGGGGTCGCGATTCATCAAAGACACATCTTCCGGGCGGCGCAGTTTTGGCGAACCAGCCTTTAGATACAAAAGCGCATCAGCCTTTTGTGCTATGCGTTTGATCTCATCATCATAACCCTGCATGAGATTAATTTTGCGCTTTTCACAATTGACCGGGCGGCCTTGCCCATCGAGCTTCGTGCAGGACCAAGACTTGAAAAAAGCGCCCAGCGCAGTTTTGCTCTGGGTATTGCCACCCGGAATAAAGACCAGTTCAGCACCGCGTTCTTCCTGTGTCGGGACCTCGGTCGTGGTTGTTGGGGGCGCTGTGGGGGCAGGGTTTTCCAAAGATGGCTTTGCTGGTTCTGGCCGCGCTGTTTTTCGGACCTGCGGGGCGACAGATTTTTGGGCCGGGGTTTGTTTACCCTTCTGTTTTTTCTTATTTTCTGGGGGCGGCGGAACCAGCACCACAAAAACCGGGTCTTCATCCAGCGGCTTTGGGAAGGGCGGCGGCGGGGATGGTCGGCTAAGCCCAAAAAACAAAACGCCATGGGCCAGCACGACGCCAAAACTGATCAGCCAGATGGATTGGTGTTTGCCCGGCATGCCCTGGCCCACATTGCGTCATAAGGTCAGGCACGATGGGATGGGTTTATGGCAAAATTAGGATAGCCAGAATCTGCCTGCAAACATCAGCTCACAAATATCAGGCCTGCGCGCACCAGGAACATGAACCCCAGCGTAGCCAGGCACAGGCTGAACAGGCGTAAACCACCGTCCTGGATTTTATCGGGCATCAGATCCTCCCTTGTGCGGCAGTACGCAGGCGCAAAATTTGTGCGCCATAGGCCAAACCCAACAGGGCAAGGCCAGTGACAGCAAAAAGAACCAGCGGATCACTTGTATCGCCGGGCAATGTGGCCGCGCGCGCCTGACAGGCAAACAACCAGAAGCTGGCGGCGGTCAGCAATATGAATGTCAGGGTCCGGCGTATCGTTTTTGGCAAAGTGATCGGCATCATCTTTCCTTCCTTGAACGTCTGTCTTTTTGCCTGCCTATAAGGGCCGCCATGAGGCCAGTCCAAGGCCATTTCCAGGAAAAATGAGATCGAATATGGCCGGGCGCGGCCAAAAGCGGCATAATTGCGACACACTGATCCCGCCACACAGACAGGAAAACCGGCATGACAGAGCATTATGATGTAGCGGTGATAGGCCTTGGGGTGATGGGTGCTGCCACGCTCAGCGCGTTAGCCCGCCAGGGCGTTCATGCCATTGGGCTTGACCGTTTTGCCCCGCCCCATGCCCATGGCAGCTCTCATGGCCAGACCCGCATGGTGCGGGTGGCCTATGCCGAAAGTCCGGTATATGCGCCTATGGCCCGACGCGCCATTGACCTGTGGCGAGAACTGGAACAGCGCACCGGCACGGCGCTCTTGACCCAAAGCGGTGTGCTTTATGGCGGACCGCCAGAGGGGGCCTTTATGCAAGGCGTGCACACAGCGGCACAGCGCCATAACATCCCCCTGATGGATGCGCCCAAAGGCTCAATCCTTCGCCATGGCATGAGGCTGCCGGATGACTGGCCCGCCGTGCTGGAGAGCGATGGTGGCTTTGTGCTGGCCGAAGAGGCGGTGCAGGCGTTTTTACTGGATGCTATGGCCCACAGAGCCCTGGTGCGCAATGATAACCCATCGGCGCCGCCACGGCGCAATGCCCGTGGCTTTGTGCTGGAAACCAATGGAGCGCCGGTGCATGCGGAAAACATTATCGTCACAGCCGGGCCATGGACGGCGCACATTCTGCCTGCACTGGCGCCCTTACTGCGCCTGCAACGCCGGGTGCTGCACTGGTTTGATGATCCCAAAGGGAAAATGAGCAAGACCAGTAATTTTCATCCCTTTGGCATAGAAACCGCACAAAATGGATTTCTTTATGGGTTTCCCGCACTGGATAAGACCGGCGTTAAAATTGCCGAACATATTATCGATGATCCGCTGGCATCTGTCGACGCCTTGCAACCCAACGGCACCGCGACTGATATGGCCCATATCGACCCGTTGGTGCAGACCCATTTGCCTTTAGTGGGCGCGCGCAAAACCATGGCCGCCTGCATCTATACCATGAGCCCGGATGAGCATTTCATTATTGATGAAGCCCCGGGGCAAAGCGGTATATATGTCGGTGCCGGATTTTCCGGGCACGGGTTCAAGTTTGCCCCGCTGATCGGCGAAGCCCTGGCCGCCCTGGCCATGGGACAGGACTGTGATTTTCCCACTGCGTTCTTTGCACTGGGACGATTCGCCACTTGACGAAGGCGGGGGCAGAACTCATGAACGGGTAAAGCTTGTTAGTGAGAGAAAACCATGTCCGAAGCTCCCATTTCTGAAAACCTTAAACGGGTAAAACCTTCGGCCACTTTGGCCGTATCGCAACAGGCGCGCGAGCTAAAGGCGCAAGGTGTTGATGTGATCGGCCTGGGCGCGGGCGAGCCGGACTTTGATACCCCGGACAATATCAAGACCGCCGCCATTGCCGCCATCAATGCCGGCAAAACCAAATATACTGCTGTCGATGGCATCCCCGAATTAAAAGACGCCATCGCCAAAAAGTTTGAGCGCGATAATGGCCTGCATTATAGCGCAGAGCAGATCAGTGTGGCGCCGGGCGGCAAGCCGATCCTGTTTAATGCTTTTATCGCCACCTTGAATCCTGGTGATGAGGTGCTGATCCCGGCGCCCTATTGGGTCAGCTATCCCGATATTGCGATTTTGTGTGGCGGCGCGCCCAAAATTATCGACACCCGGATCGAAGATGGCTTTAAATTAACCCCCGAGGCCTTGGAAGCCGCCATTACGCCAAAATCCAAATGGCTGGTGCTGAACTCACCCTCCAACCCAACGGGCGCGGCCTATAGCCGTGCCGAGCTGGAGGCGCTGGGCGCAGTTCTTCTCAAACACCCACAGGTGTGGATCCTGACTGATGATATGTACGAGCACCTCATCTATGACGACTTTAAATTTTATACCATCGCCCAGGCGGTGCCCGGGCTTTATGAGCGCACCTTGACCATGAACGGGGTGTCCAAGGCCTATGCCATGACCGGCTGGCGCATTGGTTATGCGGCTGGCCCCAAAGACCTGATCGCGGCGATGCGCAAAGTGATGAGCCAATCGACCTCCAACCCCACCTCGATTAGCCAATGGGCCGCCGTTGAGGCGTTGAGCGGCCCGCAGGACTTCATTGCGACACGGAATGCGATCTTCAAGGAACGCCGCGATATGGTGGTGGCTATGCTGAACCAGACCGAAGGGCTGGCATGCCGCACCCCAGAGGGTGCGTTTTACGTCTATCCCGATTGTGCCGCCTTGATCGGGCGTAAAACCGCCGACGGCGTGGTTATTGAAAACGATACGGTGCTGGCGTCCGAGCTGCTCAAAGCCGAAGCCGTGGCTGTGGTGCCGGGCGCCGCCTTTGGCATGTCCCCGGCGTTTCGCATATCCTACGCCACCTCGACCGAATTGCTGCAACAGGCGTGTGAGCGCATTGCGCGATTCTGTGCGAGTTTGAAGTAGGGGGCAAGAGCCTACATAAAACCACGACCGTCAGCCGGTGAAAACCGGCATCCAGTTGGGCGATTGTTAGCGTATTGGGCAGGCCCGTTTTAACACTGTTCTGGATTCCGATTTTCATCGGAATGACGAAGGGGATGTTATAGGAATATGTGTCATTGCCCGGTTTATCCGGGGCCCCTCTCCTTCGACAAGCTCAGGATGAGGGGTGCAATAAGTAAGCGCCTCACCCTGAGCTTGTCGAAGGGTGGCGCTCCTCACTTGATCAGATGATAATCTTCCAGATGCAGTTTTTTGCGTGAGAAGATAAAGTGCACCACGGATTCCGGCGACAGGCTGGTCACGTCGCCGGTCATGCCTTTTCGGTAAAAAGATTTGCAATTGCTTCTTTGCCAAACCGTTGATTTCATCAATTTTCTGATGTTGGCAATATAGGCGCTTTGCACCTCGCTTTTGGGATTGATCGCCTTGATGGTTTTATCATTTTTGACGGCACAGATGGCCTTCACCGTATAATTGACCATGGTCTGCATATAGGAAATTTGCGAGCTGTGGCCCGTGCCGGTGTTGGGGCCATTGATCTTGAAATAGTTTGGATAGCCCGAAACGGTGATGCCTTTATAGGAGACAATTTTGCTTTCCCATTCATCGTTCAAATTGCGCCCTTCAAGGCCATAGACCTGAAATGAAAGCAGTTTTTTCACATTTGAATAAGCGTAATACCCTGTGGCATAGACAATAATGTCCAAGGGAATGTCCTTGCCGTCTTTGGTTCTGATGCCGGTCCGGGTGATGCGCTCGATGCCGCTAATATCAACATCAACATTGTCTCGGGACAAAGCGGGCAGAAATTTATTATTCGGGATGAGCCGCCGCGAGCCCAGCTCGTAGTTTGGCATCATGTGCGCGCGCACTTGCTCGTCATCAATATATTTCTCGAGGTTCTTTTTCAGGGTGCGCGCATATCCGCGCTTGAAAAGCTGACTTAATTTTTGCGTAAACGGATAATTGCGAAAGCCGATAAAGCGCGCCTCGTGAACACAAAAAATGAGTAAACGGTTCAGATGGCGGATCCCCGGCAGGGTGATCAACCCGCGCTCAACTGCGCTGTAGGTTCTGTCGGAACGCGGAATGATCCATTCTGGCGTCCTCATAAAGACGCTGAGCCTGTCAACCTTGTCGGCTATGGCGCAAACGGTCTGTACCCCTGAACAACCCGAGCCAATAACGCCCACACGTTTGCCTTCATAGGAGACCGAATGGTCCCACGCCGCCGTATGAAATTTTGCGCCTTCAAAGGTCTCTGCGCCTTTTATATAGGGCATTTTCGGGTTGGCCAGCACGCCGCTGGTGTCGATAATAAAGCGTGCGGTATAGCGCTCGCCTGTGGCCACTTCGACGTGCCACAAATTTTCGCTTTCATCATATTTGAGCTGCTTCACCGCCTGTTTTGTTTTGGCATATTTGCGCAAGCCATATTTTTCAATGATGTGATTGGTATAGGCCAGTAATTCGCTTTGCGGAGCGTATTTTTTGGTGAAGGGAAAGGGCGCAAAAGAAAAGGAATAAAGCCCGGTGGGCACGTCTACTTCGGCGCCGGGGTATGAGTTTTGCTGCCAGGTGCCACCAAGTTCAGCATTTCTCTCCAGCAAGACAAAGTCATCAATTTTGTTTTTCTTGAGGCGGATCGCTGCCAGCAGGCCTGAAAACCCTGTACCGATAATTACCGTTTCAAAATGTTGGACATCGTTTTTCATGACCCGGCCCTAAGAATAAGGTTTAACAATACTGCGCTGTCTTCATGGCAAGACAGGCTTCAGTATTAGGACGCAGACAGGGGGAAAAACCCTCTATGCCCTTAGGCAATGCCCAAAGGGGGATGGCTTAAAGCGATAAAAATAAGGAGCGCATTTGCGGGCCGTTATACCAGTGTCAGGAAAATAAAGGCCGAAAGGGCCACACGATAAAGCGCAAAGGGCAACAGGCCGATGCGTTCCACAAGGCGCATGAAAATGGCAATTACCGCATAGGCGGTCACCGCCGAGAGTCCCATCACCACCAGACCGTCGGCAAAGCTGGCCCCGTTCGTGGGAGGATGTGAATAGAGCGATATTCCTGCCGCCAGCGCCATCGCCGCCAGCAGCGGAATGGAAATCAGCATGGAAAAGCGCGCGGCCTCAGTGCGTGAAACCCCAAGAGCGCGGGCTGCGGTCATGGTAATGCCCGAACGCGACGTCCCCGGAATAAAGGCCAGAATTTGTGCAAAACCAATCAGCACAGCGGCGCGCCAGCCCTTGGTTTCTACCGAGCCGGTTTGTTTGGCGTAAGCGTCCGCCGCCCATAAGGGCAGTGCAAAAACAAGGCTGGCCCAGGCAATAATGACGGGGTCGCGCAACAGGTCTTCTGCACCGCTGAGATAAAGGACAGCCCCCATGGCCAGACCCGGCGGGGTGGCGATAGCGATCAGCCAGAAAAGCTGTGCATTGGGCGAGGAAAAGCGGCCCCGGACCATATCAAGCATGCCGACAAGGACATGGCCCACATCCTTGCGATAATAGGCAATGACCGCCAAAAGCGAGCCGCCATGGGCCATTAAATCAATGAGGGCCCCCTGATCAGAGGCTCCCATCAAAGTTGGTGTCAGGATAAGGTGGGCAGAGGAGCTGACGGGCAAAAATTCGGTAATACCCTGAATGATCGCCAATACAACAAACTGCAACATGCCCATAGGGGTGACTATCCTCTTGAGGCCAAGGCCTTGGCCAATCCTTCACCCTTAGCATCCTTGAAAGCGGCGCAAAGCGCAATCCCTTCCAGTGTTTGTGCCAGTGGTCGCTCATAGCCCGGAATTTTATCGGCCTGGGAGGTGAAGAAGGCGTCAACAATTGGGCCTTTGTCGGCATCACAAAATCTGCCGCCAAAATTTGGTAGGGCCGATTTGCGCACATCCGGGGTACGAGACAGCACATCATCAAAATGCGACGTAAACCATGCCCAGCCATCATCGGCCAGCGGCCCGTTCATCAGCCCGCCAATCAGGCCCAAGGCTTCACGCCCGGACAGCACATCACCAATGGCCCAGTCCCGAAGCTCGGATGCGATCTGGGCATCGCGTGTTGCGCTTAAGGCGCCGATGGCAGCGGCGCGCACCGCAGGATTGCGCTCTTTGACCAATAAAGTGCGAATGGCATCAACAACCGGCATGCCTTCATCCTGAACGGCGGCGGCAAAAGCCATGCCCATATCGGTGGGTGTCAGGGTTTCAGCATCATCAGGACTTTCCAGCCCGAGGAATCTTTTGGCAGAGGCCACCAGGGGGCCACGCACTGCCGGGTCTTTGCCGGTCAGGGCCAGGCGGCGTTTTAAGGCGGTGCGCAGCAATTTGTCGCCGCGACTGTCTCCTGCAAGACTGTTATAGCGCGCCGCAAACACCTGACGCACATAAGCGGCAAGGGCCGGGTCGTCCTCGGTAATGGCGCTGCCTTGCAGGCCCGCAATGGAGTTCGAGGCCGAAGAGACCACATCCCAGGCGCTGTGGGTGGCCAGGTTTTCGATCAGGTCAAACCATAAATCGGCATTCATGCCACCGGCACGCAAAGCCGCCGTAGCACTGTCACGCAAAGCCAGCGCTTCGCTGGCAGGCAGGGTACTGGCCTTGGCAATCAGTTTTTCCCACGCCGCATCATCCAGTGTGAAGCGGTAATAGCCCGCCCCCTTGGCATTGGGCATGATATAATCCGGGGCCTGATCGCCCGGCAATTCCAGGGTTTCATCCTTTTTGGTCATCATTGTGCAGGCTTTAAACACCGCGCCGCCGGTTACGCCCGAGGCGCAAAATGGAATGTCCCAGCGCCCGTCGCCCTTGATGGTCGACCCTAGAGGCGCATAGGTGCTCTGGTGCAGTTTCAGAACGGTTTTGCCGTCCACCTGCTCGATGTGGACATCAACGCGCGGAGCGTGAGGCTGTTCAACAAACGAGCGTAAGGACGAAATAATTTCAGGATGGCCTGACCCTTCCCCAAGAGAGGTAAAGAAGTCATCCGCCGTTGCGGTTTTAAAGGCGAAGCGTTTCATGTGCTCGCGCACACCGGCCTGAAAGGCCGCTTCCCCGACATAGCTTTCCGTCATCGCCAGAACCCCGGCACCTTTTCGATAGGTGATACCGTCAAAGGCATCCCAGATCTCGGCATTGCGGGTCACGGGCTCATGGATTTTACGAGTGCTGGCCAGGGCATCCTGGCCCATAGCGCCCAGCGCGCCGCGCAAAGTCGAGCGGTCAAATTCGCCTTCGGGTTTCCAAAGGCTAAGGGTTTTATTACCCATCCAGGTAGCAAAAGCTTCGTTCAGCCAGATGTCGGTCCACCATTTTGGGGTGACCAGATCACCAAACCATTGGTGTGCCAGCTCGTGAGCATTGACCGAGGCATAGGCGCGCTTCTGGCGCAGCGAGGCTTCATCGCCGACCAGCAGCAAAAATTCGGTGAACACGATGGCGCCCGGATTTTCCATGGCCCCAAAAGCATAATCCGGCGCGGCAATCAAATCGAGCTTGGCATAGGGATAGGGTATGCCGAAATATTCTTCTTCGGCGCGGACAATCCCGGCGGTGTTTTCCAGCGCATAGGCCAGTTGCGCCCCATTGCCCTTGGTGGCCACACCGCGCAGCGGAATGGAATAATCGCGGATGCTGTTGGCAGGCATATCGGCCCATGTGTTCAGATCATAAGGGCCAACCGCAAAGGCCAAAAGATAGGTCGGTAAAGGTTTGGTTTGGGCAAAATCATAACGCACCAGGCCACCGTCCAGAGGTGTCGCCCCGGTTTGCGGCGTGTTGGTGATGACCACATCGTCTTTGGGGGCGGTCACGGAAATATCAAACGGCACCTTAAAGCGTGGCTCGTCAAAGCTGGGGAAGGCCTTGCGCGCCGCAATAGCTTCAAACTGGCTGACAATATAGGCATCACCGTCGCGCTTGACCTGATAGAGGCCGTCCAAAGACTGGTTAAACGGCGCGTGAAATTCAAACTGTAACGTGCCTGCGCCCGGTCCGGCTTCGCTGTCCAGCGTGATCAGAGACACGCCGGGTTCTTCAGATTCCTGATATGAGACGGGAATAATTGTGCCATCGACCAGTGTCAGCGAGGCATTATCAATGACCAGGTTTTGGCCATGCATCCAAAAGCCCTTTAAGGGTTTTTGCAGATCAACTTTGATGGCCACATTGCCGGAAAAGTCATCCGACGTCGGATCAATCACCAGATTAACCGCATAAGACAAAGGTTCGATACCCACGGGCAATTGACCCACGGGCGGCTGGTCAATAGATGGCAGAAACTGCGCTTCTGGCAGGGCCGGATCATATCTTGTGGCCTGGTGGTTTTCTTTTTCTGGTGTCGGCGCTTGCGTTGGCGAGCACCCCACTAAAATTGTTGTTGCCAACAGGCTTGAAAAAAATAAACGCATACTTCCCTCCCGGTTTGATGACACGACCCCCGCCGTTTGCGCGGGTATAAGCCATTTTAAGAGGCGCGCAAATTAAACTTTGGAAGCCTTTGCCGTTTGACCCGCAAATCGCTTCGCGATAAGCCCTCTTTATGCCGCATGACGCCATGAAAACACCCGGACCGGGCGCACACCAACCAGAACAGGCCCTGCGCGCCATGCGTCTGGCCACCACAGCGTCTGTGCTGGTGGCTACAATATTGGTGCTTGCAAAGCTATGGGCCTATGCCCTGTCGCACTCTGTCGCCATGCTGGCCAGCTTTGCCGACAGCGCTTTGGACCTGGCGGCCTCGATGACCACATTTTATGCTGTGCGCTATGCGGCGGTTCCGGCGGACCGGGAACACCGCTATGGCCATGGCAAGGCCGAAAGTTTTGCCTCGCTGTTTCAGGCGCTGCTGGTGGCCATCTCGGCGGCGCTGGTAGCACGCGAATCCATGGCGCGACTGTTTAGTCCGCGTGTGGTCGAACACGGTGGCCTGGCCATGGGGGTGATGGTCCTCTCTATCGTGCTGACGGTTATGCTGGTGCAATGGCAAAGCCGGGCCATACGCCAGAGCGGATCGGTGGCCATTACCGGGGACCGGGCGCATTATATGTCTGATCTGGCAGCCAATGCTTCGGTCATCATCGGGTTGGGCCTGACGCTGTATCTGGATCTGGGCTGGGCCGATGGTGCTGTCGGGCTGGGCATTGCCGGTTGGTTGGTCTGGACCGCATGGGGCGTGGCGCGCGGCGCACTTGACCAGATGCTGGACCGTGAACTACCCGATGAAGAGAGACGCAAGATCAAAAAGCTGGCGCTGGAGATTAAGGGTGTGCTTTCTGTGCATGAATTGCGCACCCGAGCTGCCGGTATTTTTGTGCATATCCAGTTTCATGTGGATCTGGACCCCAAGATCAGCCTTGCCGAGGCGCACAAGATTCTCGTGCGGGTTGAAAATCGCTTGCTGGAAAAGTATCCGGCGGCAGATATTCTTATCCACCCGGACCCCAAGGGCGAGGCGGAATCCCATGGCAGCACTCATTTTAATGCCGAGAAACACTAATGCGGGTTTTGTATCACTGGCCTTTGGATCCATTTTCACGCATGGCGCGTCTGGCGCTGGCGGAAAAGCGCCTGACCTTCAAACTGTCACGGGTGGAATTTACCGATGATCCGGCGCTCATGCGGGCGATGAACCCGTCCGGGGCGACGCCGGTCCTTAAAGATGAAAGCGCCGGACCAACACTTATCATCTGTGATGCGCGGCCCATTTTAGAATATCTGGACGAGGCCCGCGAAGCCGCCCCGCTTTTGCCAGCCGATCTTGCGGCGCGCGCCGAAGTGCGCCGCCTGGTCGAGTGGTTTTGCGTGAAATTTCACGCCGAAGTGAATGCCTATATCTTGCACGAGCGTCTGGAAAAGCCGCTCATGGGGGGTGGGTCCCCCGATAGCGCCGTTATGCGTGAGGGGCGGATGCATTTGCGCTGGCATCTGGCCCATATCAACCATCTGGTGGAAACCCGTGACTGGCTGGCCGGCACCAGTTTGACCCATGCCGATATATGCGCAGCGGCGCAATTGTCCTGCCTGGATTATCTGGGCGAAGTGCCGTGGGAAGAATTTGCGCTGGCAAAATCTTGGTATGCCCGGCTGAAATCAAGGCCGGCGTTTCGCCCCATATTGGCCGATACCATACCGGGCATGCCCCCGGCACCGCATTATGCCGACCTCGACTTCTGACCCCTTGTCTGAACGCGTGCGCGACAAGGCGCGCGCTTGCGGCTTTGATGTATGCCGCATTGCCGATGCCCGTGCCCCCTGGGAGGCGGGGGATGGCCTGCAGGCCTATGTAAAGGCCGGGCATCACGGCAGTATGGACTGGATGCAGGACACAGTGTTGCGGCGCAGCCACCCGACAAATATGTGGGGCGGGGCCAAAAGCGCCCTTGTACTGGGTATAAATTACGGCCCCACCGGCAACCCCTTAAAAGCGCTTGAACATACATCCCAAGGTGTCATTTCGGTTTACGCTCAGGGCGGTGATTACCATAAACTGGTCAAGAAACGCCTGAAAATACTGGCCCGCTGGCTGGGGCAAGAAACGGCTAAGGATGTGAAGGTGTTTGTCGATACTGCGCCTTTGATGGAAAAGCCACTGGCGGCACGCTCCGGCCTTGGCTGGCAGGGCAAACACACCAATCTGGTCTCACGCGAATTTGGCTCATGGTTATTCTTGGGTGTGGTGCTCAGCGCCGCTGATCTCTCTGCAGATGCACCTAGCGCGGACCATTGCGGCTCGTGTCAGGCTTGTCTTGATATTTGCCCGACCAAAGCCTTTCCTGAACCTTACAAAATTGATGCGCGGCGCTGTATCTCTTATCTGACGATCGAGCATGACGGTCCGATAGATAATGCGCTGCGCCCTTTGATGGGCAACCATATTTACGGCTGTGATGATTGTCTGGCCGCTTGTCCGTGGAATAAGTATGCGCAAGCCGGACAAGAGGCGCTTTTGTGGCCGCGCGCAGAAAACATACTGCCGGATCTGGCGGCCCTTTGTGCGCTGGAGGATGAGGCGTTCCGTGACCTTTTTGCCGGATCACCGATCAAGCGCAGCGGGCGGAACCGCTTTGTGCGCAATGTGCTGATCGCCATTGGCAACAGCAAGGACCAGGCTCTGGTGCCCTCTGCCAGTGCCCGGCTTAATGATGAGGCCCTACAGGTGCGCGATGCGGCGGTCTGGGCGTTAAAACAGCTTTTGCCAGACGATGAATTTGCATCTCTGGCGGCAACCCATTGCCCGCACGAGCCAGAGGAAACAGTCAGGGCGCAGTGGCAGGTCTAGCGCAGGCGCTGGGCTTCGCGAACTTGGCCGCGCACCAAAAGGGCATCTACATTGGCAGGTTCCTTGCGCAGGGCCGCTTCAATATCCCGGCGCGCGCCGCCAAGATCATTTTGTGTCAAAAGGACAGCGGCCCGCAAACGCAAAGCCAGTGTATTATCAGGGCTAAGGCGAAGCGCTGTATTCAGATCGGCCTTGGCCGCATTGATATTTTCCAGTGCCATAAAGGCCCGGGCGCGGTTGGTGTAGACGGCGGCATTCGTCTTGTCGTTTTCCAGTGCCCGGCTGAGCACCCGCAGGGCGTCTTCTGGCTTGCTGGCCTGCAACCAGGCTTCACCGGACTGTTCTAAAACCTCAATACGTAAGTCTTCATCGCCAATATCGGGGGCATAGGCCAGCGCCTCTAATTGTGCCGCTGCATCTTCATAGGCCCGCAATCCCAATAGCGCCATGGCCAGACAATGACGCGCCGGGCCTGCGCCGCCCTCCTCGCGCCAGATAATGGCCTCTTCATAGGCTGCCGAGGGGGTACTGTAGGCTTTGGAAAGACAGGTTTTATAACGCTGAGCATCGCTCGTGCTGGCCTGCGCCCTTATGCCAGTGGACAGGGTCAGGATCAGAAAAACCACAAATACAGCCGCGCTACGCATAACTTACCTCGCTTTACCCTCTCTTTGTGACGCTCAAAACATCACAAGACAAGTCACAATAAGGTGCATTTGCATTTATATTGCGTAACGTTGCACAGTCTTATCGTGAACGAAACTTAAGGGAGTTTCTTGTAAATCGCGTCAAGAATCGCCGTCAGACGCGACAGATCATCAGGTTTTGAAAGGCTGTGATCCCCGCTTTTGGAAAGCGTAAAAACTATATCTTCGCTTTGCAGGCACCCCATCAAATCCAGAGCATGGGACCAGGGCACGCTGTCATCCATGGCGCCCTGCAGGATGCGCACGGGGCCATCAAAGGCAATGGGGGTGTCCATCACCAGATTTTGACGGCCATCCTCGATCAGTGCCCGGGTAATGGGGGTTGGCTCGTCGCTATAATCCGAAGGCTCATAATAAACCCCGCGTTCCACTATCAGGCGGCGGGTGTCCTGATCAAAGCCCTGCCACATCAGTTTTTCGGTAAAATCCGGGGCCGGGGCAATCAGGGTCAGCGCCTTGATCCGTTCCGGGCGAGCCTTGGCCAGCAACAGCGCAATCCACGCCCCCATGGAGGACCCGAGCGCAATCACCTCGCCCGTGCAAAGCTGATCCAGTACCAGAAGCGCATCATCGCGCCAGCGCGATATGGTGCCATCTTCAAATTTTCCAGAAGACTGACCATGGCCAAAATAGTCAAAACGCACAAAAGTGCGGTCATTCTTTTTGGCCCAGGCATCAACATAACTGGCCTTGGTGCCCTCCATATCGGAACGAAATCCACCAAGCCAGAGAAGGCATGGCCCCGTGCCCACGCGAATGCGACAGGTAACGGTTTCCCCGTCACTTCGCTTCAGATATGTAACAGCGTTTGCCATGTGCGGATAAGAATAGCACAATAAGCAGGGTGTTTGTGAAGTCAGGAATAGCATTGAATATTGTACAAATTATCCCTGCTCTGGACGCAGGCGGCGCAGAGCGCACGGTGGTCGACATTACCGCCGCTGTGGTTGAGGCGGGTGGCGCGGCCCTGATCATCACCACGGGTGGTCGTCTTGAACGTGAGGTGATTGCTGCGGGTGGTCAGATTGCGCATCTGCCAGTGGCGTCCAAAAACCCGGTAGTCATGGGGCGCAATATTGGCCGTATAGTACATCTGGCGCAAGCTTTTGATGCGCAACTTATTCATGCCCGTTCCCGCGCCCCGGCCTGGAGCACCTATTATGTTGCCAAACAAGTGGGCTTGCCTTTTGTGACCACCTATCACGGCACCTATAATGCACGTAGCGCCCTGAAGCGCGCTTATAACGCAATTATGGCCAAAGGTGACGGGGTGATTGCTAATTCACAGTTTATCGCCCGGCACATTGTGGCCGAACATGGCCTAGAAGCCAGGAAAATTACAGTGATCCCGCGCGGTGTGGACCCTGTCTTTTTTGGTGTGGCGGAAAAAGTCAAGGTACCGGGCAAGGCACCTGTAATTATGCTGCCCGGACGCCTGACACGGTGGAAAGGCCAGTTTCTGGCAATTGAAGCGCTATCGCGGTTGCACCGGGAAAACGGCAAGGCAATTCTGGTCCTGGCCGGAGATGCTCAGGGCCGTCACAGTTATGTTGAGGCATTGCAGGCACAAGTTAAGGCCGCTGGCCTGGGGCCGTATGTTCGCTTTAGCGGCCACATAGAGAATATGACAGAGCAATACGAGACCGCTGATATTGTATTGTCGGCCTCTACAGAACCAGAGGCTTTTGGCCGGGTAACGGTGGAGGCTCAAGCCAGTGCCCGTTTGGCGATTGCCCCTGCCCATGGCGGGGCGCTGGAAACCCTGATCGACGGCAAAACCGGATTTCACTTTATACCCGGCGATGTTGCTGATCTTGCTCGTGTTCTGCAAAAAGCCACAAGATTGGCAATGCCCGATTACCAGCAGATGTGCCAGCGCGCACGCAATCACGCGCATGAGCACTATTCGCAGGGGCAAATGTGTGCAAAAACCCTTGGCGTTTATCGTGAACTGCTTAAACCGTGTAAAGGGCATTAGCGTATGAGTGGCGGTGCTCTCATCATCTGTTTTGGACCGCTGGGTCGCTTGGTTGATGCCATGGCGGCGGTAAGGCGGTTGCGTGTGCATAATGCTCATGACCGTCTGACCCTGTTGACCTTGCCTAATTTTGCCGTGCTGGCCAAGGCTTCCTCCTTGTTTGATGATGTCAGCACCGTAGAGCCGTGGAAAACGGCGGCGGCTCTGCGCACCCTTGTGCAAGCCTTAAAAAAACAAAAATTCGAGCGCATTTATGATCTGGAACGATCCAGACGAACGCGTGACCTGCAAAAGGCTTTTGGGGTTTTTAGCCCGCCCTTTGCCGGCCTTGGGCGACGCTCAAAATGGCGCGCAATTGATGAGGGGTTTCATCCAGTAGATGCCGATGCGCAGCTTCTGGATCTGGTGGGCATAGACGGCCAAAGCCCGGCCCCGGTCGCAGGGCCAGATGGCCACTGGCTGTTGCGCCGCCGGGCCGGAACGCCATCACTGGAACCTGCCTTTTTTGGTCTGGAGCGTGACTTTATTATGCTCAACCTGTCCCGCGATGGTGGTGGGCCGCGCTGGTCCGGGGTTCAGTTTGCCGGTCTGGCGCGCGGCATTGTCGAGGCGGGTATGAGTTGTGCGCTGGTCGGGACAATCGCTGACCGGGTGCATGCGCGCGAAATAGCCCATATTGATGAGCGCATCAAAGACCTTTGTGCGCGGGCTGATTATTATCAATTAGCGGCCCTTGGCGCCCGCGCCCGCGCCGTTGTTGGCCATGCCGATGGTGCGGCGCGTCTGGCTTGCGCCGCCGGGGCGCGTACCATTACTTTGCACGAAGGTCATCAGGATGCCGCGATGCATGCGCCGCGCGGGCCGGGGGCTGTGGCTCTTGTTACACCGTCGCTCGAAGGATTGCCCGCACGCTCTGTTCTGGACGTTTTGCGCATGTTTAAAGCCTTTGACCGCTCAAAGATTGCTAAAAAGTGATCTGTGTGCTTGATCCGCCACTGTGCTTTCTTCATAAAGCCGGTTCCATGGGTTGTCTCTTATGTTTTATAAGGGTTCCATGAACGATACTCTTTCGCGGTCACAAAGGAGATTACCATAGCCCGCCGTCCAGTTGCAACTGCCCCTGCCAAAAAGAAGGGGCCCCGTGTTAATAAAGATATTGAGGCCGAACAGGTCTTGCTCATTGATCAAAATGGCGAAAAACAAGGCATGATGCCCTTGCATGCCGCTTTGGATGCCGCTAGCGAGGCAGGCCTTGATCTGGTTGAGGTTGCCCCCAACCCCAAAGCGCCGGTTTGCAAAATCCTCGATTATGGCAAATTACGTTTTCAGGAACAGAAAAAACGCTCTGAGGCCAAGAAAAAGCAAAAATCTGCGGATCTTAAAGAGATCAAGATGCGGCCCAATATTGATGTGCATGACTATCAGGTCAAAGCCCGGGCCATGCAGCGGTTTTTCGATCAGGGCGACAAGGTGAAGGTCACCATCCGCTTTCGTGGACGCGAAATGGCGCACCAGGATCGTGGCCGCACTTTGCTCGAGCGGGTCCGCGAAGACTTTGCTGAAACCGCCAAGGTGGAATTTGAGCCAAAGGTTGAAGGTCGCCTGATGATGATGGTGCTGGCCCCGCGCTAGTAATGTAATTTAAATAGACAACAATAAGGCGGGCTTTGGTGACAATCCAAAGCTCGCTTTTTTATGGCATGGCTTTTGCGCGTTTTGCTGCCATGAGAACCATATCGAAACAACACCGCCCCGTTTCTGGCACCCATACCCTGGCTGATGCCCTGGACCAACCCCATAATTTGCTGACCCCTGTGCGTCTGCTGATGGCACTGGGAGTCCTTCTGGGGCACAGTTTTGTTGTGTTTTTAGGCAATACTGGCCCAGAACCGCTGATCCTTTTTGACATCACCATTTCTTATGCTGCGGTCAATGGGTTCTTTATCCTGTCCGGCTTGCTCATCACCCGCTCTTTTGATCGTCGTCCCGATGTGGTGCGGTTCATTGTGGCACGGGCCTTACGGTTATTTCCGGCTTTGATTGTTTTGTCGCTGGTCGCCGTCATGATTTTTGGCCCGCTGTTTTCCAGCCTTGGCCTTATGGCTTATTTTTCGGACTTAAGTGTCTGGCGCTATTTGTGTGATGTTTTGACTTTTGGGGACACTTCGGGTGGGCCGCCGCAAATTTTCCCCAATAACCCTTGGGCTGGTGAGTTTTCCGCATCGCTTTGGACCTTGCGCTTTGAAGTGATCGCCTATGGCGGCAGTCTTATTTTGGGCCTGTTAGGGCTTTCCCGCTCCCGAACGCGGGTGCTCGGCGTCTTTGTCCTTAGCGTGCTGGCCTTTATGGCGGTGCGGGTGATGCCGGCAGATATGTTGCCTGCGCCCTTTATGGATCTGACCCGTTTGTCTATGGCGTATCTTTTGGGGGCGACGCTTTATGCGTGGCGCGATTGCGTGCGGATCAGTGGCCGTCTGGCTTTGGGTGTGACAGCGCTGGCGCTGCTTTTTGGCCCGACGGCCTCTTATGAAATTATGCTAAACTTTGCGCTGGCGGCGGGCGTGCTGATGGTGGGTTTTGGTCTGCCGGTCCGCTTTGCCCCCTTGGCGCGTATTCCCGACCTTTCCTATGGGATTTATATCTGGCAATGGCCGGTGATGCAGAGCCTTTATCATCTTGGAATGGCGAGCAATCCTTTTATCATGATGATGCTTTCTTTGCCGATCAGTGCCCTGATTGCGGCCGCATCATGGTATAGCATTGAAAAACCTGCTCTGGCCTATAAGACGCCTTTGGCCAATTGGGTTTTAAGCCGGGTTATTCTATCCCGTAAAACTGCCTGATTTTTTCCCAGCCTTGTTCGCCGGTTTCCACAAAGGAAAACAGATCAAGATCGTCTGGCGAAATTGTACCCTCTTCGGCCAGCGCCTCAAAATTGATAATCCTGCGCCAGAAGCTTTCGCCAAAGAGCAGCACGGGCATGGGTGCCACACGGCCCGTTTGTATCAGGGTCAGGGTTTCAAAGGTTTCGTCCAGCGTACCAAAGCCGCCCGGAAAGACCGCCAGCGCCTTGGCGTTCATCAAAAATTGCATTTTACGAATGGCAAAATAATGAAATTGCAGGCTCAGCTCCGGCGTCACATAGGGGTTGGGGGCCTGTTCATGGGGCAGCACAATGTTCAAGCCGATGCTTTTGGCCCCCACATCATCGGCGCCCCGATTGGCAGCTTCCATTACACCGGGACCGCCGCCGGAACAGATCATCCAGTCCCGTCCGCCAGTTTTAAGCGAGTACTCTGAGACCAGTTGGGCAAAGCGGCGTGCCGCTTCGTAATAATGGGCCTTGTCTTTCAGACTTTTAACCAGCGCCGGATCATCGGTGCGCACCGGCATCGCCCCCGGCGCGGGAATACGGGCACCACCGAAAATAACCACGGTGGAATTCACGTTTTCCTCTTCAAACACCATTTGCGCTTTCATCAATTCCAGTTGCAGGCGAACTGGCCGCAACTCATCGCGCAGCAAAAACTGTTCATCATCAAAGGCCAGGCAATAGGCGCTGGAACAGGTCTGCGGGGTTTGTGGCGCTTTGCGCAGTATTTCACGATCCTCGCTGGCGCTGCGAAAATGGCGGGTGGTTTTATCCTGATCCGGCATAATTTCCCCTTAGGCATCAAACGCCTATGGGACACCCAAATAGTTTAAGAAAGCACCAAGAAAGACTGCCTTTATGGCTCACCGCTGCGCACGGCGACGCTGGTTGCGCCGCGCGGTACCCCGTCCTGATCCAGGTGCAAAAACAGCCTGTTATTGGCCGCATCAAAGAGAATGTTGCCTTGCCCCACAACAAAGACGGAAAAGAACGCCACCTCGTTCGTGCCCAGTGCAAAGCTGACCTCAAGGGCCGGATCGGCCTGACAAGTGCCCACGGCATCGGTTTTGCAGATAAAGGCCTGCTGGGCGAGACCGATGCCGGCATCATCCACAAAGGCGCTTAACGTGCCGCCGGCACCGATATTTATTGCCGCTACGGAGAACACGCCTGTCCCGTTTTGCCCGGGTATATTCACAATACCATCCCCATTGGGGGTGGCGGCAATGGTGATCAGGTCTGGCACTGCGGTGGGGCTGGCCGATATGATAATGCGGTTCAGGCCTGGCACTGAAGGGGCAGGAATGGTGTTGTTGCAATCAAAGATCAGGCCTACCCGGTCGCCGCTCAGGGCGCGATCGGGCGTGATGGTAAAGATGAAATTCTGCGCCTGCCCCGGTCCGATAGAGACCGGCGTATTGGGTGCGCCCACGGGCTGGTTCTGGTTATTGGCGGTCTGATAGCCAAAGGCAGCACTATTGCCTGCCTGAATGTTCATAAAGCAGCCATTGGCCTGTACGCTGCCGGTATTTATCAAGGTCGCAAAGGCGCTTAGCGTCGTGTTGATGGTGCCCGAACGCGCGCTGGGTAAAACGGCGGCCAGCAAGGGCGGCGGCGTCGCGTCCTGTTGCCAGTTCAGTCTGATATTGCCGGTTTTCTTGCCCCAGCCATCGGCGGCGATGAAATAGGTCATGCCCGCCTGCGCCGTTAATTTGATCAAAGCGTTAAAATTCCCGGCGCTATCATCATCATCGCCAAGCGCGCTCAGGCGGGAAAGGGTATGACCACCATATACGCTCATCATGGTATCAAAATCGCTGCCCTTCAAGTCAAACACCACCTCACCGCTCTGCACGGGCTTCCATTTCCACCACAAGGATTTTCCGCCGGTTGATTTATCTCCATGTTTTGGCTCGCCCGCCTCCTCTGAAGCAAAGGTCGAGTTAGCCGTGACGCTGCCCGAAGGCGAAGCAATGGTCTGGGCGGAGGCGAAATTATCATTTTTCGGGCGTTCAATTACGGAAAAACGGATTGGCTTTTCATATTGGCCAACACCCAGGGTCTGATTGGCAATGCGCAATGTGCCCTTGTATATGGCACTGGGCAGAGCATCAGCCACAGCGTTCAGCGATGCGGTGATACTGGTTTGCGTGCTGGGAGCCAATAAGCCACTGGTGGCCGATATATCTACCCAGCTCACATCCACACTGGCAGACCAGCTTAGGGTCGTCGTGCCGTTATTGCGCAAGACATATGTCGCCGAAGTCGGGCCGTTTATGACACCACGTTCCTTTTCGCTGATCAGGCCGACTTCGGGCGTGACTGCCAACGTATCTTGTGGCCCAATGGCGATTGTGGCTTGCATGGTATGGGCCGGGGTGGAAATATTGGTCAGACTAACCCCGGAGACCGGGCCGGAATACCGCTGGGAATTGGGTCTGGTCTGGGCGGTGAAGTTTAGCCCTGCGCGATAATAATCGCCGGCATCGCCGCTGCTGCCCTGTTCGATCTGTTCCAGACCATCGGCTTCCATCAGGCGAATCAGCTTGTGATCGGTAAACGAATTGTCATTGACATAATCCGTGCCCTCTTCGTTTAAGCGTGCATCCACATGCCAGACAAGCAAGCCATTGCCGGGCATATTGGTGTCATTGCCAATTCGAGTGCGGTTCTGGATGACAAAATATTCTGAAAATTGATCACTGGCGTTCAGGCCGGGCCAGGCCACAACGCAATCGCCAGTATCGCCCGAGGCTTGAAGATTAAGGGTTTGCGATCCCGATGTAACCAGCGTAGGCGAGACCCAGTCCAGCACCCATTTTGAAAAACAGTTATGATCGCCCCGGCTGCCATGCATGATGTCCATAGCGCCAAGACCGCCCCGAGGGCCAATGGCATCATCATAGTCATAATAATCAGGCAGTCCCAACGCATGGCCGGTTTCATGAATGACCGTTGCCGGGTTGAACGCACTATCATTATTGCGCGATTCCCATTGCCATGAATATTTGCCCAGCGACACCCCGTCCAGTTTAAACGAAGGCGAAGAATAGCGGGTCTGATAGCCCCACCAGAAATTACTCCAGCCATTATTGGGGCCGGTCCAGATCACAACAAAATAATCAATAACCCCGTCGCCATTATTATCGTATTGGCTAAAATCATGTCCCTGATCGTCAAAAAACTGCAAGGCTTCGGCAATCAAAGCCTCGCGCCCCTGGCCAGTTTGCTCTATGGCGCTGCGCGGAACATTTGGCCGGTACCAGCCCAGCGTGGTGCCCTGAGACAGATCCAATTGTCCATAAGAGGCGCGCGAGTAATAACGGGTCAGGCTTTCCTTTGGGCTTTGTGCGGCAATGCCATTGCCAAATAGACCGGAGTTTACAAAAGCCTTGCTGCTTCGTGCCGGGTGGTCTGAAAAATCAATCAACAGCGCAAAAATGCGCACATCGCCTTTTGACGGCATGCCGCGCCAGCGCAGGGGCACGGTCGTGGGGGTTGATCGGGGTGGGGATTGGTCCGTGCCATCTTTTTTGGCCTGTGCTCGGGACAGCAAAAGCGGGTCTATGCGGTAATTGCCATAGCTACGCGCCGCCTGCATCCGCCGTTTCGCATCGGCCAGTTGGGCGCGTTGATCAACGCTTAACGGCCCTTTAAGGGCCAGAGTTTTCTTAAGGGCGGCGGCTTCTTTTGCGCTGGGTGGCTCCAACGCCAGTGCAGGCCTAGCCAGTCCGCCTAGCAAGAAAAAGCCAAGCAAAACAAGAAGGATAGAATATCCACTGCGCATAATTTCAGCTTTCCCTACTGGTCATCAACAGTCAAATATGGGGGAAGTATATCACAAGTGAGGCATAGGAATCACATTAAATTTCAGACCTTTTTTATCTCTACTGGCTGGCCGTTTTGTGCGGGCGTTAAGCGAAAGCGACTGTCAACGCTGGTGGTAAATTCCGGCTGTTTCACACTGGAGGTGGAGACAAAATCAGCCACCGCCTCATCAGGGCGCAGGATCAGGCGAATATAGCCCGTGTGGTGCACATCATGCAAAATCGTGTCCGGATTAGCCTTTTCCGTCAGGCGGCCAAAGTCCACGCCGGGGGCGACCACATCGGCAAAATTGCCAGGGCTGGAAACCCCGGTTGTCCCTAACTCTGCCCCGACCACCTGGCCGTCTTCTGCGCGCAAAATCGACGCATTAAAATCATGGGTATCCCCGGCGATGGAGATAAAGCTGGACCCTGCGCGCCGGGTGCGGGTGTACAGCCGCTCACGCGCCGCCGGATAGCCATCCCAGGCATCAATATTCAAGGGTGGACGAAAGCGCGAGCGCAGGAAATACTCAAACAAAAGCGGTTGTTTCTTTTTGGCCAGCCATTTCAGCCACCCCGGCAGAACGGCAATATAATCGGGGGAATTGATCTTGGCCAACAGCACCTGATTGCCCAGCAATTGCCATGGCTGGCCGGATTCAACTGAGCGTTTCAGGCTGTCTTGCACAAAATCGCCCTGTTTGTCGCCCAGCATACGCCTCTTGGAATCGCCTACCAGATCGTTGACAAAACTGGCCACTTTGGCCTTGACTCCGGCATCTTCAGGGTCGGCATCGGCGGGCACGGGAAAAAGCTTCCAGTCCACCTGTTCAGAGCGCGCCGACAGGCGGGTTTCCAGCATGGTCAGAGTGGCCAGATCGCCGAAGGAAAACTCACGCCAAAAAGCAGTGCGCGGTTCTCCTTCGGCGGGTTCGCGGGTTGGCGTCCATTCGTAAAAAGCGCTTAACGAAGCCGCTTCACGCAGGCTCCAGTCGCCATCCTCGCGCTGATGGTTCTGTGCCCCGCCTTTCCAGGAATCATTGGCGCTTTCATGATCATCCCAGGTGATAATCCAGGGCGCGACGACATGGGCGGCCTGCAGGTCCGGGTCGCTGTGATATTGCGCATAGCGGCGGCGGTAATCGTCCAAGCTGATGCATTCATAGGGTGGTTCGGGCACCCGGTCCAGGGCCTCGGCATCACCAGTGGCAAAGCCGCCCGGGCCATATTCGTAAATATAATCCCCCAGATGCACCACCACATCGACGGGATCGCTTTGGGCAATATGGCGATAGGAATGAAAATACCCCGCCGGATGGTTCGAGCAGGACACAATGGCCATGGTGAGTTCGTCCAAAGGACCATCGACCAGGGTTTTGGTGCGCCCAATGGGTGAAATTTCGCCGCCCTTTTCGCGAAATCTGTAAAAATAATCCGTGCCGGGGTTTAGATTCACCGCCTCGGTTTTTAAAGGTATAATGCCATTCACCGTAAATTGTGGGCGTATCTGCACCGGATCAGACCAGATAATATTGGCAAAGTTCGCATCCGTGCTGACCTCGGCAATTATACTGGCAGGCAGGCCATCCGTAGTAATGGCCGTCCATAAAATTACGCGGGTTTGCAAAGGGTCGCCACTGGCCACACCATGGCGAAAAAAGCCGTTTTTGGCATCATCTTCGCGGGCTGTGGGCGGCGTTTTTCCACAGGCCGCCAGCGTGCCGCCAAGCCCGGTCAGGGCCAGCGCGCTGCGCCGGGTGAGGGTGCCGGAATTTTGTTTTTTCTTTTTCTGTCTGCTCACGGGCTTACTCCTTACGCATTTACCACCTTGCTTAGCGGTTCTTGCCCCTCTAATCCACACCTATGACGAATGACCCTCAAACGGCGGCGACAATAACTTCTATTGAGGTGCCCGAAGATCAAGCGCCGGGCAGGCTGGATAAATTTCTGGCCAGCGCACTGGATGATCTGTCTCGTTCGCGCCTCAAAGTCCTGATCGAAGAGGGACGGCTAAGCCTGAACGGGACGGTGATCACTGATCCATCGGCGAAATTGCGCCCCGGTGAACGCTACCTTCTGGACCTGCCAGCGCCCCGTGCCGCCAGCCCCGAGGCAGAGGATATCCCTTTGAACATCCTTTATGAGGATGAACACCTGATTGTGCTGGAAAAAGAGATCGGCATGACCGTGCATCCGGCAGTAGGGAACTGGAGCGGCACGCTGGTCAATGCGCTTCTTCATCATTGCGCCGGTGAACTTAGCGGTATTGGCGGGGTCGAGCGCCCGGGCATTGTGCACCGCATCGACAAGGATACCTCGGGCATTATGGTGGTTGCCAAGACCGATCGCGCCCATCAGGGGCTAAGCAAGCAATTTGCCGCCCACTCGGTCGAGCGCGCTTATCTGGCGCTGGTGCGCGGCGGGCCAAAACCAAAAGAAGGGCGTATTGAAACCCGTCTGGCGCGCTCGCAACATGATCGCAAAAAACAGGCCGTGGTGCGCGATCCGCGCTCCGAACATGGTCGCCACGCCATCACCAATTACAAAGTCTTACACAGCTATGGGCGCGAGGCGGGACAGCCTGTGGGCAGCCCTATGGCCAGCATGGTGGAATGCCGCCTGCTGACCGGACGCACGCACCAGATCCGCGTCCACATGGCGCATATTGGCTGCCCGCTGTTGGGCGATCCGGTCTATGGCAAAACCCGCACGTTTCGCAAAATCACCAATAAGGACGGCGAGAGCTTAAAGGACTTTAGCCGTCAGGCCCTGCACGCCACCATTTTGGGCTTCACCCATCCGCTCACCAAAGAGACCTTGCGCTTTGAAACCAAACCGCCTGCGGACATGCAAAGACTGATCCGCTTTTTAGAAGGGCTTTAGGGCGGGGATACCACCATTGTTCGTCGCCCTCCGGCTTGACCGGAGGGTCCATAGGGACGATCAGCAAACACTACAAATATAGGTCCTCCGGTCAAGCCGGAGGACGACGAGAAAAAGGTGTTTGACGGCCCCTGAAACCCTGTCTGGTCAGGCCTTTTCCGCCAGACGTAGGAAACGCTCGCGCATTTCGGCGCAATCCTTAAACACCCCGTCAAAGCGTGTGGTGATGGTGTCCACATCATGATGGTGTACACCACGGGTGGACATGCATTGATGCTGGGCGCTGATCATCACCGCGACGCCGCGCGGACGCAGCTCGTCCATCATGGCTTTGGTGATTTGTGCGGTCAGATTTTCCTGGGTTTGCAGACGCCTGGCAAACATCTCAACAAGGCGCGCAATTTTGGAAAGGCCAACCACCCGGCCCACGGGCAGATAAGCCACATGGGCCACGCCCATGAAAGGGGCCATATGGTGCTCGCAATGGCTTTGCACCTCAATATTGCGCAGCATGACAATGTCGTCATAGCCCGAAACTTCCTTGAAAGTGCGCGATAAGATATCGGCGGCATCGCCCTCATAGCCTGAAAACCATTCGCCAAAGGCGCGGGTCACCCGTTTGGGTGTCTCCAAAAGGCCCTCGCGGGTTGGATCATCCCCGGCCCAGGCCAGAAGTGTACGTACAGCGGCTTCGGCCTCATCTCGGCTGGGCTTGGCCTGATCATCATTGACAGCGCGCAAAGTGGCGGCTTTGTTTGTATAGGCATCCATGGAAAATCCCCGAAGATTGCGGGGGAGGGGGTCGAGCCGGTTCATCCGGGCTTAACGCCCACCCTGTGAAGTCATGTTTGACCCTTTCAAGTTAGAATGCATTCAGATCACCTTCAACCCCAATGTTTTTCAGGGTTTCGTGAGCGCACCGTGAAGCCAAAACCTGTACAGCCCCATTGCACAATTGGCGCAAATGCGTATTGAAACCAGTTCCAGACACAAAATTGAGAATACCCAGGCCATGACCATTCAGCTTTACGATACATATTCGCGCCAGAAACGCGATTTTCATCCCGCCGATAAAACGCGCGTGACCATGTATCTGTGTGGACCGACGGTGTATTCTTACGCCCATATCGGCAATGCCCGTCCGGCGGTGGTCTATGACGTGCTTTATCGCTTGCTGCGCGCCGAATATGGCAAAGATCACGTGGCTTATGCCCGCAACATTACTGATGTGGATGACAAGATTAACGCCGCCGCCAAGGCTGAAGGCGTGACCATTGATGTCATCACCGACAAGTTTACCAAAATTTATCGCGAAGACACGGCGGCGCTGAACGTCCTCACGCCAGATTTTGAGCCAACGGCGACCGGCCATATGAAAGAGATGGTTGCACTGGTGCAGCGCCTGATCGAGGCGGGCAATGCCTATGAATCGCAAGGCCATGTGCTCTTTGATGTGACCAGTTTTGACAGCTATGGCGCACTATCGCGGCGCAAGCTGAAAGACCTGATGGCTGGGGCGCGCATCAAAGTGGCTGCATACAAGCGCAACCCCGCCGATTTTGTGTTGTGGAAACCCGCCGATGAGAATGATCCGGGCTGGAAAAGCCCCTGGGGGCGAGGCCGTCCCGGCTGGCATCTGGAATGTTCGGCAATGATCGAAGCGGTGCTGGGCACGCGCATCGACATCCATGCCGGTGGACAGGATTTGATTTTCCCGCACCATGAGAATGAGCGGGCGCAATCCATGTGCTCTCACGATGGCAAACGGCTGGCGAATTATTGGCTGCACAATGGCTTTTTGGATATGGACAGTGAGAAAATGTCCAAAAGCCTTGGTAATGTGAAGCTCATTCACGAACTTCTGAATGACTGGCATGGCGAAGTATTACGCTTTGCGCTGCTCTCTGCCCATTACCGCGCGCCGCTCGACTGGACCGGCAGTTTGCTGGAACAGGCCAAAACCACGCTGGACCGCTATTATGGTACTTTGCGCCGCTTGCACGACGTGAAAGCCGCAAAAGTACCTGCTCCGGCTGGCGTTTTGTCGGCTCTGAACGATGATCTGAACACGCCGCAGGCGCTGGCCAAATTATCCACCTTGTCTACAGACGCTAATAAGGCCGAAAAGGCGGACGAGAAAGCCCAACTTAAAGGCGAAATATTGGCCACGGGGGCGCTTTTGGGTCTTTTCGAGGTCGAGCCAGAGGTCTGGTTTAAAAGCGATAAGGGCCTTGGCGACAAGGATCTGGACGCGGATGCCATCGACAAACTGGTTGCCGCCCGGGTGCAGGCGCGAAAAGACAAGGATTGGGGCGAAGCCGATCGCATTCGCGATGTTCTCTCTGAAATGAATATCGTCATTGAGGACAAGGACGGAGACAGCATCTGGCGTCGCCAATAAAGCTGCCTATATCTTGGTGATGGACCACGATCTTTATAACACCGCTATTTTAACGCTGGCCGCTGGTATTCCCCATTTGGGGACGCTGGATGATCCAGATGGTATGGCCGAAAAATCGGCGCGTTTGTGTGGCTCAAAAGTTGGCGTACAGGTGAAATTGGACGAGCATGGCCGGGTTGGCGATTTTGCTCAGGAGGTCAAAGCCTGTGCGCTGGGTCAGGCGGCTTCGGCCATTTTGGGGGAACACGTTATCGGTGCCGGTCTGGACGAGCTGATAGCCGCACGTGATGCTTTTCGCGCTATGATCAAGGACGGCGCGCCAGCACCATCGGGGCGCTTTTCTGGTCTTGGCACACTGGCAGCAGTTAAGGACTATCCGCAACGCCACGCTTCAGCGCTCTTGCCTTTTGAGGCGGTGGTTGCGGCCATGCAGGACGCGTTATAAATTTTTGTAAAATGATTGCGAGCCATTACACAGCGCTCTATCCTTGGGGCAGAGGGCTGGAAATTATATGAACAGTTTTACATTTCAAAGCGTTCCCAGAATTGAAGTTGGCGCGGGGACCAGTGTGCATCTGGTGGCGCATCTGGATCGTCTTGGCGCGCTGAAGCGCGTGGTGCTCATCACGGATAAAGGGATTGTTGGGGCTGGCCTTCTGGACACCCCGCTTGCGGCCTTAAAAGAGGCTGGCAAAACCGTTTTAGTGATTGATGATATTGTTGCCGACCCGCCCAGCGTCATGGTGGAGCGCACAGCGGCCAAGGCTCGTGCGTTTACACCCGATTGCGTGATTGGCTTTGGCGGCGGCAGCACCATGGACACCGCCAAAGTGGTAGCGCTGTTGTGTGCCAGCGATCAAAAGCTGGAAAGCCTTTATGGTATTGATCAGGCCAGGGGGCCGCGTTTGCCGTTGATTTTGGTACCCACAACGGCGGGCACCGGATCAGAGGTCACACCCATATCCGTGCTGACCAGCCAAAACGGCGAAAAACTGGGGATTATATCGCCGCATTTATATGCAGATATGGCGCTATTGGACCCGGTGCTGACCCTTGGCCTGCCGCGCCACATCACGGCGGCAACCGGGGTGGACGCCATGGTCCATGCCATCGAGGCCTTAACATCGGCCCGGCTAAAAAACCCACTTTCGGACACATTGGCGCTGGCGGCCCTAAAGCGTTTGCACGGCGCAATAGAACGGGCCTGTAATGATGGCGAAGATTTGGCAGCGCGTAACGACATGATGCTGGGGGCCATGCAGGCGGGACAAGCGTTTGATAATGCCCCGGTCGGTGCCATTCACGCGCTGGCTTATCCTCTTGGCGGGCAATTTCACGTCACCCACGGGCTTTCCAATGCCCTGGTGATGACCCCGGTGATGCGCTTTAACCTCTCAGAAGCGGCGCCCATTTACGCGCAAATTTACGACAGGCTGGGCCTGACTGGCGCCCTTTGCAATGCGGCCAAGGCCGAAGCCCTGATCGAAGAGCTGGAGCGTATTTGTGTTGCCATAGGGTTGGAGCGCCGTTTACGTCAAGTGGGCGTGACCCATGATGATATTGGGGCGCTGGCCGATGAAGGCATCACCGTAGAGCGGTTATTGATCAATAACCCCGTAAAAATGAACCGCGACAACATTTATCAAATATACGAGGCGGTATTGTGAGGGCGCACCCCCATACGCGCGATGCCTATTGCTGGTTTGCCGACATGCCGACCCGCTGGTCGGATAATGATGTCTATGGTCATGTGAACAATGCCGCCTATTACGGCTTTTTTGATACCGCCGTGAATCGCTTTTTGATCGAGAAAAACGCGCTGGACATCGAAACCGGGGCACTGATCGGCCTGGTGGTACAAACCTCGTGCGCCTATTTTTCGCCGCTGGCCTTTCCTGAGCTTTTGCAAATCGGGGTGCGAGCCGAGCGGGTGGGGCGTACCAGCGTGACCTATGGCTTGGGTGTGTTTGGCCAAAACGAAGATAAGGCCAGTGCACAGGGGCAGTTTGTGCATGTATATGTGGATCGGCAAAGCCGCGTGCCGACGCCCTTGGCCGCGCCTTTGCGCCGCGCCGTGATGGATATAATTGGGGACCAAAGCGTATGAAAAAAACAGGCATAGTTTTAGCTAGCCTTGGGGTGCTGATCCTTCTGGCCGCTCTGGCCATGACGCCAACACCGCCGGCCCGTCTGGTCGATGTGGCAGCTTTGCGGGCCAGTGCCAACGCCTATAGCGCCAAAATTGTGCGCGATACGCTGGGCGTGCCCCATGTGTCGGGAAAGCGCGACGCCGATGCCGCCTTTGGGCTGGCCTATGCCCACGGCGAAGACGACTGGCAGACCATACAGGCCATGTTGCTGGCCTCGCGTGGGGATCTGGGCCGTTATGAGGGTATCGCGGGGGCGCAGACCGATTATCTGGTACAGCTTTTTCGCATTCACGATCTGGTTGAAGAAAAATATGAAAGCGACCTTTCCCCGCAAACCCGGGCGTTGCTGGACGGCTATGTCGCAGGCCTGAACCTTTATGCGCTGGATCACCCAGAGGAGGTGCGTTCCGGCCTGTTGCCCATCACAGCCAAAGATGTTGTCGCCGGCTTTGTGTTTCGCGCGCCGTTTTTTTATGGGTTGCAGGATGAATTGGCGGTCCTTTTGGCCGATCAGCCGGCCCAGACGATTTCCTTGCACGATAGTGAAAGCGCCTTTTTAAGCAGCGCAATTCCCAACCCTGAGCTGGGGTCAAACGCCTTTGCCATTGCCCCCAAACGAGCGGTGGACGGGGCCACGCGTCTGGTGATCAATTCACACCAGCCCTATAGCGGCCCGGTGGCCTGGTATGAGATTCAGGTCACGTCCGAAGAGGGCTGGAATGCGGCGGGGGGTATTTTTCCGGGCACGCCGGTGATCCTGCACGGCTTTAACAAAAACCTTGGCTGGGCGCACACGGTAAACAAGCCTGATCTGATTGATATTTATGTTCTGAAGATCAACCCCAAAAACAAGAATGAATACTGGTTTGACGGGGCGTGGAAAGCCTTTGAACGCTCTACCGCGCATTTGCGGATCAAATTATGGGGGCCGTTCAGTGTGTCGGTGCCCCGCGCCGTTTTGTGGTCGGTGCATGGCCCGGTTTTTCGCGTAAAGCATGGCACCTATGCGCTTCGCTTTTCCGGTCTTTATGAAATTCGCGCGGTCGAGCAATGGTATCGCATGAATAAGGCCCAAAACTTTGATGAGTGGCAGGCGGCTATGGCGATCAATGCCATTCCCTCTTTGAACGTGGTGTATGGCGATAAAGACGGCAATATTGGTTATTTTTACAACGCCAAAATGCCCAAACGTCAAAGCGGCTTTAACTGGCAATCCTGGCTGCCGGGCGATACCTCGCGCACTTTGTGGCAGGGCTTTGAATCCCCCTCCACCTTGCCAAAAGTGGTCAATCCGGTTTCAGGGTTTGTCGCCAATGCCAATAATACACCGTTTCGCGCCAGCGGGGCCGGGGATGACCCCAATCCGGCGGCATTTTCGGTGCGTTATGGCATCGAGCATTACATGACCAATCGCGGCCATCGCCTGATTGAATTGCTGGATACGCCCGACCTTTTGGGGGAAGAGGATGTGTTGCGGATCAAGTATGATCTGGCCTATTCTGATCGCTCCGAAGTGGCGCGTCTGGTGCGCGAAATCGCCACCATGGACCTGACTTCTGATCCGCAATTAGAGGCGGCCCAGGCGCTCTTGCTGTCCTGGGACATGCGCACCGACCAGCAAAACAAAGCCGCCGCACTTGGGGTGTTGCTGGCCTTGAAATGTATCAAGATGAATGCCGATGGTGATCCGTGGCTGATGGACCCGGAGGCGGCCTTAAAAGCCACCGCTGAAGATCTGACAAAGCATTATGGCCGTCTGGATGTGCCCTGGGGCGAGATCAGCCGGATGCGCCGTGGCAAGGTCGATGTGCCGATAGATGGCGGCCCTGATATTTTGCGCGCCGTCTATAGCGCCGGCCATGAATTAGAGGCCGATGGTAAGTTAACCGCCGTGGCTGGCGATACCTATATTGCTCTGGTCAGCTGGGACAAAGAGGGCCAGATGAGCGCGCAAACACGCCATCAGTTTGGCAGCGCCACACTGGATGAAAATAATCCGCATTTTGACGATCAGGCCCCGCCTTTTGCGCAGATGAAATTGCGCCCCTTTCCCTTCACGCCAGAGGCGCTGGCCAAAGAGACCGAGCGCACATACCAAATTGGCGGGAAGCCATAATTCCTGCGACAACATGGGGTGTATATGGCTCCTCACTTCTTGGACACCGCCGATCTAGGGTACCGCCAATGACAGATTTTGTACCGGCCCACGCAAAGGGTCCGAAAGGGCAAAGCAGGGCGTTTCTTTTTTGCGACCATGCCACCAACGCTCTGCCTGCGCCTTATGGAACATTGGGGTTAAGCGCTGAGCAAATTGGCGATCATATTGCCTTTGATCCGGGCGCTTGTGCCCTGACCGAAGCGCTAAGCGCGCGCCTGAACGCCCGTTCGGTCTATTGCAATTTTTCACGTCTGCTGATTGACCCGAACCGGGGGCTGGAGCGTGATGACCTGGTACTTCAGCAAAGCGATGGGGTAGCCATTCCGGAAAATCAAAACCTGAGTTGGGAAGCCCGCGAGCGGCGCATTGACCGCTATTACCGGCCCTATCACGACTTTTTGGAGGGCGAGCTGAAAGCCCATATCGTGACCAACGAAGACCCGTTTATTCTCTCGATCCATACGTTTTGTCGGGCCTTGCGCAGCCATGAAAGCCATCGGCCCTGGCAGGTCGGGGTGCTGTGGAAGGATGATGCGCCCAGCGCGCAATACATACTTGGCTATTTGCGCGATCAGGGTCTGAATGTCGGGGACAACGAGCCTTATTCGGCCAAGACCTATAACTATACAGTTGATCGTCATGTGGGGGCGCGGGGCCTGCGCCATGTGACGTTGGAAATTCGCCAAGACTTGATTGCCGATGAAAGCCATGTGCGACAATGGGCAGATTTTCTTGAAGCGCCGTTTCGGGCCTTAATAGGGACAAGCGGCTAAAGGCATAACCGGGGAGGGCGTTGTTATGATACCGATACTGACCATGGGGATTGAGGAAGAATACCTTATTGTCGAGCGCGAGAGTGGCGATTTGGCCACCGATCCGCCGCCGGGCCTGCTGGCCGATTGCCGGGCCGAACTTGGCGATTGCGTTACCCCGGAATTTCTGAAATGCCAAATCGAAATTGCCACCCCGGTGTGTGAAACCATTGGCGAGGCGCGGCGGCATTTGGTGGCCATGCGCTCGTGTATCAAACGCACTGCGCGCCAGTATGGCTATGATCTGATGGCGGCCTCCACACATCCTTTTGCCAATTGGCATGGCCAGCGCCATACCGACGGCCCGCGCTATGAAAAGCTGGACGCCGATATGCAAGGGGCCATCCGGCGCATGTTGATTTGTGGCATGCATGTTCATGCGGGGGTCGAAGACCCGGACATGCGCATCGATCTGATGAACCAGATGCGTTATTTTCTGCCGCATTTGTTGGCTCTGTCTACCTCCTCGCCATTTTGGGGCGGGCACAAAATGGGCATGATGTCCTATCGCACCACGGTGTGGGACGGCATGCCGCGCAATGGCATTCCCGATCGCTTTGAAAGCTGGGGCGAGTATGAGCGTTTGTGCAAGCGCCTGATCATGGCCGGTGTGATTGAGGATTCTTCTAAAATCTGGTGGGATTTGCGCCCCTCGGCCCGTTTCCCCACACTGGAAATGCGCATTAGCGATGTCTGTCCGCGTATGGAAGATGCTTTGTGCATTGCCGCCATTTATGTGTGCCTTTTGCGTATGCTGGCGCGTTTGCGGCGCGCGAATATGAAATGGCGGGTCTATCCGCGCCTGCTGGTGCAGGAAAACCGCTGGCTGGCCTCGCGCTATGGGGTGAATGGCCGTCTGGTTGATCTGGGCAAGGGTGCGCAAACGCCCTTTGCCACTTTGCTAGAGGAAATTCTGGAAATCATTGAGGAAGATGCCGTAGCGCTTGATTGTCTGGAAGAGGTACACCACGCCCTTAAAATCGTTGAACGCGGCACTTCGGCCAGTCAGCAATTGGCAGTTTATGAAGCGGCCATGCAACAAGGGGCGAGCAAGGAAGAGGCCCTGAAAGCCGTCGTAGACCATTTGATCGTTGAAACGGCTGCGGACCTTCCTGATATGGGTTCTGAGGCCAGATGTTTATGAAAAAACAAGGTCATATGCGTGTCACGATTGTTTGAGTGATTTGAACTCGTTAGTATATATTTTTATGGCCGGTCCAAGAGTTCCTTATGGCAAAAAATACCCCCGTTTTTGATGTGCAGGATTTGCATGTTCGTTTTGACACCACTGATGGGGAGGTCCACGCCGTCAAGGGCGTCAACCTTAGTATAGCGCCGGGCCAGTGCGTCGGCGTGGTCGGCGAATCGGGTTCTGGCAAAAGCCAGACCTTTCTGGCGGCCATGGGTCTCTTGGCACAAAACGGCAAAGCGCAAGGCTCTATCCGGTTTCGCGGTAAGGAAATTCTCAACACGCCACCAAAAATTCTGAACAGTGTGCGCGGCTCACGCATGAGCATGATTTTTCAGGACCCGCTGACCTCGCTCACCCCGCATATGCGCATTGGCGCGCAAATGGCCGAAGTGCTGGCGGTGCATGAGAATTTACGCGGCGAAGCGGCGCAAAAACGCTGCCTTGACTGGCTTGACCGGGTGCGCATCCCTGAGGCGGGGCGGCGTTTACGGCAATACCCGCACGAGCTATCGGGGGGCATGCGCCAGCGGGTGATGATCGCTATGGCCATGCTGTGCGAGCCGGAATTGCTGATCGCGGACGAGCCAACCACCGCGCTGGACGTGACCGTTCAGGCACAGGTTCTGGACCTGATGAACGATTTAAAAGACGATCTTGGCGCGGCCATTGCGCTGGTCACCCATGATATGGGCGTGGTGGCGCGCATGTGTGACCACATCTATGTGATGGAAAAGGGTGTCTATGTCGAAGATGGCCCGGTGGATGACATTTTTTACAATCCCAAAAGCGATTATACAAAACTGTTGCTGGAGGCCATGCCGCGCCTGGACCGGCCCGACCGCCCGGGCCGCACGGCCTTGGCGCCCTTTACCGCCAAGGCAGGGGCCGAACCCCTCCTGAAGGTGGAGGATATTAAAGTACATTTCCCGGTTCGTATGAGCGGTCGGATTTTTCCCAAAACCAAACCCTTACGCGCCGTAGATGGTGTCAGCTTTGATCTGTATGCCGGGGAAACCCTGGGCGTTGTCGGCGAATCCGGTTGCGGCAAGTCCACACTGGCCCGTGCGGTTCTTAAACTGGTGCCCGTAAAAGGCGGCGTGGTCAGTTGGATGGGTTCAAACCTGCTGGAAGCCGAAAAAGAGGCCCTGCGCCGCGAACGCAAGGATTTGCAGATCGTCTTTCAGGATCCGCTGGCGTCCCTTGATCCACGCATGACCATTGGCCAGTCTATTGCCGAGCCACTCAAGACCTTTCGCCCGGATATGGACCATGCTGGCCGTATGGCCGCGATCCGCGAAGCCATGGTACGTGTTGATCTGGATACGGCCATGATCAATCGCTATCCGCACGAGCTTTCCGGTGGTCAGAACCAGCGTGTTGGCATTGCCCGGGCGATGATCTTAAAGCCTAAACTGGTGATTTGTGATGAGGCGGTTTCCGCCCTGGATGTGTCAGTACAGGCGCAAATCATTGATCTTCTGATTGGCCTGCAAGCCTCCGCCGGTCTGGCGATGATTTTTATCAGCCATGACCTGGCTGTGGTGCGCGAAATCTCTCACCGGGTGATGGTGCTCTATATGGGCCGCGTGGTGGAAATGGCTGGGCGCACCGCTATTTATGATGATGCGCGTCATCCCTATACCAAGGCCTTGATCAGTGCTGTGCCCATCCCCGACCCCAAGGCGGAACGGGCCCGCAAACGCATCCATCTGGAAAGCGATCTGCCTTCGCCGCTCGACAGTCGGGCTTCTTTGCATTTTCTGAAATCCAAACAGATTGATGATCCCGATGCGGACCAATATCGCCCGCAACTGGTTGAGGTGACGCCCAATCATTTTGTCGCCGAACATGACCCCTGCGACACCTCGGACGGATTATTGGCCTCATGAGTGATAAAGACCAACACTCACCGGACCCAAAATCCCCGGGTATTGTGTTTCCGCCGCCGCTGCTGTTTGCCCTCATTGGCTTTGGTGGCTGGTTTGCGGCACGATATTATCCGATTTTACGTTTCGAGGTGCCGTTATGGCTTCAATTCGTGGGCACCATTATGGCCTTTGCTGGCCTCGGGCTTGAGTTCTGGACACTGGGGCTTTTCAAGCGCGCCAAAACCTCGGCTTTGCCCTGGCAGGGCGATCAGACCTTGATTGCGACCGGGGCCTATAAAGTCTCGCGCAATCCCATGTATGCGGGCATGTTGTTACTGGTCACGGGCCTGTGCCTTGGGTTGGGGCTGACGCTGTCGCTGATCCTTATTCCCTTTGGGGCGCTGATTATTGACCGGGTGGTGATTGCTGCCGAAGAACGCTATCTGACCACCCGTTTTGGCGATGCCTATCTTGACTATTGCAAGACCGTGCGTCGCTGGCTCTAGGGCGGGGCTGATCCCTGCAAAAAAAGGAAGTCACCAAACTGGCAAAAGAGCTGGCGCAGCTTTCAAGAAAAAGCGGAGAGATCCGTTGATCCCCTGCTACATAGAGCATTGCAAAAAGAACCATGGTTTGTTGGGAAATAAATTCATCCGTCATCCCGGCGTAGGCCGGGATCCAAATTGAGGCATCAAAATAGGCCCCGGCCTGCGCCGGGGTGACGAAGTATTTATTATAATGCCATTGTTTTCCCAAACCACATTGGATGCAAAAGTGTGAAACACGATCTGAATTTTAAGTTCACCGCCGCATTGTGGCTGTATCCCGGTAAAGCAGCCCGGCATTTCGTTACTGTGCCCAAAGCCATATCCGAAGAGATAAAATTCTTTACCAGCACCAATCAAACCGCCTGGGGATCGGTGAGGGTGGCTGTGCAAATTGGCCAGAGCCAATGGAATACTTCGCTATTTCCCGACAAAAAATCTGGGGCTATTTCCTGCCTATCAAGGCTGACATCCGAAAGAAGGAAAAAATCGGCACAAATGATGAGGTGAGCGTACATCTGGACGTGCTCATTTAGCCG
>NVVV01000021.1 GCA_002733495.1 Robiginitomaculum sp.
CCATGGCATAAGACTTGGTGAAGGCCAGAGGGTGAAACAGGCGTCCTTCCTGAGCCTCAAGCGAAAAGATCGGTATAAAGCTGAACGTGATAATCAACAAGGAGAAGAACAATGCCGGCCCGACCTCGATGGAAGCTTCGGTGACGATTCGCCATCGGTTTTCATCGGTTAACGGCTCTTTTTCAATATGCTTGTGCATATTTTCGATCATCACAATGGCAGCCGCCACCAACGCGCCAATGGCAATGGCAATGCCGCCCAGCGACATGATGTTGGCGTTAATACCCTGCATGTCCATGACAATAAAGGCCGACAATATGCCCAGTGGCAGGCTCAGCACAATCACCAGGGCTGATCGCAAATGGAACAAAAACAAGGCGATGATAACAATCACCATGATAATCTCTTCTGTGAGTTTTTCACGAAGAGTATCCACCGCCCGTTCAATCAAAGCGGAACGATCATAGGTCGTTACGACCTCGACCCCTTCGGGCAGGCTTTTTTGCAATATTTCCATCTTCTCCTTGACCAGCTCGATGGTTTTCAGAGCGTTTTCGCCAAAGCGCATAATAATCACGCCACCGACGGCTTCCCCCTCGCCATTCAACTCGCCAATGCCGCGCCGCAATTCCGGCCCAAGACGTACCTTGGCAACGTCCCTAAGCAGAATTGGCGTTCCGTCCTTGGTCACTTTTAACGGGATCAGGCGCAGATCTTCTTGCGATTTAATATATCCGGAAGCCCGCACCATATATTCGGCTTCAGCCATTTCAATGACCCGGCCACCGCTTTCCTGATTGCCACGGATGATGGCGGTACGCACTTTGGAAAGCGGAATATTATAGCTGCGTAATTTATCCGGATCGACGATCACCTGATATTGCTTGACCATGCCGCCAATGGTGGCCACTTCGGAAACACCCGGAACGGTTTGCAGCTCGTATTTCAGGAACCAGTCCTGAATGGAACGCAGTTGCGACAAATCATGGCCGCCGGTGCGATCAACCAGTGCATATTGATAGACCCAGCCCACACCGGTCGCATCCGGGCCAAGCGCCGGTTTGGCACTGGGCGGCAGGGTCGGAGCTACCTGGGAGAGGTATTCCAGCACCCGTGAGCGCGCCCAATAGAGGTCGGTTCCGTCCTTGAAAATGACATAGACAAAGCTGTCATTAAAGAAGGAATAGCCCCGGACATTAATGGCACCCGGCACTGCCAGCATGGCGGTGGTTAGCGGGTAGGTCACCTGATCTTCCACCACTTGCGGGGCCTGACCGGGATAGGAAGTTTTGATGATGACCTGCACGTCGGAGAGGTCAGGGATGGCATCAAGCGGCATGTTTTTCAGGACATACACGCCCCAGCCACCTAGCAACAGGGACAGCATGATAACCAAAAAGCGGTTACCAATGGACCAGCGTATGAGCGCAGCAATCATTGTTCTGTTCCCTTCGCATTGATTTGAGCAGGCATTTTGGTGATAAGGGTGATGATAAAATCACCATTTTCATCGGTTCTCTCGCGCAATCTGAAATGCACGGAATCACCGACCTTCAAGCCTTTCAGGTTTTCTGGATCGGTCTTGAAGGTCATGCTCATGGCCGGCCAACCCATGGATTTGATGGGCTGATGGTCGATCGTGACCATGCCCATATTGGCCATCAGGGTTTTAATCACCCCCATGGTTTCAGCCTCTCCCCCCACGTCCGTTGATGAAGGTGACATGCGCAAGGTGGTGCCACGCAATGAGGCCTCACTATCGATCAGGAACTGGCTGGACGTGACAATGTCTTCGCCTTCCGCCAACCCTTCAAGCACCTCTATTCTGCCATCTGATTCCATTCCAGTGGTAATTCTGGCCGGCTGAAACTTGCCATCACCAAGTGCCAAAATCACCCGTTCGGACTTGCCGGTACGGATCAGGGCCTCGCGATCAATGGATAAAACACCCACATGCGGCTCGGTCTGCATGTTGATCTTGGCATACATGTCGGGTTTTAAGACGCCATCAGGATTATCAAACCGCAGGCGCACCTGAACGGTCCGCGCCCCGGCATTCACGGTGGGGTAGACGTAGTCTACACTGCCCTTCCAGATGCGGCCAGGAACGGCCTCAAGACGCATTTCCACGCTTTGCCCGGACTTTACCCAATTGGCTTGCGTTTCAAAAACCTCGGCCTGTACCCAGACACTGGAAAGATCGGCCAGCATCATGATCTGGCGGCCAGGTTTAACAAAGGCACCTTCACCGGCACCCAGCATGGTGATGACCCCGTCTTGCGGCGCATACACACGAATGAGACGGCGCGATTTGCCAGACTTTGTAATGCGTGTAACCTGGGCCGCGCTCATGCCCAGCGCATCCAGACGGCTCATTGCGGCCCGGATCAGGCTTGCCTTGCCAATGCGCACGGCTTGCAGATATTCTTCCTGGGCGCTGACCAGTGGCCGCGAGTAGAGATCAAACAAAGGTTGGCCCTTGCGCACTGTATCGCCGGGTGTTTTCACATAAAGCTTTTCGATCCAGCCCTCGGTGCGTACATCAACGATGGAGGTTTTATCATCATCGGCACGGACAAAACCGACCGTGTCGATATTGCGATACAGGGTTGAACGCACGACCTTGCCAAGACGCACGCCAATATTATTTTGCACCGTCGGGTTTATGGTCACCAGATTGTCGCTGTCGCCGCCACTTGCCTCGCCGGCGTAAACCGGAACCAGGTCCATGCCCATGGGCGATTTGCCCGGTTTGTCGCTGCGAAAATTGGGGTTCATCGGCCCTTTCCAATAGAGAATTTCACGTTCTCCAGAGGATGCGGATGGTGCCGTTGTGCCACCTGAGCCGGTATATTTGGCCAGAGCATAACCGCCAGCCAGCCCAACGCTTAGCGCGAGGATGGCAGTAATCATTGATTTATTCATTATTCTCTCCATTGAGATAGAGAAGCGCCGCATGGGATTGTGTCCGGTCAATGCGAAGGCGCAAAAGGGTGAGTTCAGTATCCAGTACGGCCAGTTCGGCGCGGACCAGTTCGGCAAAGTCGGCAGTTTCGTTTTCATAGCCAATCAGGGCCGCCTCAGCGGTATCTGTGGCGCGTTTTAAAACGTCAGTTTCATAAAGCGCGATGCGCTCTCCTATCCTCGCCCACTGCGCATAATTACGGCCAAGTTCGCGGTTCAGCTCCAGTAATTGCGCATCCCGGCCAAGGCGGGTTGAGGCCCTCATGCGTTTGGCAGCGCTAAGGCGACGATCCTGTCGATTGGCAGTAAAAAGCGGCACGCTAAGTGACACACCGATCGAGCCAAAATCTGACCGGCTATCTCGTGATCCATAGGCACCCTCAACGGTAAAGCCGGGTTTGTATTGCTCACCGGCAATATCAATGTCGCGGGTTCTGGCGGCCATTGTGGCGTCAAAAACCTTTACGCTGGGATGGCGAACAAGTCCGGCCTGCATGTCCTGCGCGCTGGGAAAAGCGGGCAGTTCAGGAAAACCCTCAGGCAGAGGCCGGGTGGCATTGGCAATGCCGATAAGGCGCACCAGATCGGCGCGGGCCACATCGGTTTTGCGGTCTATCTCAACCAGACGCGCACCCAAAAGCGAGGTTTCCAGATCAATACGCAACACGTTTTGTGCGGCGCTGCGCCCAGTGGCAAACACCGCCTCGGCAATGCCGCCAAGATCGGCGATCTGGGCCCGGGATTGTTCAGTGATCGCTCGCGCCCCCTGCCAGTAATAAAGCTCCAGCCAGGCGTTTCGTGTCTGCAGTGCAATCTGGCGTTCGGTCAGGGTTTTGCGCATACGCTCGGCCTGGGCTTCGCTTAGGCGCTTTTTGCGGGTGAGCGAACGCGTCTTGCCTTTGGGAAAGGCTTGTTTTGCCCCCAAAAACAGCTGTGTCATGCCTTCGCGGTTAATATCAAAGGAGGACAGGGGCACGTTTTGCATGCGGGCGGTAAATACCGGATCCGGCAATTGGCTGTCGGCAATGGCGCGGTCCTCCAGCGCCAGTGCGCGTTCTTCAAAAAGCGCGACGCTGGGGTCATTGGCCTGCAAAGCGATGGTAACGCTTTCTTTCAGGCCAAGGGGCGTTTGGGCCAGCGCAGGAATGGCAATGCCCAAAGACACAAGGCCTGCGATCACAAGTCGGGTAATGATGGAGGTCATGATTGCCTCTTCTCTCGATAATGAAATCTTCAACAAGGCGCACAAGCGCCAGTGATCACCCCAAAGGGCGATTAGGTCTTAAAGATTTCAGGCTCGAGGAGGCGGGGCGTTCAGTGCGCTTTGATACGGCACAAAAGGTATATTGCCGAGGTTATACACGTTCAGGCGGTTTGGGTGTGCAACCATATTGGCTGAGACCGTTAGAAAAACAGCGCTGGTGCATGTCGTTGTACAAGACTTGCCGCAATCCATATCATCAGGGCAGTTTTGTTCTGATCCGTTTTGACAGGTGGCATGGGCTTTGCTGGTGCTGTCACCGCTCTGGTGGTGCAAACAGGGGCCGCTATTGGCTGCGGAGGAAGCCGTGACAGGCATTTGTGTTGTACCTGCAAACGCCATTGGCGCAGCGCCCAGCCCAATCAGGGCCAGTATGGCTACGGCAAATATTGCATTTATTTTTGACACTAAAAACAAAAAAGACACGCTTCGCTTCCCTCTATGCGCCCTACATAAGCGCGATAGTGACAAAAATCTATAGCCCAGGCGTCAATTTTGCGTGAAGTGGCCAATAAGTGGCCAATAAGGGGGAGATCAGGCCAGTTTTCCGGCCTCCAGAACCGACAGAGACTCCCGTCCCAGCGCCTTTAAAGCGCTGTTGGCAATATGCGTGGCGGTAAGGCCTGCGGCCTCATACATGCGTTCCGGCGTGTCATGATCAATAAAAACATCGGGCAGGGTCAGCGTGCGAATTTTCAAACCGCGATCCAGCGATCCAGCGTCGGCCAGCATTTCCAGCACAAAGCTGCCAAACCCGCCGCGTGCGCCTTCTTCTATGGTGATCAGCACTTCGTGGTCACGGGCCAGACGCAAGATCATGTCTTTATCCAATGGCTTGGCAAAGCGCGCATCAGCGATGGTGGTGGAAAGCCCTTGCGCCTCCAGTATATCAGCGGCCTTTTGCGTCTCGCCGAGGCGACCCCCCAGAGACAGAAGGGCAATCGCGGTGCCTTCGCGGATGATGCGGCCTTTGCCAAGAGGCAGAATTTTTAGCTCATCCGGTATAACCAGACCCACACCATTGCCGCGCGGATAGCGAAAGGCACTGGGTCGATCATCAATATCAGCCGCTGTGGCGACCATGCGCGCCAGCTCAATTTCATCGGCGGCGGCCATCACGACCATGCCTGGCAAAGCGCCCAAAAAACCAATATCAAACGCCCCGGCATGGGTTGGCCCATCGGCACCCACCAGGCCGGCCCGGTCCAGCGCAAAGCGTACGGCTAAGCCCTGGATGGCCACATCATGGACCACCTGATCATAGCCGCGTTGCAAAAAGGTCGAATAAATGGCGGCAAAGGGCTTTAGCCCATCGGCGGCTAACCCTGCAGAAAAAGTCACGGCGTGCTGTTCAGCAATGCCCACATCAAACATACGGTCCGGGAAGGCCATGCCAAAAAGATCCAGTCCGGTGCCGCCCGGCATAGCGGCGGTGACGCCGACAATGCGGTCATCCTTTTTGGCCTCGGTAATCAGCGATTGGGCAAAAACCTTGGTATAGCTGGGTGGCCCGGCTTTGCCCTTTTGCTGTTCGCCGGTAATCACATTAAAGCGCGATACCCCATGATATTTATCGGCGGCGCTCTCCGCCGGGGCATAGCCCTTGCCTTTTTGCGTGACCGCATGGATCAGCACGGGGCCGTCTTTCAGATCGCGCACATTTTGCAAAATGGAGACGAGATGATCGAGATTATGCCCATCAATCGGGCCAACATAATAAAAGCCCAATTCCTCGAACAAAGTGCCACCAGCGGCCATGCCACGGGCATATTCTTCGGTTTTGCGGGCTGCTTCTTTTAACGGGCGCGGCAAATGGCTGACCACATCCTTGGCCAGTTTACGCATGCTGGTATAGGCCCCACCCGATACCAGACGGGCCAGATGGGCGCTTAACGCCCCCACGGGCGGCGCAATGGACATGTCATTATCATTCAGAATAACGATCAGGCGCTTGTCCATGGCCCCGGCATTATTCATCGCCTCATAGGCCATGCCGGCGCTCATCGCGCCATCACCAATGACGCAGATCACATGGTTGTCATCACCCTTGAGATCACGGGCCACGGCCATGCCCAGACCCGCCGAGATGGAGGTGGCAGCATGGGCCGCGCCAAAGGGGTCGTATTCGCTTTCAGTACGTTTGGTAAAGCCTGAAAGGCCACCACCCTGACGCAAGGTGCGGATACGGTCCCGGCGCCCGGTAAGGATTTTATGGGGATAGCACTGATGGCCGACATCCCAGATAAGCTTGTCTTTGGGGGTATCAAACACATGGTGCAGGGCCACGGTCAGCTCGACCACACCCAGACCTGCGCCCAGATGACCGCCGGTCACGGAAACCGCATCAATCATTTCAGCGCGCACGGCATCGGCCAACTCGCGCAGCTCGCCAATGTTAAAATCCCTGGTGTCGTCGGGTGTTTTGACCCGATCCAGAATGGATGGTGCTTTTGTCATTTATACAAACTCTAAAATTATCCGGTCCGTTCTATCACAAAATCAACCGATTGGCGCAAAATTGAGGCGCTTTGTCCAAAAAAATCCAGATGGGCCTTGGCCTGACCGGCCAGCATGCGTGCCCGGGCGCGGGCTTGTTCGGGTCCCAAAGCAAGAACAAAGCTGGCTTTGCCTTTATCGACATCCTTGCCCACCGCCTTGCCCGTTTCGCTCAGCTTGCCTTCGGCATCCAGAAGGTCATCGACGATCTGATAGGCTAGGCCCAGGTCATGGGAAAAGCCGCTAAGGGCGGCAAAGGCATCGGCACTGGCCTGCGCCATTATACCTCCGGCCTCAGCAGAAAACTGAAACAGGGCGCCGGTTTTCATGCGCTGCATCCGCGCGATCAGCGGCATTTCCAGCGTGTTGTCCTTGACCGAAACATCAATGGCCTGACCACCAGCCATGCCCCGCGCCCCCGAAGCCACGGCCAGTTTATGAATTAGCTCGGCGCGCACTTTTGGGCCGGTATGCGTAGCTTCATCACTGATGATTTCAAAGGCCAACGCTTGCAAGGCATCGCCGGCCAGCACGGCAATGCCTTCATCATAGGCCTTGTGTACGCTGGGCCGTCCCCGGCGCAAATCATCATCATCCATACAGGGCAGATCGTCATGGATCAGCGAATAGGCATGAATGCATTCCACCGCCGAGGCCACCCGTAAAAGCGAGCGTTCATTAATATCAAAAAGACGGCCACATTCGAGCACAAAAAACGGACGAATGCGTTTGCCATTACCAAGGGCGGCATAGCGCATGGCAGACAAAAGCTGTCCTTCTGGCCCCGCCACCGGAGGGATCAATGCGTCCAGCGCCACGGTCACTTTGTCGGCGACGTTTTCCAGACGGTCATTGAAGCTGTCAGGCGTTTCCATTTCTAGCTGATCTTTGCGGGTTCGGTGCTGACCTGCCCATCGGCATCAAGCACAATTTTTTCAATCTTCAGCTTGGCGTCTTTCAGCTTGCCTTCACAATGCGCTTTTAAGGCCGCGCCGCGTTCATACATATTGATGGACTGCTCCAGCTCGACATTGCCGCTTTCCAGGTTTTGAACAATGCGTTCCAGCTCGGCCAGCGCCTGTTCAAAACTAAGGCCGACAATCTCTTTGGCGGTGCTCATGATGGCTTCCTTATCCTTGTTCGCGGGCGCGTTCATAACGCCGGAAGGACCAATAATCATCCCGGCCATCATAGATGCAATTCCAGCCATTGGCCACCAGAGCCGGGCGCATCATGCGGTTGAACCATCCATGGGCACAAACCAGCACATTTTCGCCTTCACGGGCAATAGGGTCGATGCGCTTTACCGCAGCAAAGGCCCGGGTTTCAGCGTGAGCGCGACTTTCAAAACCGCCGGAATAGCCTAGCCACCACAGGCTGCGTGACCAGACATCCCAATGGGGGGGGCGCATACGAATAAAGCCTGGAAAGGGCGGCGGCGGCAAAGGCGCTTCGGTAAAGACCGGATCATATGTGACCGGCTTGTCATCGGCCACGGCGGCGGCGGTTTCCTGTGCCCGGCGCAGATCGCTGGCAAAGATGCGGTGGGCGCGCATGGCCTCATCCAAAAGGTTTTGCGGCGGCGGTGAGCGCAGGTCCAGCCCGCTTTCATCATAGCCGCGCCACCAGTTATAATAGCCTTTGGAATCAATCCAGTGGGACTTGTCGGTATCAGGGCGGCCATGACGGGCAAGCACAATTGTGCCGCTTCGTTTTACGAAAGGCGTGCCGGTCCGATTGGCCTTTGATGACTGCGTCATGCATTTTCCCTGAGGAGATTGTCTGCCCGATGCGCAAACGCCCTCATACCGCGCCAAGCGCCGTTACGTGCGCCACGCTGCATCGGCCTAACGCTGCCAAGTCGTAGCCGCCCTCAAGCACGGAGACAACCCGCCCCCTTGCAGTTTCTCGGGCCAGCGTGAGCAGTTGCTCTGTTATCCAGACAAAATCATCACAGCCCAGATTAAATTGCGCCAACGGGTCATCCTTGTGGGCATCAAAGCCTGCGGAGAGCAATACAAGTTCGGGGGCAAAATCCTCTAAGGCGGTGTGGATATGGCGCTGATAGGCGTGTCGCCACGGGGTCCCATCTGTACCGGCGGGCAAGGGCACATTAATGATGCGGCCTTTTGCCCCGCGCTCATCCTCGCGCCCGGTGCCGGGATAAAACCCGCTTTGGTGGATCGAGGCATAAAAAAGCCCGTCCTCATCCCAGAACATTTCCTGTGTGCCATTGCCGTGGTGCACATCAAAATCCACCACCGCCACACGTTTTAAGCCATGAACATCACGGGCATATTTGGCCGCTATGGCCACACTGTTAAACAGGCAAAACCCCATGGCGGAGCCCGGGCGTGCATGGTGGCCCGGTGGGCGCACGGCGCAAAAGGCGCGGGCGTACTCACCCGCCATAACCCCGTCCACGGCGGCAATGACGGCCCCGGCAGCGCGCAAGGCTGCTTTGGCAGAACCCGGGCTTTGCGCGGTATCGGGGTCCAATTGTGTCCAGCCCTCATCGGGTCCCTGATCCAGAACACGCTTTACATAATCCGCATCATGCACCCGCAATACATCATCGCGGCTGGCCAGCGGCGCGTCGTGTTCTACAAGATCCAGATCGGCGGCGCGCACAGCGTCCAACACGGCGCCAAGGCGGGCGCGCTGTTCCGCATGACCCGGAATTTCCACATGCTTCAGGCAATCGGTATGGCTGAACAGTGCGGTCTTCATCTAAAGCCCATCATGGCCTAATTGCACATCCAATACTTTCACGCCGGGCGGTGCGGGATAGCCCTCTTCGGGGACAAAGAAGTCTGGCAAAAGCGGTTGTTCGGGATCCATCAGATAGGGGGTGAAGTCGATCACGCCGTGTTCGAATAGAAATGTATCATCAATCAGAAAATTGCCGGAAAAGTCGTGGGCATTTTGGTTGAAAATCATATAAGCGGCATCGGCCAGAATTTCTGGCGTGCGGCACATTTTCATGCCGTCTTCTCCGGCCAGAATATTGGCAATGGCCGCCGTGGCGATGGCGGTGCGTGGCCACAGCGCATTAAAGGCGACGCCCTCTTCCCGAAACTCGCCCGCCATGCCCAGAACACACAGGCTCATGCCAAATTTGGCCATGGAATAGGCCGTATGCGGGGCAAACCATTTCTCGCTCATATCCAGTGGCGGCGAGAGCATCAGCACATGGGGGTTTTGCGCTTTCAGCAAATGCGGCAGGCATTTTTGTGTGGTCAGATAGGTGCCGCGCATATTCACCTGATGCATCAAATCAAAGCGCTTCATCGGTGTGTCCAGAACACCGCGCGGAAAAATGGCCGAGGCATTATTGACCAGAATATCAATGCCGCCAAAGGTACTGACGGCTTTGGTGACCGCGTCTTCGACCTGATCTTCAAAGCGAATATCGCAAACCAGTGGCAAGGCCTCGCCCCCGGCGGCGCGCACCTCATCGGCGGCGGTATAAATGGTGCCTGGCAGGCTGGGGTGGGGTTCAGCCGATTTGGCGGCAATGACAATATTAGCCCCATCGGCAGCGCATTTTTTGGCAATAGCCAGACCAATGCCCCGGCTGGCCCCGGTGATGAAAATGGTTTTTCCTGAAAGGCTCATTCTTTTCTCCTATGGGGGTCTACGCGCCCCAAAACCCGATAATGCGGCGCACCTCTTCCATGATCGGTTCGGCAATGGCGCTGGCCCGCATCGCCCCATCTTTTAACACAAGGTCAATCTGCGCCGGGTCGGCATTCACCCGGGCCAGATCCTGCCCGATGGGGGTTATGGCATTCACAGTCAGCTCGGCCAGTTTTGGTTTAAACGCGCCAAAGCCCTGACCGGCATATTCGTCCAGCACCGCCTGATCGCTGATCCCGGCAAGGGCGGCATATATGCCCACCAGATTGGCGGCGCCGTCTCTGCCTTTTAGCGCGTCCATATTGTCGGGCAAAGGCTCAGGGTCGGTGCGGGCCTTTTTAATCTTGCGCGCAATGGTGTCCGCATCGTCTTCCAGATTAATGCGCGACAGGTCTGACGGGTCAGACTTTGACATTTTCTTGGTGCCGTCTTTCAGGCTCATCACCCGGGCACCCGGTCCCTTGATCAGCGGTTCGGGGAGCGGGAAAAACCCCGGCGCATCATAATCGCGGTTAAAGCGCTCGGCAATATCGCGCGATAGCTCTAAATGCTGTTTCTGATCTTCGCCGACCGGCACATGGGTGGCCTTATAGGCCAGAATATCAGCCGCTTGCAGCACCGGATAGGCAAAAAGGCCGACCGAGGCGCGCTCCTTGTCTTTGCCGGCTTTGTCCTTGAACTGTGTCATGCGCTCCAGCCAGCCCATGCGGGCCGAACAATTAAAAATCCAGGCCAGTTCGCTGTGGGCGCGGACCGCACTTTGCACAAAAATGACCGCTTTTTTGGGGTCCAGTCCGGCGGCCAGAAAGGCGGCGGTGATCTTGCGGGTGTTTTGGCTCAGGGTTTTGGGGTCCTGGGGCATGGTGATGGCATGCAGGTCCACAACGCAGAAAATACAGTCATGGGTTTCCTGCAAAGCGACAAATTTTTTCAAGGCCCCCAGATAATTGCCAAGGTGCAAAGCCCCGGTGGGCTGAACCCCGGAAAACACCCGTTCTGGGCCGGTATAAACGTGCGCGCTCATGTCTTCTTATCCATAGTGCCAAACAGGCTGGCCTTGTTACGCGCTAGGCGCTGCGCGTCAAGCAGGGGGTCGGCTCATTTACCGCGCAAGGCCGCTTTCATTTCGCGTCGGCTAACCCCGCCTAGAATCAGGGCAGACGCGCCATAAGCAAGCATGCCAAGGGCGGCAACCAGTATGGCCAGCCAAAAGGCGGCCCAGGGCAGATCGCCCAGCAATTGGCGCAAAGGCGGGGCGGAAAAGACGATCACACCGCCCATAATACCGGCGGCCCCGATCAGGCGCAATAGACGGGACGCCACGGCCCGTGTCGGGGTAAAGCGCTTGTGCACCCATAAATGACCGCCCAACAGCACCGCGTTTAACCAGCCGGCCAAAGTGGTGGCCAGTGCCAGACCGACAAAGCCCATCAGGGAGAAAAGAACAGCGCACAAAATGACGTTCAGGAGCATCGACATGGCGGCAAAAATCATCGGCGTTTTGGTATCTTCGCGGGCAAAAAATGCCGGGGCAAACACTTTGATCAGAATAAAGGACGGCAGGCCAATGGCATAAATGCGCAAGGCCGCAGCGGTATTGATGGCGTCTTCCTGGCCAAAAGCGCCGCGCATAAAAAGCCCTTCGACAAAAAGTTGTGGCAGGACCAAAAGCGCCACCGCCGCTGGCAAAGTAAAGGCGGTGGATAATTGCAAAGCTTCGTTCAGGGCTTCGCGCGCTCCGGCTTCATCGCCGCTGCGCACTTGCCGGGTCAGGCCGGGCAACAGCGCCACCCCCATGGCAATGCCCACCATGCCCAGCGGCATCTGGTACAGCCGATCGGCATATTGCAGCCAGGAAATGGCGTGCTCCTGCATGGAGGCAAAGCGCTGACCCACCACCAGATTGATCTGCACCACACCGGCGGAAATGGCCCCGGGCACGGTCAGCCATAATAGCCGCCGCACAGATTGTGACAGCCTTGGCAGGCTAAGCCCCAGACGCACACCGGCCATGCGGCAACCCCAGATCACCACGGCGGCTTGTAAAATGCCTGATCCGGCAACCCCAAAGGACAGATGCAAAGCCGCCGTTTGCGCGTCTGCGGGGCGTGATAATAACACCGCGATCAGCACCACATTCAGCATCACAGGCGCAGCGGCAGCGGCGGCAAATTTATGACGGGCGTTAAGGACGCCGCCAAACATGGCGGTCATCGACATAAACAGGATATACGGCATGGTGATCTGGCCATAGAGCACCGCTTTGGCAAAAAGGTCCGGTTTTTCCAAAAACCCGGTGGCAATCACACTCATGACAAAGGGCATGGACAGCTCGAACACCAGCACCAGCGCCAGCACAATGGTCAGCAAAGTGGCCAGCGCTTCGCGGGCAAAGGCATCGGCGGCCTCTTCGCCCTCGGCTTCCAGCTTGCCCGCATAAAGCGGCACAAAGGCGGAATTAAACGCGCCTTCGGCAAACACCCGGCGAAACAGATTGGGCAGGCGAAAGGCAGCAAAAAAGGCATCGGCCACCGGGCCAGCGCCTAAAATGGCCGCCATAAACAAATCGCGCACCAGACCCAGCACCCGGCTGATCAGGGTAAAGCCGCCAATAACAAGGGAGTTTTTTAAGAGTTTCATTGGCGTTCGCTGATTACCGCTTGTTCAATCGGGCTTTGATCTTCGTCATTTTTCGCATTGTGCAACACGTCTCTTAATTTTGCGCCAATGGCATTACGCCGCCGGGTATTGGTGATCTTTTGCCCGTTATGTTCGTGCACATAAAACACATCAACGGCGCGCGCCCCATAGGTGGCGATGTGGGCAGAATGAATATCTAGGCGGCTTTGGTGCAATACCTGCGCCAGATCATACAAAAGGCCCTGGCGATCCCGGCCACTGGTTTCAATGACGCTTTGATGGGTAGAGGCCTCGTTATCAAACACCACCGAAGGGATCACATTGAAAGCAGAGGCCCGGCGCGAAGCCCTGATGCGGACTGTCACCGGCAAAGGTTGATTTGCTAAAACCTGCGCCGCGAGGGTTTTTAACCGTTCCAGCGCGCGGGGGTTGTTATGGCCAAAGGGCTGGCCTTCGCGGTCCTGAATATAGAACACATCAAAGGCGCGACCATCATCGGTGGTAAAGATTCGCGCCCCGGCAATATTGCCCCCGGCGGCACAGACCGCACCGCATAATTTGGCAAACAGACCCGGACCATCGGGGGCCAGAACCCGCATGATTGTGCTGGCATTAGAGGGCAATTCTTCGAGAAAAACACCGCTATTGCCCCCGGCCTGTGCCAGCCGGGCCACCCACAACCCTTGGGAAATAAGGGTATGTTCTTCAAACGCAGTCCAATAGGATGGCCCAAGGGTCTGCACCCAGGTTTTGGCAAAATCACGGTCCTTGCAGGCGCCAAGAAAGGCCTTGCGCCCCATATCGGCCCGGGTTTTGGCGGCCTGTTGCAGAGTTTCAAGGCTGCGCCCGGCTTTGCCGCGAAACAGGCTTTCCGTGGCCTCGAAAAGCTCGTGCAACAAACGGTCTTTCCAGCCATTCCACACATCGGGACCAACGGCGCTGATGTCGGCAATGGTAAGGAGCAATAACAGGCGCAGGCGCTCCGGGGTCTGGACGATTTTGGCAAAGTCCAGAATGGTTTGCGGATCGCCCAGATCGCGCCGTTGCGCCACATCGCTCATCAAYARATGATTGCCCACCAGCCARCTKACAAGRTTGGTTTGCCGGYSYYCAAGACCCAGACGCGTGCAGGCGGTGATGGCSGCTTGYGCCCCGGCGATTTGCTGATCGCCTTTGCCCTTGCCGGTATCGTGCARCACCATGGCCAGAGACARYGCCGTGCGGTTTTCTATSGCCCGGGCAATRGGSGGCACCCAGTCCGGCGCATTTTTTGGCTTTTTAGAYAATAAATCATGCACCATKCCAATGGCGCGCAAGGTGTGYTCRTCCACCGTATAGCGGTGATACATGTTAAATTGTGTRCGCCCGACAATATGRCCAAACTCGGGAAGRTAGCGGCCCAAAACTCCGCTTTCACTCATCAGGCGSAGCAGGGTTTCCGGATCACGGCTTTTTGTCAGGCAAGAYAAAAAYACCTCTGCCGCCTGTGGGTCTTCRCGAAAGKTWSCATTRATGCGYGACAGATTTTTGCGTACCCGCCGCAAGGCATCGGGATGAATATCCCGGCCAATGGCATCGGCGGTTTCAAACAGGCGTAACAGCAAGATCGGATCTTTGCGCACAACCGATTTAGCATAAAAATCCAGCCGCCCGGCCTCGGTAACAAAGCCCCGGGTTTTCAAGGTTTTGCGTCTTTGCGGGAAAAACCGGCTCAGGCCCGTCGGGGCGCGCTTGGCAGCAATCATTTCTAAATGCGCACAAAAAACCCGGGTCATAATGCCCACATCGCGCGCTTTTAGAAAATACGCCTTCATCAGACGCTCTGCCGCCGGGGTATCGCGATAGCCCATTATGCGCGCCAATTCCGGTTGCAGATCAAAGCTGAGCCGTTCTTCGGCGCGCTTGGTACTTAAGTGCAGCCAGAAGCGCACCGTCCACATAAAACGCAAGGCCTGGTCATATTGGCGCAGGCTGTGCTTGTCCAAAAAACACGCCAGCGCCTTGCGGGTTGTTTCCTCGTTCGGGACCAGTCGCCGGGCCAGCCAGCCCAGGGTTTGTAGATCGCGCAGGCCGCCTTTGCCCTCTTTGATATTGGGCTCGACCATATAGCGCGTCGAGCCTTGGCGGACATGGCGCTGGTCGCGTTCTTCCAACTTGGCGGCGATAAAGGCCCGGTCTTCCCGGGCGCTGCTTTTGGTGGCTAGAATATCGTGTAATGTTTCTGCCAGCGCGGCATTGCCTGAGAGGGCGCGCACATCCATCAAGGCGGCGGCGCTGACCGGGTCTTCTCTGGCAATTTTGGCGCACTCGCCTGCTTTGCGCAAAGCGTGGCCAACTTTTAACCCCATATCCCACAGAAGATATAACAGCGCCGTATAGGCCTCTTCCAGACCCGGTGGCATCGTTTCTTCATGCAGCAATAAAAGATCAATATCGGAATGCGGGGCCAGTTCGCCCCGGCCATACCCGCCCGTGGCACAAAGGCAAAAGGGGGCTGTTTCCAGGCTGGCATTTTTTTCAAGCACATCAGTAGTCAGAGCGGAAAAGGCGGCCATGATAATTTTGTCTTGTGCGGTGCTCAACGCGCGGGCGGCTTTTAAACCATCGCGGCTTTGCTCAAGAATGCCTTGCGCCTTTACCAGCGCCTTGGCGCGGGCCGCTTTCATTTGGGAAATATCAGGCGGGGCACTGTTCATGGGCTTTCATCAGACAGCATGTCTTTAAGCTGATAAAGCGCATCCAAGGCTTCGCGGGGGGATAAATCATCCGGGCGAATGGCGCGCAAATTCTTTAAGGCTGGCGAAGGCGCGGCCTGTTTTTGTGCCTCCACCGGGGCCTGAAACAGAGGCAAATCGCTCAAAGCCGGGCTTTTATAGGATTTGCCTTTTTCCAGACGGGCCAGCACTTCGCTAGCCCGGGCAATGGCGGCATCTGGCAGACCAGCAAGGCGGGCCACATGCACCCCATAAGAGCGATCCGCCGCGCCCTTGACCACTTCGTGCAAAAAGATCAAATCGCCTTCCCATTCGCGGGCGCGCAAAGACAAATTAGCCGCCCCGGACAAGGTGGATGTTAAGGTGGTCAGCTCATGATAATGGGTGGCAAAGAGGGCGCGGGACTGGTTGACCCGGTACAGGTGTTCGGCCACCGCCCAGGCAATGGCCAGCCCGTCAAAGGTCGAGGTGCCCCGGCCAATCTCGTCCAGAATGACCAAAGCGCGCGGCCCGGCCTGATTAAGAATGGCGGCGGTTTCAATCATCTCGGCCATAAAGGTGGAGCGCCCCCGGCCCAGATCATCGGCGGCCCCGACGCGGCTGAACACCCGGTCCACCAGACCGATATGGGCGGCGCGGGCTGGCACATATAGCCCGGCCTGGGCCATGATGGCAAACAGCGCATTTTGGCGCAAAAATGTGGACTTACCGGCCATGTTTGGTCCGGTGACAAAGCACAAACGCGGATGCGCTTCGGCCCGGCCATCCAGCGCACAATTATTGGCGGTAAAGGGCGTGCCGCCGTCTTTTTTTAGCGCCGCCTCGACCACCGGGTGGCGGCCCCCTTCTATGGAAAAAACCGGATCATCGGCCATTTTGGGCCGCACCGCCTTGTGTTCGCTGGCCCAAAGGGCCGCGCCGGCGCCCACATCAATGGCGGCCAAAGCGGCGGCGCGCTGGCGTATGCGGGCCGCCATGGCGCTGATGCGGGCATTAAAGTCTGCAAATATATCCAGTTCTAGCGCCAGCGCTCGCTCTGCTGCGCCGGCAATTTTGGCGTCCAGCTCGGCCAGCGCATTGGTGCAAAAACGCACGGCACTGCCCAGCGTCTGCCGGTGGGTGAAAAGATCGCTAAGCGGCGGGGTCATGAATTTATCGGCATGACGGGGCGTCACTTCGACAAAATAGCCAAGCACATTATTGTGTTTGATCTTCAAAGAAGACACATCGCTGGTGCGGGCATAATCGGCCTGAAGGCGGGCAATGACCTGACGGGCATTGCGGCCCAAAAGCCGGGTTTCATCCAGCGGTGCGGCCCAGCCCTTGGCAATAAATCCGCCATCGCGGGTATAAAGCGGTAATTCATCCACCAGTGCTTTTTTGAGGTCCCGCGCCAGGGTTCCGGCCTCGCTATCATCGGCTAGCGACAATATGCGCAAGGCCTCGGCCAGTTCGTCTGGCGGGGCCGATAAGGGCGAGGTGGGAAAGGCCGCGTTTAGCGCTTCGCCGCTATGTAATATTTGCGCAATGGCGGCCAGATCACGCGGCCCGCCGCGCCCCAGTGTCAGGCGCGACAAAGCCCGCTCGCCATCGGGGCAGGCACGCAGGGCCTCGCGCACAGTTTCTAACAGCCGGGTTTCTTCGCAAAAATAGGCAATGGCGTCATGACGCCTGGCAATCACATCAAGGCTTAACGAGGGCCGGGTCAAACGATCCGCAAAAAGCCGCCCACCCGGCGCGGTCAAAGTGCGGTCCAGATTATCCAGCAGCGCGCCTTTTTTATTGCCGGTCAGAGTGGACAGGATTTCCAATGAGCCGCGCGTTGCCGGGTCAATCGCCATCCAGCCCTTATGGTCCAGATGCGCCGGGGGGGCGAGCTTGGATGGCTGGCCCGCCTGGGTGATCTGTAAATAGGTATGCAGGGCGCACATGGCGCCTTTTTCCGCCATAGAAAAATCGCCAAACCCATCCAGCGAGCTGACCCCAAAGGCCGTGCACAGCGCGGATAAATGCTGACGCGGGCGAAAATGACTGGCGGGCAAGGGCGTGGGCATCAGGCCTGGCAAGGCCTGGTCGATCAGGGACAGGGTTTCTGCCTTTCGGCCATCATCAATCAGAACTTCGCGGGGCGTTAGGGCGCTTATCAATTCAGCCGCGCCGTGATTATCGGTGGCACTGGCACAAAATTCGCCGGTGGAAATATCCGCCCAGGCCAAAGCCCAATGCCCCGCCCCATCGCGGTGCAAGGCGCATACCCGGCTGGCCTCGCGCGGGTCCAGCAAGCTATCCTCGGTCAGGGTGCCGGGGGTGACGATGCGCACAATCTCGCGGTTCACCACGGCTTTTGCGCCGCGCTTTTTGGCCTCTTTTGGGTCTTCGGTCTGTTCGCAAATGGCCACTCTATGGCCCCGGGCGATCAGGCGCGGTAAATAGGTTTGCGCCGCGACAACCGGAACGCCGCACATGGGAATATCCTCGCCTAAATGCTTGCCGCGCTTGGTCAGCGCAATGCCCAAAGTGGCCGAGGCGGCGCGGGCATCGTCAAAAAAAAGCTCGTAAAAATCGCCCATGCGATAAAACAACAGCGCATCGGGCGCACTTTGCTTGATGCTAAGATATTGCGCCATCATGGGCGTGGGTGCGGATTTGGCCGCTGATGTAGATGGTTTGACCATGGGGGGCAAATTAGGCCATGAACAGACAAACGCAATCGTGATTGCGTGCAAAAGGGAGCGATTTGGGCATGGCCCGTAAAAAACACATGTTTTCGGACGAAGAGGTGTTGGCCTTTCACCAATTCCCGCAACCAGGCAAAATTGAAATTGCTGCGTCAAAACCCATGTCCACCCAGCGTGATCTGGCCATGGCCTATTCGCCGGGCGTCGCGGTGCCGGTGCGCGAAATCGCCAAAAACCCTGATCTGGTTTACGAATATACCGCCAAGGGCAACACCGTTGCCGTGGTCAGCAATGGCACGGCCATTTTGGGGCTGGGCAACCTTGGCCCGGCGGCCTCCAAGCCCGTGATGGAGGGCAAAGCAGTGTTGTTCAAGCGCTTTGCCGATGTGGACAGTATTGATATTGAAATTGAGGAAACGGAGATCACGCCGTTTGTCGAATGCGTCAAACGCTTTGGCAATACCTTTGGCGGGATCAATCTGGAAGACATAAAAAGCCCCGAATGCTTCGTTATCGAGAGCGAATTGCGCGATGCGCTGGATATTCCGGTTTTTCATGATGATCAGCACGGCACGGCGATCATCGCTTCGGCGGCTTTGATCAATGCGGTGCATCTGACGGGCCGCAAAATGGAAGACTTAAAAGTCGTACTGGTGGGGGCCGGAGCGGCGGGTATTTCTGTGCTGAACCTTGTCAAAAGCCTGGGCGTTCGGGATGAAAATGCCATTGCGGTGGATATTGAAGGTGTCGTGCATAAAGGCCGCGATGATCTTGACCAGTGGAAACGCATGCACGCCATTGATACGGACCTGCGCACACTAGACGAGGCCATGCAGGGTGCCGATTGCGTGCTGGGTTTTTCTGCCGCTGGGGCGATTACTCAGGACATGGTAAAATCCATGGCGGATCAGCCGATTATTTTTGCCTTGGCTAACCCGGATCCGGAAATTACCCCCGAAGATGTGATGGCGGTGCGCCGCGATGCCATAATGGCCACCGGGCGTTCGGACTATCCTAATCAGGTCAATAATGTTCTGGGCTTTCCCTATATATTCCGGGGGGCGCTGGACGTGCGTGCCCGTACGATCAATGAGGAAATGAAGATCGCCTGCGCCCATGCGCTGGCAGGTCTAGCGCGCGAGGATGTGCCCGATGAGGTCGCCGCCGCCTATCATGGGGCGCGGCCAAGTTTTGGCCGGGATTATATTATTCCGGCCCCCTTTGATCCGCGCCTGATTTCCTTTGTGCCGCCCTTTGTGGCGCAGGCCGCTATGGATACCGGCGTGGCGCGTAAACCCATTGCCGATATGGATGCCTATCAGAACCAATTGGCGCGACGTCTCGACCCGACCGCAGGCCTGCTCCAGCGCATTCACGGTGTGGTGCGCAATGATCCCAAAACCATTGTCTTTGCCGAGGGCGAAGAGCCAGCCATGATCCGCGCGGCGTATTCTTTTCAAAATCAGGGTTTTGGCAAGGCCATTCTAATCGGTCGCGAACAACAGGTGCGCCGCAATATGAAGCTGGTGGGGATGGATGAAAATATCGACATTGAGATTTGCAATGCCATGTTGTCGGATCGTAATCCCGACTATTTTGACTATCTCTATAAACGCTTGCAACGGCGCGGCTATCTGACTCGTGATGTGCAACGTCTGATCAATAATGATCGCAATATCTTTTCCAGTTGCATGGTGGCGCTGGGGGATGCGGATGGTCTGGTGACGGGGATCACCCGCAATTACGATATTGCCCTCAAAGACGTGCTCAAAGCCATCGACCCCATGCCCGGCACGCGCATTATGGGCATGTCGATCGCCCTTTCCAAAGGCCATACGGTGTTTATCGCCGATACCAATGTGACCGAGTTTCCGGGGCCTGAGGATCTGGCCGAAATTGCCATTGAAACCGCCCGCGCCGTGCGCCGTCTTGGCTTTACCCCGCGCGTGGCGTTTCTGGCCTATTCTACCTTTGGTAATCCGGGGGGCGAGCGGTGCAATAAAATCCGCGAGGCGGTGGAAATGCTGGATGCCCGTGATGATCTGGATTTTGAATATGAGGGCGAAATGGCCGCTGATGTGGCGCTGGACCCGGCGACCCAGCATTTGTTCGCCTTTTCTCGCCTGACCGGCCCGGCCAATGTGCTGATTATGCCGGCGGTGCATTCGGCCTCTATCTCGACCAAGCTGTTATCCACCATCGGTGATAATACGGTGATCGGGCCATTACTGACCGGCCTGCAAAACCCGGTGCAAATCTGTCGTTTGGGGGCCACGGTTTCCGATATTGTCAATATGGCGGCGATTGCTGCCTATGATCTTAGCGGCAATTCATAAGCGGTCAGGTGATTTGCGGCTTGGCGCTGGCCAGCGCCCGGGCTGCGGTCCAGCGCATGGCTAGCAGCACAAATAAAATTGCCGGAATGCCAATGGCTGCGGTGGTGACAAAGAAAAGCGGATAACCCAATTTATCCACCAACATGCCGGAAAAGCCGCCAAACACTTTACCGGGTAAGGCATAGAATGAGCTGAACAGCGCGTATTGCGTCGCTGAAAAGGCCCGGTTTGTCAGGCTGGACATATAGGCGATCAGCGCTGTGCCGGCCCAGCCTGCCGAGATGTTTTCCAAAGTTATCGCCGCGATCAGTTTTGTGGTCTGCGGATCCTGTGTGGCCAGCCAGGCAAAGCCCAGATTTGACCCGGCACCCAAAATAGCCCCGGCCAGAAGCACCGGATAAACACCCCAGCGATTGGCCGCAATCCCCGCCAAAAGTGCACCGGCCAGCATCACCCAAATGCCGTAGAGTTTGGAAATGGTGGCGATCTGCCCCAAGGTATAGCCCATATCCAGATAAAACGGATTGGCCATAAAGCCCATAACAAAATCGGTCAGTCTATAAAGGCCGATCAGGGCCAGTATGAAAAATGCCAGGCCGCGATAACGCTGTACAAAATCGGCAAAAGGCGCAATCACCGCCGCATACAGCCAGGTGGTCGCCTCACCAATTGTGCTGTCTCCGGCCACTTTATGCAGGGCATCCACACCGCCGCCTTTCACTGGCGCGATTTTAGGTTCAGGGGCAAAAAACACGCCGATCGGTCCGATCAGTATCATCATCGCCAGCACCCGATAGGAAAAATGAAAATCATGGGCGGCGGCCATGGCCAGAACGCCAAAGCCCGCAGCAATCATGCCAAAACGATACCCCCATTGATATATGGCCGCCATCAGGGCCTGATCTTCTTCGCGGGCCACATCAATGCGCCACGCATCCAGCGCAATATCCTGCGTGGCTGAGGCAAAGGCGATAATGACGGTGATGACGGCGACGGGAAGCAGGTTTTCGCCGGGATTGGTGGTCGAGGCATAGGCAATGGCGCCAAAAAGGGCAATTTGTGACAGTAACATCCAGGAGCGCCGCCGCCCCAAACGCTTGGTTAGAAAGGGAATGGGCAGGCGATCCACCAAAGGCGCCCAAAGGAATTTAAAGGTATAGGCCAACCCGGCCCAGGCAAAAAAACCAATGGCGGTGCGGCTGACGCCCTCAAAGCGCAACCATGCCGAAAGCGTGGAAAACACCAGCAAGATCGGCAAGCCCGCTGAAAACCCAAGGACCAGCATGACCAGCGACCGTCGCCAGCCCAGCATAGCCAAAGACTGTTTCAAGGACGGACGGGGGGCGGCATTTGAAGACGACATAAACAGGCCTGCGCTATAAAAATTTACGCCAGTTTTGCCTGTTTTTCCGCCAAGGTCCAGCGCTGACGTACCGCCATCAGCGTCTGTGCGTCGATGGGCTTGGTCATAAAGCCGGTCATACCGGCGGCGAGGCACGCTTTGCGATCTTCTTCAAAGGCATTGGCCGTCAGGGCAATAATGGGAATGTCCTGCCATGAACCGCCAAGGGCACGCATGGAGCGGCAAGCGCTTGGCCCGTCCATGGTGGGCAGGCGCATATCCATCAAAACCAGATCAAACGCCCGGTTTTTGGCCATATCCACAGCGTCCTGCCCATCAATAACATGGGTGACGGTGCAGGCCTCGCGCCCCAACAGGGCCATGGCGAGTTTAGCGCTAAGCGGATCATCCTCGACCAAAAGAATGGTGAAATCATCTTGGGGTGATGGCGCGTCCGGCTCAGCGTGTGCCATGGGCGGCGCGGGCGCGGGCACTGGAATGCTGGCTGGCGGCGGGGCTGGTCTGGCGGCATCTTGACCTTTTTGTTTTGGCACAATGATCGAGCTTTTATTGCGTCGCCGGTCCCGCCCCGGCGAAGCGGCACTGCGGTCGGCGCTGCGCCGGTCTGCATTGATGCGGCCAATGGCGATGGAGCCACCATCGGGCAATTCAGACTCGTCCCATTCGATCCAGAACGTGCGCCCGTTTGCCAGAATATGACCATAGGTGCGGTTATTGTGAAATGCCCCGATCTGGGCACCGGAGACAGCCCCGTCAAAACGGCGGGCCGTCCAGTCCGTTGGCGCGCCGCCAAAGGTGTTGGTAAAGGCATGGTTGACGGACACAATGCGGCGGTCTTTATCACGGCAAACCGCCAAATCATTCATGTGCGCCAAAACGCTATTCTGTACAGTATCCATGCCCTCTTATACCAAAGGGACGTTTAGGAAACCTTGACGGCGCGCGGGGAAATTACAGTGTCACTGGCGGCCTTTGGCATGCGGCGCAGGCCCAGGGCTTCGGCAATGTGCACCCGGCGGATCCCGCCGCCCCCATCCATATCGGCAATGGTGCGCGCCGTGCGCAACACCCGGTGATAACCGCGCGCTGTCAGGCGCATGGTCTCTGCCGCCCGGATCAGCAATTGCCGCCCCGCCTCGTCCGGGGCGGCCAATGTGTCCAAAAGGCCCGTGGGCAGTTCGGCATTGGTTATGGCCCCGGCGGCGTCCTTGTACGCTGCGGCCCGCGCCAGCTGAATATCCCGCGCCGCATGCACCCGCGCCGCCGCCTCGCGCGTGCCTTCGGCTGGGGCAGGCAGCGCCAGATCAGCGGCGGTAACGGCGGGGACTTCGATATGCAGGTCAATGCGGTCCATCAGGGGGCCAGAAATGCGCGCCTGATAATCATTGGCACAACGCGGCCCCCGGCGACAGGCATAACCATCGGCCCCGGCGGAGCCGCACCGGCAGGGGTTCATGGCAGCGATCAGTTGAAAACGCGCCGGATAGGTAATGTGGGCATTGGCGCGGGCCACGCTGATCTGGCCAGTCTCCAAAGGCTGGCGCAAACTGTCCAGAACCTGCGGGGTAAATTCGGGCAATTCATCCAAAAACAAAACCCCGCGATGGGCCAATGAGGCTTCGCCCGGCCTTGCCTTAATGCCGCCGCCAACCATGGCCGCCATCGAGGCACTGTGATGGGGGGTGCGAAAGGGCCGCGCGCGGCTAAGCTGTCCACGCTGCAAAAGGCCCGCGACAGAATGCACCATGGAAACTTCCAGAAGCTCCTTTGCGTTCAAAGGCGGCAGCAAGCCCGGCAGACGGGCCGCCAGCATGGATTTTCCAGAGCCCGGTGGCCCGGTCATCAGCAGATTATGTCCGCCTGCGGCAGCAATTTCCAAGGCCCGTTTGGCCAGCTCCTGGCCCTTTACATCACGAAGGTCAGACACCGCTGTACTTTCGATCAGCGGCCCCGGTTGCGGCGGGGTTAGCACCTGGCGACCTTTGACATGGTTAATCAGGGCAATCAGATTGCGCGGTGCCAATATGGGTAAGTCCCCGGCCCAGGCGGCTTCCGGTCCACACACCTCGGGGCAGATAAGCCCCAAATCCATGCCATGAGCCGCCATGGCAGCAGGCAAGGCCCCGGTGACGGGAGCAAGGGTGCCATCCAGCGATAATTCGCCAATGGCGGCAAAACCTTCCAGCGCATCCATGGGCAAAACCCCGATGGCCACCATCAGGCCCAAGGCAATGGGCAGATCATAATGGCTGCCCTCTTTGGGTTGATCCGCCGGGGCAAGATTAATCACCAGACGTTTGGCCGGCAAAGCCAGCCCAATGGCCGCAAAGGCGGCGCGTACACGCTCCCTGCTTTCGGCGACGGCTTTATCGGCAAGGCCAACAATGGAAAAGGCCGGCATGCCGGAGCTGATCTGCACCTGTACGTCAACGGGCGCGGCCTCAACGCCTTCAAAGGCAAAGGTCTGGATATGAATGCCCATACTGGCTGGCCTCCCATTAAGAGGGGCAGAGTAAGGATACACGTTGACAAGTCAAGAACAAATAAAGAACATGGCTATATTTTAGGGTGTGATTACCTTGCAGAGGCAAAGTGCGCACGCCATATTAACAACGTGGAGGATGCAGTATGCAAATAGGTCAGGTGGCACGACGGTTTTGGTCAAAACTGAAATCTATCGGCAGAACGCCTGTTGGTGATGAGCCGGTGGTCGAGACCGTAAAGCCCGCAAACGCCACCAAAGTGCGCAAAACGAGAAACTGGAAAAGCTGGCGCAAAATTGCCGCTGGCGTGGTGGCCGTGATTATTCTGTTCTGGCCGATCATGGCCATGCTGACCAGCCGTATTGATGACGATCCTAATTTCACCCCGCAATTTGACCCCAAGGGCGGCTCGCACGCAGTGGCCATGGTCGCTGGCCTGATGGATGATGAGCTGAAAAAAGCGGGCTGGGTTGCCAATGCGCCGTTTTTTGTACCGGCGCATATGCTCAATAACATGCCCAATTACCAGATTGGCATGGTGACAGCGTTTGGTCGGTTTGCCTTTGAGCTGGAAGACCAGATCGGGCGCGAGCGTGGCTCGTCTGCCTCTGATCCGGACCTCTCCATCGCCCGGGCGCGGCTGCAATACTCCCCCACCACCTGGATTTTAAAGCCCGGCACGTTGTGGCCCACTGCCTCGGCGGAAAGCCAGTATAAGGAAGCGGTGCAGGCGCTGCGGCGTTATAACTCCCGCCTGGCGGCAGGCGACGCCACCTTTGATACCCGCCCGGACAATCTGCTCGCGGCGCTTGATCGCATTGCCTATGATCTTGGCTCGGCCTCGGCAGAGCTGGAGGCACAGATTACCGGGCGCCATAAAACGCTGGGCTTGCTGGATTTTAAAGCCGACAAAATCTTTTATCGCACCAAGGGGCGCTCTTATGGCTATTACATGATCCTCAAAGCTCTGCGTGCGGATTTTGAGCCAGTCATTGATAGCCGCGAAACCACCGAGCTGTATGATAAAATGCTGGACGAGTTGCGCATTGCCGCCGTGATGCAGCCTTTGGTGGTTAATAACGGTACGCCGGGCGGCCAATTTTTCCCCAATCATCTGGCTAATCAGGGCTTTTATATCCTGCGCGCCCGGGCAAAACTGCGCGAACTGACCGATATATTGAAGAAATAGTTTTCTTTCACTTTAAAAGTATCTGACATGTCAAAATTCCAACCTCCCGTGCCTATTTTTCGCAGCTTTAATGAACAGGCCACACGGGCGTTTTATCTTGATTTTCTTGGCTTTGAAATTGAGTTTGAGCATCGCTTTGAGCCAAATACGCCGTTGTATCTCGGGGTCAGGCATGGCGCGTGTTTGCTGCATCTTTCGGAGCATTATGGTGACAGTGCGCCCGGCTCTTCAATTCGTATTGATGTGCCTGATGTTCATGCCTATTGCCGCCGTCTGAATGAAAAAAACTACTGCCATGCGCGTCCCGGTGTTCAGGGCCAGTCTTGGGGCTTTGACGATATGAGCATTAGCGATCCATCTGGAAACAAGCTTATTTTTTGTACATCGCGCCCTTGAGGTTTCCTCGCAGCTATAACCAATCTTGGTGATTATAACTTCATACGTCATTCCGGCGCAGGCCGGAATCCATTGTGATGCATCAAGATGGGCCCCGGCCTTCGCCGGGGTGACAGCAAAATTTATAGGGTGCCATTGGCGCGCATTTTTTGTTCAACCTCGGCCATGATCTGTTTTGGTGTTTTGTTGCTCATGCCGCTTTCAATGCCTTCGGTGACAAGGCGTTGCATATTGGCGATTTTTTGGGCGCGTTCCTGGTCGCGGCGGATCAGGTCGCGCAGATATTCGCTGTCATTGGTAAAATCGCCATCCTTGATACGGGATTTGATCCACGCGCCTTGTTGTTCGGTGACGGTAATGGTTTTGCGCAACGTGCTCATCTGATGCTCCACATCATACTATTGATGTATTATAGCATATAGTTTTCTTTTTTCAATTCTAGTGGTACGGTTTGCCCCTTCCTGTCTTCGCAGCATCGCTCTTGAAACGTCTCTGGCTCTGCTCCATTTCTATGGCTAGAATAGCGCTTCAAAAAAATGGATAAGAAAATGTTTATCGAAACCCAATCCACACCCAACCCGGCAACATTAAAGTTTTTGCCGGGGCGCGAAGTCTCCCCTGCCGGCGTTCATGATTTTCGTGATGCCGAGGCGGCGCAAGGCTCGCCTCTGGCGGAGGCCTTGTTCGCCAATGAAGGCGTGCGCGGCGTGTTTCTGGGGCCGGACTTTATCGCCATTACCAAGGGGGAAGATCAGGAGTGGCCGCATTTAAAGCCTGTCCTTCTGGGCGCGATTATGGATCATTTCCAATCCGGTGCGCCGGTATTAGGCAGTGGCCCTGGCGCCGGCGCCGATGAAGAGGTCTATGAGGGTGAAACCGCTGAAATTGTGGCGCAGATCAAGGATTTGATCGATACGCGGGTGCGCCCGGCGGTGGCGCGCGATGGCGGCGATATTGTATTTTCACGCTTTGATGTGGATACCGGGCTGGTCTATCTGCACATGCGCGGCGCGTGTGCGGGCTGTCCCTCCTCGACCATGACGCTCAAACACGGTATTGAAAACCTGTTGAAACATTATGTGCCCGAAGTCAGTGCCGTCGAGGCCGCGCTGTAGCTCAAGGAAGACAAAATGGCCGATCCCTTATCTGACCTGGCCTTTGATCAGCTTTTTCGTGGGGCGCGCACCGCCAATGCCTGGCAGGACAAGGACGTGGCCGAGGTCATGGTGCGGGCGATCTATGATCTGATGAAATGGGGCGCGACCAGCGCCAATATCAGCCCGGCGCGGTTTTTATGGATCCGCTCCGATGACGCCAAAACGCGCCTGAAGCCTCATTTGATGGGCGACAATGTCCCCAAGGTGATGGCCGCGCCGTGGACGGTGATCATTGCCTGGGATGACAAGTTCGAGGACAAGGTGCCGCAATTGTTTCCGCATAATCCCGGTGCCAGAGACTGGTTTGCAGACCGGGTTAGCCATCAAGACGCCGCCTTTCGCAATGGCACGCTGCAGGGGGCCTATCTGATGATGGCGGCCCGGGCGCTGGGTCTGGATTGCGGGCCAATGTCGGGCTTTGACCGGAACGCGGTGGATGAAGAATTTTTTGAGGGTGATGCCAATATGCACCATTGGAAATCTAATTTCATTTGCGCCCTTGGTTATGGCGATGATGCGGCGGTGTTCGACCGCTCGCCGCGTCTTGCTTTTGATGATGCCAATATCATCTTGTAACCTATCTATGGCTTTGCTTCTCATAGACACGTCTACAGCCCGCTGTGCCGTCTTTATTCGCTATGGCGAGAAAAACACAGCGCAAAATATTGAAGGCGCGCGCGGACAAGATGCGCGCCTCGCCCCGATGGTTCAAAATGCCCTGCGGGCGGCAAAACTATCCCCAAAAAACATAACCCGCATTGGGGTGCTGGTTGGCCCCGGGGCCTTTACCGGCGTGCGCATTGGCGTGGCCTTTGCGCGGGGCCTCGGGCTGGCCTTAAATGTGCCGGTACTGGGCATAAACGCGCTGGACAGCTTTGCCCTTGCGGGCGCGGATCATGAATGCAGCGCCGGGGTCTGTGCCATTGGCCGGGGCGAGCTGGCTTTTCGGCTTTGCCGGGACGGACACTTACAGGGAGGCTATGAAACCGGGCAAGAAAAAGATGTAATCGCGGCATTGCACGCCTTTGGTCATGGGGCGCCGGTTGTCATTTCTGGCACAGCGGCAACGAAGATTGCCGATGATATTTTATCACCAACCGATATGTCCGGGGTTGATCTGGCCATAATCGCGGATCTGATTGACGCTAATGCGCTGCCTAACCTTGATGCTTTGCCCTGGTATCACCGTCCCCCCGATGCAAAATTACCAGGCGGGATTACGCCGTGACGACGATCAGCATTCGCCCGGCGTGTCTTGAGGATGCTGCCGACCTTGCGGCCCTGCACGGGCAATCTTTTACGCCCGCTTGGGACACAGCGGCGATGGGCGGGTTTTTACGTCAAAATGCCAAGGCCATGATGGCTGTAAAGGCCGATCAGCCAATGGGGTTTACCTTGGCGCGTCTTGCCGCAGATGAGGCGGAATTGCTCAGCATTGCCGTATCGCCCCAAGGGCGTGGGCAAGGTCTGGGCCGGGCCTTATTGCTGGGTCTTTTTGTCATGCTGAAAGAGGCCAAAGTGCAGAAGCTATTTTTGGAGGTGGCCAGTGATAATAAAGTGGCCTGCCATCTTTATGAGCATATCGGCTTTATCCGCATAGGAATGCGCCCAAAATACTATGCCAATGGTGCCGATGCCCTGACTTACTCACTCAGCTTAGGGTGAGGAGAGGTATGGACAAAAGCACCATTTGGCACCAGTAAAGAGGGCTGAGTAGCAAGAGGAGCCTGCGTGCCAAACCGTCTGGAAGACTTATGTGTGCAAAAAGGCATGCGCATGACCGAGCAACGGCGCGTAATTGCGCGCGTGCTATCCGAGGCGGTGGACCATCCGGACGCCGAGGAATTATACGCCCGGGCGGCGGCGCTGGACCCGAAAATTTCACTGGCCACGGTGTATCGCACCGTGCGCCTGTTTGAAGATGCCGGGGTTATTTCCCGCCATGATTTTGGCGATGGTCGGGCCCGCTTTGAAGAACTGCCCGATGATCATCATGATCATCTGATCGACGTCAAAACCGGCGCGGTTATTGAGTTTGTCGATGAAGATATTGAAAAGCTGCAAGAAAAAATTGCCAAAAAGCTCGGCTATCGCCTCGTCGATCACCGCCTAGAGCTTTATGGCGTAAAGGACAAATCCTGATCTATGACCAGCTCGAAAAAGCGCGTCTACATTAAAACTTTTGGCTGTCAGATGAATGTCTATGATTCTGCGCAAATGGCGACCTTGCTTTGCTCTGAAGGTTATGACGAAGTTGGCGAGGCCGAAAAAGCTGATCTGGTGGTGCTGAATACCTGCCATATTCGTGAAAAAGCCGCCGAGAAAGTCTATTCCGATCTTGGTCGTTTGCGCCAGCTCAAAGAGGCCCGTGCCAAAAAGGGCGAAGCCATGCAAATCGCTGTGGCCGGGTGTGTGGCCCAGGCCGAAGGGGCCGAAATCAGGCGTCGTGCCCCGGTGGTCGATTATGTGGTGGGGCCGCAAAGCTATCAGCGTCTGCCGCAAATGCTGCGCGGCGAAGAAGGCCCGCTGGCCACGGATTTTGACGTGGATGACAAGTTTGAGCGTCTGGCCAAAAAACGCGCTGCCAATGGCCCCACCGCCTTTGTAACGGTGCAGGAAGGCTGCGATAAATTCTGTTCCTTCTGTGTGGTGCCCTACACGCGCGGCGCCGAATATTCACGCAGCGCCCAGGAGATCGCCGCCGAAGTGCGCACGCTGGTGCGGTATGGGGTGCGCGAGGTGACGCTGCTGGGCCAAAATGTAAACGCCTGGGCCGCCCCGGGTCTGGACGGCGGCGCACATTGGGGTCTTGGTGAACTGATTGCGCATCTGGCGCAGATCGAGGGGCTGGCGCGCATTCGCTATACCACCTCGCATCCGCGTGATATGGACAATGGTCTGATTGCCGCGCACCGTGATATTGACGTGCTGATGCCCTATTTGCATTTGCCGGTGCAATCTGGCTCTGATGCGGTGCTAAAGGCGATGAACCGTGGCCATAATATGGATATGTATTATCGTCTGATTGATAAAATCAGAGCCGCCCGGACCGATATTGCCCTTTCGGGCGATTTTATTGTCGGCTATCCCGGTGAAAGCGATGCGGATTTTGAAGATACCTTAAAGGCGGTGCGCGATATTGGGTATGCCTCGTCCTATTCGTTCAAATATTCACGCCGTCCGGGCACGCCGGGGGCCAAGCGCGATGATCAGGTGCCAGAGGCCATCAAGGCCGAACGCCTGAGCGCTTTGCAAGACCTTCTGGTCTCGCAACAAATCGCCTTTAATGACAGCCTTGTTGGCAAAATCCTGCCGGTTCTTTTTGATAAAAAAGGCCGCCACGAAGGGCAAATTTGCGGACGCAGCCCCTATTTGCAGGGGGTTTATGTACAGGGGCCTGAACATCTGATTGGCAGGCTGGCTGATGTGCATATCACCAGTGCGGGCCGCAATGCGCTGAGCGGTGATCTTGTGGTGGAGGCGTTGAGCCCAGCGTGAGCAAAGCAACACGTATAGCTTTGGATACCCCTAAGGACGCCGGCAAAATTTGTGGTATAAACAGTGAAAATCTGGTGCTGGTGGAGCAGGCCTTTGATGTGCTGATTGATGCCCCCGGCGATGGCTTTGTGGTGCAGGGCAGTGCCGAGGGGCAGCGCCGCGCCCGCGAGGTCATCAAAACCATGATTGTTGAGGCCCATACCGGGGCCGGTCCGGATCTTCAAAGTGTGCGCGCCGCGATCCAGTTTGCTAAAAAGGGTGAAAAATTGAACGCCAAAGACGGCTTTCATGTGCCCCGGGGGCGGCGTTTGATCAGTCCGCGTAATCCGGCGCAAAAGGCTTATCTGAAGCTTTTGAAGGGGGCGGCGTCTGATCTGGTCTTTGGGGTTGGTCCGGCAGGCACCGGCAAGACCTTTCTGGCGGTTTGTTATGGCGCGTCTTTGCTGGCAGAGCGTAAAATAGACAAGCTGATTATTGCGCGCCCTGCGGTTGAGGCGGGCGAGCATCTTGGCTTTTTGCCCGGCGATATGGCCGAAAAGATTGACCCCTATATGTTGCCGGTCTGGGATGCCCTGAACGAGGCGCTGGGCCAGGAAAGCGTCTTAAAACGCCGCGCCGAAGGGCGTATCGAAGTGGCGCCTTTGGCCTTTATGCGCGGGCGCACGCTCAGCCATGCTTTTGTTATTCTGGATGAAGCGCAAAACGCCACCATCGGGCAAATGCAAATGGTGCTGACGCGCCTGGGCGAGGGCAGCCGGATGATTGTCACCGGCGATCCCAGCCAGTCAGACCTGCCCTCGGGACAGCCTTCGGGGCTTTCTCATGCGCTGGATATTCTGGATGGTGTCAAGGGTGTGTCCTTTGCCCGGTTCACGCAAAAAGATGTGGTGCGCCATGCTCTGGTGGCGCGCATTGTTGCGGCCTATGAGGCGGCGGGGCGCACGGGCTGATGGATACGCCTGCGGTGCGCGAGATTGATATTCGTATTTCTGATGAGAGCTGGCCTTTGGATAAGGCGGGCGCAGAAGCACTTGTGCAGACCGTGCTGAGCGCCGTTGAAACCCAGATAGAACCTTTGCGCGATGGCGTGTTAGAGGTCTGGCTGGCTTCGGATGTGGATTTACAGGCGTTGAACCGGCAATATCGCAACAAGAATAAGCCGACTAATGTGCTGTCATTTGCCGCGCCAGCGCAGCCTGACCCTGTGTTTGCCGCCGCCTTTGGTCAATTGGCTTTGGCCTATGGGGTTTGCGCCGCCGAGGCGAAGGCGCGCAACATCACCCTTGTGGATCATGTGCATCATCTTGTGGTGCATGGTCTTTTGCATTTACAAGGCTATGATCATGAAATGCCAGAGGAAGCAGAAGAGATGGAAAATCACGAGCGCCAGATTATGGCGGCGCTAGGGTTGCACGACCCTTATGCCTTGCCGGGAGACAATCATGACTGAGACGTCCCGTGGATTTTTTGCCCGTCTCTTTTCTCCAAAACCACGCCCCGCGCCGCAACCGGATGAAGAGGCGCAAAAACTGATCGATAATGCCACGGCGTTTGATCTGGTTCGGGTTGAGGATTTAATGGTGCCCCGCGCCGATATTGTTGCGGTCAGTGTGGATGCGTCTTTGGGGGATCTGGTGCAGGCCTTTATGCACTCCTCGCATTCGCGCCTGCCGGTTTATAACAAGACGCTCGATGACCCGCGCGGCATGGTGCACATCAAGGATATTTTGCAGTTTCTAGCCCCGGAAGATGAAACGCCGGCGGACAAGGATGTTAAAATTCTGAGTAAAATTACCCGCCCGGTGCTTTATGCACCGCCCAGCATGCAGGCTGATGATTTGATGGTGAAAATGCAAAGCACGCGTATTCACATGGCTTTGGTGGTCGATGAATATGGTGGCACGGACGGGCTGGCGACACTGGAAGACCTAGTCGAGCAGATCGTCGGCAAAATTGAAGACGAACATGACAGCGAGGCCCCGTCCCTAAATGCCCTTGGCGAGGGAAAATGGGATGCCGATGCCCGTGTGCCGATTGAAGACCTGGAAAAGGCCACCGGCTTGTTGCTGATTGAAAATGATGATGAAGACGATGTGGACACCCTGGGCGGGCTGGTGTTTCAACTGGCCGGACGGGTGCCGCAACGCGGTGAAATTCTAGTCCACCCGGCGGGTCTTGAATTTGAAGTGATGGAGGCTGACCCGCGCCGCATACGCCGTCTTGTCATTCGCCAAAACCATGCTGAATAAAGTCGCCAAAACCCTTTCTGGTTTGGCAATGCGTGTCAGCGGTTTTCAGGGCTGGCGGGCGCAAGCACTGGCCGTGGGCGCTGGGGCCTTTGGCGTTTTGGGTCAGGCGCCCTTTCACCTTTGGCCGTTCTCTCTGATCAGTCTTGTTGTCCTGGTTTGGCTGCTGGATGGCGCCTTTGCCAATAAACGCCCACTGCGGGCCGGGGCGGCGCGGGCTTTCTTTTTTGCCTTTGGGCAATTTATGGCCGGGCTTTACTGGATTGGCGCGGCCTTTATCAGTCGTGGCCCGGACTATATCCTGCTCATGCCGTTTGCGCTGGTGCTGCTGATGGCGGGACTGGCGCTGATCTGGGCACTGGCCGGGGCGCTGGTTCTGCGGTTCTGGACCAAAGATGCACGCCGTATTGCGGTGTTTGCCCTTGGCTTTTTTGCCGCTGAATGGGTACGCGGTCATGCCTTTACCGGCTTTCCCTGGAATTTACCAGGCATGGTCTGGACCCCCGGCGGGGCCATCTCCCAATCGGCATCCCTGATGGGGGTGTGGGGGCTATCGCTGCTGACGCTTTTTGTTTTTGCCGCCCCGGCGGCTCTGGTGGGGGGTGTACACATACGTTGGTGGCAGGCGCTGCCGACGCTGGCCGGCGGCGGTGCTTTTTTGGGTCTCTTTGTTTTTGGCGCGCTGCATCTTGGATCGGCCCAAAACGAAATGCAGGAAAATGTGCGACTGCGTGTGGTGCAGGCCAAAATTGATCAACGCGAAAAATGGAAGCCGGAAAACCGCACCACAGTGCTGGACCATTATCTGAACCTGTCTACGGCGTCACCCCTTGATCAGGTTAGCCATGTGATCTGGCCCGAAGGGGCTTTGCCGACATTATTGTTGGAAGATGGCCCGGCGCTGGACCGTATTTCTGAAACCTTTAAGGACGGCCCGGTGCTGTTGACCGGCATTACCCGGAGAGAGCGGGACGAGGCGGGCAAAACCCTTTATCGTAATTCCCTGATCGCGCTCAGCTTTGCGAATGGCTTGCCTCGGGTGGAAACCGTTTATGACAAGCATCATCTGGTGCCTTTTGGCGAATATATGCCTCTTGGCGGCCTGTTCTCGGCGATCGGGATTAAAGGGCTGATCAATTTTGATGATGGCTTTACGCCAGGCCCTGCCCCCTCCAGCATGAAGATCGACAATTTACCCACCTTTTCACCACAGATTTGTTATGAAATTGCCTATTCGCGCTTCACGCCCACAGGCGAGGGCCGCCCGGACTGGATTTTGAATGTTTCCAATGATGCCTGGTTTGGCCCCACCACCGGGCCGTATCAGCATCTGGATCATGCGCGTTTTCGGGCCATAGAGGAGGGCGTGCCAGTGGTGCGCTCGGTCAGTTCCGGAATTGCCGGCATTATTGATCCCTATGGGCGGATGGTTTTGCAATTGGGCCGTAATGCGGATCGCGCCGGGGATGCAAATTTGCCCAAACCCTTGCCCATAACACCGTTTCGCCGCCATGGCGGCGCAATATTATTCATCTTGGCAGGGGTAATTTTCTCGTATAGGTTGTCTCGCGCTTAAATTTTTATTGATTTTCTGCGAATTTGTTTGACAAAGCTTGCAAAAACCGATCTGGCAATTAACGTGTAATACCGAACTAAACGCGTTTAGGTAGAAATTTAAACTTATAAGATCGGGGAATTTTGTGTCAGAACGTTTAGCAAACCCAATAGATATCCATGTTGGCGCTCGTGTTCGCCTGCGCCGGTTGATGTTGCGCATGAGCCAGGACAAGCTGGGTGAAAACCTTGGCGTTACCTTCCAGCAGGTGCAAAAATACGAACGAGGGTCCAATCGCGTTAGCGCCAGTCGTCTGTGGAGCATGGCGGATGTGCTGGACGTGCCCGTGCAATATTTTTTCGAAGGCCTGTCTATGCGGGCCGAAGCGGGTGGGTTTGGCGAGAATGATCAGACACCGCTGGTTTATGATTTTATCAACTCACCAGACGGGGTGCAGCTGGCTGCGGCCTTTTCACGCATCACTGACCCCAAAGTCCGTCGCCAGGTGTTGCAATTGGTGCGTGCGCTTTCTGGCGAAGGTGCGGATGATAAAGGTGCGAACGCCTAGAATAACGCAGACCCTTTAGACCGCAACGCAGGCAGACTGCGCTGTCTTCACGCACAACCTTTTAACCTCTTCGCGCGTATTTTGCGCAAATGTGAACACGCCGGACTTGCATTTGGGTGCAGGATCGGCTTGTGTGCGTCGAAAGATCATATAAAGAAATCTTTATATGATGATATGAGGAGCAATAGCGTGAGCCGACAATCCTATATTTTTACGAGCGAGAGCGTTTCAGAGGGACACCCGGACAAGGTTTGCGACCGTATTTCCGATACGGTTGTTGATATGTTTCTGGAAAAAGACCCACAGGCGCGCGTTGCGTGCGAAACGCTAACCACCACCAACCGGATTGTTCTGGCGGGCGAAGTGCGCTGTTGTGCCAAGATTGATAATGACGAGATCGAGGCGGCGGTGCGTGCTGCGGTTCGCGATATTGGTTATGAACAGGACGGCTTTCACTGGAAAAATCTGGTGCTGGAAAACCTCCTGCACGAACAGTCCAGCGATATTGCCATGGGCGTTGATGCGGCGGGTAATAAGGATGAAGGCGCTGGTGATCAGGGCATTATGTTTGGCTATGCCACGCGTGAAACGCCAGAACTGATGCCGGCTCCTATTCAGTATTCTCATTCCATCTTGCGCGATATGGCGGCGGCCCGCAAAGCCGATCCGTCTTTGGGGTTAGAGCCTGATGCCAAAAGTCAGGTCACTTTGGCCTATGAAAGCGGCGTGCCGGTGCGCGCCACATCTATTGTGGTTTCCACTCAGCACCGCGAAGGCCTGACCCCGGAAGATATACGCGAAATTGTTCGCCCGTTTGTGACGGCGGTTCTGCCTGAGGGCTGGATGTGTGAGGAGAGCGAATTTTACGTCAACCCAACGGGCAATTTTGTTATCGGCGGACCTGATGGTGATTGCGGCCTGACCGGGCGTAAAATCATCGTTGACACTTATGGCGGCGCAGCGCCCCATGGCGGCGGCGCATTTTCGGGCAAGGATCCGACCAAGGTGGATCGTTCTGCCGCTTATATCAGCCGTTATCTGGCTAAAAACGTGGTGGCGGCAGGTCTGGCTGACCGTTGCACTATTCAGCTATCCTACGCCATTGGGGTGGCCAAACCCCTTAGCATTTATGTGGATACCCACGGCACCGGGCGTTGCGACGAAGCGCATCTGGAAAACGTGCTGAGTGAGGCGGTTGATCTCAGCCCCCGGGGCATTCGTGAATGCCTGGGTCTGAACAAGCCGATTTATGCGCGCACGGCGGCCTATGGGCATTTTGGCCGCGCACCGGACGCAGATGGCGGGTTTTCGTGGGAACGTACGGATCTGGCCGATACGTTAAAATCCCTTGCCGGCTGAAGACTTTGGCCCACGCCTTTATGGGCGCGCTCAGGGGCACACACTAAAACCGCGTCAGGCCAAGCTGGTTGAGACCCTGCTGCCGACATTGGCCTTGCCCAAAACCATGGGCGCGCGCACAGACATTGTGCCCGATGATATGCCGCTCTGGCTGGAGATCGGCTTTGGCGGGGCTGAGCATTTAATTGCGCAGGCAAAAAATAATCCCGGTATTTGCCTGATCGGCATCGAGCCATACTTAAACGGTGTGGCCAAGGCGCTGGTGGGCGTGGACGAAAACGGTTTGCAAAACCTGCGCTTAGAGCGCGGTGATGCACGGCTGATTTTGCAATCTATGCCGGACGCGGTGCTGGATCGTATCTTTATTCTCTATCCCGATCCCTGGCCGAAAAAACGCCATCATAAACGCCGTCTGGTGCAGGCCGACTTTGTCGATGCGCTGGCCCGTGTGCTCAAACCCGGCGGGCGTTTGCGTTTTGCCTCGGATATTGATCATTATCAGGCTTGGGCCTTGGCGCATATTCTGGATAGCGGTCATTTTGACTGGACGGCTAGCTGCGCCAATGACTGGCGCATGGCCCCGGGTGACCACTTCCCAACGCGTTATGAGGGCAAGGCCAAAAAAGCGGGCCGCCCTTGTGCTTGGCTTGACTTTGTGCGCAAACAGAGAGGATAAATAGTGAACATTTATTGATGAAGCGGGTTCTTTTTATGCAGCGCTTAAAGGCCGGTCTATTTGAAGTTGATTGGATGTCGCGCAATGCGATCATTTCGGGACGGCGTTCTAAGGGGGTGGAGAGTGAGTAACAATTCAATATCAATTTTTGTAAAAATCAGCCAGCTAGCAGATAAATACGCAGACAATTTAAAAACTCGTGTTGATCAACGCGTTGAAGAAATGGAAGCAGACGACAATAGTCATTATCTGATTTATCAAGTCTTGGGTGTGAGTGACGAAGAAGGTAAGTTGATTGACGTTTATCAGAACAAGGGGCGGTTTCTCTACAAATATGCTGGATCATTTTTAGAGGAGGCTGCGAAACTTTGCTTCCTAGAAAAGTATCCGGATTCAGGGTCTTTGCGAATCCCCAACACGATAGGGCAGCGGCCTAAAAGGTTTGAAATTGACTGCCTTGTAGAAGAGCGCGACGCAATAGAAATTAAATGGCGTGATGCAACAACAGACGGTGATCACATTACCAAAGAGCACACTCGTATGCAGTGTGTTAAAGAAGCCGGTTACAAGCCTATTCGTGTGATGTTTTATTACCCACTTCGTACGCAGGCAAAGCGTATTCAAAAAACACTAGAAACACTCTATGCTGGGGCTAATGGGGAATATCACTACGGCGACGATGCGTGGAACTATATACAGAAGTACACAGGGGTTGATCTTAAGGGGATTCTAGAAACCATCGCGGCTGAGCGTAACAATGGAAACTAGAGCAAAAACATACACAGGTGATTGCCTTAATGTAATGCAGACGCTGCCACCAGAATCTGTTGACCTTATTTATATCGACCCACCTTTTTTTACACAAAGAAAACACGACTTAACAACCCGCGATGGTAGTCAGCATTTCAGTTTTAAGGACATATGGGAAAATGATGATTCTTATGCAGACTTTATCTATCAACGAATAATTCATGCACGCACATTGTTGAAAGAAACAGGGGCGTTGTTCTTCCATTGCGATAAATCTGCAGCGCACATTGTCAGAATTGTGCTCGATAAAATTTTCAAACCAGATAATTTTCAATCAGAAATTATCTGGCACTTCAAACGGTGGTCAAATGCAAAAAAGGGGTTGCTGTCATCTCATCAAACTATTTTTTTCTATTCTAAAAGTAAAATTTTCAAGTTTAACAAAATTTACAAAGGCTATTCACCATCAACAAATGTTGATCAAATTATGCAGAAGCGTGTTCGTGATGCACGTAATAAACCTGTTTATGCGCGCAATAAGAATGGGAAAATAATAGGAAGCGGTACAAAAAAAGGAGTCCCGCTATCAGATGTTTGGGATATCCCATTCCTTAATCCAAAAGCAAAAGAACGAACTGGATACCCCACACAAAAACCTGTCCTTTTACTGAACCAAATAATCGAACTTGTAACAGAGGAAGGAGATGTTGTTCTTGATCCTTTCTGTGGTAGCGGAACAACCCTTGTTGCTGCAAGCCTTTTAAAGCGACATTCAATAGGGATTGATGTATCAGAGAAAGCAATACTACTATCAAAAAGCAGGCTAAAAAATCCAATAGTCACTGAATCTTCCCTGCTTAAAAAGGGTATAGAATCTTATCGGCAACATGCCTCTGATGCATCAGACCATTTGGTTGGAATAGATTATACACCAGTGCATCGAAATAAGGGAATTGATGGCCTGTTAAAACAGGAGGTGGACGGGTTACCTGCTTTTATCAGGGTGCAGCGTAATAACGAAACCCTCTCTCAAGCTGTACACGCTTTAAAAAGCGCTTCAGAAAACAAAGGGCAGTGCAGCTTAATTGTTGTTGCGACATCACACGATTTATTAGGTTACGACGAGAAGGTTGATGTCCATATTATAAAGTCCGCGAATTATGCCCTGACAGAACTAATCAAGACACAAAAAGAGGTTGAAACAACAAACAGCGATGCCCGTAAGCTTTTCCAAAAAGTAAGGATTGCATAAGTCCAAGGTTTTTTGGAGGTTCCTTTTTCTTAATCCCGATGCTTTTCACAACAGCCCGGAGTAGGTTTTTCGGACGCGCCAAAGCGGATTCCAGCAAGCCAGCATCACGAACGCCTTGTGATCCTCCGGCCTGCTGAATTGCACTGTTATGGATAAATAATACGGTTTGCAGATCTAGCCATTCTGGGTTGCTCATTTACAGAGCCAGTTTTTGAATGGTTTCGTCGTGCTTTTCCATGTTTGCAAGAACTTTCGCCTTTCTTTCATCGCTCAAGTCATCATCAGCCTGTTTGCTTTGCTCCTTGCGGATCAGTTCACGGATAAGCTCGCTGTCATTGGTATAGCCGCCTTTGGCAATTTGCGCTTTGATCCAGGCGTCCTGTTTATCGGTAACGATAATTGTTTTCCTGACGGTTGTCATGAGACACCTCCTATAATGTCATCCTTTATCATCATACAATATCATACATATGATGATCATGCCAGCGAGATAATGATGCCCATCACAATTGCGGCATACGCCCACTGAGCAAGGCATTTGCGTCGCTGTGAAAATACACCTATATAGAGACCAACAACATCGCTGATGCATTGGTATGATGCTTCAAGCGGGCCTCCTTCGGAGGGCCGCTTTTTTCATGGCTGTACCACAATGCGTGAGCCAGATCAGGATTTGAGCATTGCGCGCCAAGACCGCCACAGAACAAAAGCTATTGCAGGTCATTGAACCGATTGCGGCGCAATTGGGTTTGGTGATTGTGCGTATTCGTCTGTTTGGCCGCGAAAAGCGCAAAGTATTGCAGATCATGGCCGAACGGATCACCGACCAGCAAATGGGTATAAAGGATTGTACCGGGCTTAGCCGGGCCATCTCTGCGGTGATTGATGTGGAAGACCCGATCTCTGGCGCCTATGAGCTGGAGGTGTCATCACCCGGCATTGAGCGCCCGCTGACGGTAATGGATGATTTTGAACGCTGGGCCGGTCATACGGCCAAGCTGGAACTGGATCGTCTGGTCGAGGGCCGCCGCCGCTTTAAGGGTGTGCTGGGTGGTCTTGACGGCGAAAACATAGTGATCGATCTGGAGGGCGAGAGCGAAAGTGCGCTGATGCCTTTTTCCTGGATCAGCGATGCGCATCTGGTGATGAGTGACGCCCTCTTGAAAATGAACAAGGACTCTTAAGGAGACAACGATATGAGCATGACCGGCATTAGTGCCAACAAGCTGGAGCTTTTGCAGATCGCCAAGGCGGTGGCTGCGGAAAAATCGATTGATGAATCCATTGTTCTGGAAGCTATTGAAGAGGCGATCCAGCGCGCGGCCCGCTCGCGCTATGGTACGGAGCTGGATATTCGTGCCCATATCGATCCGCTCACCGGCTCCATGGTGCTCAAACGCTATGTCACCGTGGTTGAAGAGGTGGAAAACGATTCGACCGAAATCAGTCTGGAAGAGGCTAAAAAGCAGAACCCCGATGCGGAAATTGGCTTTGTTTTTGATGAAGAGCTACCCCCGGTTGAATTTGGCCGTGTGGCCAGTCAGGCCGCCAAACAGGTCATTACGCAAAAAGTGCGCGAAGCCGAACGCGCCCGCCAGTATGAAGAGTTCAAGGGCCGCGTTGGCGAAGTGGTCAATGGCATCGTCAAGCGTGTTGAATATGGCAATGTGATCATTGATCTGGGCCGTGCCGAAGCCATTATTCGTCGTAATGACGGTATTCCGCGTGAAAACCTGCAACAGGGTGATCGCACCCGCGCCTATATTTATGAAGTGCGCGAAGAGGCCCGTGGTCCACAGATTTTCCTCTCTCGTGCTCACCCCAAACTGATGGCGGCGCTGTTTGCGCAAGAGGTGCCCGAAGTTTACGAAGGTATTATCAAAATTCCATCTGTGGCCCGTGATCCGGGTAGTCGGGCAAAAATCGCTGTGCTGTCTAATGACAGTGCCATTGACCCCGTGGGGGCCTGTGTGGGTATGCGCGGCAGCCGTGTGCAGGCTGTGGTTAGCGAGCTGCAAGGCGAAAAAATTGACATTATCCAATGGTCCGAAGACCCGGCCACATTTTTGGTGAATGCGTTGGCCCCTGCCGAAGTGGCCAAGGTGGTGATGGATGAAGAAGAGGGCCGCGTTGAAGTGGTTGTGCCCGAAGAGCAATTGTCACTGGCCATTGGCCGTCGCGGTCAAAATGTGCGTCTGGCCTCACAACTGACCGGCTGGACCATTGATATTCTGACCGAGGAAGAAGAATCGACACGTCGTCAGAAAGAGTTTTCAACCCGTACAGAGCTGTTTATGAAGGCGCTGGATGTGGACGAAGTGATCGCCCAATTGCTGGCCACCGAAGGCTTTGAAAGCGTCGAGGAAGTCGCCTTTGTCGACATGGAAGAAGTCGCTGGCATCGAAGGTTTTGATGAAGATACCGCTGTCGAACTGCAGGCCCGTGCCCATGAACATCTGGACCGTCTTGCAGAAAAGCTGGATGCCCATCGCAAAGAGCTGGGTGTCGAGGACGGTCTGGTCGAGATGGAGGGTATTACGCTGGCCATGGCGGTCAAGCTGGGCGAAGCTGACACCAAGAGTGTTGAGGATTTTGCCGGTCTTGTGCCTGATGATCTGCGCGGCTGGTTTGAAGCCAAGGATGGCGAGCGCGTACGTCAGCCGGGCATTTTTGAAGACGATAAAATGAGTGTCGAGACGGCCAATGATCTGATCATGCGCGCCCGGGTTGCCGCCGGATGGGTCAGTGAAGAAGAGCTGGCCGAAGCGGCGGCTGCGAAGGCAAGCGAGGAAGCAGAAGGTGAAGCTGAGGAGGGTGCCGCCAAGGCTGACTAAGGCTTGCGGTGGCACATGGACGGTCTGAATGCGAGAGCGCAAATGCATCCAAACGGCTGAGATATTACCCGAAACCAAGCTGGTGCGTTTTGCCATTGGGCCGGATGATGTTGTGGTCCCTGATGTAAAAGCGCGCGCCCCTGGCCGAGGGCTTTGGGTCAAGACCGATCGCACGGTGCTGGAAGCGGCAATGAAGTCGCGCAGTTTTGCACGGGCCGCCAAAGCCAAGGTGGTGGTGCCTGACGATCTGACAGCGCGCACTGATGAGGCCTTAAGCCGGGCCGCACTGAATTTACTGGGCCTGGCCAAGCGTTCCGGCGAATTGTTGTGTGGCTTTGATCAGGTTCGTGGTGTATTGCAAAACCGCCGTCCGGCCTGTCTTGTCGAAGCCAGTGACGGTGCCCTGGACGGGCGACGTAAATTACAGGCTCTTGGGCAGGGCAAATGGGGCGGGGTGGCCATGGTATCCTGCTTCACGCAAGGACAAATGGGCGGCACCATTGGCCGTGCCGAAAGTACCCATATGGCCTTGCTACCCGGTGGCCTGGCCGAGCAGTTTATGTTCCATGTGGAACGATTATGCGCCTTTCGTCTGCTTTTTTCTGATGAAACAGGCGACAAGAGGAGTTGAATCACCCATGAAGACCGTTAGTTTACGGCGTAAACTGATGCTCTGCGGGTGCAGAATAGGATTGAATGTCAAAGGTGTGCGCCGTGCATACCGGCGGCAATCTTTGGGAAATACGTATGAGTGACGCGAACGACAACGACAAACCCGAGTCCGGTGGACGCAAGCCCATGACGCTGAAGCGCAATGTTGCGGCGGGAACCGTCAAGCAAAGCTTTTCACGTGGGCGCTCCAAATTCGTGGTGGTCGAGAAAAAACGCAAACGCGTTCTTGCCAAGGATAGCGCTGCTCCCGGCGAGGAACAGGCGACCCCCCAGCAGGAAGCAAAAATCACCTCTGACGTCGCCGCAAAGGCGCGGGCACTTGGTTTGTCAGAGTCAGAATTTCTGGCGCGTCAGGCTGCTGTGGGCAAAGCCCAGGCCGAAGCGGCCAGCCGCGAAGAGCGCGCCCGTAGTGAAGCCGAGGAACGTGCCAAGCGCGAGAAGGAAGAAAAAGACCAGCTGGTCGCCGAACGAAAGGCGCGCGAGGATGAAGAGCAGCGCGCCAAGGAAGAGGCAGAACGCGCCGCCGCCGAAGTGGCGGCTCAGGCTGCCATGTCCGCTACGCGACCACGGACTGAACGCCCGGCCCCTGCACAAACCACGCCGAAACCGGAAAGCACGGTGGAAAAGTTTGGTGGCCGGATCAAGAAAAAGCGTGTCGAGCAAAAACCCGTATCGCGCAACCGCTCTGAGCCAAAGCGTCGCCGGGGTAAATTGACCATCAGCAATATTTTGGATGGCGATGAAGGGCAACGACAACGGTCTTTGGCCTCCATGCGCCGGGCGCGTGAGCGTGAAAAGGTACGGCGTCTGACTGGCGATGCGGGTGGACGGGACAAAGTGGTCCGCGAAGTGGTCATTCCGGAAACCATTACCGTGGCCGAACTGGCCAACCGGATGAGTGAGCGGGCCCACGATGTGGTGAAGTTTCTCATGGGTGAGGGCGATATGAAAAAGCCTGATGATGTGCTGGATCCTGATACTGCGGAACTGATCGTTGAAGAATTTGGACACCGGGTGCGCCGGGTGGCTGAATCTGATGTGGAAGCCGGCTTCATCAGTGACGATGATGACGAGGACAGCAAGAAACCACGTTATCCTGTGGTGACTATTATGGGCCATGTGGATCACGGCAAAACCTCGCTATTGGATGCCTTGCGCTCCACCGATGTGGCCGCCGGGGAAGCGGGCGGGATTACCCAGCATATCGGCGCCTATCAAGTGCAGTTAAAATCTGGTGATAAAATCACATTTCTGGATACGCCAGGCCATGCTGCATTTTCGTCCATGCGTTTGCGCGGGGCGCAAGCCACAGATATTGTTGTGCTGGTGGTTGCCGCCGATGACAGTGTTATGCCGCAAACCATCGAAGCCATTAGCCATGCCAAGTCCGCCGATGTGCCGATCATCGTTGCCGTCAATAAAATGGACAAGGAAGGCGCCGATGCACAGAAGGTTCTAAACGACCTTTTGCAGTATGAAGTGCTGACGGAATCGGTTGGCGGCGATGTGCAGGCCATTGAGGTCTCGGCCTTGAAGAAAACCGGGCTGGATAATCTGGTCGAAGCCATCACCTTGCAAGCCGAAGTGCTGGAACTGACAGCCAACCCGACCCGCGAAGCCGATGGGGTGGTCATTGAAAGCCAGGTTGCCAAGGGTCGCGGCCCTGTGGCGACGGTTCTGGTAAAGCGCGGCACGTTAAAGCGCGGCGCTCTTGTTGTTGCCGGTACGGCGTGGGGCAAGGTTCGCGCCTTGACCGACGAGCGCGGCCAGCAGCTTAAAGAAGCCGGGCCGAGCTTGCCTGTGGAAATTCTGGGCTTAAATGGCGCACCGGAACCGGGTGAACCATTTGCTGTGGTGGAGAGCGAGGCCCGCGCCCGCGAGATCACCGAATACCGTGAACGTAAAACGCGCCAGGGTGATAACACGTCCGGTCCTGATGCTGTGGCCTCGCTGGAACAGATGATGGCCAGTCTGAAAGACAAGGAAATTGCTGAGGCCGTTCTGGTGGTTAAAGCCGATGTGCAAGGCTCTGCCGAAGCCATCAAACAGGCGGTTGAAAAATTGGGTAATGACGAAGTGCGCGCCCGGGTTATTCATTCGGCGGCTGGTGGTATTACGGAATCTGATATTCTGCTCGCCCGCTCGTCAAACTCGCCGGTGATCGGCTTTAACGTTCGTGCGAGCAAACAGGCGCGCGAACTGGCCGAAAAAGAAGGCGTGGAAATTCGCTATTATGCGATCATTTATGACCTTCTGGATGACATTAAGGCTGTGCTGGAAGGCATGCTGGATCCTGAATTGCGCGAAACCTTCCTGGGCAATGCCGAAGCGTTGGAAATTTTCAATATTTCCAAGCTGGGCAAAATTGCCGGGTGCCGTGTGACCGAAGGCGTGATGCGCCGTGGCTCGCATGTGCGACTGGTGCGCGATAATGTGGTGATCCATGAGGGCGAACTGAGCACGCTGCGGCGCTTTAAGGACGAGGTCAAAGAGGTCAATGCCGGTCAGGAATGTGGCATGGGTTTCCTCAAATACCACGATCTGCAAAAAGGCGATTCGATTGAGTGCTTTGATGTGACCGAGATTGAGCGCAAGCTCTAGCCAGTGGCTGTCATTGCCCGATACCCGCCTACGCGGGCACAGGCTTGTTCGGGCAATCCATTGCATTTTTCCTGTTCTCTGGATCACCCGAATGAATCGGGTGATGACACATTTTTATACTTGGAAACTCTAATGCGTTTCAAGGTCTGTTGTATTCAGTCCAAGGGCGAAGCCGAAACAGCCATAAAGGCTGGCGCCTGGGCCATTGGTTTGGTGGCGGCCATGCCGTCTGGACCCGGGCCAATTGATGACGCGCGCATTGTCGCCATTTCAGAAGCCACCAAAGGGCGCGTTAAGCGTTTTTTACTGACCTCGCGAACCCGGCCTGATGATGTGGTTGACCATATTCTTAGGTGCGGCTGTGATGTGGTGCAATTGGTGGATGATGTTCCGGTGCAAGCCTATGCCGCGATCCGGGAAGAATGCAAAGATGTACAGATCGCGCAGGTCATTCATGTGCAGGGGCCAGAGGCCTTAGCGCAGGCCCAAAGCGCCGCGCCATATTGTGATTATATTTTGCTCGATAGTGGCCGCACCGATGGGCCGATGAAAGTGCTTGGCGGCACGGGCCGTACCCATAATTGGGATATTTCACGATCAATTGTGGAGGCGCTGCGCCTCCCGGTTATACTGGCGGGCGGTCTTAATCCCGATAATCTGGCCACGGCATGCCGGGCCGTTTCGCCCGATGCATTTGATGTCTGTTCGGGCCTGCGCGGACCAGAAATGGCGCTTGATGCGCAAAAACTGGCGGCCTTTGCCGCACACTAAGGCAAAAACCAAGCATGATTATGCTTTGTCAGATGTATTTCTGCTCGTTTTTCTTGCCTGTTCCGGACTTGCGGACTATGCAACGCCTTATGAGCAAGAAAAACAAAAAACCAAGTCAGCGCCAATTGCGCGCCGGTGAACTGGTCCGCCATGCTTTGGTGGATATATTGGCGCGTGAAGATTTGCGCGACCCTGACCTGAAGGGGGTTTCTCTGACCCTGACCGAAGTGCGCTGTGCGCCCGATCTGCGTCATGCCCGGGTTTTTTGTATGCCGCTTGGTGGCCAGGATACCCCAACAGTGCTGAAAGCGATCAACCGCTGTTCGTCTTTTCTGCGCGGGCGTCTGGGCCAGGAAGTTGATATGAAGTTTACGCCGCAACTGGTGTTCCTGGCCGATAACAGCTTCGATCAGGCCGGTCATATCAGCGCGCTGTTGCATCGCCCTGATGTTGCCCGTGATTTGGCTCGCGATAAAACGTCTGATGACGAGCGCTGAGGCAATGTGCCCTCTATCCTTCGTCACGTGTGTAAATAAAGAAAAACTTAGCAATTTCGTCACCCTCTGGCTTGACCAGAGGGTCCATAGCGATTTGCCACCCTGTATGGGTCCTCCGATCAAGTCGAAGGACGACGGGGATGGTAGGGGCATACCCTTCTGATGGGGCGCGTCCGTAAAAAAGGTCAGAATATTACCGGCTGGCTAGTGCTGGATAAGCCTTTGGGCCTGACCTCGACGCAGGCTTTGGGCAAGGTGCGCTGGCTGTTGGATGCCAAAAAGGCCGGTCATGCCGGCACGCTGGACCCGCTCGCCAGTGGTGTGCTGCCGTTGGCCTTTGGCGAGGCCACCAAGACCATCAATTTCATGATGGATGCGCGTAAAATTTATGAATTTACTGTGCAATGGGGCATTGCCACCGCGACGCTGGATGCCGAAGGCGAGGTTGTTGCCCGCTCTGATGTGCGCCCTGACCGCACCGAAATTGAGGCGGTATTAGCCCGCTTTGTCGGCGATATAGAGCAAAGGCCGCCAAAGTTTTCGGCCATCAAAGTCGATGGAATGCGCGCCTATGATCTGGCCAGAGCTGGCGCGGAGGTGGTGTTAAAATCACGGCCAGTGCGCATTGATGCGCTGACCCTGAACGACACGTCCGATGCGGACCATGCCGCATTCACCGTTCATTGTGGCAAGGGCACCTATGTGCGCTCGTTGGCGCGTGATCTGGCCGATGCCCTAGGGACGAAAGGCCATGTGGTGCATTTGCGCCGCACACGCGTTGGCCCGTTTTACACTGATCAAGCCCTGTCTATTGATGCGTTGGAGGCGCTGGTCAATACGGGCGCTGCGCTAGGTGCATTACAGCCATTAAGCGCGGCTTTAACCGATATTGCCCATTTTGAGGTCAGCGCAGAGCAGGCCGCAGACATCCGCCTTGGCCGTGCTATTACGCTGGATGCGGCGTCATTGGTGGCGCTGGAGGAGGGCGCGCAGGTCTATGCCCATTGCGCGGGCCAGCCCGTGGCCATTGGCCATGTGGACGCGGGCATTTTCAAAGTCATACGCGGCTTTAATCCGCTTGCACCAAACGCTTAAAACCTGAGTGCCGGGCGGGCCTGTTTATTCTGCAATGCAATGGCTGTGCCTCCCTTGCTTTTGTGTGGTTTTTCGCCCATAAGCCCGGTCAATTACCCGACCTTGCTGAACGGTGTCTCGGCAAGGCCCTCATACACACGACGCCGTGGAGAAAGACGAATGTCGATTACTACTGAGCGTAAAGCCGAACTGATTAAAAAGTTTGCACAAACCAAAGGTGATACCGGGTCTCCGGAAGTACAGGTTGCAATCCTGTCAGACCGTATCCTGACCCTCACCGAACACTTCAAAATGCACAAGAAGGATAACCATTCGCGTCGCGGATTGTTGAAAATGGTTTCCCAG
>NVVV01000022.1 GCA_002733495.1 Robiginitomaculum sp.
CGGCTAAATGAGCACGTCCAGATGTACGCTCACCTCATCATTTGTGCCGATTTTTTCCTTCTTTCGGATGTCAGCCTTGATAGGCAGGAAATAGCCCCATATTTTTTGTCGGGAAATAGCGAAGTATTCCATTGGCTCTGGCCAATTTGCGCAGCCACCCTCACCGATCCCCAGGCGGTTTTATTGGTGCTGGTAAAGAATTTTATCTCTTCGGATATGGCTTTGGGCACAGTAACAAAATGCTAGGCTGCTTTACCGGGATACAGCCACAATGCGGCGGTGAACTTAAAATTCAGATCGTGTTTCAACTTTTGCATCCAATGTGGTTTAGAGGAACGCTTGTTCATCTAAATGGCTTGGCCTAAGAGTCTGACTCGAAAGTCCTGCAACAAAAACAAAGACTTAAAAATTGTACCAAATTATCACTGATTACAAAAGCCCAGTGTCTCCCGGATTTGCAAACCGATGGGTTTCCCCAGCTATTGACTAACCTGATGTAACATATTGAAAACAGGGAAATACTTTCGATACAGGCTCTAAGGCGTTCTGGGTAGGTTTACGCGCTGGAAGAAAAGAAGTGTCTCTGCGGGTATATTGATCAGTTTGACTTTTCTAATTTCATGATAAACTGTGTAGGGAAGTTGGCTGAGACACCAACACTAGGAGAGGGTTTTAGAAAATTTAAGTTCATAAATGCAATTGCTATTTTGATAGAAAAACAGGGGTTATTAATGCCAAATGAAGACAACAACTCTTGGATGGACGGCTTTGTTGGTTTGCCATACGACGGTAAAGGCAGTTACTGGAGTTGGGTAAATGGCTCTCAACATAATGGGCAAGCGACAAACACAAATAACGTGAATTATGTTGCCTCTGGCGGAGGCATTTCCATACTTGTTTATGAAATTTGGAGATTAATTGCATGGCCAATTAGATTTATTTTGCGAATTTTGTTAAGGCCAAAATCAATATTATTCATCATTACTATATTTTCTGCGTCTTTATATGCAGGATTATTATCGCTTTCTATATATCTTTCCCTTTTAAAGCTTCATGTCGCTATTAATAACGAATTTATATTTTCTATTGCGAGCACCGTTTTTTTTCTAATTCCAATATATAGCATTTATAATGTTAGAAAAAATTTCATTATAAGCATGGCCATTTTACTCTTACCTGCCATTGTCGTATTAACAGGTATTGTGGGCACAAATCTGGAAGCTGACATAAGTAGTCAATTTTTCAAAGAATCTTTCGGTGGAATTGAGAAATCTATGATTCTTGGAGAAGCCGCCTTTTCTTATGCGGTTCTTGCCTCCATATGCATAGGTTTATTTATTAAGAACAAAGCAAATGTAAATAAATACGGTGAAAAATATAATAATATTATAAACACAATGGATAAAAAAACTTTGCTTTGGGGTTGGATGCCTTTTGTAGTTGGAGTTATTGGTATGCAAACAGTAACTACATTTTTTAATAGTGAAGGTTTTGCATATTTACCTTCTGTAATATTATTTTTAATCAGCGTCCTAAATTTTATTAGATATAATAAGATAAAAAAAGAAAAACTATCTTTTATCATTGTATAGGAATTAATACTGAAGGCCTTTTTCCCGTTTTTTGGGTGGCTCTTTATGTGCTGGAAGTAAGAAAATGGTTCTACGGGGCTGAAAATTGATTTTTTTATGAATAACTAACCCGACCTTGCTGTCTGGCTTCTTCGGCCCTTGTGCCAATGGCGGGTTGCTCCGCTTATTCGTAAAAGCCTATAGCGGGTGCAAAGCTTCCATGCCCTGCGTAATAAACTGCCTGACAAGGCGCGTGTAGGGAATACCCTGCTGTCTGGCTATCTCTTTCAAGGCAATCAGTTGATCTTCTGGCAAACGGATTTCCATGCGTGCGCTTTTTTTCAAGAACTCAAATTTTACAGGCTTAAATCCTGAAAAATCATATTCTGACAAATCCGCTTCATCCACAAACCTTTCAGCTTCCTCGTCGGTTTTATGGACGGGGAACTTTTTAAGTTTTTTTTCTTTTTTCATATCGGCTCACCTCCTTTTCATGCATGTATCGGGCACTGACAGGGCGAATTAAATTGCCCCTCTGGCTCAGACGAATGGTGAAACAATAAATATTTTTCGTCCATCGTCTTTGATGCCAACCGCATTAAACCGTTCTTCCCGTTCAATCGGGTAGGGATCAGGCGCAATGGTTATATTGCGCACAAAACAGCTTTCAATCTCTGCACGATCAAGGCCGTGCTGACCGCATTTTGGCCAGTTCCCACGGTCCCAATCAAAACCAACAACGCTATCTATATTCATGTTTGGTTATACGGCAATTTGTACGTACAAGTCTAGCCTCTGGCTTAATCCCCAACACAGGACATGAGCGCCCGAAGCGAGCTAACCAAGGCCAAAGGCTGGTCCAGCATCACATGGTGGTGCGCCTCGGGGATGGAAAAGCGCGGCGTGCGCCCCGGAAAGGCCTTGCACATAAACTGCCAGACCTCGTCTGTGACCAGCAGGGATTTCTCACCCCGGATCAGGGCTACAGGACAGCGAAATTCGGCAATGGTGTCCACCGCAGCACGCATATCATATTGCATTTTCGTCCAGAGGTTTGGATCAAACTTCCAGGCCCAGCCCATGGTGCCGTCATCGCGCGTGACCGATTTTAAGCCCTCTCTGGCAATATGGTCCAAAAGATAGGGGTTTTCACACGTCTGGTCTGGCAAAAGGCGAAACCGCCCGAGTATTTCTTCTTTAGAATCATAGATGCGTCCGCCCCGGCTTGGCGGTGCGGTGCGACGCTGTTTTTCAGCCGGGCGGACAGGGCTGTCCATAATAATCGCCCGCTCATAACGCGTGCCATGAAGAACGGCTGAGCCCAGCGTGACAAATCCGCCAAAGGAATGTCCGGCCAGAACCGGCTTGCGTTCATGATCAAAAGCACCAGCGGCCTCACCGGCAGCCAAAACCTCGTCGGCATAAATCGGAATGTCATATTCATCGCGCCAGTCAGAATTGCCCATGCCAGACAAGTCCATAGCCACCACACGGCGATGCTTGGCGAACCACGGACCGATAAAATCCCACCAGCTTTTATGCGCCACGCCGCCATGAACCAGCAACAAGCCAGGCTTGCCCCGTTTCCCCCAGGCTTTATAGCAGATTTTAGCCCCACTAACGTTAACCACGCCGCTCTCGAACGGTGCATCCAGACAGGTTTGAAACCAGTCCGGTGCTGGCGGCTTTTCCCCACCAAAAGGGGCAAGGGGAAGGTTTTTGGGCCGACGTTTTGGCGCGTCTTTTTTATCAGTTTTTGAATTGCTCATAAGCAAGCGGTACCCCTCCGCCGCACGGGCGTCAATTACCCAAAACTGCATGGCCGCACAATAACTGCACCGATTTGGCACATTTAAACCTCGCCTTTACCTGATTGTGGCATGCTTCCCCCAACGACGCCTAAACCGACACGAAATACGGGAAAAACAGGCGCAATTAAGGGTGAATTAAAATGGCGAAAACCGTTCTTATTGTTGATGATGATCCGACACAGCGCCGCCTGATGCAGGCTGTGGTGGAAAAAAGCGGCATGATTGCTGCCCATGCCAGCAGCGGCGAAGACGCCATAGAGGCCATCACCGCTGGCGGGCATATTGATGTGGTGCTGCTGGATCTGGTGATGCCGGGCATGGGGGGGATGAAGGCGCTCGCCGAAATGCGCGCCCGGGCCGCGCAATTGCCGGTGATCGTGCTGACCGCGTCTGGCAGCATTGATACGGTGGTCAAAGCCATGCAGGGCGGGGCCATTGATTTTCTGGTCAAGCCGGCCAGCCCCGAACGCATTGCTGTCTGCATAAAAAACGCCCTGAAACTGCAAGAATTACAAGGCGAAGTGGTGCGCTTGCAAAAAACCACATCCGGCGCGCTCAGCTTTGGCGATATGATCGCCGATGCGCCCTGCATGCGCCAGGTGGTGCGTTTGGGTCAGCGCGCCGCCAAATCCAATATCCCGGTGCTCATTTTGGGCGAAAGCGGGGTGGGCAAGGAATTGATTGCCCGGGCCATTCACGGCGCTTCGGCGCGTACCGGCAAACCGATGATCACCGTTAATTGCGGGGCTTTGCCGGAAAATCTGGTGGAATCTATCCTTTTTGGCCACGAGAAAGGCTCATTCACCGGAGCCACAGACAAGCATTTGGGCAAATTTCGCGAAGCCGATGGCGGCACGCTGTTTCTGGATGAAGTGGGTGAATTGCCTGCCGATATGCAGGTAAAATTGTTGCGGGCCTTGCAAGAGGGCGAAATAGACCCTGTGGGGGCCAAAAAGGCCATCAAGGTGGATGTGCGCATTATTTCGGCAACCAATCGTAACCTGACCCAAGAGGTCAAGGTGGGCGCGTTTCGTGAAGACCTGTTCTATCGCCTGAATGTCTTTCCCGTGGAATTACCGCCGCTTCGCAAGCGTATGGAAGATCTGCCAGCACTGGCCAGCCATTTTATATCGCGCTTTAATGCTCAGGAAGGCACGCAAATTATGGGCGCGACAGCGCAAACCATGGCGCTCTTGAAGGCCTTTGACTGGCCGGGCAATGTGCGCCAGCTGGAAAACGCCATATTCCGCGCCGTCGTTCTTTGTGAGAGCAATGAGCTGACCCCCGAGGACTTTCCGCATATTTCCGGCGTCAGCCATGACATTGTAGAAAAAGCTGAAGACGCACCCTTGGTTATTGAGCCATCCAGCGCAGAGACAGGAACGGCAAGCCTTGAGCAGGATATTCCCATTCGCATTATGACCGGCGAAGGCCATGTGCGAGCGCTGGAGGAAATTGAGCGCGATTTGATCGAATTTGCCATCGGTACCTATGCCGGGCAGATGTCTGAAATTGCCCGTCGCCTGGGCATTGGCCGCTCGACGCTTTATCGCAAAGTGCGCGAGCACGATCTGGATGTGCGCGGCGAAAAATTGGCCAGTTAAGGGATAAGCTCAGCCTGAAATACTATCCTTCGACAGGCTCAGGATGAGGCGTAACCGTTCATTATGGATCCTCCGATCAAGTCGGAGGACGACGAGGTTAAGACTAAAACTCTCAGCCTGTCATTGCCCGACGTGTTCGGACAATCCATTCTTCGATAAATGCGCCACTGAGGCGTAAACCCATCCTTCGTCACCCTCCGGTTTAACCGGAGGGTCCATCCTTCGAGGGCGCACCGCGCCGCCTCAGGATGGGGCTTGTATCTATTAAGAATGTTTACGAAGACTTTTTCTTTCCCCCTGAAATGACCGTTAATTTGGGCGGTCCTGTGGGCCGTTCTGGAGGGGGTGGTGCGCTATCGCAACGGCAAGCCTTAGCTGTTGAGCGCGAATCTTCCTCTGGAAAATCCTCATCGCGATCATAAAGCGGTTTGCGAAAGGCTGGTTTTTTGGGCTTGAAGGACGAGCGCTTCAGGGGCTTGCGCCCCTTGCCCTTTGCCTTTTTCTCCACCTCACGCAACTTAGCGGCTTGGCGGTAAGACAGCGCCTCGGCGGCATCGCCCTTTTCAGGGTCTGCAAAGGCCGAGCCAAATTTTTCCAGGCGGGTCTCTAGCGAGTCGATAAACTCGTCTTCCCAGTCGCTTAAAGCCGCATCACCTTCCAGCGTTTCTTTTTTGCGCAAAGTGCGGCGCACCCGGGCCAGCGCCTTTCTGGTTTTCTTATCATCGGTTTTCTTGCCCATGGGCAAAGAGACTATCAGATTTCGCCTATGGCATCCAGATACAGCGCCAAAATAGCTTCCTGTTCGGTGCGCTCGTGCACATCCATTTTGCGGATACGGATCACCTGGCGCAGGATTTTGGTATCCAGACCAAAGGCCTTGGCTTCGTCATAGACTTCCTTGATGTCCGCCATCAGCGCCTTTTTTTCTTCTTCCAGGCGCTCTACGCGTTGAATGGCGCTTTTCAGTTTTTCGCGGGCGGTCTGGCCCATATCATCGGACACGTGCTCTCTCCAGTGCAGCGGTAAAAACGGCAGCCGCAGCTATAGGCAACACCCCCATTATGCGCAAGCATGCACCTGTGATAAAAAGACACGCATGGAGGAAATATCATGAGCACACCCCTTATCGCCATGGCCGCTTTGGCCGCCCTGGCTGCATCCAGCCCCAAAGCGCAAACCCCTGTTGAGGGCCGCGCCTTGCGCCCGGCGCACACGTTTTCCATCGTCGCCCGCGATGCCAACACCGGCGAGCTCGGCGCAGCGGTGCAATCGCACTGGTTTTCCGTTGGTGCCGATGTGATCTGGGCCGAACCCGGTGTCGGGGCCGTGGCCACGCAATCCTTTACCGACCCCAGTTATGGCCCGCTGGGTCTGAAATTAATGCGCGCTGGCAAAAGCGCACCGGAAACCCTGAAAGGTCTTCTGGCCACGGATGCCCACGAAGATGTGCGTCAGGTCGGCATGGTCGATGCCAAGGGCCGGGTGGCCAATCATACCGGCAGCAATGCCATTATTGCCCATTGCGATGCGCTGGGTGAGGGCTATGCGGTCCAGGCCAATCTGATGGAGCGCGACACGGTGTGCGCCGCCATGAAAGAAGCCTTTGAGAACACCGATGGTGATCTGGCCACCCGCATGATGGCCGCACTGGACGCCGCGCAAGGCGAGGGCGGCGATATTCGTGGTCGCCAAAGCGCCGCCATGCTGATCGTCAAGAACGATGCCACTTTGCCGCCCTGGTCGGGCCGGGTGATTGATTTGCGCGTTGAAGACAGCAATGAGCCGTTAAAAGAGCTGCGCCGCCTGATCGGCGTGGCGCGCACCTATGCCCTGATGAGCGAGGGCGATGAGCATATGACCGCCGGCAATGTCGAGGCGGCTTTGGCGTCTTATACGGCGGCGGAAAAACTGGCACCCGATAATCACGAGGCGCTTTACTGGCATGCAGTCACTCTGGCCAGTATTGGCCGGGTGGACGAGGCCCTGCCGCTCTTTCAACGCGCTTTCAAGGTCTGGCCAAAATGGCGCGAGCTGACCAAGCGCCTGCCCGCCTCTGGCCTGTTGCCTGATGATAAAGAAATGATGAACAGGATTATCAACCTGCCCTGATCGCGGGGCTTAGCCCGCGCAGTTAACGCAAAACGGCGTGGCCGGATCCTTATCCAGCCGCCCTTTGGCAATTTCATCGCCGCAGCGGACGCAATCGCCATACTCACCGGCGTCCAATCGAGCCAGAGCGGCATCAATTTTACGCAGCGTCTGCGCCCGTCTTGCGTCTTCGGCCTTTCCCATAGCCTGCATTTGCATGCTGTCCATACGTGACAACCGGCCCACTGATTGCTGATCCAGCGCCACAGGTTTTTGGTCATTGTTTGCAGCACGTCTTAAGGCTTCAATATCTGCACGCAGGCCATGGAGTACCATTCTAAGATCAGCGGTCATTATTATCGCTCCGGCGGCGAATAAAATCTTTTGCAAGCCGCAAAACCGGGCGTTCAAAGCCATAATAGACCAGTGCGGAAAAAACCAGTGATGCGGTAAGGCTGACCAGGATGAAGGCCAGATTGTCTACGATACCCGGTTGTTCCACGCGTGCCCACCCGTGGGCAAGAGTCGAAAGTACCAGCATATGCGAAAGATAGAGGCTGAAAGACCAGTCTCCAATTCGGGTTATCAGACGCGGCGCGCGCCAGCGGCCACTGGCTTCAAGCGCGAGTGCGCCATACAACATCAACGCCGCGCCCGGTGCAAATGCGATAACCCTGCCCCAGCCTGCAGGAAAGTTCTCCACGCCTGGCGGACCCAGTGATATAATGCCAAAAACAAAAAAAATGGCACCCAAAATAAGGGCGGCCCCACCCCGCTGTGGCTCCACTTTGAAAACAATCAAGCCGATGACCGCGCCCAAAATAAACTCAAAAGTCAGCGGGTGGAAAGCAATACGGGTCCAGGAATCATACAGCCACAGCCCATTATACCATGCCAGCACAATCGCCAGTGCCCACACCCCCAGCCACAGGGGCAGGAGCCGAAATCGACCCAGCAGCAATACCGTAAAAACCAGATAGAAATAAAGTTCGTGAATCAGCGTCCAGCTTACTCCCAACAAAGGCGGCGCCTTTTGTGGTAATAACAGAAAGGAAAACAGGATATTGTTATCCGGAAACCATTTTCCAGTTACGCCCGTCACATACATGCCAAGCACGGAAAGCGCCGTAAAAAGCACGACTGGTGGATATATCCGCACAATGCGGTCATAAAGAAACAACCCCGCCTTGCGCGGCGACCCAAACCGCTGATGCGAGATATAAACCATAATAAAACCGGAGATGACGAAAAAAATATCTACGCCGGACACCCCATAAAAAAGCCAGGGTGAAAGCACCTGGTCGGTAGAATATTTTGCTTCATTGGCCTGCAAATGCATCCCAACTACGAGAAGGGCTGCGAAAGCACGAAGCGCCTGAAGGTTCGCAAGGCGCGACGTAAAGGTGGGCGCAGCCGGTCTTTTCATTCTGGACACCCCTCGTACTTGCGCTTTAAACGAACGGCTTCATTATGCAATACACAGGATTCTAGGCAAGAGATCAGCATGACACGCACATATCATAATTTTCTAACCCATCTGGAGTGTGGATTAACCGGCGAGCGCCACGAAGCCCGGCGCATTCATGGCCTGTCAAAGGCCGGTAAACCGCTGTTGGCACGCTATGACCTTGAGGCCATTAAATCCAGCACTGACCGCGATGCCATCTGGGCGCGCGATACCGGGTTTTGGAAATGGCGCGAGCTGTTGCCGGTAGAAGATACCCGCAACGTCTGCGCACTGGGTGAGGTGGACACCCCCCTGATTGGCCTGAATACTTTACACAGCCCCGGCACGGTGATCGTCAAGGATGAAGGCCGCCTGCCCACCGGCTCTTTCAAGGCGCGGGGGTTAGCGCTGGCCGTGGCCATGGCCAAGGAACTGGGTCTTGACCATCTGGCCATGCCGACAAACGGCAATGCGGGTTCGGCACTCTCTGCCTATGCCAGCCGCCTTGGCATGCAAACCACCATTGTCTGCCCGGACGATACCCCGGCGATCAATATTGAAGAAACTGAGCTGCAAGGGGCCAAAGTCTATAAGGCCAATGGGCTGATCAATGCCTGTGGGGCCTGGGTCAAAGCGGGGGCCGACAAGGGGCTGTGGTTTGACCTTTCCACCCTGAAAGAGCCGTACCGTATTGAAGGCAAAAAAACCATGGGGCTGGAGCTGGCTGCACAAATGGGCTGGACCCTGCCAGATGTAATTTTCTATCCCACCGGCGGCGGCACCGGCCTTATTGGCATGTGGAAAGCCTTTGATGAATTGATCAAGCTAGGCTGGCTGGAAAAAAATGATTTGCCGCGCATGGTAGCGGTACAGGCCAGCGGCTGCGCCCCCATCGTGCGCGCCTATGATGCAGGCGTGCGCTTTGCAACGCCGTGGGAAGACGCACATACCTTTGCCGCCGGTATTCGCGTGCCCGCCGCAATTGGGGATTTTCTGATCCTGGATGCGGTGCGCGACAGTGGCGGCTTTGCCATTGCCGTAGATGATGCGGCCATTGAGGCGGCGCGAAAATGTATCGCCCAAAAGGAAGGCCTGCTTTTATGTCCCGAAGGGGCAGCCACCTATGCGGCCTATCTGGCGGCGCGTGAAAACGGGCAGGTCAGTTCGGGCGAGCGCGCGGTGCTGTTTAACTGTGCTACAGGTCTGAAATACCCCATGCCAGAGGCGGGCATCGCGCTAAATCTGGCCAATCCAGCTTAAACACCTCTCTGCCCCTGCGGCAAAAGCACCTGTCTTTTGTCTTGCTCTGGCTTTCATTGACGCTTATCAAGCGCCCATCGGTCTTGTGTGAAATCACGAGATAATAGGGAACGCGGTGCGGGGAGACCCCCAAATCCGCGACTGTGCCCGCAGCCGTAAGCGGCGAGCACTGGTGCATCACGCCACTGGGATTTTGGTCACAAAAGGCCACCCGGGAAGGCGCACCAGCGCATCCGAGCCGCAAGTCGGAAGACCTGCCGATGCCGTTCGTCCGCCCATGCCCCGGGATCAGGGTCTTGGCATGGAAGGTCTTTCTGTTGTGACGACAATCGTTAACCGGCCTGCCCGTTGCAGGTCTTGTCGCACAGGAGAAAATTGTGCCTAAAAACCTGAAACTCTTGGCATCTATTGCCATATGGCCCGCTTTAGCTTTTCCCGCCTTTTCAGCAGAAGACAGCGCAAAAGAAGCCGAAATTATCATTATCGGCGCCCACACCCCCATCCCCGCCGCCGAAGTTACCGCCGCCATTAGCGTCATTGATGGCGCGGATATGCAGGCCCTTGGCACGGTCTTTACCGCCGATGCCCTGCGCAGCGTGCCCGGAATTTCGGTCAACCGTTCCGGCCCGGCAGGCGCGCTGACCCAGGTGCGCCTGCGCGGATCAGAGGCCAATCATGTGCTAGTGCTAATCGACGGGATCGAGGCCACAAATCCGTTTAGCGGCGCATTCTCCTTTGCCACTTTGCCCGCCGACGGTGTTAGCCGCATCGAGGTCTTGCGCGGGGAACAATCGGCGCTTTGGGGCAGTGACGCCATTGGCGGGGTGATCAATATTGTCACCACGCCCTCAAAAACTGGCAACGCGCTGGGTGGTTTTGCTGAATATGGCAGCTTTAACACACTGCGCACCGGGGCCAACGCGCAAACCAGTTTTGGCAAAACCCGGCTGTTTGGCAATCTGAGCTATGGCGACAGTGATGGCTATGATGTGTCGGCCACCGGCGGCGATAAAGATGGGTATGATAACCTGACCCTGCATGGCGGTTTCGATACGCCTTTGGGCGCATTTGCAGACTTTAAGGCACGCACCCGTTTTACCCGCGCGCACAGTGAATTTGATGCCGATACTGATTTTGACGGACGGCTCAATGACGCGCCTTTATCCCTGCTCCAGAACCAGTTTGACGCCTTGGCACAAATCAATGCGCAGAGCCTTGATGGGCAGTTAAACCATGTGTTGAAAACCACCTATACCACCACCGAAGATGTCAATGGCACCAGCCGATCTAACGGTTTTCGAACCCAGGGTTCTTATCAATTGGATGGCCATTGGAACACCGGCACCATCACCCACAATGTGAGCCTGCTTGGCGAAGGTGAGCGGGAAATTTACAAAAATAATGGTGGCGTTGGCGCCTTTCAGAACCAGAAACAACGCAATACCAGCACTGCGCTGGCCGCCGATTATCGTCTGGTCAGTGGCCCGCTGGTGCTGAACGCTTCGGCGCGGCGCGATACCCATAGCCTGTTTGCCAATGCCAATACCTGGCGCGTCGGCGGGGCCTATGGGTTTGCGGCCATTGGCGGGCGATTACGCGCCTCGGCAGGGCAAGGCATTAAAAACCCCGGTTTTTTTGAACTGTTTGGGTTTTTCCCGGCGTTTTTTACCGGCAATCCAAACCTGAAGGCCGAACGCTCAACCGGATATGAGCTGGGCTGGGATCAGGATTTTGGCACCGCCACAGTGTCGATCAGCGGCTATCGCTCGCGCCTGAAAAACGAAATCTTCACCGATTTTGGCGTCTTTCCGGCCACCGCGCGCAACCGCACCGGCATCAGCCATCGCAAGGGCATTGAGGTCGAGGGTGAGTGGACCGTCAGCAAGAGCTTGCGCCTGAACGGCTCAACCACCTTTCAACGCACCACGCAAAATACGGTGCGCGAAATCCGCCGACCCAAACTTTTGGCCTCAGCCTCATTGTACTGGCAAAACCCGGACCAACCCTTTGGTGCCTCTTTGGGTGCCGACCATAATGGCGCCATGATGGACACGGATTTTGGCACATTTTCCACCATAACCTTAAAAGCCTATACGCTGGTTCACGGCACCATAAATTTTGATCTGAACGAACAGATTCAGCTTTATGTGCGCGGCGATAATCTGCTGAATGAAAAATACAGCGATGTGTTTGGCTTTGCCGGACAGAAAAGGGGCGTTTATGGCGGCATTCGTGCACACTTCTAGGGGGGCCTTAACCCTGATCGGGCTGCTTGCTTTTGCGGGAGTTGGTTTTGCCGCCCCGGCAAAGGCTGCGCCGGGTCATGTGGTCTCGACCAGCCTGTGCGGTGACGGGTATGTGCTGGCGCTGGTGCCGCCAAAACGCATCACCGCCTTATCCTGGCAGGCGAACAGCAGGCTCTCCACCGCGCCATCGACCCTGCGCACCCGTAATCAGGGCCGGGCCGATGCGGAACGGCTGGCCCGTCTGCACCCCGACCTTGTGGTTCTGGGGCCGGGCGAGCCAAAGCGCGCCGCAAGGCTTGCGCAAAAAAACGGGGCGCAGGTGTTGGCCTTAAACTGGGCCGAGGGTTTTGACGGTGTGTTTGCCAATTTGCGCGCCCTTGGTGAGGCAAGCGGGCAAACAGGGGCCGCCACAACCAAAATCAACGCCATCAAAGCCCGCCTTGCCGCCTTGAACGCCAATGCGCCCAAACGGCCAGTGCGGGTTTTATACCTGACCCCCAGTGGCAATAGCGCCGGCGCGGCTGTGTTTGTCGATGCCGCCATTATTGCCGCCGGGGGCATTAATCACGGGGCGAGCTTAGGCATAAAGGGCTGGGGCCGTGTGCCATTGGAAAAGCTGGCCCTTGACCCGCCAGACCTGATCATCACCAGCTTTTTTACCGAAGGCTATGCCAGCATGACCACGATGCGCAGCCGCCACCCTTTGCTGCAAAAGGTGCTGCGCGAGACTCAAACCGTGCCTATAGACGCCAAAAACTGGGTCTGCGCCGGGCCGCTTCTGGTCAATGCCGCCGAAGATATTGCCCGCGCTTTGCACGCCCTTGAAGAGAGGGCCGAAGCCTCATGAAGCGTTTTCTTATCCTTATGACCGCAGGGCTGGTGCTCTTGCTCATCCTCTCGCTAATGCTGGGGGATTACCCCTTCAGCCCGGGGCAAATGCTCGACGCCCTTTTGCAACGCGGTGATCCGGCGCGCCGCCTGATTCTCTGGCAAATCCGCTTGCCCCGCACTTTGTTGGCCCTGATCGTCGGTGCGGGCCTCGGGGCTTCGGGGGCCGCCTTGCAAGGCTATTTGCGCAACCCACTGGCTGATCCCGGTATTGTTGGCATCTCGGCCAGTGCTGGTCTTGGCGCGGTGATGGCACTTTATTTTGGCCTCACAGCGCTCTCTTTTTGGGCCTTGCCCGCCGCCGCCATGACCGGCGCAGGCCTTGCCGCCGCCGTGTTGATGATATTGGCACGTGGGCGCACCTCGATCACCAGCGTAATCCTGGGCGGCGTGGCATTATCTTCCCTTTCTGTGGCGCTAACGGCGCTGTTGATGAACCTTTCCCCCAACCCCTGGGCCTTATCGGAAATTGCCTATTGGCTGATGGGCTCGGTGGCCGATCGCAGCTTTGCCGAACTGGGCTTTGCCGCGCCGCTCATTCTTGGCGGCATAGCGGTGCTGATGCTAAGCGCCCCGGCGCTAAACGCCCTTGGCCTTGGCGAAGAAGCCGCGCACAGCATGGGCGTCTCTTTAAGGCGCACCGGCCAATGGGTGGTGCTCGGCACTTTATTATGTGTGGGGGCCGGGGTGGCCGTGGCTGGGGCTATTGGCTTTATCGGCCTTGTGGCCCCGCATCTGGTGCGCCCGCTTTTTGCCGCCCGGCCCGGGGCGCTGATCCTGCCATCAGCCCTGACAGGGGCGATCTTGTTGCTGGGCGCAGATATGCTGGCCCGCGCCCTTAGCGGCCCGGGCACACCGTTATATCTTGGGGTGACCACCGCACTTCTTGGGGCGCCATTTTTTCTTTTTCTGGTGATCCGGCAAAGGCGGGCCTTTGCATGAACATGCTCAGCCTTAAAAACATTGCTGGCGGGCCGGGGCCTATCCCAATACTGACCAATATCAATCTTGATTTTGGAACGGGTCTGACCGGGCTTGTGGGGCCAAATGGGGCTGGAAAAACTAGCCTTTTGAAGCTGTGCCTGGGCCTGCTGACCCCGTCTGAGGGCATTATAGAGGTAGGCGGCAAAGCCCTGGATGATCTTTCCTTGCGTCAGCGGGCGCAACACATGGCCTATCTGCCACAAAATGGCCCGGTGCATTGGGCCATGCATGTTTCTGATCTGGTCAAACTTGGCCGCTTTGCCAGCACCGCCAGCGCGGATGATGATGACAAGGCGGTGCAAGACGCCATGCAGGCCTGCGCCATCACCACCTTTGCATCGCGCCCGATCACCACGCTTTCGGGAGGCGAGCGCAGCCGTGTATTGCTGGCCCGCGCCCTGGCGGCACAAAGCCCGATTTTGCTGGTGGATGAGCCGACCAGCGCGTTGGACCCGGCGCAGCAACAGCGCATTATGAAAATTCTAAAACGCCGCGCAAAGGAAGGCACCAGCGTTGTTTGCGCCTTGCACGATTTGCCACTGGCGGCGCGGTATTGCGACCGGCTGGTGTTTTTGCATGAGGGTCAGGTCAAAGAAGACGGAACGCCCGGGGAGGTGCTGATGGCAAAATCCTTCACCGAGGCCTATGGCCTTGCCTTTGATAAGCGTGGATACTTGGAAGATGAGCACGCAGACGACTGAACCGCCTTGGGGCACCTATGCCCCCAAAGGGCTGAACGCCGCCCTGATTAAAATGGCACGTGCCATGCCGCAAAACGGCTTTGGGCGGATACTGGCCGGATTGTGCCGAAAGCCGGTGATGGCGGGCCTGAACACCCCGCTGGATTTAACCGTGTTTGATACCCCGGTACGCTTTCACCCACAGGATAACCTGACTGAAAAGCGCGTTGCCTTTATGCCACAATTTTTTGACCCCGAAGAGCGCGCCGCTTTGGCGGCCATGGGGCACAAGGATTTTGTGTTTATTGATATTGGTGCCAATGCTGGGTTTTATTCGCTGTTTATGGCGCAAAAATGCGGCAAAAGCGCCAAAATCATTGCCGTGGAACCACAGAGCGAAATGGCCCGCCGCCTGCGCTTTAACTGTATGGTGGGGGATCATCCGCAGATTATACACGAGGCCAGCGCCCTGGCCGCTGGTCCCGGCGAGGCGGTGCTGAACATTGTTCATGAAAATCGCGGGGCCAGCGGTTTTACCCCGCGCGGCAAAAACAGCGCCGATGAAACCATGACGGTGCCGACCATGGCGCTGTTAGGCTTAATGGACAAGCACGACATCAACCGCGCCGATGCCATCAAGATTGATATTGAAGGGGCAGAAGATCAGGTTCTCCCTGCCTTTTTTGAAACCTGCCCAGCGGACCGTCTGCCTGCACTGATGATTATCGAGCGCAATGAGGATTGGGCGGTGGATTGTATTGATCTGGCAATAAAGGCCGGGTATCGGGATACGGGTCAGGGGCGCAAAAATGCGATCCTGACATTAGGGGCCTGCGCTTAGGGCGTTGAACAATAAAGCCCGTGCAAAGCCTCAAGAACGGTGATGACCTCACCGCCTTCAACGCCGTAATAGACGGTCTGTGCCTCGCGGCGCGTGGTGACAAAACCATCTTCGCGAAGCCGCGCCAAATGTTGTGACAAAGCGGACTGGCTCAGACCCACCCGTTCCGCCAAATCCCCAACCGAGCGCTCGCCCTCTGCCAGAAGGCAAAGAACCAGCAACCTTTTGGGGTTACTCATCGCTTGCAACAGGGCCGAAGCCCTGCCAACATTATTTTCCATATCTTCCAGTGCCATGCTGGCCATATTAGTGTTTACTCATATATAATTGCAAGGTCTTCACCACGGCTTTTAGCGTGCATAGGTTAAAAGACGAAGAAAATTCTGAGGTTTTCATGGGCATAGTGCCAAAAATTACAGCTTTTTTTGACGAAACGACCTTTACTGTCAGTTATGTGATCAGCGATCCGGGCACAGGCAAAGCGGCGCTTTTGGACACGGTGCTAGACTTTGACGCGAACTCGGGGTGCACGAGCACAAAAAGCGCGGAGGCTTTGCTGGCCTATCTTGAGGCTGAAAAGCTTAGCGCAGAATGGATATTGGAAACCCATGCCCACGCCGATCATTTAAGCGCCGCGCACTATTTAAAAGAAAAGCTGGGCGCAAAGGTCTGCATTGGCCGGGGCATTACCCAGGTGCAACAGGTGTTTGCCGGGATTTTTAATCTGGGCGAGGGCTTTGCCTGTGATGGCACGCAATTTGATCATTTGTTTGAAGATGGGCAGACCATTGCGCTGGGCGATCTGCGCATCCATATTATGGCCACGCCCGGCCACACCCCCGGCTGCATCACCTATTGCGTGGGCAAAAATGCCTTTGTTGGCGATACATTGTTTATGCCTGACTTTGGTACAGCCCGTACGGATTTTCCGGGCGGCGATGCCAAAACGCTTTACCACTCCATCCGGCGCATACTGGCGCTGCCCGAAGAGACCACGCTTTATATGTGCCATGATTACAAGGCCCCCGGACGTGATGACTTTGCCTGGGTGACCAGCGTCGCCGAGCAGCGCGAAAAAAACGTGCACATCCATGATGGCATCACGATGGACGAATTTGTTGCCATGCGCACCGCCAAGGATAAAACCCTGTGTGTGCCGCGCCTGATCCTGCCCGCGATCCAGATTAATATTCGCGCCGGGGCTATGCCCGAAGCAGAAGACAATGGACGGTCCTATCTGAAACTGCCCCTGAACACGATTTAGCCAAACCCCAAGACGGAAAACCATTATGGGAATGATACTTCGCCCGCTGACCGAAACCTTTGCTGTTTCACCGCAAATTCGCCCCGCCGACGTTGCAGCGGCGGCCGCGCAAGGCTATCGCGCCATTATCAATAACCGCCCGGACGGTGAAAGTTGGGGCCAGCCCAAAAGCGCCGATATTGAAGCCGAAGCCATAGCCCATGGCCTAAGCTATACCCATATCCCGGTGAGTTTACGCGGCCTGGACCCCGAACAGGTCGGCCAGATGATCGCCGCGCAAAAAGCCGCAGAGGGACCAGTTTTGGCCTTTTGCAAAACCGGCACCCGCTCCAGCATTCTTTGGGCGCTGTCTCAAGCCGGTAAAATGCCTGCCGACGAGATTATCGCAGCGGCGGCAAAGGCAGGCTATAATGTCAGTAATTTACGGGCGCATTTGGGCTAGAGAGAGCGCCCTTTGACCGCTGAGGACAGACGCGCTGCGCCTGCTTTGGCGGTCTTTTCAAACGGGTTTATGGCCAGTGCGTCGCTATAGGCCTGAAAGGCCGCCGCCTTGGCCCCCATGCGTTCCAGCACCATTCCAAGCCCTGCCAGCGCGCCAAAATGGCGCGGTTGCAAGGATAAAACCTGGTTTAGATCTTCCAGTGCTGCATTATATTCGCCGCGGGTAAACTCCAACCCGGCGCGCCGGTTATAGCCTTCGGCAAAATCGGGGGCGAATTCAATCACGTCGCCATAAAAATCACTGGCAAGGTCCAGTAAACCGGCTTTTTCCGCAGTAATACCCCGTTGCAGTAAAAGGTCGACTGTGGGGCTGCCGCTATCAAAAAACAGCGCCCAGACCTCTTCGATGGTTTGCTCAGCTTCCCGCGCGCTGGGGGATTGCGCCAGGCGAGACAGCAAATCATCCAATGCGGGGGCCTCTGCGCTTTGGGAAAAGGCAGGGGCCGCAAAAAGCAACGTCAAAACAGGAATAAGCCAACGTATCATGAGGCTATTTTAGGGGGCCTTCGCTGTTTTGACCAGCACGCTCGGGAAAAAGCGCAGCCAGGGCCGCCGTATTGGGCTTCACAAGGCCGCGTTCCGTGATCAGACCCGTTACCAGACGCGCCGGGGTCACATCAAAAGCCGGATTGGCCAGCGGCGAGCCATCGGGGGTAAGCTGTACTTTCAACACCGATCCATCGTCAGCCCGGCCCAAAACATGGGAGACCTCGGATCCATCGCGTTCTTCGATGGGGATTTGAAAGCCATCCGACAGTGTAAAATCAATGGTGGATGAGGGCAGGGTCACATAAAATGGAATTTTGTTATCATAGGCCGCCAGGGCCTTTAAATAGGTGCCAATCTTGTTGCACACATCGCCATTGGCGCAGGTGCGGTCCGTGCCCACAATGACCAGATCTACCTTGCCATGCTGCATCAAATGCCCCCCGGCATTATCAACAATCACATGATGGGGCACGCCGTGCTGGTTCAGCTCCCACGCGGTTAAGGCATCACCCTGATTGCGCGGGCGGGTTTCATCGACCCAGACATGCACATTCAGCCCCAGATCATGGGCCTTGTATATCGGCGCGGTGGCGGTGCCCCAATCCACCGTAGCCAGCCAGCCAGCATTACAATGGGTGAGAATGTTGACCGGCTCACCGTCCGCTTTGGTCTTGGCTATGACCTTGATCAGATCCAACCCATGATCGCCAATGGCGCTGTTCACCATTACATCATCATCGCACAGACGCGCCGCCTCTGCGTAGGCCGCCACCATGCGTTCACTTTGGGGCAACGGGGACAGAACGGCGTGCATCCGGTCCAGCGCCCATTTCAGATTGATCGCGGTGGGCCGGGTGGCGTGCAGCACGTCATACGTTTCTTTTAGCGCCCTATCAGAGGCATCAGCGCGCATGGCCAGCGCCATACCATAGGCCGCCGTGGCCCCGATCAAGGGTGCACCGCGCACCAGCATATCGGTAATGGCACGGGCACAATCGGGCACGTTTCGCAACGTCACCGTCTCAAAGCAGAACGGAAATATGGTCTGATCAATAATTTCCACCGACCAGCCATCATCATTCAGCCAGATGGTGCGCATGGGTTTGCCGTTGACTTTCATGTCTCATCTTCCAGATTTTTATAGGTTTTGGGCGTAAAGCGCGGACGGCAGGTCAGATAAAAGACCAGATCGCCTTTGCCGGTATTGGTGATACGCTGGGCTTGCCCGGCATTGATGCGCACACTATCGCCCGCGCCCAGGCTTATGGTTTCGCCATCCACCGCCAACAGGCCGGTGCCCTCTTTGACGGTGTAAATTTCCGCAACCCCCAGCGCGTGCAATTGCGTGGTTACGCCCACCTTAACCCGGCCCAGTGCCAAAGAGACGTCCGGGCTGGCCTCGTGATTGACAAGTTCGGTGATGAAACAGCGCTCATCGGTCCAAAACTCTTGTCCGTTTGTGTGAAAGGGTGCAGGTTTGCTCATGAACAAAGCCATATCGGGTTTTGCCCGATCCCGTCAAACATAAGGCCATATTTGCACGCATGAGCACCAGTTTCGCCACTTTATTAAACCTGAACGGGCAAACCGCACTGATCAGTGGGGCCAGCGGTCATATTGGCCAGCAGATCGCCCGCAAACTGGCTGAAGCTGGTGCAAAAGTGGTTTTGCATGGCCATAAAAACCGCGATGCCGCCGAGGTGCTGGCCAAAGATATTCGCCAAACGGGGGGCCAGGCGCTGGTCCTGATAGCCGATCTTGCGCAGCCAGAAGCGGCACAAGACCTGGTTCGCCAAGCCCAAAAAGAAGGCTTCGCCCCGGATATTTTGGTCAATAATGCGGCGCGGCAAGATGTAATGGCGCTAAGCGATATGACTGAGGCGGACTGGCGCGCCATGTTTGACGCCACGCTTCACAGCGCCTTTGCGCTCAGCCATGCGCTATGTGACGCCTTGATCAAGGAAAATAAATTTGGCGCAATCGTCAATATCGCCTCTATTGAGGGATTAGCGGCAGCGGCAGGCCATGCCCATTATGCCAGCGCCAAGGCGGCGCTCATTCATTTTACCCGCGCCGCCGCATTGGAATATGGCCCGCATCATATACGCGTCAACGCGGTATCGCCGGGCCTGATTGATCGCCCCGGCCTGGATAAAGACTGGCCCGAAGGCGTGGCGCGCTGGAAAGCATCCGCGCCCCTTGGCCGCTTGGGCACAGCTGACGATGTTGCCAACGCGGTTTTATATCTGGCCTCGCCTATGGCAAATTGGGTCAGCGGCGAAAACCTGATTGTTGATGGCGGCATGCTCAGCGGCCCAAACTGGTAGAGAGAATGGACGAGACAGCTTTACGAAAACAGGTAATTGAAACCTGCCTTTCCATGAATGCCTCCGGCCTTAATCAGGGCACGGCAGGCAATGTCAGCGTGCGCTTTGAAGATGGGTTTCTCATCACCCCTTCGGCCATGCCCTATGCAAAAATGCGCCCAAAAGACATTATCTTTATGGACATGGATGGCCAGGCGCAGGGGCCGCATAATCCCTCTAGCGAGTGGCGCTTTCACCGGGACATTTTGAACACCCGTGCCGACATTAATGCGGTGGTCCACACCCACGCCATTTATGCCACCACTTTGGCGCTTTTGGGCAAACCCATCCCGGCGGTGCATTATATGGTGGCCGTTGCCGGCGGGCGCGACATTCGCTGTTGTCCTTATGCCACTTTTGGCACGCAGGCGCTAAGTGATTATGTGCTGGAAGCTTTAAAAGAGCGCTTTGCCTGTCTTATGGCCCATCATGGCATGATTGCTTGCGGCGTCTCGCTGGAAAAAGCCTTGTGGCTGGCCACCGAAGTGGAAACCCTGGCCCAGCATTATTGGGGCGCCCTGCAAATCGGCACGCCAGAAATTCTGTCTGATGCGGAAATGGACCGGGTGTTGGAAAAAATGAAAAGCTATAAATACGGGCGTGAAAGCTAAGCGCGCACAAAAACACACACGCCCGAGGGCGTGCGCTTTGTCATAAACACCATAAAGCGGTATCAGCCCTGGCGGGCTTTGAAACGCGGATCAGTCTTGTTGATCACATAGACCCGGCCCTTGCGGCGCACAACTTTGCAATCGCGGTGGCGGTTTTTCAAAGATTTAAGCGAGCTTCTGACTTTCATCGGACCATATTTCGTATAAAAAACCCCGCACCAATACGGGCGGGTTTCATCAAGGCGCGGAATTTATGGGCAGAGACCTTCGCTGTCAACCAAACAATCTGTAAATTGATTTGCACAAAAAACATCGGCATGGTCATCCCATGAAAGCGTTTTTTATCAGCCTTGGAATCCTCTGTCTGTGTTGGCTGCCAAGTACAGCAAATGCCAGAGATATTGATGTCGATCTGGAGCTGATTTTGGCGGTGGATATTTCCTATTCGGTGGATGAAGGCGAGGCCCGAAAACAGCGCAATGGTTATGTTACCGCCCTGCAAAGCGCCGAAGTGGTCGATGCCATCCGCTCCGGTCCCCATGGGCGTATTGCGGTGGTTTATGTGGAATGGGCCGACAGCGCCATGCAGCGCATCGTGGCCCCCTGGACCATTATCCAAAGCGAGGCGGACGCGACCGCCTTTGCAAGAAAAGTGCATGACGCCCCCTTTGTGCAGGGTCATTACACCGCCATTGGCAGCATGGTTGAGCGAAGCTTTACCCTTTTTAGGGCCAATAATGCCAATGGCCTACGCCGGGTGATCGATATTTCCGGTGACGGGCCGCAAAATCAGGGTGCTAATCTTGAAACCGCACGCCTGCGCGCCGCCGATCAGGATATTGTTATCAATGGCCTGCCGATTATTTCACAATCCCAGGATCCCTGGCGGCCCCGCGTTGATGTGCAGATTGATCAGTATTATCGTAATCAGGTGATTGTCGGACCGGGCGCTTTTGTGGTGCCAGCCCATGATTTTGATGATTTTAAAAAGGCGGTATTACGCAAAATGGTGTTAGAGATCGCCGATAACACCCCCTATAGCAATGTTGGAAACGGAATGCGGCCATGAAACAATTATCCCTCATCATTATTGCTTTTTTTATTCTGGCCCTGCCCACAGCGGCCTCAGAGGGCAGTTTTGAGGACTGGCGCACAGATTTTGCCAAACGCGCTATGGCCAAGGGCTTTGACGCAGACCTTGTGGCGCGCACGCTGGACGGTTTGACGCCGGACCCGGATGTTCTAAGCCGCGATGGGGCCCAGCCGGAATTTACCCGCACCATTGCCGACTATCTGAAAGGTGTCTTGTCCGAAGGGCGCATCAGCACCGGGCGCAAGGCCATTGAAGATAATGCCGAACTTTTTAAAACCATTGCCGCGAACTATCATATTTCGGCCCAGACCTTAAGCGCTGTTTGGGGTCTGGAAAGCGCTTATGGGCGCATTCAGGGCGATTTTGATGTGGTGCGATCGCTGGCCACACTGGCCCATGATGGCCGCCGCAAAGACTGGGCCGAAGGAGAGTTGTTTGCGGTTTTGCAAATCCTGACCAATGGCCATGCCAGCCGGGACGAGATGAAAGGTGCCTGGGCCGGGGCCATGGGGCAAACGCAATTTCTGCCCTCTTCTTATCTGGCCTATGCGGTGGACTGGGATCATGATGGCCGCAAGAATATTTGGGCCTCCAGCGCTGATGCGTTGGCCTCGACCGCCAATTATTTAAGCGCCAATGGCTGGCGCGCCGACGAGCCTTGGGGGGTGGAGGTCCAATTGCCAGAAGGCTTTGCCTATGAGCTGTCCGAAGACACGGTGCTGAGCATCGGCTCGTGGAGTGTGCGCGGCGTGGTGCGCGCCGATCATGCGATCTGGTCGATGAAGGAACAAGGCCGCCCGGCCTGGCTGATCCTGCCTGCAGGCCATAAAGGCCCCGCCTTTTTGGTGTCCAAAAACTTCTCTGTGTTCAAACGTTATAACAATTCCACTGCCTATGCGCTGGGGGTTGGCCTTCTGTCCGAAGTTTTGGGCCATAAGATTGCCGTGCGCGGCACCTGGCCAGACGCCACACCGCCTTTGTCGCGCAGCCAGATCAAGGCGCTGCAAGGCGCCCTTGGCAAAGCCGGATACAGTGCGGGCAAGCCCGATGGCATTGCCGGGCCCAATACGCGGCGCGCCTTGCGGGCCTTTCAAAAAGCAAATGATCTGGTCCCGGATGGCTTTTTGGACCACACGGTTTTTGATGTCATACAGAAAAAGCTAGCCAATATGGCGAATGCGCCGGTTGGTGAACGCCAAAACCCCAGCCAACAACACCAATAAAGCCACCGCGCCATAGGCCGCCTCGGGGCGAACAAACTGATAAAGCGCAAGGCCGGTAAACGGTGCCAGAAAAAATCCGGCCCCCGCCGTGGCTGTGGCCAGCCCCGCCGCGCTGCCTTGCTCTTTTGGCTCGACACTTAACGACGCGCCGCTAACCACGCCCGGACGTGCCAGCCCCGTCCCCATAGAGGTAATCAGAAACGCAATGCCGATGCTCAGCGGCTGATCGCTAAACATCATGGTCGTGGCCCCAATGCCGGTCAGCACCATGCCAATGCTCATCAGGGTGCGCGGCCCCAGCCGCAAAAACGGGATCACAACAAACTGTGCTCCAAACACCAGCATCGCCCCACCGGCCAGGATGGTGCCCGACACCAATGCCGCCTGCTCTATCGCCAGATGCGCCTTATCCAGAAGGTAGAATAACAAGGTTTGCAAAAATACACCCTGCGCGGTCCACCCGGCCACGCCAACCAGCAAATACGGCCACAAGCGCGGATCGCGGGCCAGCCGCCATAAATGACGTGATCCGGCTTTTCTGGGTGTGGGGGCGCGGTGTTCCGGTAATGCCAGCGCGATCATGATAAACACCGCAAACGATAGCCCCGCCAGCGCCATCACAAAGCCTTCAACACTGATTAAAGCGCCGGTCCAAGCGGCCAATGGTGGTCCAAAGGCGGTGCCAAGGCCAGAGCCAGCGGTCAAAGCCGACATGATCCGCGTGCGTTCATGCAGGCCGGTACGATCTGCAATATAGGCCTGTGCGGCAGGCTGAATTGCCGAGCCGATAGAGCCATAAAGCATGCGGGATGCGGCAAACATAGCCATCGCCACCAGTGGTGCCAGCGCGCCCGAAAGGGCAGAGCCAGCCACCAGAGCAATCGCGATCAAGGTCAGGGTGTTGCCTGCCAATCCCACCAGTAAAACCGGGCGGCGCCCCTTATGGTCACTCAAGGCGCCCCAGAAGGGGCTGAACATCATATAAAAAAGGGCTGAGCCTGCGAAAATAAGGCCAACATAAATTTCGCCCGTGCCCATAGCCCGCGTGACCATGGGCAAGATGACAAACAGCATGGAATTGCTGGCACCCATAACAAAGAGCGCCGCAAAAAGCAGACGAAACGCGCGTTTGCGGTCTGGATGGTTCACAACAAGCCGGGCCTTCACATCACAAAGTAAACACCGTTTACCTGATGGCAGTAGGCTTCCAGCTTGTCAAAGCCTCATTGTGCCGGAAAACAGGACTTGGGATAGACGCTGCCATCGGCCTGGCTGTCATTATAGGCCATGCAGGACAGGCCCCATTCCTCTGTGGATTGGGCCAATTGGTCCACCGCMCCCTGATCRGCGCAAGCGGCATAATCCAGCGTSCGTGTTGCCARMGAGCCATCGCCCATCACCCGGTTGGTGATRCARGTCTGRTARYGCGCYACATCRCTTTCAAAGCGTGTCAATTTTTGCGCRTAAGCATCCAGCTCGCCTTTYGAGGTTTTATTCCACGCCTCATCATAGGACGGAAATTTAGGSCGCTCKGGCAATGTGCCACAAAATGGCACAACGGTSCGCCGACCTTSKGTTATMGCCTCRRCTTTGCAGGCCTTATAATTGCGCTGYGCTGCATTTTGTGGGCGATAGCCRTCTTTWACRGACTCKGCCACAGCGGGCATAACMAKAGCGCCCAGCACRSTTGTTGTCAGAATTATACGATACAGTCTCATGACATTTGCTCCCCGTTCACACKATARTTTTGCRTTTTACCAGCCYTATTTGCCAGYAKTTYTTTTGGTMGCCAGATGCGCCTTGACCCAGTCATCAGAAAGTTTCTGGTATGTACCCCARACCTCTTCAACRCCGGGMGCKGCYGAATTATAKGCCTTTARSGCCGCSCGCCATTCTTCGCGCGAATGCGTTTCGGGCTTGCTGATAACCTTGTCCAGACACCCCTGATAGACACGTGAGTTTTTAGAATATTGCGAAACCATATCGGCAGCGCTATCAAGCTCTGCGGCACTTAAAATAGCGCCATTTATTGGCATTTTTGGTTTTTCTGGCACAGCGCACCCGCCTTGCGCCAAGGCCCTGGCAGGAAAAATTACACTGGCAACACAACCTGCCATTATCCACTTCAACATACAAATACTCCTGGTCCCTAACGCGTTAAAGCCTGCGTTGTCCCTCGCTTTTGCACTTTATGGCCCAGCTTTTCTTTTATCACCGTACAGGCCGTCCCGCAATGAAACGCAAAAACAAACAACATTGGCAAGAGTGCATTAAGCATTCCAAGTCATAATGGTCTCAATTCGGGACAACCGAAAGCGCCTGTTGGGGCTGAAAATTAAAAAAGGTGGGATGAGCTGATGTTTCAGATCATTGGAATTATCGTTGTTTTTGCTATGGTTTTTGGCGGCTTTATTCTGGCTGGCGGCAATATGGGGCCAATCCTTCATTCAGCACCATATGAATTGATGATCATCTGTGGCTCAGCATTGGGAGCAATGTTAATTGGCAATAGCGGTAAAACGCTGAAAGCCGTTCTTGTTGGCTTTGGTAAACTTATGGCCGGGCCAAAGTGGAAGAAAAAAGATTATGCTGACCTGTTGGCCCTGCTTTTCACCCTGACAAAAACCATGAAAACCAAGGGTGTGATTGCGCTGGAAACTCATATTGAGAACCCGGGCGAAAGTTCAATCTTTACGCAATACCCCAAGATTCTCAAAGATCATTTCGCCACAGATTTTATTTGTGATACCTTGCGGATGATGACCATGAATTTGGAAGACCCGCATCAGGTTGAGGATAATATGGAAGCACAATTGGAAAAACACCATCATGATGCCTCTGCGCCAGCACATGCCTTGCAGACAACTGCTGATGCTTTGCCTGCATTAGGGATTGTGGCCGCAGTGTTGGGGATTATCAAAACCATGGGCGCGATTACCGAGCCGCCGGAATATTTGGGCAAGATGATTGGCTCGGCGCTGGTGGGTACATTTTTGGGTGTGTTTATTGCCTATGGTTTTGTTGGACCAATGTCTTCTCGGTTACAGGCGGTTGTGGACGAAGAAGCCACGTTTTACAAAATAATTCAGGCCGTGCTGGTCGCCCATTTGCATGGCAATGCCGCGCAGATTTCCATCGAAATGGGCCGAGGCATTGTGCCCAGTTCCTCGCAACCCAGCTTTGCCGAACTGGAAGATGCACTGGAAAATGTGGGAGCCGCCTAAAAGCAGGACCCTTTGACAACTTGACCTTGATGAAAAGCCGCTCCATGTGGGGCGGCTTTTTTGTTTTTCTATTGGTGCGCCATGACCACCCCTAATCTGGGCCTGTCCGCCCCCCGCCTTTTATGGTCCGACCAGAATGTGCCGCATAATCAGGCCCATGAAGATGGCTATTTTTCTGATTGCGATGGGGCTGCAGAAACCCGCACGGTTTTTCTGTCGGGGTGTCATTTGCCAGAGGCCTGGACAGATAAAAACAATTTCACCATTGCGGAACTGGGCTTTGGTACCGGGCTGAATTTTCTGGAAAGCTGGGCCTTGTGGCAGCAAACCCGTGTTCCCGGTGCGCGTTTGCACTTTGCCTCGATCGAAGGTGCGCCCTTTCTAAAAAGTGATCTTGAACGTGCCCATAAAAATTTTCCCGACCTTGAAGCCCTGGCGCAAAAACTGCGCAGCGACTGGCCCGCCCCGATAAAAGGCGTGCACCGCCTTTTTTTTGATGAAAGCGGCCTCACTTTGACCCTCTATTTTATGGATGTGGATGAAGCCCTGCCGCAAATGGAAACGCAGGCTGACAGCTGGTTTCTGGACGGCTTCGCTCCGGCGCGAAATGAGGCCATGTGGTCGTCCGGTGTTTTTGAACACCTTGCCCGGCTTAGCCATAAAGGCAGCCGCGCCGCCACCTTCAGCGTCGCCGGAAAAGTGCGCCGGGGGTTGCAATCCGCTGGCTTTAGCGTTTCCAAAGAACCCGGTCATGGGCGCAAGCGCGAGCGTCTGGAGGCCATTTTTGAAGGCACACCCGCCGCCCCTTTACGCCGCGCCAGTCGCCCCCATGCGCCGGGCAATAAAACGGCAAAATCCGTTCTTATCATTGGCGGCGGCATCGCCGGGGCGGCAACCGCCCATGCTTTTTTACGCCGTGGACGTGAGGTCACGATCATTTGCAAAGCCGGTCTGGCCGATGCGGCCAGTGGCAATCCGGCAGCATTGGTTTCGCCAAGGCTCGACCTGGAAGACACGCCGCAAGCGCGTTTTTTTCGCACCGCCTTTTATCATGCCACCAAAACCTATGGCACGCTCGGTGATCAGATATGGACCCCGTGCGGCCTGATCCGCAGGCCCGCTCACCCCTCGGATGATAATAAATTTTCGCGCCTGATTGCCGCTGGTGCCTTGCCAAAAAGTGAGCTTTATGCCGAAGAGCAGGGTGACGGCATGATCCTGCCGGGCGCCGGGTTTGTTGACCCGGTACGGGCGATAAATGCCCTGACGGACGGGGCGCGCCAGATCCGCGCCACACTTGGGGATCTGTCTTTAAGTGATGGCCAATGGGTTGCCCATGATGAAACGGGCCAGAGCCTCGCGCGCGCCGATCTTGCCGTTATTGCCATGGGCAGCGGGGGGCTGGACCATACAGACTGGCTGGATTTTCAATTTCTGAAAGGGCAGGTCAGTTGGGGAAAACTCGATCAGGCTTATCGCGGCCCGGCGCTGGTTGCTGACAGTTATGCGCTTGGCTTACCCGGTGGCTCTGTGCTGGCAGGAGCAACCTTTGAAGAGATTGAAAACCCGCAAACGCCCCTTGCCCCCACCAAGGCCGCCACAGCACAAAACCTCGCCCGTCTTAAAGCCCTGGCCCCAAAGCTGGCCCGCGCCCTTCAGCCGGGTACCATAGAAAACCGCATATCCGTGCGCGCCACCACGCCGGACCAAATGCCCTATGCCGGGCCGCTTATTGACGAGAACGATTTTTTGCATCGTTTTCAAGCTTTCCAGCATGGCTTTTTAGACCCTAAAGTTGGCAAGGCTCGCCTGAAAGACAATCTTTTTGTCCTTATGGGGCTAGGCGCGCGCGGCTTTGCCCTATCGCCCATACTGGGTGAAGCCATTGCCGCCGAAGCCCTGGGCGAGCCGTCACCGCTGGAACGCCGCGCGGCGCAAGCCATGCACCCGGCCCGGGCGTTAGAGCGCCGCCTGAAATTTGGCCACTAAGATCAAGACCTAATCAAAATGTAATGCCATTTTGGCTTCGATTTTGCGGCATTCTCCTTATACTGCCGTCTTGAGGATCGTGCCATAATGTCTTTTTCATCCCGTATAGTCTTGATGATGACACGCCTGTTCGTGATGTTTGCCCTTATTTGGGAACGCGCGGTGCCGATTTTTTTCCCGGCGCTGTTGTTTCCCGCGCTTTATCTTGCCTTGGCGTTTTTTGGTGCGTGGGAAAGTTTTGGTGATCCCTGGCGACTGATCGCCCTTTTTCTCTCTTTTGGTTTTGGCACGTATTACGCCTATCAGGGACTCAAAGGTTTTACTTGGCCAGGCAAGGATGATCGCGCCCGCAGGCTGGAGACGGATGCAGGAATTTCCTGGCGACCTCTGGAAATCCTAACCGATCAGCCCACCAATAACGATCGCGCAGCGCAAGCGCTCTGGCAGGCGCAAAAAAAACGCGCAGCGGACGCATTAAAAGACCTGCGCCCGCAAAAACCTCGGGCCGCCTGGGCCAGAGCCGATGTCTATGGCCTGCGTGCCGCAGCCTTTTTACTGGTGTTTGCGGGATTTATTGTCGCTGGCCCTCGCGCTGGTGGGCGGCTGGATGAGGCCTTTGCTCCGCGTTTTTTAAGTCAAAACACCAGCACCGCCCGTATTGAGGCCTGGATCACCGGGCCGGATTATGCCCAATCGCCCCCCAAATTTTTGCAAGGCGATAATGAAGCCCCGCTGGATATACTGGCCGGATCATCCTTTCATATCAAGATTAGCGGATCGCACCGCGCCCCGGCGCTCTATTGGCGTGCGGATCGAAAAAAACGCCGCCTGAAGCTGCAAAAGACCGGGCCGTTAAATTATGATCTGGCGGTGCCGATAACACAAAATGGCCTGATTGAACTGAAACGCCCACAATCGCGGCTTTGGCAAATACGTGCGCGACCTGACCAGCCACCCAGGCTGATTTTCACCAAAGCGCCCCATGGCGATATGTCGGACGCCCTGGCATTTTCCTATGCCGCCCGGGATGATGTGGGTATTTCGGCGTTAGAGCTGGTGTTAGAACGCACAGAGGGCGATGCGGTCAAAAGAGACAGCACGCTTCTGGACCTGCCTGCCAAAAATGCCAAAGCCCTTAATGAAAAGGCCATGCTAGATTTTACCCGCCACCGCTGGGCGGGCCTGCCGGTGAAGGTCAGGCTGGTTGCCCATGATGGCTTGGGCCAAAAAGGCGAAACGCGGCCCATCACTCTGACGCTGCCGGGAAAATTGTTCGTCAACCCCATGGCCAAGGCCATTGCCGAACAGCGCACGTTGATTATCCGTAACGATAGCCCTTATACGCCCATGCCAGAACGCCCGGTACTTGGTATCCAAGATGTGCGTGAGCGCCCCCCTTTTGCAGAGGATAATCCGGCGGAACGCCTGCAACGCGCGCCAAAAGAAGTGCAGCGCGCAGCAGCCTTGATGCGCGCCAGTCTGCGAGCGCCGGAGATGTTTTTTGAAGACCCATTGGTCTATGTGGGCCTGCGTTATGCCGCAGAAAACCTGCGTCTGGCGCGCCGGACGACCGATTACAAAGCCCTTGATAATGAATTGTGGTTGTTGGCGCTTTGGGCCGAAGGCGGGGCGCTAGCCGAAGCGCGCGCCGCCATGAAAGCCGCCGAGCGCGCCTTTCGACGGGCCTTGATGCGCGGGGCTCCGGCGGACGAGCTGGCGCGCCTGATGCACAATTACGAGCGCTCGGTAAAACGCTATCTTGAGGCGCTTGCCGAAGAGGCACTGCGCACAGGAAAACCCCAAAATGGCGGCAGCGGCGGTGCCAATCTTGACGGCAGCGAATTGCAGGAAATGCTGGACGCCTTGAAGGCGCTGTCGGAAACCGGGGCGCGGGGCGATGCCCGCAAATTATTGCAAGCGCTCTCGACCTTGCTGGAAAAAATGAAAATGCAATTGGCCTCAGGGTCCGGTGAAGGCGGGGACAATGACCCGGTCAGCGAAGCCATGCGCAAGGCACTGGAGAAACTCGGCGATATTACCGCAGAGCAGCGCGAAATTCTGGATGAAGCCTTTCGCCAGCAAAACCAGTCAAAAGGGCAAGGGGCTGGCACACCGCAAAGTGGGCAACAAAAAAAGAATGGTCAGAGCAGCTCTGGTCTGGCGGGGGAGCAGGAAAGTCTGGGCGCGCGGTTGCGGGCGCTGGCCGATGGCGAACGTGCGCAGGGCCGCGAAGGGGCCGATGAACTTGCAGATGGGGCCAAGGACATGGGCGCGGCATCTGAGGCCTTAAAAGAGGGTAAGATGGAAGATGCGCTGGAGGCMGGYAARGAYGCACTWTYGGCCCTGCGCGATGGCTCCGAAGTWCTGGCCTCKGARCTTTTTGAYTATATGMAWAARAARAACGGCAAAGGSGAKGGCGAGAACCGMGAYCCCTTTGGTCGYCCRACACGCGGCGGTGGCTCKCAATCCTCGGATGGGACCAGCGTGCCYGATGTGATTAATGCCGAACGGGCCAGAGAAATYTTACARATGTTGCGCGATCGYGCCGCCGAACAGGGCCGCAGYAATGACGAGCTGGAKTATYTGGATCGTTTGCTGGAACGYTTTTAACGGGNGCTACCAACTGCCGGTATTRTCCATGCTCTGCCARGGSKCTGYKGGMGRCAARGGATCGCCTTTTTGCAACAGCTCGACCGAGATACCRTCSGGYGAGCGCACAAACGCCATGCGRCCATCACGCGGCGGGCGRTTAATYACCACGCCCATGGCCTGTAAATGCGCACAGCGCGCATAAATATCATCARTTTGAAACGCCAGATGGCCAAAATTRCGCCCATCTTCATAGCCYGCCTCRTCCCARTTCCAGGTCAGTTCCACCATYGGCAGGCCGGTRACAAARCCATCGCCTTCATGRGGSGCRTTGCGGGCAATATCGGCATCKGASGCCAAAAAGATYARGGARAARCGMCCSGCTTCATTATCRACSCGGCGCAATTGTTTTAGCCCCARSCCATCGCAATAAAACCGCAAAGAGKCGTCMACATCGCTGATGCGSACCATGGTRTGCAAAAATTCCATTRTTMGTCCTTTTTAGCCTGATCRGGCAGTTTCAGGCCATCATTRGTYTGCACCAGWGGCGACCATTTGGGACGYACSCGTTTYAWYKCGACATCSGGCAGAKCRCCTTCRCCGCGCTCAACGCGCAATTCATCTTCCAGCGAGCCGGGGCGCAACCGATGAAAGCGCTGGGCCACAAAAAATGCCACCAGCCCCCAGGAGGCAATCAGGCCAAAGAACAAAAAGAACGCATAGACCAGCGGACCATCCATACGAAATTGCCGCCCGACCTCGCCAGCCAGATCAGAGGGTTTCATGCCAGAACCTGTCACGGGTTCGGCAATTAAAACCTCATAAAGTCCCGTCAGGATCAACATAATTACCGGGGTCAGGACCGCCGCGACAACCAGCATACCCGCGCCATAAAGCGCGCCGCGCGGGCCGTGGGCGCGCACATAGGCGCTTTGGAATTGTTCGGCGTTCACACCCTTGGTCAGATCCTTGCGCGCCAATTTAAATTCTGGCCATTCTTCGCGCGCATCTTTACGCACGTTCAAATAGCCAAGGCCCGCTCGCAAAGCGACCAGCACAAAAAGCAGGACAAACAGGAGTATCGCAATTAAAGGTCCGGTATTCATAAAGTCGACTTTACGCGTTTATCGCCTCATAGACCAGCATGGATCGCTTGCGATCTACACCCCAGTGATACCCGGTCAGACGACCATCGGCCCCCAGCACCCGATGACAGGGGATGATCCACGAAATCGGGTTACGCCCGACCGCCGCGCCCACGGCCCGCGCCGCCTTTGGCGAGCAGACAGTTTGCGCCAGATCCCCATAGCGGGTGATTTTACCCGGCGGAATGGCTAATAAGGCACGCCAGACCTGACGCTGCCATTTGGTGCCATAAAGCGCCAGCGGCACCGGCTTTTCACCCTGAAAAATATCATGACATAGCGCCGTAACCTGCGCATCATCGCGAGTATAGTGCGCCGCCGGGTAGCGGCCACGCAAATCGTCAAAGGCGGCCATTTGCCCGCCCTCATCGGCAAAGCCCAGCGCCGAGAGGCCGCGCGGCGAGATCAGCATTACTGCAAACCCAAACGGACAGGGGGCCATTCCCCAGACAAAGTCCAGCCCGCATCCCCGCGCCTTGGCTTCGCCGGGGGTGGTCGCCTCATAGGCAATAAAAAGATCGTGCAAGCGCCCCGGTGAAGACAGCCCGGCCTCAAAAGTGGCATCCAGAACGCTAAGGCCCGCCAGCAAAGATGTGCGCGCATGAGAATGGGCCAGCGCATCCATAAAACGTTTGGGGCTGGTCCCGGTCCAGCGCCCAAAAAGGCGGTGAAAATGCGCCGCACTTAACCCCACATGATCGGCAATGGCGTTCAGGTCCGGGCGCTCTTTCCAGTGCGCATCCAAAAAGGCCAGCGCCTTTGTTACCCGCTGATATTCTGTGTCTTGTGTGCTCATAAAATGAAATTAGCGGTTATTTGCGACTGCGCCACCCGAATCTTGCGCTTTTACAGATGGCTTTAAGGGCTCCGTTAAGAGCTTTGCGTTATACAGGTGCCAAGAAAAGGGTGACTTTAAATTGAGCCATATCGACCAGCATATTCCAAAAAATAATGACCGGCGACGCGTGTCCCGTGGCGATCCCGACCGTCGCCAGCAAAACCGCCATGTGTGGTTTTTGAACGCCACCTTTGATCGGGTTAATTTTGACCAGACCGTTGCGCGCATAAACGAGCGGCCCGTGGGCGCGCCATTTAAATTTGTGGTCACCCCCAATGTGGACCATTTGGTGCGTCTGCAAACCGAGCCGGACTGGGTGAAAGGGCTTTATGCCCAGGCCTGGCTGACGGTGTGTGATTCGCGCATTCTGGAGCTGATCGCCAGCATTAGCGGCGAGCGCATTGATGTCACACCCGGTTCTGACCTGACCAAAGCACTGTTTGAAAATAACATTAACCCTGATGAGCCAGTGACCATTATCGGGGCCAATGCCCAGACCATCGCCGCCGTAACCGCGCGCTATGGCCTGCGCAATGTCAATTGGTATGAGCCGCCCATGGGGCTAGCCAAAAATCTTCTGGCGGTTGAACAATGCGCAGAATTTGTCGCCAAAAACCCGGCGCGGTTTATTTTTTTCTGCGTGGGATCGCCGCAACAGGAAATGGTCGCACGGGCCTGTCTTCGCCGGGGCGATTGTGAAGGCACCGGACTGTGCGTCGGGGCGTCACTGGATTTTCTGGCCGGCGCCATCAGTCGCGCCCCGCAATGGATGCAGCGCCTGCGTTTTGAGTGGCTGTTTCGTCTGCTCAGCGAGCCAAAACGCATGTGGCGGCGCTATCTGGTCGATGGCCCAAAGATTATGTTTGTCTGGTGGAAATGGCACACGGCCAGAGCCGCCCTGAAAAAGGTAGAAAAGCTGGAGCAGACAGGGGCCTTTGAGGGCCGCCGGTAGCAGCCAGCGTCAAGACAACGCCTTTTCAAACATCGCCCGGGCCGCCGGACCCAGTGTTTTGTGATTAAGCGCAAAGTGCGTAACGGCGCGCAAATAACCCAGCCGATCGCCGCAATCATAATCCGCACCCTCATATTGATAGCCATAAAAGGGCTGATCCTTCATCAGACGGGCCATAGCATCGGTGAGTTGAATTTCCCCGCCGGCACCGCTTTTCTGATCGGCCAAAAGGCGCATCACTTCGGGTTGTAAAATATAACGCCCGGTAATTTTCAGATTTGACGGTGCCGCTTCAATAGAGGGCTTTTCCACCATGCCACGCATTTCGATCAGTCGGCCATTTTGCGACTTGGGATCAATCACCCCGTATTTGCAGACATCTTTGCGGGGTATTTCATCCACCGCAATTATATTGCCGCCCTTTTCATTATAAGCCGTGACCATTTGCGCCAGACATCCGGGCGCGCTCTGGATCAACACATCAGGCAGCAAAACTGCAAACGGTTCATCACCAATAATATCGCGGGCACACCAGATGGCATGGCCCAGCCCCAAAGGCGCCTGCTGGCGCACAAAGCTCATCGAGCCAGGCTCGGGCAGGCTGTTGGCCAGCATCTCCAGCACATCGCGTTTGCCCTTGCCCTGTAAAATGGTTTCCAGCTCAAAGGCGCGATCAAAATAATCCTCAATGGCGCTTTTGGCCCGCCCGGTGACAAAGACGATATGCTCAATGCCGGCCTCGCGCGCTTCATCCACCACATATTGCACTGCCGGGCGGTCCACCACGGGCAGCATTTCCTTGGGGATAGACTTGGTGGCGGGAAGGACCCGCGTGCCCAAACCGGCAACGGGAAGAACGGCCTTGCGCAACGGCTTCATGACATACCCTTATATCGTAAAAACATCTGATAGAAGCTCTAGGCAATTGCAAAGATCAAGGCAATACTGGTGCGCAAATTCATAAACAGGTCGTGCGCATGAAAACGATTAAATTTGGCACCGATGGCGTTCGTGGTAAAGCCAATACAGCCCCGATTGATGCCCAAAGCCTGTGCCGCATTGGCCAGGCAGCGGCCAGCCTTATTGGACAAGGCGCGCTGGTCTTTGTGGGGCGCGATACCCGCGCCTCTGGTCCCATGCTAGAGGCTGCGCTGACGGCGGGACTTTCCTCGGGCGGGGCCAATGTGTTGCAGGCCGGAATGGTGCCCACCGCCGCCATTGGGCTGGCCGTGCGTGACCGGGGCGCGGCCCTTGGCATTATGCTGACCGCATCACACAACCCTGCCGAAGATAATGGTATCAAGTTTTTTGGCCGCTCTGGTGATAAGCTGGACGAGAACGAACAAGACGCCCTGCAAGCACGCATAAATTCTGATATTCACAGCGATCCTGCTATCCAGATTGGCCGTATCGACCAGACCTCTGCGGTGCATGAGCTTTACGCCAAGGCGGTACGCGCCTCTGCGCCCGGCACCCCCTTAAAAGGCATGCACCTGGTGCTGGATTGCGCCCATGGCGCGGCGTCTTTTCTGGCCCCGGATATTTTGCGCAAAATGGGCGCGAAGGTTGAGGTCTTGCACGCTAGCCCCGACGGTAAAAACATTAATCTGGAATGTGGCTCTACTGCGCCAGAAGTTTTGCAACAGCGCGTAACCGCCGCCGGAGCCGATGCCGGCATTGCCTTTGATGGGGATGCGGACCGGGTTTTGATGGTGGATGAAAAAGGCGGCCTGATTGACGGGGATTTGTTGCTGGCCGCTATTGCCCGGGACTGGAAAGCGCGGGGTATTTTGCGCGGCAGCGCTGTGGTCGCCACGCACATGTCCAATTTGGGCCTGCAGGTCTTTCTGGAAGGTATTGGCCTGAAGTTGGACCGCACCAAAGTTGGCGATCGTTATGTGGCGGCGCGTCTGGAAGACATTGGTGCCAACCTTGGCGGCGAACAATCGGGACATTTGCGCATGCCCGATCTTTGCCCTTCGGGGGATGGTTTAATAGCGGCTGTGGCGGCCCTGCGCCTTCTGGCGGAGACCAACGCCCCGGCCAGCGAGATATTGCATCCCTTTATGCCCTTGCCGCAATTTATGCACAATGTGGTGCACCCCAAAGGCACAGACCCCATGGCCGACCCAAGCATTATTGCCGCCAAAGAAAAAGCCGAAACGGTGCTGGGCGATGCCGGGCGGGTGCTGGTGCGCCCCTCGGGTACCGAGCCGCTGATCCGGGTGATGGCAGAATGTGACAACCCCCATACCGCCCGCCAGGCCATCAAGATTGTCACCGATGCGCTGGCGGCGCTGGCTTAGCCAAGCTCCTTAGCTTGTCGGGTTTGGCCGTCCAATGCTTTGATAGGCAAAGCCAAGATCAGCCATATCCCGATGGGTATAAATGTTGCGCAGATCGACCATAATTGGCGTCGCCATGGCCGATTTGATCCGACAAAAATCCAGCGCACGGAACTGATCCCATTCGGTAACAATGACCAGCGCATGGGCACCTTCGGCCACATCATAGGGGCCATCGCAATAGCCAATTTTGGGCAATAATGGCTTGGCCTCGTTCATGCTTTCCGGGTCATAGGCGCGAATTTTGGCCCCGGCCTCGATCAGGGCCGGAATAATATCAAGGCTGGGCGCATCGCGCATATCATCGGTGTTTGGCTTAAACGCCAGCCCCAAAACGCCAATGGTCTTGCCCTGAACATCACCGCCGCACGCTTTGATGACCTTTTGCGCCATGGCCTTTTTGCGCGCCGCATTGACCGCGACAACAGCTTCTACCAAATGCAAGGGCGAGCCTGCCTCATTGGCGGTGCGCACCAGCGCCAATGTATCTTTGGGAAAGCACGAGCCGCCATAACCCGGCCCGGCGTGCAGGAATTTAGAGCCAATGCGTTTGTCCAGCCCGATGCCCCGCGATACCGCCTGCACATCCGCGCCCGTGCGTTCGCACAAATCGGCCATTTCATTGATGAAGGTGATCTTGGTCGCCAAAAACGCATTGGCCGCATATTTGATCAGTTCTGACGATCGCCGCGAAGTAAACATAATCGGTGTTTCATTTAGGAATAAAGGCCGGTAAAGCGCCCGCATTACCTCTTGGGCGCGGGGGTCTTCGGTGCCAACGACCACCCGGTCCGGGCGCTTGAAATCAGTAATCGCCGCGCCTTCACGTAAAAACTCAGGGTTGGAAACCACGGCAAAGTCGGCATCCTTGCGCACTCTTTTAATGATGGCCTCAACCTCATCCCCTGTGCCCACGGGCACGGTAGATTTGGTGACAACCACGGTAAAGCCGTCCAAAGCGGCGGCAATTTCCTCAACGGCGGCATAGACATAAGACAAATCAGCAAAGCCATCGCCGCGCCGCGAAGGGGTGCCCACGGCAATAAAGACCGCATCGGCGCTCGCCACCGCCGCCTTTAAGTCTGTTGAAAACGCCAGCCGGTTTTCGGCCACATTCTTGGCCAGCAGATTTTCAAGACCTGGCTCATAGATCGGCACACCGCCCTCTTTCAGAAGGGCAATCTTGCGCGCATCCTTGTCAACACAGATAAGTTGGTGACCAAAATCGGCAAAACACACCCCTGAGACCAGGCCCACATAGCCCGTTCCGATCATTGCTACACGCATGGACGTTTTTCCTTATGTAAAAGCTTACAGTTTCTGATCAAAGTCGCCCACTTGCGGATGCGCCGCCAGACGTTTTTCTATATCGGCGAACATGGCGCGCATTTTGGTGTCGCTGGCCGGGCTTTCCACCACCACCACCAGATTGGGCGTATTGGAAGAGGCGCGCACCAGACCCCAAGTGCCATCTTCCAGCGTAGTGCGCACACCATTTACCGTCACCACCGAAATGATGCTCTGGCCCAAAATCGTTTCTCCATTGGCAAAGGCGTCTTCATACTCTTTGGTGATTTTTGTCACCACGTCGTATTTTTCTTCATCCGCACAGGCAGGCGACATGGTCGGGCTGCCCCAAGTTTTGGGCAAGGCCTCTTTTAAATCGGCCATGCTTTGGCTCGCATTGTGGTCCAGCATGCGCAAAATCGCAATGCCGGTGACCAACCCGTCATCATAGCCCCGCCCAATAGGAGCCCGGAAAAAATAATGGCCCGACTTTTCAAACCCTGCCAGTGCGCCCAGCTCGTAGGTGCGCCGCTTGATATAGGAATGGCCGGTTTTCCAATAATCCGTAGTGGCCCCATTTTTGGCCAGCACCGGGTCCATGGCATAAATGCCGGTGGATTTTACATCGGCAACAAACACCGCGTTTTTATGCTGGGCCGATAAATCCCGCGCCAGCATCACCCCGACTTTATCGGCAAATATCTCTTCGCCGGTATTGTCCACCACCCCGCAGCGATCCCCATCGCCATCAAAACCCAGCGCCAGATCGGCCCCGTGTTCGCGTACCGCATCCGACATGGCGTGCAGCATTTTCATGTCTTCCGGGTTGGGATTATAACGCGGGAAATTATAATCCAGCGTACAATCCATAGGGATAACTTCGGCCCCTATACTTTCCAGCGCCTGCACCGCAAACGCCCCCGCCGTGCCATTACCGCACGCGGCCACAACCTTGATTTTACGGGATAATTTTGGACCCGAGGCAAGGTCATCCAGATAGCGATCCCGCATGCCGCGCTCTAAGATCAGCGCGCCGCCATCGCGGGCTATGCCTTTATCGCCAAGCACAATATCTTTTAGGCGGCTCATGTCTTCGGGACCAAAGGTCAAAGGCCGTTCAACCCCCATTTTCACCCCGGTCCAGCCGTTTTCATTATGGCTGGCGGTGACCATGGCCACGCACGGAACATCCAGATCAAACTGGGCAAAATAAGCGGTCGGCGAGAGCGCCAAACCAATATCATGCACCCGGATGCCAGCGCGCATCAGACCCAGCATCAGCGCCTGTTTGATGGAAAGGGAGTAAGAACGATAATCATGGCCGACCACAATGGCTGGCGTTTTACCCATCTCATGGATCAGCGTGCCCAGCCCGAAACCCAAAGCCGAAATGCCGGGCAAATTAATCTGAGAGGGTTTATCGCTATCCAGACGGCCAAACCACCAGCGCGCATCATATTCACGAAACCCTGTGGGCGCGATCAGTGCCTGCTCTTCAAATGCCAGCGTATTGGCCAGAATATCAGTGCGGGGTTTTGACATTTTTTTTCCTTTATGGTGCAGAACTCTTGTGCCCGTACTGGCATACAAAATCAACGCGCAAAGCGTACTGCAGCAAAAAGACGCATCCTGGCGACTGGCCAAGCCGTATTCGCAAGTTATGATACAGCCATGAGCACAAGCGAAACCGAATTTGACGTTATCCTTAGCGGCGGTGGCCTGGTGGGTCTGACCACAGCTTTGGCCTTGGACAGTGCTGGCCTTCGGGTATGTGTTGTTGATGCCTTGCCTTTTGAAACCCAATTGGCCAATGAATTTGATGGTCGTTCTTCGGCCATTGCCTTTGCCAATATGCGCATGTTGTGCGCCTTGGGCGTTGCGAAACGTCTGGGCGAACACAAAGGCCCGATCAACCAGATACTGGTATCCGATGGGCGGCCCCATGATGGCCTGCGCCAAGGCGGACCGGGTCCGTTTTTGCTGCACTTTGATGCCGATGAATTTTCAGGCAAGGACGCCGGTGAGCCTTTGGGCTGGATGGTGGAAAACCGCCATATGCGCATGGCGCTGCTGGGCGAGGCACGCAGCCGCAAAGACATTACGCTGATTGCCCCGGTACGGGCCGAACATTTTGATTTTAAAGGATCAAAAGCCAAAATCACGCTCAGTGATGGCCGCATTTTGCAAGCCCCCTTGATTGTCGGGGCCGAGGGACGCAATTCCCCGGCGCGCAAAGCAGCGGGCATCCGGTCCCATGGCTGGGGTTATAACCAATGGGGCGTGGTGGCCACGGTCGCCCATGAACAGCCGCACAACGGCATTGCCCACGAGTATTTCCTGCCCCATGGCCCGTTTGCCATTTTGCCGCTTCCCGGTAATCGTTCCTCCCTTGTCTGGACCGAAACCCCGGCGGCGGCAAAATATCTTAAATCTGCCCCGGATGATTTTTTTCAGGCTGAACTGGAACGTCGCTTTGGCAGCTTCTTAGGCGCGTTGACCCCGGAGGGGCCGCGTTGGGCCTATCCGCTGACCCTGATGGTGGTTGAAAAGTATATCGCGCCACGTCTGGTGCTGGTTGGCGATGCCGCCCACGGCATGCACCCCATTGCCGGTCAGGGCTTTAACGCCGGTATTCGCGATGCAGCGGCTTTGGCCGATGTGATGGCCCAGACGGTGCGTGCTGGTCTGGATATTGCCGATCCACTAGCGCTGGAACGATACGAGCAATGGCGGCGCTTTGATAATACCGCGCTGTTGGCCGCCACAGAAGGGTTTGTGCGCCTGTTTTCCAATGATCTGGCCCCCATTCGCCTGTTGCGCGGTCTGGGCATGGCGGCGGTAGATAAGATCGGGCCGGCGCGGCGGTTTTTTGCCCGCGAGGCCGGCGGCGGTGTTGGCGCTTTGCCAAACTTGCTGCAGGGCGAACTGCCCTGAGATAAACTTCTTTTATTTCTTTATTGCATTCGCGTTCAGGGCCTCAAGAAGGGCGTCCCCGATGCCTGTGGTGCTGGTCGGTGACTGGTCAGGGCCGCAAAGGTCTGCGGTCATTTTTCCATCAGATAAAATCTGCTCTACAGCCTTTTCAAGTTCATCGGCTTCACGGGGGCGCGCCAGAGACAGGCGCAAACACATGGCAAATGACAAGATCATGGCAAGAGGATTGGCTATATTGTGCCCTGCAATGTCAGGCGCTGAACCATGCACAGGCTCGTAAAGGGCGCATCTTTGCCCGTCGGCGCGCAGGGTGCCAATGGATGCGGAAGGCAGCATGCCAAGGGAGCCGGTTAGCATGGCGGCGCAATCAGATAGAATATCACCAAACAAATTATCTGTGACAATGACATCAAATTGTTTTGGATTGCGCACCAATTGCATGGCGCAATTGTCGGCATACATATGGCTGATCGCAATATCGGGATAGGCTTTTGCCACCCGGTTAAAGACCTCTCTCCATAATGCGCCTGTTTCCATGACATTGGCTTTATCAACCGAACAGAGCCTGCCTTTGCGTTGCCCGGCTAATGCAAAGGCAAAATGGCATACACGCTCAATCTGGCTGGTCGAATAATATTGATTGTCATAGGCAAAGACCTCGCCAGTTTTGGAGGTCTCGCGACCGCGCGGCGTGCCAAAATAAACACCGCTGGTGCCTTCGCGCACGATAACCAGATCAAGACCGGCCACGATCTCTGGTTTAAGTGATGAAAACGCAACAAGCGTAGAATAACATTTCGCTGGCCTAACATTGGCATAAAGGTCAAGCGCACGCCTTAGGGTGAGGATGCTAGCCTCAGGGCGCTGCGCCAGCGGCAAATGATCCCATTTTTCACCCCCAACTGCCCCAAACAATATTGCATCTGCCGCGCGTGCCTTTTGCAAAACGTCAGGGCGAATGGGCACCCCATGCAAATCAATTGATGCACCGCCTACGATCGCTTCATCAATGGTTAAGGGCAGGGCCCGATGTGTGGAAAACCAGTCCATAACCCGGCGGCATTGCAAAAGCACCTCAGGGCCAACGCCATCGCCGGGCAGGACCAGCAGGTTTGCGGGTTTTTGGCTCATGGGCAGGGTCCTTTTGAAATCGGTTATCGCATTGGAATCGCGGCGGGCCGGAGACTCAGGAGTCGTTTGACATTAATTTATGCGTATAGTAATGATAATAATCATATAAATGCTAGAGGGATGTGCAGGATATTTCATTCTTCATAAACAGGCCCGTATTTTTCATTTGTGATCAGGGAGTAAATCAATGTCAGTAAAACTCATAGGCCGTCGGTTAAATAATTACCGTACAAATTTGAAGTCAGGTGCATCCGCATTTGTTCTATCTGTCGTTATCGGTGGGTTGTGTATTCAGCCCGCTCAAGCCCAGAGCGCAAACGGGAAGGCCGATTCAAACGCATTTGAACGCGATGTCATCATTGTGACCGCCAACAAGCGCGAGGAAAACGTTCAGGACGTTCCCATTGCGATTACGGTATTTTCGGAAGATGATCTTGAAAAAAGTGGCATTGTGGACATGAATGGGATGAGTCAGCTGACCCCCAGCTTCACCGCTAACCGCAAGGACGCGGCCTCTTCGCAATTCTCTATCCGTGGTATTGGCAGCACCGATGACGGCGCCGCCGCTGACAATTCGGTGATTGTGTATATCGATGAAGTCCCTATTGGCCGGGCGGCAGGCATGGACATGGACCTGTTTGACCTTGAGCGTGTGGAAATTCTGCGCGGCCCGCAAGGCACCTTGTTTGGACGCAATGTCGTCGGCGGGGCCATCGTCCTTGTCACCAGCAAGCCCGATGAGGAAACCCGTATCAAGTTTGAAGCCAAAGTAGGCAATTTGGACCGGCAGGATTTCCGTGGTCTGCTCAGTGGTCAGATTTCAGAAAAAGTTTTTGGCAAAATATCGTTTTCCAGCCGCAATCGCAAAGGCTATCTGGATTCCACCATTGATCAAATTCCCAATTCTGCAGCGCTGTTCCCTAATCTCAGCCAATCCTTGCAAAAGAGTGTCAGGGCTTTGGATATAGACACCTCAACCATACGCACGGGGCTTCGCTTTGTGCCAAGCAGCGCACTGGAGATTAATGTTTCCGGTTCTTATTCAACGCTTGATCAGGCGGGTCCACAACGGGTGTTTATTGGTGATGGCCAGCAATTTGGCGTTGGCGGCAATGCTTTGCTGCCCGGGTTCAGAAATGATTTTACCAAGGAATTTTTTGAAGACCCAGGCTTTGCCAAAATTGATACTTGGAGCGGCGCCGTTCACACAGACTATACCCTTGGCAATGACTATTTGCTGACCTCTATCAGCTCTATACGTCGCCTGGAATCGGCGGTAAATGATGTCATCTCAACCGAGGCGCAAACCCGGGCAATCCTTGCAACCGGGGCAACGAATGCTGTCCTTATCGCGCCAGCCAGTAACGATTTTTCCGAAAATTCCACAACATTCACTCAGGAGTTAAGAATCACCTCGCCAGACCAGGTGCGCTTGAAATGGATGGCCGGCGCGTTTTATCTGCATGAAGATGTGCGCAGAAATGAAACCGTCAATCTGGGCCTGCTGATACGTGATGCCAACAATGTTGTTTCCGTGCTGGCGCCGCCAGCAGAAAGCGGCGATGACCAGGATGTTGCCGTCAACAGTTATGCGGTTTTTGGGCAGGCCAGTTATGAACTGGTGGACAATCTCGAGTTTACCGCCGGGGTGCGCTACACCTATGACACAAAAAGCATTAGCCGCGTAGGTACGGCAGACGGTATCGTTGTTGCCGTCCCGTTTTTTGTGCAGAACAGGGCGACCTTCAACAAGGTTACGCCAAAGTTTGTGGTATCCTATAAGCCAGATGATGACGTTATGCTGTACACGTCCTTCTCGCGCGGGTTCAAGTCAGGTGGCTTTCAGGGACGGGGCACGACAGCCTTGGCCGTTGGAACGCCGTTCAACCCTGAAACCGCAGATTCTTACGAAGCCGGTATCAAGGCCACGCTTTTTGGTGGTCGGCTGGTAATTAACCCGGCGGCTTTCCATACAGACTTCAGTGACTTGCAGGTTGTGGAGCTGTTGCGTCCCGCAGGATCCCCGCCGGGGACCACCAGTTCGCTGATTACCCAAAACGCCGCCAATGCTTCCATTGACGGGTTCGAGTTGCAATATTCGCTCACCCCGATTGATGGCCTGTCCTTGAATGGCTCCTTCAGCGTTACCGATGCCCACTTTACCCAGTTTTTTGCGCCGGCAGGTTTCGAATCTGAATCTGGTGCCGCGCTGACTGACCGGGTCGGGAACAAGCTGGCCCGAACGCCAAAGTTCGCCCTGTCTCAGCGGGTACGCTATACATGGCCGGCACCCTCGCTAAACGGCACGCTGGCCGTCGGGGCGGATTATACCCATAAAAGCAAAATGTTTGGCGATGTTGCCAATAACCCCGATGTGGTTACACCCGCCTATGACCTTGTAAATCTGAGCCTGACCTATCATCGTGACGGTGAGCATGGCACAGACCTGACATTCTGGGTCGATAATGCGTTTGATGAAAATTATCTGCTCAACAACTTTGCCCAGGATGGCGGTGGCAGGGGCCTGCCGGCCGCGCCCCGGACCTATGGTCTGACCTTGCGCTGGACATATTAAGGCCGCCCCATCGCGGTTGGTTTTATTTTGATGCCATCGACATTTTGTCGGCGGCATCAATCTGGGATGGTTTTCACCATCTCGTTGTCTTCAAAGTTTGGTTTGTGGAACACGTTCGGCTTTTCAAAGCTGTACTTGGACCGCAAGCCCTGCTTTGTTCCTGGAGGAGGGAAATTATGCCAACCTCGGAAAAAGCAACAGTTCTGACGATTGAAAATTTGTCCATAGAGATTAGCGGGACGCAGGTCATACGCGATGTGTCATGGCGTGTGCGCGCTGGTGAAACGCTGGGTCTGGTTGGCGAGTCCGGCTCTGGCAAATCAATGAGTCTGCTGGCCGTTTCCGGCCTGCTGCCGCGCGGTGCCCGGTGTTCTGGCTCTATTTGCCTGAACGGTCTTGAGATCGTCGGCGCTGACGAGACTGCAATGTGTCCAATTCGCGGGGCACAAGTGGGTGTTATTTTTCAAGAACCAATGACCGCGTTAAATCCGGTGCATACCATTGGTCGCCAGGTCGCCGAGGCGGCGCGCTTGCACCGGGGTTTGTCGCGCATTGATGCGCAGGCCCTAGCCGAAAAAACCATGCGGCGGGTTGGTTTGTCTCCCGAAAAGATACCGCTGAACCGTTACCCCCATGAGCTTTCCGGCGGGCAACGCCAGCGCGTGGCCATCGCAATGGCAATTATCTTAAAGCCCAAAGTCATTTTGGCTGATGAACCAACGACCGCCCTGGATGTCACCACCCAGGCCGAGGTTTTACAATTACTGGTGAGCCTTGCACACGAAGATCATTGTGCACTTGTTCTGGTCACCCATGATTTGCCTCTGGTCTCGCAATATGCTGATCGCGTGGTGATTATGAAAGAGGGCGAAATTGTCGAAACCTGCCATGAGAAAATTGGACCTGATACCCTCACGCACCCTTATGCAAAAGCATTGTTCAAGGCTGCCTTTTATAATGCTGGACCCCACAAAAAACCTGGAAAAAAAATCGTTCTGAAGGTTCGCGATCTTGTGTGCGCGTACCATAGGCATGATCGACTGTTCGGTCCCTCCACCATTTTCACAGCGGTGAAAGGAGTTAGTCTCTCTATCGCATCCGGCGAAACGGTGGCGCTGGTTGGCGAGTCTGGTTGTGGGAAATCAACGCTTAGCAAGGCCATGATGGGGCTATTGCCCATTAAGTCAGGCATGGTGGAGCTGGCCGCCGCCCCTTTTGTTGGCGGCACAAAACGCCCAGACAAGGCGGCAATGCGGCAAATGCGCCAGCAATTGCAAATGGTGTTTCAAGACCCCTATGGCAGTTTTAACCCGCGTCAGCGGGTGGGGCACATTATTGCGGAGCCTTTTTATCTGCTCAATGAGACGCTTGGAAAAACACAAGCGGTATCGCGGGTTGCTGAATTGCTGGACGCGGTGGGCTTGTCCGCTAAAGATGCCAGAAAATACCCTCATGAATTTTCCGGAGGCCAGCGTCAACGCATCGCCATTGCCAGAGCGATGGCGACCTCGCCTGAGGTCATATTGCTGGACGAAGCGGTTTCCGCGCTGGATGTCACCGTGCGGGCGCAAATTCTGGATTTACTGACAGATATTCAAAAGCGCATGGGATTGGCATTCCTGTTTATTTCTCACGACCTCTCTGTTGTTCGCGGTTTTGCCCATCGCGTGCTGGTCATGCGGGCCGGGCAAATCATCGAAGAGGGCGAAACGGAACAGATATTCACCTCCCCCTCACAACACTACACCGCTGCGTTGTTATCTGCGACACCGGTAATGGCTTTTGCGCTATGATAAATATGCAAACAAACCAGATGCTCATCGGCGGCGAATGGAAAACCGCAAAAACCGAGGGAGCTTTGTATGACCCCTCTACGGGTAAGGAAATCGCCCGGATTGCTCTGGCTGACGCCCATGATGTTGATGAAGCCGTTGAGGCCGGACAGAACGCACTGCAAGGCGAATGGGGCCAGATGAGCGCTGTGGAGCGGGGCCGCATCCTCGCCCGTATTGGCCATTTGGTTGAAAAACACGCAGCCGATCTGGCCGCGCTGGAGGCGCAGGACGTCGGCAAGCCCTATAGCCAGGCCCTTGCCGATGCCCGTGCCTTGGCCCGCTATCTTGAGTTTTATGCGGGCGCGGCTGATAAAGTTCATGGTCAGACCATCCCCTATCAGGCCGGGTATACGGTCTATACGCTTCGCGAACCATTTGGCGTAACCGGCCATATTATTCCGTGGAATTACCCGATGCAGATCATTGGCCGCTCTGTGGTGGCGGCGCTGACAATGGGCAATGCGGCGGTGTTAAAGCCCGCAGAAGAAGCCTGCCTGACCGCGCTGGCCTTTGGCTTCATCGCCAATGAGGCCGGGCTGCCCGCCGGGGCGTTAAATATCGTCCCCGGATTAGGCGAGGTGGCCGGAGACGCGCTTGCCCGCCATCCTGGTGTTTCTCATATTTCATTCACCGGCTCAGTTGGCGTTGGCAGCAAAGTGCAGAGCGCCGCAGCGCAGCATGCCGCACCCGTGACCCTCGAGCTTGGTGGAAAATCACCACAAATTGTCTTTGAGGATGCAGATCTGGATAAAGCCCTGCCCTTTCTGGTCAATGCCGGCATTCAAAATGCCGGGCAGACCTGTTCTGCCGGATCTCGGATTCTGGTCCACCGTAATATTTATGATGCGCTGCTGGCGCGGTTGGTGAAATCATATCAAGCCTTGCGTGTCGGGCCTGCCATGTTGGATTTGAATCTGGGACCACTGGTGTCAGCAAAACAAAAAGGGATCGTAGACGGCTATCTGAAAAGGGCGCGGGCCGATGGGTTAGTCCAAATTGCCAGCGGTGAAATTGTCGCCGATGCCCCTGCCGGCGGGTTTTATACGGCCCCAACCTTATGGACCGATGTGCCACCAGAGCATGAGTTGGCCCAAAAGGAAATCTTTGGTCCCGTTCAGGTGGTGATCCCGTTTGAGAACGAAGACCAGGCTGTTGAAATTGCCAATGGGACGGATTTTGGCCTTGTTGCCGGTGTCTGGACCCGGGATGGGGCGCGCCAGATGCGGATGGCGAAAAAACTGCGGGTTGGTCAGGTGTTTATCAATAATTACGGCGCCGGTGGGGGCGTGGAATTGCCCTTTGGGGGCATGGGCCGTTCGGGACATGGGCGGGAAAAAGGGCTGGAAGCCTTGTATGGCTTTTCGACCTTAAAAACCGTAGCCGCCTTTCATGAATAGGAAGAAAAATGCGTTTGTTGAATAAAAAAGCCATTGTCACCGGCGGCGCTTCGGGGTTTGGCGCCGGGATCGTTAAGAAATTTCTTAGCGAAGGGGCGCAGGTCATCATTGCCGACCGCAATGAAGACGCCGCGCAGCGCTATGCCCATCAATTGGGTGATCAGGCCAAAGCACTCTACGTGGATGTCGCCAATGGGGATGCGGTACAAAACATGGCCCGGGCGGCCTGCGGTTTTTTTGGCCCCGCTGACATCATAGTCAACAATGCCGGCATCGCACAATCGCCCAAGCCAATGGAAGAGGCTTCGGAAGAAGAGTTTGAGCGCTTGTTTCAGGTCAACGCCAAATCCATTTACCTGATCGCGCGCGCCCTTGTACCGATCATGAAAAAAAATGGCGGCGGCACAATTCTCAACATGGCCTCAACGGGCGCGTGGGCATTTCGTCCCTTATGCACCACCCTACAAAAAGCCAAATAAATAATATATTTTGTAGGGTGGGCAACTT
>NVVV01000023.1 GCA_002733495.1 Robiginitomaculum sp.
CAGCACTGGGACAGCCCCATCGCGATCCTGAATGCTGGCCTCGTGTACGACCAAGCCGACCAGAAAGCCGTTCGTATCGGTGACAATATGGCGCTTGCGTCCCTTGATCTTCTTGCCTGCATCCCACCGGTCAAGCCGGAGGGCAAGCTCCACCGCAAACCCCGCCACTTTCCGTGGTTTTAACGGACTGGCTGTCAATGACACCAGCACTGGGACATGGTTCCTTGTGCGCAAGTACGCGACCCATCTGTACCAGCGCAAAGTTGATGTTGGATAACACCCCGCCCTTGCGCCAGTCATAGAAATACCGCTGAACCGTAGCGTGTGGCGGAAAATCATTGGGCAGCATGCGCCACTGAATGCCGCCCTGCGCCATATACAAAATCGCATCAAAGAGATTGCGCATGTCCGTCGTACGAGGGCGACCGCCATGCCGGGCCGGGGGCAGCAAGGGCTCGATAATTGCCCATTCCTCATCAGTACAATCGCTTGGATAACGACTGCAAATGCGCTTATGCTCCGCTCGAGTGGTATCAGTCCAGGACATCGTGGCCTCCTTCGAATCTTCGACAATCCGAAAAAATCATAATCCTCTGATATCACTCAACTACTTTCGATACAGGCTCTTACATATTTTTTTTAGCGGTGATGGGGCTTTATTTGGCCATCTCAGACGCTAAGGAGCGTAGGAAGGAAGGTGAAACCTTTGGGTCAGTTTATTGGAAAACAGGTAATGCAAGAGTTGGTGCTGCAGTCTTTCAAGTTTTTATCTGGTCTGCCATGCTCCTTGCAAGCAATGCTGGCCTAAGCCTTGTGGGGTATGGGCTTAATTGAAAAATAGTTCATAGGAAAACCTCGTAGAGTTAGTCATCCGGAGGAACAATTTTTGAAAAAAATATGGCAATGTAATTATACTGCAAAGATCAACCTCGCTATCTTTGCGAACATAGTTAACCTATTTCCCTATCAATCCGATGGTCTCCGCTTTTAAACACCATAGGAGTGTTTTCCTGCTGTCAAAATAGTCACCGCTTTAGCTCTTTGTCATCTCGCCGCTCAGCATCTGGATAATGCCAGAAAAGTCTGTATTGCCACCGCCAAGACTGTCGAACATGGCGTAGAGCGCCTGGGCCTCGGCCCCCAGCGGTGTGGATGTGCCAGAGGTCTGCGCGGCGTCCTGCGCCAGACGCAAATCTTTGAGCATCATAGCCGCCGAAAAACCGGGCTTATAGCCAGAATTGGCCGGTGATGTGGGCACTGGGCCCGGTTCCGGGCAATACGAGGTCATTGACCAGTTCTGCCCCGATGCCTTGGAGGAAATATCAAAAAAGCGCTGGGTATCCAGACCTAATTTTTTGGCCAGCACAAAGGCTTCGGCGGTGCCGATCATCGTTATGCCCAAGAGCATATTATTACAGATTTTAACCGACTGGCCGGCCCCGCTGTCACCGGCGTGCATGACCGCCTTGGCCATGGGATCCAGCACCGTTTGCGCCGCCTCAAAGGCTGCATCTGATCCGCCCACCATAAAGGCTAGCGTGCCGCCACTGGCCGCCGCCACACCGCCCGAGACCGGGCTGTCGACCATGGAAAATCCCATTTTTTCGGCCTCTGCTGCCACATCACGGGCGCTTTGCACATCAATGGTGGAGCAATCGCAAAACAGCGCCCCGGCCTTGGCACTGGCAAAAATGCCGTCCGCGCCGCCATAAACCGCGCGCACATGCTTGCCTGCGGGCAACATGGTGATCACTGCGTCCTTGTCCCGCACCGCTTCGGCAATGCTGTGGCCGGTATCGCAGCCATTAGCCTTGGCCAGCGCCAACGCGTCCGATGAAAGATCAAACGCCGTAACAGCAAAGCCGCCTTTGACCATATTGGCCGCCATAGGGCCGCCCATATTGCCAAGCCCGATAAAGGCGATGGTTTTTATTGTGCTCATGTTTTTATTCCTCATCCTGAAAATTCAAGCGTTCATCTATGGTCAAAGGCACGAAATACCCAGCCACCATGTCATCACTGACGGCAGACAAGCTGTCCGGTTGCCAGTTGGGCGCATTATCCCGATCGACCAGCAGCGCCCGCACCCCTTCGGTAAAGTCATGCCCGGCAACAAACTTTACACTCAGGCCCAATTCCATACGCATGGCGGCTCGAAAATTCAGATTTTGTCCCTCGCACATCTGGCGCAGGGTAACTTTCAGGGCCGTGGGTGATTTGGATTTAAGAATTTTGATCTGTTTTAACGCCCAATCACTGTCATCCTCTTCAAGGCGCGCCAGAATACCCTCCACGGTGTCGGCGGCAAAGGCGGTATCAATCTGTGCCTTATGGGCTTGCACGCCGCCCGCCCCGGGCAAGCCGGTCAGGCTGTCGATAATCGGGCCAATGTCTTCACTGGCCGCCGCATCCTCGATCAGCCGGGCCAGTAATTGCCCATGCTGATCAGAGGGAGCGTAATCTGTGGCAATGCCAAGCGCAAAAGCGTCAGCCGCTTTTAGCCGTGCCCCGGTCAGGGCAAGCCATATGCCGGTTTGCCCCTCAAGGCGCGGTAGAAAATACGTACCCCCCACATCGGGGTAAAAACCGATGCCCGTTTCCGGCATGGCAAACAAGGTCTTATCGCCGCAAATACGCCGCACACCGTGCACTGAAATGCCAACCCCGCCGCCCATGACGATACCATCTATCATCGCCACGTAAGGTTTGGGGTATTCCTTGATCAGCGTGTTGAGGCGATATTCTTCGGCGTAAAACTCTGCCGGTGTCGCATCCTCATCCTTGCGTTCCCCGGTCAGCGCCAAAATATCGCCGCCGGCACAAAAGGCCTTCTCGCCCGCTGCATCCACCACCACACCGGCAATACTTGCGTCCTTGCGCCAATCCAGCAGCGTCTTGGTCATGATACGAATCATGGGCAGGTCCAGCGCGTTCAGCGCCTTTGGCCGGTTCAGGGTCAAACGGCCTATGCGACCTTCAACGGTGGCGATTACGGGGGCAGTTTTGGTCATGCTACTCTCAGTCCTACTCAATCGTCATTCCAGCGAAAGCCGGAATCCAGTGGCAACTCTATTCTGGCGTCATTCCAGCGAAAGCCGGAATCCAGTGGCAACTCTATTCTGGCGTCATTCCAGCGAAAGCCGGAATCCAGTGGCAACTCTATTCTGGCGTCATTCCGGCGAAAGCCGGAATCCAGTGGCGACTCTATTCTGGCGTCATTCCAGCGAAAGCCGGAATCCAGTGGCGACTCTATTCTGGCGTCATTCCAGCGAAAGCCGGAATCCAGTGGCGACTCTATTCTGGATACCGACTTTCGTCGGTATGACGTGTAAAATGATACACCACTTCATCCCATCTCATGGCGGGCAATGATCACCCGCATAATCTCATTGGTGCCTTCCAAAATCTGGTGCACTCGCAAATCACGCACAATACGCTCCAGTGGATAATCCTTTAAATACCCATAGCCGCCGTGCAATTGCAGGGCATCATTGGCCACCTTAAACCCCACATCAGTGGCAAAGCGCTTGGCCATAGCGGCATATTTGCTCTTTTGCGGATGGCCCTCATCAATCGCCGCCGCGCCGCGATAGAGCATCATACGCGCCGCCTGTAATTCGGTGGCCATATCGGCGATCTTGAACTGGCTGGCCTGAAACGCGCCAATGGGTTTGCCAAACTGGGTGCGGGTGCTGACATAGTCTTTGGCCAGGTTCAACGCCTCATTGGCCCCGCCCAGCGAGCAAGAGCCAATATTGATGCGCCCGCCATCCAGCCCGGACATGGCAATTTTAAACCCCATGCCTTCGTCCGCAAGGCGATTGGCTACAGGCACTTTGCAGTCCTCAAAGATCACCGCCGCCGTGGGCTGGGCGTTCCAGCCCATTTTGCGCTCGTTCGCGCCAAAGCTGAGGCCCGGTGTGCCTTTTTCCACCACAAATGTGGAAATGCCTTTGGGGCCAGCCTCGCCGGTGCGCACCATCACCACATAGACGTCCGACACACCGGCGCCCGAGATAAACGCCTTGGTGCCGTTCAGCACGTAATGATCACCATCGCGCACAGCCTTGGTGCGCAAAGCCGCCGCGTCCGAGCCTGATCCCGGCTCGGTCAGGCAATAGCTGGCGATCAAATCCATACTCATCAGGCCCGGCAGCCATTTGGCCCTCTGATCCGCATTGCCATAGGTGTCGATCATCCACGAGGCCATATTGTGAATAGATAAATATGCCGCCGTGGCCACACAGCCCATGGAAAGCTGTTCAAATATCAGTGCCGCATCCAGACGGCTGAGCGCCGATCCGCCATGTTCCTCGCCCACATAAATGCCGGCAAACCCAAGCGCCGCAGCCTCACGCATCACTGCAACCGGAAAATGCTTTTCCTCGTCCCATTTGGCCGCATTTGGCCGCAGCTTGTCGGTGGCAAAACTCGCCGCCATATCCTGTATCAGAGTTTGTTCTTCGGTCAGGGTGAAGTCCATGCTTCTTGCCCTTTCATGCTTGATGGTTCGTGTATCCGTGATAATCAAGTCACCCTACACCGTCCAATGGAAGATGCACATGGCCACGTTTCCCTATACACGCATGCGCCGCCTGCGGCAGGCCAAATGGTCTCGCGCGCTGGTGCGCGAAAACCATTTACGGCCCTCCGATCTGATCTGGCCGATCTTTGTGCACGAGGGCGATGATTTTCAACCCATCGCCTCTATGCCCGGCGTCTCGCGCTATCCGCTGGCCAAAGTCGGCGAGGCCGCGTGCGAAGCCAGCGCTTTGGGTATTCCCACTATCGCTTTGTTTCCCATGATAGATTTTTCTTTGAAAACTCTAACCGGGGATGAGGCCACCAATTCGGATAACCTTGTGTGCCGAGCTATATCAGCGCTGAAATCCGCCGCCCCGGACGTGGGCGTGATGGCCGATGTGGCGCTGGACCCGTTCACCGATACTGGCCAGGACGGCATTGTGCGGGGCGGCGTGGTGGTCAATGATGAAAGCGTCGACATGCTGGTCCGCCAGGCCTTGGTGCAAGTCAAGGCCGGATGCGACATCATTGCGCCTTCTGACATGATGGATGGGCGCATCCTCGCTATTCGCGAAGCGCTGGAAAGCGAAGGCCACACCGACACGCTGATCATGGCCTATGCCGCCAAATACGCTTCGGCGTTTTATGGCCCGTTCAGGGATGCGGTTGGATCAACCACCACCCTAAAAGGCGACAAGAAAACCTATCAGATGGATCCGGCCAATGGCGAAGAGGCCTTACGCGAAATCGCGCTGGATCTCGAGGAAGGTGCCGACATGATTATGGTCAAACCCGGCATGCCTTATCTGGATGTAGTGGCCCGCGTTAAAGACGCCTTTGACGCGCCGACATTCGCCTATCAGGTGTCCGGCGAATACGCCATGTTGATGGCCGCAGCGCAAAATGGCTGGCTGGACGAAGAGGCCGTCATGATGGAAAGCCTGCTTTCATTCAAACGCGCCGGTTGCGATGGAATACTGACCTATTTCGCCCCCAAAGCGGCGAAGGTTCTGGGTGGGAAAATATATGGGGAGTGTGCTCAATAGTGTCTGAACAAGAAAGTATTACCACCGCCCCTTATGAAAACCGTTTTGTCGCTTTTATTGATATTCTGGGCTTTGGTCAGTTAGTTGAGCAAGCTGATAATGATCCAGAACTTAGAAGAACTATTGCTGCGGCCCTTCTTAAGGGCCCCTCTGTCTTATCCCGTCGCAATCTATACTAAAACCGAATGCGCCCACAACAGAAAAACGGCGGCAGGATATCCTGCCGCCGCCTGTATTTAGCTGTATCCTCAGAGTGCTTAAGAGCGCTCTGTAGGCCGTCTTAGAATGTCAGGCGAAGCCTGGCATACACGGAACCACCTTCATAATTCGCAGCAGCCCGACGTGGGTATTGCAGGCCAACGCTCAGACGATTGGCATTAGGTGGGCCAATTTTATTGACAAAGTTGTCAAAAATATTGACGGCACCCACAGCCAGTTGAACATTTTCCGTTACTTGGTAGCTAACCTCTGTATCGAAAAAGATCGCGGCTTCAATTTTTGCGCTGGGGCTTGTAGCGGCACCAATTGTGCCTCGCTCATCAAAGGAGGAACCATAGAAGTTCGCCCGGACCAGCCATTCCCAATCTTCGCCAAAATGCGTGTTGGCAGAAAACACAAAGCGCAAATTCGGGTAATTGTTTTCAATATCTTCAATGACCGAAGCGCTAACCGGCAGAATACCACCAACAGGGTTCTGCTTTTTCACGCTAACTTTATTATAGCTAAGCGCCAAAGAGAAATCCGTGTCATTAACCTCGCCCCAGGGCAGATTGTTGGTTACAACCACATCAATCCCTTTGGAAACAATATCCAACGCATTGGTGTAGAAGGAAACCGTAGCCCCGGTTGTGCTGCCCGGAAGCGGAATATCGCCCGTACGATAGATACGGTCATCCACTTCGATGCGATAGGCATCAACCGAGAGCGTTGTGCTTTCTCCCAGCTTGCTAGCAAAACCGGCACTGTAGTTAACCGATTTTTCTTCTTTCAACGGCGCACCACCGGCGGCCAATGCAGAAGGGCTGGTTGGCGGCACGAGGCCCTCTTCGACCTGCAAGCCTGTATTCCCATCAAATGTAGTGATGGTCGTCCGCACATTGGCTTGACCAGGCGTAGGAGCCTTAAAGCCTGTGGAGACAGCGGCCCGCAGCGTCAGGGCATCATTTACCACATAGCTTGTGGCCAGTTTACCGTTAATGGTGCTGCCAAAGTCAGAAAAATCTTCATAGCGCGCTGCATACTGAAGCAACCAACGATCAGTGACATCATGTTCCACATCAACATAGATGCCAAAGTTATTACGACTGAAAGAACCAGAGTCCTGGGGTTTAAACCCGTTCAACCCATTAGAACCAGAACCCACAAAGGAATTAGGCTCACCGGGCGTTATTTTATAAGTTTCTTCACGCCATTCAGCACCAAAGGCCAAATTGAGATTATCGCTGATAGGCTTTGAGAAATCAGCATTCAAATTGGTTTCTTTCTGGTCATAACCACCAACATTAAAGTCACGCTGCGCCGGCTGACCGCCGATCAGGCCCAATGATGGGTTCAGTGTGTTGTTGAGGGTATAATCCAGAGAGTTTTTACCGGCACTGGCGCTAAAGTCATAAGACCAATCCGAGGCTGTTTCGCCGCGGACACCGGTAACCAGGCTCACATCTTTCTGGGCACCATCAAGAAACGGCGTGTAACCGGCCTGTAGGCCAGTAAAGCCCAAGCTACGCAAGGTCTGGATGGTAGGGTGATTAGGGTTCCGATAGAAGAAGCGATAGCGACCATCTGTATCGGCATAGTTCCCAAAGGCATATAGCTCAGCATTTTCACTGATCTCAATCGCTGAGTTCACAAAGAACCGTGCCCCCTTGGTTTGCGGACGGCCCCAGGTTTGCGTAAAGGGCGCATCACCAAACGGGCTGTCTGCGCCAACGCCTTGTACACCGGCATCAATCAGTGCCTGTGCATCAGGGCGAATGATGCCGCGTGACAGCGCATCATTGTCTACATATTCGCCACTGAGGTTGATAAAGCCATTGTCGCCTATAGGCAGTCCAACATTACCGGCGAGCTTGAGGCTTTCTTCGCCTTCATAGAATTTACCGTATTGGAAAACGGCTTCGCCGCCTTCATTGGCATCTTTAAGGACAAAGTTCATCACGCCCGCAATGGCATCAGAACCGTATTGCGCCGCAGCACCATCGCGCAGGATCTCTACGCTTTTTAATGCAATGGCGGGAATCATGCCTACATCTGCACCATGCGAGCCATTACCCGCAGCCGGTGCAAAGAACTGCACCAGAGCTGAACGGTGACGGCGCTTGCCATTCACCAGGATCAGAGTTTCATCCGGGGCCATACCGCGCAGCGATGTCGGGCGAATAAACGCACTGCCATCACCTGTTGCCGGTGTGGCCGTATAGGAGGGCACCAGTGCTCTCAGCATATCGGTAATATCAACCGTATTGCCTGAACTTTGGAATTCTTTGCCGCTAAAGACGTCAATTGGCACTGGTGAGTTCTGTACTGAACGCGCCTTCTTGCTACGGCTACCAATGGTAACGATTTCATCTTCAACGATGGTATCATCACCATCAACCTGTGCAAAAGCCGGCAAGCCAACAGCGCTAAGTGTTGCCGCAGCGGCAACCAGCATTGTGGTCTGTTTTAAATGTCTCATGTGTCTCATGAATTTCCCCTTGAAATGGAACGTGTGTAACTGAATTGCGGTTTTCATATCTTGCAACCTGGAGACAGCTTCTATAGGCAATGCAGCACAATAACAATGACAAGAATGCCACAGTAGAAGACTCTTTCCATTTACCGATGTTTTTATCGCACGTTTAGAATATCCATTGCATCATCTGCGGTTGCAATAGAACGTTCTACCTGTTTTGCAGCTTCTTTGCACAATTCTATCATTTGTGGGTGACCACTTAGCAAGTCCTTGTTTTTTTGCCATATATTGTTCTCAAACCCAACGCGGATATGCCCACCATGACGGGCGGCATAGGGAATGGCCTGGAATTCATTGATTTGAAAGCCACATACGCTCCAGGGAAACACGGCTGTGCAAATATTATCCCTGAAATTTTCTGTGTTGCGGCTTGGTTTTTCGCTCTTTTCATGGTGACGCCCAAGTACAAACAGCACAAAAGGCGAATCGTTTAGGAATAAACCTTTCCGCCGGTAATTTTCAAAGCGCGCATAGTCGCCCTGATTGTACAAAATGTACTGGGGCAACACGTGCTCTGCCTTCATCCAGGCGATAAAATCTGCCATCTGACCAAGATATTCATCTGTCGGGCACAATTCGCGGAGTGCCAACGAAACCGCGCCTGGTTTCAAGTGCCTGACCATTTGCATTTGCTCGGCCCGGCTGTACTGACCCACGGCTTCACTGGTAACCTGGATAATCAGGCGCTCGGCTACCGCATCATGAATTGCCGCTATGGCGGCACGATAACGGTCTACATCCAGGGAATGACGCCCTTGATCATCGCGCACATGCAAATGCAAAATACTGGCACCGGCATCAGCAACTTCCTCTGCGCAGGCGGCTAGGTCCTGCGGCGTGATCGGCAAGGCCGGGTGGTCGCTTTTCTGGCGGCGTGCGCCGTTGGGGGCAGACATGATGATAAAAGGATCAGCCATCAAAAACATCATCAAATATGGCAGACAATTTTTCAATCAGCTCATCAATATGCTCTTTTTGCGCAATAAAAGGTGGGGCCAGCAATATATGACTGCCAAGATTATCCCGTTCAGAGCCACCACCTGGATAGCAGATCAGACTATGCTCCATACTGACCTGCTTTAATTGCCCCGTTATCTTCATTGCATCAGGAAAGGGCGTCTTACTTTGCTTGTCTGCAACAAACTCAAGACCACGAAATAGCCCGCGCCCACGAATATCGCCAACATAAGGCCGATCAGCAAAAGCGGCCACCAATCCCGCCTGCAGATAGGCACCCAATGCCTTCACATGATCCAGAAGGCCTTCCTCTTCAATGGTTTGCACAACGGCCAACCCTGCCGCGCACGCGCTGGCATGGCCCACATAGGTGTGCCCGTGGTTAAAGCCCCTGCCCGTTTCAACGAAAGTCTCATGCATATGGCGGCGCGCCAGCGTCGCTGCCAGTGGCTGGTAGCCGCCACCGATCCCCTTGGCCAGCGTTACCACATCCGGAATAAATTCCTCTTGTTCATGAGCAAAAAAAGTTCCGGTTCGTCCAGTACCGCACATGATTTCATCGGCAATCAGCAAAATATCATTCTCGTCGCAAATTTCGCGAATACGTTTAAAATATCCAGGTGCCGCCGATACCACGCCCAGCGACGCGCCCACAACAGGCTCAGCAATAAAGGCCGCTATTGTGTCGGCGCCCTCGCGCTCAATCATGGACTGCAAAGCATTAGCCGCACGCAAGGCGTAACCCTCAGCACTCTCACCGTCATCTTGAAGCCGGTAAGCATAACAGGGTTCAATACGTGGCCATTCAATTAGCACATCCCCCATAACGCGCCGCCGGGGTAAATTACCGCTGGCCGATAACGTGCCCAGCGTGTTGCCATGATAACTGTGCACGCGGCTGATGATTTTTTTCTTGGCTGGCTGCCCTTTGGCGCGCCAATACTGCCAGACCAGCTTGAACGCCGTTTCATTGGCCTCTGATCCGCCAGAGGTGAAGTACACCTTTGCGCCGGGTTCCGTAAATTTTTCCGCCAGAGTCTGGGCTAACTTTTCCTGCGGCGCATTGGTAAAAAACGCCGTATGGGCAAAGGCCATGGTCTGAATTTGATCACACAAGGCCTGCATCACGCGCGGGTGACTATGACCAAGACAAGATACAGCGGCACCGCCGCTCATATCGAGATAGCGCTTGCCCGTTTCGTCATAGACATAAAGGCCTGCGGACTTAACTGCTGTGGGATAGGATTGCGTAACACCTCTGTAGAACACAGATGACGGGTCAGACACGGGACTTTCCTTTGGCTATGGTTTGACCAAATACTTTGGTCATAAATTCCATAAATAACGCCTGACCTTGTCTGTAAAGGTTAAATTTGCCAAGGGCACCGGCCTGGCACAGTTCTGAATATTTCACGGTTATTCGCTGCAGCCTAGATGAGAATCAGGCGACGTCAGCCATATCTACTTCTTCAGCAGCGCGCAGGGGTGGCTTGACCCAGATAAACTGTCTATCAGCGTCACTTCGGGCAATGTCGGCCACATTGCATACATTTTCCGCGTCCGGCGTGTTCGGCATAGTTATCTCGAACCTGATCTTTTTATCTGCAGATACATTAAAACTAGCTAGAATTTAGGCACGTGTAGAATTATTCTAAAATCAGAAAAGGGTGGGAACAAGTCGCCTAAACCATGCGGCTTTGTACCAGTGCCGCTTCGATAAAGCTGGCAAAAAGAGGATGTGGATCAAAGGGGCGTGATTTCAATTCAGGATGGAATTGCACGCCAATAAACCAGGGGTGATCAACAAGCTCCACAATTTCTGGCAATTTTCCATCTGGCGACAGACCAGAAAAAACCATACCATGGCGTTCCAGGCGGTCCTTCCAGGCAATATTGACCTCATAGCGATGCCGGTGACGTTCATTTATGTTTTCAGTGCCGTAAATTTTCTGAACCAGCGAGCCTTCTTTGAGGCGCGCCGGATATGAACCAAGGCGCATGGTGCCGCCCAGATCATCCTTGTTACCACGGGTTTCTTTTGCATTGCCCTTTGCCCATTCGGTCATCAGGCCAACAACATGGGTGCCCTCATGCTCGAACTCACTGGAAGTGGCATCTTTCGTGCCTTCCAGATGGCGAGCCGCCTCGATAACCGCCATTTGCATACCAAAGCATATGCCAAAATAGGGAATTTTGTGTTCCCGGGCGAACTCAACGGCGCGGATTTTGCCTTCGGCCCCGCGTTCGCCAAAACCACCCGGCACCAATATGCCATGCACATTGGCCAGTGCGGCCAGCGCTTCGTCCTCGTGCTCAAAAGTTTCGCTTTCGATCCATTTGAGGCGTACTTTGACATTATTGGCGATCCCGCCATGCACCAAAGCTTCCATCAGGGACTTATAGGCATCGGGCAGGACTGTGTATTTACCAACGACGGCAATGGAAACCTCGCCGTCTGGATTATGAATGCGCGACGAAATTTCTTTCCAGCGGCTCAGGTCCGGCTCGACATCATCGGTAATACCAAAATGGGCCAGCACTTCGCGGTCCAGACCTTCTTCGTGATAGGTCAGCGGCACATCATAAATAGAGTCCGCATCCAGCGCCGGAATAACCGCACTGCCACGCAAATTACAAAAGAGGCCAATCTTGCGCCGCTCGCTCTCAGGGATGTTATGCTCGCACCGGCACAAAAGAATGTCTGGCTGAATACCAATCGAGCGCAATTCCTTCACAGAATGCTGTGTTGGTTTGGTTTTTAGCTCCCCGGCGACAGCAATATAGGGCAGCAAGGTTACATGAATATAGGCAGTGCGCGACGAACCCAGATCCAGGCCAACCTGACGTATGCTTTCAAAGAAAGGTAAAGCCTCAATATCACCAACGGTGCCGCCGATTTCGCAAAGCACAAAGTCCACACCGCCAGCATCAAACAGGATAAATTCCTTGATGGCATCGGTTACATGAGGGATCACCTGAACCGTAGCGCCCAGATAATCACCGCGCCGTTCGCGCTCGATTATGGTCTGATAGATGCGCCCGGTCGTGACATTGTCGCTTTGCGTCGCAGCAACGCCGGTAAAGCGTTCGTAATGGCCAAGGTCCAGGTCCGCCTCGGCCCCATCATCGGTAACGTAAACCTCGCCATGCTGGTAAGGCGACATGGTGCCCGGATCAACGTTTAAATATGGGTCCAGCTTGCGCAAGCGGACGCTATAGCCCCGGGCCTGCAAGAGCGCGCCCAGTGCGGCAGAGGCGAGGCCTTTTCCCAATGAGGAGACCACGCCGCCAGTGATGAAAATATATCGCGACATGGGCGCATACCCTATTCCCGATTCGCCTCGGGGTCCATACGGTCCGGGCGAATTCTCTACAGTGATTGTGCTGTTTTTTTTACTCTTCTTCGGGTGCCGTCTTTGGCGCAGCTGGTTCGGGTACGGCTTCTTTTTCAGGGGCCGCTTTATCCAGCGCCTTGATGCCTTCGGCTACCGGCGCGCCAATAACCACACTGTCTGACTGCTTGCCAATATTGGGAACAACCGTCAGCAAAATGCTGGTGGTAAAGAATAAAGCCCCAAGGATTGAGGTCGAACGGGTCAGCACATCAGCGGCACCGCGCCCGGACATCATACTGCCGGGACCGCCGCCCATGCCCAGCGCTCCGCCTTCGGAACGTTGCAGCAAGACCGTTGCCACCAGGGCAACGCTGATCAGAAAATGAATGGTCAATAATACAGTGGTCATGGCAATAGCGTCTCGGGTGTTGTTAGCGCAATAAACCGGCGCAATGCAGCCGGTTCGGGCGCTATGTAGCGCAGGTCAGCTCGCGACGCCAGTCCCGCAGGCTTTGCTCATGCAGTTTATCACGAAGAACATTCACCGTGCGGTCAACTTCGCCGGTTGTACGCTCCAAGGATTCGCCATCGGCAAAGGCGGTAAAGGCCCCCAAGGCCAATTCCTTGACCAGACGCAGTCTTTGTTCTGTTTCACCGTCCGGTTCTAGGGCTTCGGTGGTTATTTCAACCAGCGCACTGGCCAGCTCCACAGCATCGGGTGCGCCGCGCCCACGCAGGCGGCGCCTCAGTTCGCGCGCCAGACCATCGATTTCTTCCGGGTTGATATTGGTCCCGGTTTCAGGGTCATCCAGCTTCAGTTCCACCGCAACGATAATGCGCATGGCCAGCGTACGTATACGCTCGCGGCTCATTTTCTGGCGCGCTTCTTCAATGGCTTCATTATTGACCATTGGGGCAGACTGCCCCCCATCCACACTGCTTTTCAGCGTATTAGGCGGGTGGAACAATTCTGTATTGCTATCTTTGTCGGCGCTTCCACGCCGGTCCGGGCCCACATAATCTCCTGTAACCACAAAGCCTTTACGGGCCGTAACCGCAGCATGGACCCGCGATGCCAGATCACGCGTAGAAAACGGGCGCAGCAATAAATCGTCCACACCGGCATCAACAAGCTGGCGTACACTCTCGACGTGCCGATCCCAACTGGTGGTAATGGCAACAACAAAAGGATTGACGCCAATGTCGCCGGTACGCAGTTTTTTCATTAAATCCGCTACACCGCCCCCGGCATTATGCACTTCGGCTATAATCAGGTCATATTCGCCATGAGAGACATGTTTGCTAAAGTTTTTAAATTCCTGAATGGACTCGATTTCCCGAAAACCGATCTCAAACAGCGCCGCGCGCGTTACTCGCAGGTTAGTAGGCTCCGTATCAAACAGTAATACGCGTGCGTCCTGAAACTTCTTGTTTTGTACCATTACCCCGTGTCTCCACTGCGCTTGTCCCGCGCCGTTAATCAGACACCTTAGATCTAAGATATTGATAATACTTTACCGCTTACACGCAAATTGCATGTTGTCTGAGATTAACGCCCATTAGTCGCATCTATGATCGCCGAAAAATCGGCGGCCTTCAGGCTGGCCCCACCGATCAACCCGCCATCAACATTATCCAGCGCGAAAATATCACTGGCATTACCAGGCTTAACAGAGCCGCCATAAAGAACGCGCGCATCAACAAGAGCGGTACCGCCAAGAGCGTCCAGCAATTCCCGAATGTGGCCGTGCATGGCGGCAATATCATCTGTGGTGGCAACCTTGCCTGTGCCAATGGCCCAGACCGGCTCATAGGCCAGTACACAATTTTCTGCCGTGGCCCCATCGGGAACAGAGCCCTTGACCTGCCCGCCAACGACAGAAAAAGCCTGGCCTGCTTCTCGTTCATGCAAAGTTTCGCCAACGCAGACAATGGCAATCAGGCCCGCCGCCAGTGCCGCCTCGGCCTTGGCTTTAACCTCGGCGCTGCTTTCGCCATGATCAGCCCGGCGTTCCGAATGCCCGACGATGACGTAGGCCGCACCACAATCTTTCAGCATGGACGCCGCAATATCCCCTGTATGCGCACCATGATCCTCGGCATGGCAGTCTTGTCCGCCCATATGCAGGCCAGACGCTCCGGCATCACGCACCATATCAGCCAGTAATGTTGCCGGCGGACAGAGCAGAACATCAAGTTTAGCTAGCATTTCTCCGCCCTGAAGGGTAATCAGGTCTTGCACTTGTTTTCTGGCGCTTTGCAGGCCATTCATTTTCCAGTTTCCCGCAATTAATTTACGCCGTGCCATATCAAGCCCCATCACTATTTCCCAAACAAAATGCTATCTATCAGCATGGGTGATATTGGGCAATTGCGCATCTTGCCGTAATGGCCGTGTCCGCTTACATTCGTCGCTGTTTTCGCCCTGTCTTCGGAGTCCCTAATGCTTGAACAAATGCGCGCTATGGCCAAGTCGCCTATAGCGATGGTCCTGATTGCCCTCTTGATCCTCAGCTTTGCAGTTTGGGGGATCAGTGATGTCTTTAGGGGTGGTCAGGGTGATGCCGTCGTCATCGTCGGCCCAAATAAGGTCACTGTTCAGGAATATTCCCTGGCCTGGAACCGTGAACTCAACCGGGTGATTGCCCAAAGTCAGGGCAAAGTAACCACTCAACAGGCCCGCGAATACGGTCTGGCAGAGCAATTATTACAGCGCATGACCAATGATGCCGCCCTTAGCGCCAAAGCCGATGAATTGGGCGTGGGCATGTCCAACCGGCTGATTGCCAAAGAAATCAGAGTTCTGGAGGCCTTCAAGGATCCAATCACAGGCAAGTTTGGTGAAGAGCAATATCGCTCGGCGCTGGCCAATGCCCGCTACACACCTGAGCAGTTTGAAAAGCAGGTACGCGGCGACCTGATGCGGACACAAATTACAGACCCGATTATTGCTGGCCTGATTGCACCGCGCTCTATGGCCCGTATTGATCTGGATTATCGCGGGGAACGGCGCAAGATTATCGAAGTCATTATACCGCAAAGCATTATCCCGAAAAGTGGAGAGCCGGCCGAGGACGAGCTGGTCGCTTTTCTGGAGGCCCACAAGGTCACATTTGACACACCGGAAATGCGCAACGCTTCACTGGTCACAGTTTCCGCCAGTGACCTGGCCGAAGAAGTTGATGTGCCAGAAGAAAAAATCAGGGAGCTGTATGATTTTCGTAAAGCCGACCTTTCCACCCCTCAAACCCGTTCCTGGGTCCAGATCATCGCCCCCGACGAAGCCACAGCAAAGATTATTGCCGACTTTCTGAAAACAGGGGCAACCCCGGAAGAAATTACGGCGTCTTTGAAACTAAACGCCCCCATAGTGTTTGAAGACACCGCCGTTACCAATACCCCGGACGATCAGATTGCCGAGGCCATTTTTGCTGCGCAAAAAGATGAAGTCGGGACAAGCGAAGGCCGCCTCGCCTGGGCCGCCTGGAAAGTGAATGCCATTACACCGGCGGTCGAAAAAACGCTGGATGATGTTCGTGACACCTTGCGTGATGAATTTATCAAGGAAGAAGCCGCCGACAAATTGTACGAACTGGTTGGCAATTTTGAAGATGCCCGTGCCAGCGGTGCCACGCTAGAAGAAGCCGCCGAGACAACGGGCCTGTTATTGCTGTCTTTGCCGCCAGTTGACAAGCGTGGCTACGACAAGGACCAAAATCCGGTTACGGCCATTGCCAGCGAAGGCGAAATCCTCAAAACATTGTTTGAAACAGAAGAGGCCGTGGAATCTGATATTCTGGAAACGACAAATGGCGATTATTATGTGATCCGCACAGACAGCATTGTGGCCCCGCAAACTCCAAAACTGGATACTATCCGTGATAAGGTTATCGAGGCTTGGAAAACTAATAAACACGCCGAGGCTCTAAAAGCCATTGCTGATGAGATCAAGGCCGCTCTGAAAACTGGTGAAGACGCCAATGCCATTGCTACACGTTATCCCGGAGCAACGGTTGAAGCCGCCATTTTGCAACGTGGCCAGGACGTGCCACCGCTGTCACAACGCCATGCCGCACAATTGTACAGTGTACGAAAAGGCGATGTGGCCATGGCGCTGGATAATGCGAACGAGAACGTGATTATTGCCCGCGTGGATAACATTATTCCCTCAGGCCAAATGCCGGAATCCCTTATTGAGATTGGGCGATCTTCTCTTGGCGAGGCTTTATCTGCGGACATTCAGGCGCAATACCTGCGTGGTCTGCTGAATCAGTACAATGTTCGTCAGGATGCGCGTCTGAAGGCCTTTGCGCTTGGTGACAATCCCGAAGGGTAGGGATTGTGACACCTGAGACATCCGGCCCGGATGAGATTTTTCGTGCACGATATAGACGCGGCAAAGCGCAAATCCTGACGCGCACCCTTATTGACGACCTGTTGACGCCCGTCGGAGCCATGCTGCGCCTTGGGCCGCAAACCCCCAATGTTTTTCTGATGGAATCGGTTCAGGGCGGTGACTGGCGCGGGCGCTATTCCATTATCGGTCTTAAACCCGATGCCCTGTGGCGTGTGCGCGATGGCCAGGCAGAAGAGGCCAATGCAAACGGACAATGGTCAATCATTTCAGCGCAGCCAATTGCGGCTTTGCGTCAGTTTATCGAAGATGCGCGCATAGATCTGCCACCGGGCCTGCCCCCCATGGCTGCCGGCGTGTTTGGCTATCTTGGCTATGACATGATCCGCCATGTCGAGACCCTGCCTGCCCCCAATCCTGATCCCATTGGTTTGGAAGATGCCCTTTTGCTGCGCCCGACTTTGGTCGCCATCTTTGACTCCGTTGCCCAGGAGATCGTGCTGGCCACACCTGTACGCCCACGCGAGGGCATTAATGCACAAACAGCCTATAAGGCCGCACAGCAAAATTTGCATGACCTGCAAACGCGCCTGAATACGCCCGTCACCACGCCCCCCATTGCCCAGGGCAAGGCCCGCCCCCTGCCTGCCGATCCTGCCAGCAACACAACGCCTGAGCATTATCGCGCCATGGTCGAGCAGGCCCGTGATTACATCAAGGCAGGCGATATTTTCCAGATGGTGCCCAGCCAGCGTTTCAGCACCCCTTTGCCCGAGCCTTCTTTTGCGCTTTACCGCTCTTTGCGTCGCCTGAACCCATCGCCTTTTTTGTACTATCTAAACTTTGAAAATTTTAGCGTGGTTGGTTCCAGCCCGGAAATTCTGGTCCGTGTCAGGGAGCGCAAGGTCACCATTCGCCCCATTGCCGGTACCCGTCCCCGGGGCGCCAACCCGGCTGAGGATGCCGCTTTGCAAGCCGATTTGCTGGCTGATCCAAAGGAACGGGCCGAGCACCTTATGTTGCTGGACCTTGGGCGCAATGATGCGGGGCGTGCCTGCAAAGCCGGGACCGTCAACGTCACCGAACAGTTCGGCGTCGAGCACTACAGCCATGTCATGCACATTGTTTCCAATGTCGAGGGAGACCTGGACGATAAAAAAGATGCCGTTGACGCCCTTTTTGCCGGCTTTCCGGCGGGCACCGTGTCTGGTGCCCCCAAAATCCGGGCCATGGAAATCATCAACGATCTGGAGGTAGAAAAACGTGGGCTGTATGCCGGGGCGATTGGCTATTTCTCTGCTGGCGGCGATATGGATACCTGTATCGCTTTACGCACGGCCATAATCAAGGATGGCATGATGTATGTGCAGGCGGGTGGCGGCGTTGTGCTGGACAGCGACCCTGAGAGCGAACGCATGGAGACTGTGCACAAATCCCGCGCCCTGTTTCGTGCCGCCGCACAGGCCTGGCGCTTTTCTTCCTGATTATAGAGGGCCTTACAGACCCGCAGTGCGCACGTTAACGCCGCGTTCTCTGGCTTGTTTTTCGCGCATAAATTCACGCAAAGAAACCATTGCAATACCTTGTTTTTTTAAATCTTCACTCCACCCTTTTAAAGCCTCCATGCTGGCCGGGCGCGGATGTGCAATGACCAGTACGGCCCCTTGGGATTGCGCCAACGCCTCGGCACGATGCATCTGCACCGCGATGGCTGCAGGCGTATCAACATCATCGAGGAAAACATCCCGACGCAGCACCGGCACACCAGCTTTGCCGATGATACGCGCCGCCGCACTTTGCTGGCTGGTGACAGAATCCAGAAACATTAATCCCTGCCCCCGGAGTGTCTCGCCAACGACACCAACGCAGGCTGCGCAGGCGGTAAAACGGCTGCCCATATGGTTATTCACCCCCATAACGCCCGGCACACGCAAAAGCGCGACTTCTAGGCGTTGCCGATTTTGCGATACGCTGAGGCGACGCAGTAAGGCCCCCGGTCCCGGATTTTCCAGGCCAAAGGGTTCCATCGGCATGTGCAGTAACACGTCATGCCCTGCAGACTTGGCTTGCCTAGCCCAGTCGGCGGCATCGGCAACATAGGGCAAAATGGAAAGTGTAACTGGCGCGGGTAAGTCCAGTGCCTGTTGCGACCATTGCCGCGCCGGGCCAATATCATCAATCACAAGGGCGATCATCGGTATGGGTGAAAGCACGGCAATTTCTGGCGTTTTTTCTGCCTCAGACTCTAAATTTCTTGGAAGTACTGGGGCTAAATCCCTTAGCGACACCCCTTCACGGGCTTTCATACTGGCCTCGACACGGTGCGGGGTCAGGCTAGCCATTATGATTAAGGCGCATAACACCCCTGCCATCAGCTTAACAATAAAAAGAAAGCGCTTATGGCGATGGGGAAGCTTAAGAGGGGCTTCGTCAAGATAGCCCCGCAGGCGCATCAAGCGCACCTGCCTCGTATCCTCAGAATCGTGTGCGGCTAAACTCATAACCACATCAGGCGCATTTATGGTTACTAAATAGTTATAACCGCCACGTGTGTGCAAAATTCCAGTGCACCTTCTGACCTCAGCCCATTGCCGCTTTGCGCGTAACATTCTAGCTTACGTGAAAAGACGGAAGTGCCATCTCATGATCCTGATCATCGATAATTATGACAGTTTTACCTATAATCTTGTACATTATGTGCAGGAGCTGGGCGCACAGACCGAAGTGCACCGCAATGATGCGCTGAGCGTTAAAGACGTTCTGGCTAAAGGCGCTGAGGGCATCATCTTATCACCGGGGCCATGTGACCCAGACCGTGCTGGCATTTGCCTGGAGCTTTTACGCCAGGCCCCAGATGATTTGGCCATTATGGGGGTCTGCCTTGGCCATCAGGCCATAGGTCAGGTGTTTGGCGGCAAGGTTGTGCCTGCCAAGTCCATCATGCATGGCAAAACCAGCCCGATCCATCATGATGGCAGCGGTGTTTTCACTGGTATTCCCAACGGGTTCGCCGCCACACGCTATCACAGCCTGGCGGTGGAACGCGAGCGCCTGCCCAAATGCCTGCACATCAGCGCATTGACAGAAGACGGAGAAATTATGGGCCTTAGCCACAAGACCAAACCCATACACGGGGTGCAGTTTCACCCTGAATCCATTGCCTCGGATCATGGACACCAGGTTTTGCAAAATTTCCTTAACCTCTGTCAGAAAACGGCCTGTGCCGCATGAGTGACTTCACCCCGATCCTTGACCAACTAGCCCTTGGGCAAAAGCTGGATGTCCGCGCGGCCCGCAAAGCCTTTGACCTGATTATGGACGGCAAAATCGATAATGCACAAATCGGCGCTTTCCTTATGGGTCTGCGTATCACCGGGGAAAGCACGCTGGTGATTACCGAGGGCGCTCGTGCTTTGCGCTCGCGCCTTAGCCCCGTCACCGCGCCCGAAGGCGCAATAGACACGTGTGGCACCGGCGGCGACGCCAAGGGCACCTATAATATCTCCACCGCAGCGGCATTGATTGTGGCCGGGGCCGGTATCTGTGTGGCCAAGCACGGCAATAAGGCGCTCAGCTCCAAATCTGGCTCTGCCGAAGTGCTCGAAGAACTGGGCGTGCACATGCAAATCAGTCCAGCGCAGGTTGAGGCCTGTATGGCCGGGGCCAATATCGGCTTTATGTTTGCCCCGGCTTTGCATGTGGCCATGCGCCATGTGGCTCACGCGCGCCGGGCACTGGGCATTCGTTCCGTTTTCAATCTGGTTGGCCCGCTTTCCAATCCCGCAGGGGTGCGCCACCAGTTATTAGGGGTTTTCGATGCTCATTGGACTGAGCCCATGGCCAATGCCTTGAAAAAACTGGGCGGCAAGCGGGCCTGGGTGGTTCATGGCAGCGACGGGTTGGACGAAATCACCACCACCGGACCAACGCGGATCAGCGCGCTGGAAAACGGGCAGGTAAAGACCTTTAACATTAAGCCAGAAGATTTTGGTATTCCCCGCGCCCGGATGAGTGATCTGGTTGGCGGCGATCCGGCCCATAACGCCCGCGCCATCCGCGCATTGCTGGACGGGGAACGCGGCCCGTTTCGCGATATTGCGCTTCTCAATGCCGGGGCAGCGGTTTATGTGGCGGGACAGGCCCCCAATGTGCGTGCTGCCATAGAGCGCTGCGAAAAAGCCCTGGATGGAGGCAAAGCCGCCGCCGCACTGGCAGCACTGGCGCGCCTCTCCCATGAAGGGCAATGATGAGCATTTTACAAGATATTCTGGCCACCAAAGCCGCAGAAATTGCCGAGGGAAAAGCCAAAACCTCGATGAATGACCTTTTGTCGCAGGTACAGCATTGCACACTGCCGCGCGGGTTTATGCAGGCCCTGAAAACCCCGCCCGCAAATGCCAGCATTGCCCTGATTGCCGAGATTAAACGCGCTAGCCCCTCCAAGGGGTTGATCCGTGAAGACTTTAATCCGGCGGCACTGGCAAAGGCTTATCAAAGTGGCGGTGCCTGTTGTCTCTCAATTTTGACGGACAGACAATATTTTCAGGGTGACAATGACTTTCTGGATCAGGCACGCAGCGCTTGCACCCTGCCGATTTTACGAAAAGACTTTATCATTGATCCCTGGCAAGTGGCACAATCGCGCGTTCTGGGGGCAGATTGTATTTTGCTGATCATGGCGGCACTGGAGACAGCGCAAGCTCATGAGCTGTTCAGTCTGGCGCAGGAACTAGGTCTGGATGTTCTGGTCGAGGTTCATAATGTACAAGAGCTGGAAGCGGCGCTGACCATGCCCGTGCGCCTGATCGGGATTAACAACCGTAATCTTTCTACTTTTGAAACCTCGCTAAGCGTGACAGAAACCCTGAGCATGGCCCTGCCAGAGAGCACCCTTCTGGTTTCGGAAAGCGGTATTTATACCGCCGCAGATATTGCTCGCGTAAAAAAAGTTGGTGCCCGCGCCGTCCTTGTCGGGGAAAGCCTGATGCGCCAGCACGATGTATGTAATGCTACGCAAGATTTACTCGCTTGAAACCAGAAATAAACGCCCGCTTGACGAAACAAAAGAACATCTATAGAACATCGCAACAGATTCGTTCTTTGTTCTGGTGAGACCATGCTAACTGTAAAACAACATGACCTATTGCTTTTCATCAATAAACGCCTGACGGAAAGCGGCATATCCCCATCTTTTGATGAAATGAAAGATGCACTGGGCCTGGCATCAAAATCGGGCATTCACCGATTGATCACAGCCTTGGAAGAACGCGGCTTTATTCGCCGTCTGGCCCATCGTGCGCGGGCGCTGGAAGTTTTAAAAATTCCAGAAAGCATGCAAAGTAATGCATCATCCGGGGCAGAAATCAAGAACTTTTCCCCTAAAACAGAGCAAGGCTTCACCATGCCGGAGCCAGCTAACAGTATTGATATTCCGCTATTGGGCCGGATCGCTGCTGGCACACCGATCGAGGCCATCTCCCATGAAACAGACCGCATTGCTGCCCCGGCGGACATGCTTGGCCATGGGGATCATTTTGCGCTCACCGTTCAAGGTGATTCCATGATCGAGGCTGGCATTTTGGATGGCGATACGGTAATTATACGTCGCGCCAGCACTGCCCATAATGGCGAAATTATTGTTGCACTGATTGATGATGAAGAGGCCACACTCAAACGCTTGCGTAAGAAAAACGGCACCATCGCCCTGGAGGCTGCAAACCCGGACTATGAAACCCGTATTTTTGGCGCTGACAGAGTTAAAGTACAGGGCACGCTGGTCGGACTGGTGCGGCGCTACCACTAGCATACGCCTTTGCGACTCATTTTTATCGCACCTTGGCCCGATGCCAGAGCCGCCCTCGTTTAGGCATTGGGCGCAAGTCTGGCTGTGTTTTCAGATAGAGTAATGCTGACTGATCGTTCGCGATGGGGGCGATCAGGACGTTGGGATCGCAATTGGCCGCATTTCGCGCTGCAAGTGCGCCTGTAACAACAACAAGACTTGCAAGGCGGCAATCCTCGGCCAGATGCCCAGGATCAAGGTTTATGGTTACCAGACGCCCATCGGACACGCTGACACTGCACCCGCTGGCATCACAGGAGAGGTGCCGGGCCGCCTTTTTCAGACGCAAAGCCTCAGTGGGGGCCAGGCCAAGACTGCTGGCGAATTGTTCGACCTCAAAACGGGAAAAATCACCATAACCCAGGACGGTTTCCTTGCCATTATGGAGAATTCTTAGCGCGCCGCCCGTAGACCTGATGATCCCGTCAGGATGCGGCGGCATTCCCCATAACAAGGCCCCAATGCCAATAAAAAGAAGCCCCCACAACCGCCGCTTTTGTCGCATCAGACACATAAAAACAATGCCCAGCGCCATGGCCCCAAGAGCAATCGACGGGGCGGCGGCAATTCTGGCCACAGAGCCTGGCAATTGGGCCGTTTTGTGCGCAATGTCTAAAACAATATCCAGCCCCCAGCCTGCCAAAACGAAAAATGGTGCACCGGCCCCGATAGAATCCAGAACCGCCCCGGCCAGCAAGGACGGCATCACCACGAATGTAAAAACCGGCATTGCGGCAACATTGGCCAGCAAACCATAGATGGCCGTCCGATTGAAATAAAAGGCGGCAAAAGGCCCCGTGGCCAGCCCGGCAATCAGACTGGTCAGCGCCAGCGCCCCCAGAATGGAAGCAATACGCATTAGCCATGATGTAAGGCCAGCCCCCTTTGGGCGGGGCAAAAGCTGCACCCGCGCACCGGCCCAGTCATAAAATGCAATAAGGGCCAGAGCCGCAGCAAAGGACATTTGAAAACCGGGGCTGATCACACTTTCTGGTCTGAGAATGGCCACGATTAGCGCGGCCAGAGAAATGGTGCGTAAAGATAAGGCTCGTCGATCAAAGAGCACCGCGCTGAGCACCACCGCCGTCATGACAAAGGCGCGCTGAGTTGGCGCGCTGCCCCCAGACAAAAAAAGATAGATCAGAGCCACAAGCAGGCCCAGTAAGGCCGCAGGCTTGCGCGCATCATAACGTCGCCCAATAGCCGGGATGGCCGCCAAAACTATGCCTCCACCCGCAAAGACCAACCCAGCCACCAACCCCATGTGCAGACCTGATATGGCCAGCATATGGGCCAGACCTGCCATGCGCAGATCTTCGGCGGTTTCCTCATTAATGGCGCTGCGATCACCTGTCACCAAAGCGGCCGCTATAGCCCCCTTTTGCCCGCCAAGATCACTTCTAATCCGTAAAGCCAGCGCCCGCCGGATTTTGGCCAGCCGCAACCGAAACCCAGTGTGCGCGGCCTGGCTCCCTTCAATCGGTTTAATATGACCATACGAAAACCCGCTACCACCAATGCGCTTGAACCAGGCGCTGCGGGCAAAATCATACCCGCCGGGAAAGCTAGCCTGTTGCGGGGCCTGCAAAGCGGCAGTAAAGCGTACGGATTGCCCCGGTTCCGCATCGTTGATGAAGCCGCTGATACGGATGCGTTCTGGCAGACTTTGCGGTTTTAACCTACCAAGGCTTGATGGTTTAATCAGATAGCGTGCGCGATGACCGCGCTCCTTGTCCACGGCCAGCACCAGTCCTTGCCCCTTATAAACTTTACTTTGCGTGGTGAGTAGAGGGGCCTTTTGCACAAAACTTCGCCACTGTGCCAGCCCCCATCCCGCCAAGAATGCAGCGACCAAAGCCATGATAAAGGCCAGCCAGACTGTGCGCGGATCGGCCCTGCGGACAAGGTAGGCAACAAGGCCAGCGCAAAGCACAAAGAGTAAAACCGGCCAAAGCGGGTTCGGTTCTGTTCTGGGATAGAAATAAAGCGCCGCCCCGGCGCAAAACGACCATGGCGCCCAGAGTGAAAAACTGCCCCGTGTTGGTGCGCGCACAAATCCCTCAAAAAAAGCCTTTTGCCGCGCCCATGCCAACAGATCCCGCCAATGCCATGCAGCGCGATTAATTTCGGCAGTATTTGTGCCAAAAAAGCCCCGGATTGGCTGTGCTTCCTTGCTGTTCGCCATCTATTCTCCATGATATCATAAGAATTGATTCCGTTCCTCTTTTCTTTACTGGTCCAGCAATGTCTGACGTCATCACGCGTTTTGCCCCCTCACCTACCGGATATTTGCATATTGGTGGGGCCCGCACGGCCCTGTTTAACTGGCTCTATGCCCGGGCAAAGGGCGGCAAGTTTTTGCTGCGCGTTGAAGATACTGACCGCGCCCGCTCCACCGGAGCGGCGACCACCGCCATCGTTGATGGTATGCACTGGCTGGGCCTGGATCATGATGGCGACATTTTATACCAGAGCCAACAGGCCGACCGGCATTGCGAAATTGCCCGTGAACTTCTGGAAAATGGTGGCGCCTATCGCTGTTATATGAGCCCGGATGAGGTCAGCGCTGAACGCGAAACCGCACGCACTGATGGCCGGGCTTTTCGTTCGCCCTGGCGCGACCAGCCGCAAGACGCCGCACCAGAGGAAATGCCTTTTGTTGTGCGCCTCAAAGCCCCACGCGAAGGCAAGACCATCATAGATGATCAGGTACAAGGCGCGGTGACCTTTGGGAATACCGAGCTTGATGATCTGATCTTGCTGCGCGCCGATGGTACGCCCACTTATATGCTGGCCGTGGTGGTGGACGATCATGATATGCAGATCAGCCATGTCATTCGGGGCGATGATCATCTGGTCAATGCCGCCCGGCAAACCCTGATCTACAAGGCACTGGACTGGCCGGTGCCTGTGTTTGCGCATATCCCGCTGATCCATGGGCCAGACGGCAAAAAGCTATCCAAGCGCCATGGGGCGTTGGGCATTGCAGCTTATCGGGACATGGGCTATCTGCCCGAAGCCATGCGCAATTATCTGGTGCGGCTGGGCTGGGCACACAAGGATATGGAAATTGCCAGCACCGAAGAATTACTATCCGTGTTTGACTTTGCCGGTATGAACAAAGCACCATCGCGCCTCGACTTTGACAAAATGGCCAGCATCAATGCCCATTATCTGCATCTGGCCGATAATGAACGATTAGCTGATCTGGTTCTGGCGCACATAAAAGCCTTCAAGGACTGGCCGCTGGATAATGCCGCAAAGGCTCGAGTTCGCCCCGCCATGGAAATTTTAAAATATCGCGCTAAAACCATTTCCGACCTAGCCGAACAGGCGTATTTTTTGATCAGGACGCGTCCGATTTCTTTGACGGGCAAAGTAGCCAAGCCTCTAAAAGGCGACGCAATGCAAAGACTTGGCCGTTTACAGGTTTTGCTTACAGATAATGTTAACTGGACTGCGGATAGTATAGGGGAATGCCTTCAACGCTTTGCAGAACAAGAGGGCGTCGGGTTTGGGAAAGTTGGCCAGCCCTTACGGGCGGTGCTCACCGGAGGAGTGCCTGCACCGGATTTAGGCGTGAGTTGCGCGCTGTTGGGTAAGGACGAAACTTTGGCTCGACTGGATGATGCCCTGGCGGCAGCACCTTTGAGAGAAAACGGATAAGCAAGGGTGCGATTTGCGCCCAATAATCAAGATGAGGCCATATGATGGAAATTAAAATCAAAAAAACAAATAAAGCCACCCTGAACACGCCTTCCGGCGATGCGATAGAATTGCCCGTGTATTCCGGCACGGTTGGGCCGGACGTCATTGATATTCGTGCTCTTTACAAAAATTCTGGCATGTTCACCTTTGATCCGGGTTTCACCTCAACAGCCAGTTGCGAATCCCAAATCACCTATATTGATGGTGGTGAAGGCACACTGCTTTATCGTGGCTACCCCATTGACCAATTGGCCGAAAATTCAAACTTTCTCGAAGTTTCTTATCTGCTGCTCTATGGGAATTTGCCAAATGCTACCCAGATGGCGGATTTTTCCCATTCCATCACTTATCACACCATGTTGCACACGCAGTTTGATACCTTTTTTAACGGCTTTCGCCGTGACGCGCACCCCATGGCCATTGTTTGTGGCGCGGTTGGCGCTCTATCTGCCTTTTATCATGATTCAACCGACATTAATGACCCGGTTCAGCGCACCGTAGCCAGCCACCGCATGATTGCCAAAATGCCAACCATTGCGGCCCGTGCCTATAAATACTCTATTGGCCAGCCCTTCATTAGTCCGCGTAATGATTATGGTTATGCCGAAAACTTCCTGCGCATGTGCTTTGCTGTTCCGGCAGAAAATTACGATGTAAACCCGGTTCTGGCTCGCGCCATGGACCGGATTTTCATCCTTCATGCGGATCACGAACAAAACGCGTCAACCTCGACCGTACGCCTTGCCGGCTCATCCGGGGCCAACCCCTTTGCCTGCATCGCCGCCGGTGTTGCCTGTCTTTGGGGGCCAGCCCATGGCGGTGCTAATGAAGCGGCCCTGCGCATGCTTTATGAAATCGGAACTGTCGATCGCATTCCTGAGTTTATCAAACGTGCCAAGGACAAGAGTGATCCGTTTCGCCTGATGGGCTTTGGTCACCGGGTCTATAAAAACTATGACCCGCGCGCCACGATCATGCAGCGCACCTGCCATGAAGTTCTGGATGTTACCGGCCAGCGCGATGATCCGATCTTGAAAATCGCCATGGAGCTGGAACGTATTGCCCTCAGTGACGAATATTTTGTTGACCGGAAACTCTATCCCAATATTGATTTTTATTCCGGCATCACTCTGAAGGCCATGGGCTTCCCGACCGATATGTTTACCGTTCTGTTTGCGCTGGCCCGTACCGTAGGCTGGATTGCGCAATGGTCTGAAATGCTGAGCGACCCGTCGCAGAAGATCGGTCGCCCACGCCAGATTTACACCGGCGCACCGTTCCGCGATTATGTAAAAATGGATGGCCGCTAAGCTCTCTTCTTGAAGGCATGATGGATAACCTCGGCGGCACGATGTGCTGTCGAGGGGCCACCGGATTGCAGGTTTGCAATAGCGCGGCCCAAACCGTATTTTTGCTGTGCATACGTATCAGGATCACTTAACAGAGCATCCAGCGCGGCGCTAAGCGCAGTTTCAGTGCAGGCCTCTTGTATGAACTCCGGCACAATCATCTCGTCTACGGCAATATTGACCAGTGATGCATAGCGCGTTTTTAAAAAGAAAGTTTTGAGTAAAAACCAGGTCAAACCACCAATTTTATACCCCACCACCATGGGCACACCGGCGGCGGCCAATTCCGTGGTCACCGTTCCGGAACAGGCAAGAGCCAGATCCGCCGTGGCAAAGGCATCGGCATTGTCGGCCTCATCCAGAAAAATCATATCCTGCAATCGCCGGTCTTCACTTGCCGCAGCTTGTACCTGTATGGCAATAGCCCCTGATAACGGGCAAAATACCATTAGATCCGGGTGCCGCGCCCGCACGTCCTCTACGGCCTGCACAAAGGCGTCATGAAGTCTGGTAAATTCTGCCCTCCGGCTGCCAAAGAGCACCAACAAGACCTTGGTATCATCAGCAATGTTATAGCGCTGACGCAAAGCAGCTCGATCACCGCGCGCCTTTCGCGATAAAACAGGGTTGCCAACAAAGGTAACGGGCAAATCCGTTTGCACGTAATATGGCGCTTCAAAAGCATGGATGCTGAGCAAATGGTCCACCGCAGCGGCCAGGTTTTTCACGCGCCCGGGACGTGTCGCCCAGACCTGTGGCCCCACATATTTCACCAATAGCGCCTCTGGCCGCAAGGCACGCACCGCATGGGCCACACGCATGGTAAAGCCCCAACTATCGACCAGAACAACAATATCGGCCTTGAATGCGGCGGCCTGCTTCGCCGTCTCTTTGGCAAGGCGGCTCACACGGCGCCAGGCCATAAGGCCTTCAAAAAAGCCAAGAACAGACAATTGCGACATATCAATAGAGCTTGGCACCCCTCTGGCGGCCAGCGCAGGACCACCAACGCCCGCAAAAACAGCATTATCACCGAACTGCGCCCGCAAGGGTTCTATCAATTCCGCCGCCAGAACATCGCCGCTGGCTTCCCCCGCCACCAGAAATATGCGTATCGGATTTTCAGGTGCGTTCTGAGTTTGCATGCTCACGCCTCTGCCTGCACCCCAAGAATGAAAAGGCCCAAGCGTTCCGCCGTTTCATAAATGGCTTCCGGGTTCAACAAAATCACGCCTCCGGCCTCCAGCACCAGCCCAGAAAGCCCCGCTTCGGCCACAGCCTTTATCGTGGCCATACCAATGACAGGCAAGTCTATGCGCCGGTCTTGCTCCGGCTTGGCCCATTTGGCAAACACACCACAGCGGTTTTTCTGCGTTCCGCGCAAAGCCGCTGGCAAGGCCGCGCACCGCGACAGCATGGCGGCTGTGCCTTCTTGTGCTTCCACAGCCAGAACAACCCCCTTTGCCACCACGGCCCCCTGCCCGATGTCCATGGCGCCTATTGTGCGGGCGATTTCGCTGGCCCGCAGGCAATCGGCTTCGGTCCCACCATATGCACTTTTGCGACCCCATAACCCAGTTTTAACGAGATAGTCGGGGGCTATATCGTCCAAGCCAATTACGGAGAAACCCGCCTGTTCAAAAATTGAAATCACGGCCCGCAAGAGCGCGTCATCGCCCTGTTGCGCGGCCCCATGCAGGGCGTCTTGCGCAGAAACAGCCAGATTATCGGGTTGAAAATAATCAAAATCTGGGCGCTTTACTGATCCAGCAAAGGTAACGGCATCAGCGCCAACATCATGAAACCAGACACACATGGCGGCCATATCTTCGACGGCAAAGGTCTGTGTTTCAAAGCCGTGCCAATCCTGATTCGCAAAGCCTTTCAATGCGGCGATATAAACCTCGGCACCATCGGCACGCGCTTTATTGGCCAGAATAAGCGGCAAATCGCCGTCGCCAGCCACAACACCCAAATGTGTCCATGTTCGCCCGGTCACGTTAATGCCCGTCCGGCAGGCATAGGGGGCGCAAGGCACGCGCTTTTATGAAGCGGATCATGCGCATGACATTCGCATTTTCAGAAAACTCTCGCTCCACCTCAGCCAAACGGTCATCAAAAAGATCACCTTTACGCTCAAAAATCGCCTTATAAGCCTTGCGAATGTCCTGAATATCACGGCGGGCCATGCCTGCCCGTTGCAGGCCTATCACATTTAAACCGTTGAGGTGGCCCGGATTACCTGTCACCATGGCGTAAGGAATAACGTCGCATGAGACGTAAACTTGCGCGCCAATAAAGGCCCGATGGCCAATACGCGTAAACTGGTGCACGCCGACGAGCCCACCAAGGTTGGCATAATCACCGACTTTAACATAACCACCAATAGCCACCCCATTGGACAGCACAACATGGTCGCCAACACTGCAATCATGCCCGATATGCGCGCCCACCATGAAATATCCGTCATCGCCAATGCGGGTTTCACCATTACCCACCGCTGTGCCCGGATGCATGGTTACATGCTCGCGTATAATATTGCGCGCGCCGATGACAAGTCGCGTTTCCTCGCCCTTGTATTTTACGTCTTGTGGCGACATGCCCAGCACAGCCTGTGGAAAAATTTCACAATCCTGACCAATGGAAACACTGGCCCCAATACATACCTGACCATGCACAACCACACCATCGCCCAGCACTGCGCCAGCCTTAACAATGCTGAACGGACCGATCTGCACCCCGCCGCCCAGATGTGCGCCGGGTTCAACCAAAGCCAAGGGGTGGATGCTGGTTTCACTCATGAGGGGCTTGGCACAGCAATCGCGCTAAAGGTGCACTGCGCGCAGACTTTGTCCCCCACCCGCACTTCGCCATCATAAAAATGGATATTGCGCCTGACTTTCAAAAGTTTGACCGGAATATGTAAAAAATCACCAGGAATTACGGGGTTGCGGAACCGCGCTTTATCAACGCCTAAAAACATAATTGTCTGCCCACCAGGTTTCAAACCCAGGGTTTTTGACGATAACAGGGCGCCGGATTGCCCCATGGCCTCGATCAACAGGACGCCAGGCATGACCGGATTACCCGGAAAATGGCCTGGAAAATATGGCTCATTGGCGCTAACGGCCTTTATCCCGGTTATGCTTGTACCTTCGATATAGTTCTCGGCACGATCAATCATCAAAAACGGGAAACGATGGGGCAGAAAATGACAAATCTCGGCCATATCTATGCTTTGCCCCATAGCCTCTGGCTTATCTGTCAGGCTCATCTGAACGCCCCTTTTTGCGGGCTAAATCCCGCATTGCAATTTGCTCGCGCATATATTGGCGCAAAGGTCGGGCCGGATGTCCGCCCCAGGTCTGGCCCGCCGGCACATCTTTCATCACGGCCGCTGCAGCAGCAATTCTGGCACCGGCACCAACATGAATATGGTCAGCCACGCCAGCACGCCCGCCCATCATGACGCCGTCGCCCAAAACTGAGCTGCCTGCAATACCGCAAAACGAGGCCAGTACACAATCGCTACCTATCTGCACATTATGGGATATTTGCACCAGATTATCCAATTGGCTGCGATCACCAATAACCGTATCGCCAAAGACCGCACGATCTATGGTGCTGTTTGCCCCAATACGAACCCCATTGCCAATGCGAACACGCCCAAAATGCCCCATGGCCTGAAGGCCGTTTTGTGTTGAGAAAACGCCAAGGCCCGCCTCGCCAAGGACGGCACGGGGGCGTATATCCACCCCATCCCCCATCAGGGTAAAACTGATCACGGCACCCGCACCAATGCGGCAGTTTGCACCAATAACGCAGCCCGGGCCGATCATGGCCCCAGCCTCGATACGGCTATTTGCACCAATTATGGCTCCCGGGCCGATCATGGCCCCAGGTCCAATTTGCACACCTTGTGCCAATTGCGCTTCTGGGGACACGGCTGGCTCTGTCATAGGCAGTAATTTTGGCGCTACAAGCTGGCTTGCGGCGAAATTAAAGGCCGCATCAGGTCGGGCGCACACGGCAACAGCGCGAGCGCCCTTATCCAGAAGTATATTTTTTTGCGCCTCAGTACTAAAGCACAACCCCGCCTCGACAAGATTGAGGCCATACAGCAAGTTTTCGTCACGAAGGAACGTCGCTTCAACTTCGCTGGCCTCAGCAATGGCTGCAATATCCTGCAAGCAATGATCTGTATCGCCATAGAGTGCATCAATGCCAACAGCCTGTGCAAGGGCACGAGCAGAAATGGGCGCATGCAGATCGTAAAAGCGTAAATCACTCACTCCACTGCGCCCTTTTTAATTATCGTCCCCGAGCCTGTGCCTGTGCCTGTGCTCGCTGTAATTCTTCCTGTGTTGGCTTACGCGGCACACGCACACGATTAACAGGTGTCGTCGTCATGGCCGCATCAATCTTATCAATGACGGCCTGGGTAACATCTACAGTTCCTGTGCGATATAACGTGGCTTCGCCAGGTATTAAAATCTGGATGCCTTTTTCTTTGATAACCGTATTCACGGCGGCCTCATAGGCCTTATAGATAGGCGCCAGTGCTTGTTCTCGTGTTGCTGCCATCTGGCGCTGTTTCCACTGAGCCAGCTCTGACAGTTTGGTGCGAATTTCCTGACCACGGCGTTGCAGGTCAGTACGGGTTCTCAGTGTTTCAGGCGACAAGGCTGTAATTTCAGCGTTCAGTTGCTGGGCCTGCGTCCGTAACGGTGCCAGCTCTGCTTCGAACTCACTATCAATGGTTTTATCAAGCGCCAAAAGCTGATCAGCGATATAGGCGCCTACTTTTGATTTAGCCAAAGAGAGTTCCTGACTGATTACGGCAACCTTTGTTCCCGTTATTGCTGTTGCCTCTTGTGCCGAAGCTGGCGACTGCGCCGCCATAGCGCTAAAGAGAGCGAGAGAAAGAGTTGTAAGGAGAGTTTTCATAGTTAGAACCTTGTTACCTGACTGAATCTAAATTTGGAAATATCATCATAGACTTGGCTCTTGATGATACGAGAGAAGTCAAAACGGACGGGGCCAAATGGGGAGTCCCAGAAAATGGAAACACCGGCTGAGCCGCGAATGGAAAGATTGTCCCGAACCGCAAAACGTGTGGTATCCGAAACGGCTTTATCAACAGTATCAAGCAACCCTAAAGTGCCCCATTCAGTAAATAGGGCACCCTTGATACCATATTGCTCCGGCAAGACCGTGGGAATAGTCAACTCCAGCGCACCAATGGCAAAGGCTTTGCCACCCAGCGCAGACCGTGCACTGTCAATGGTTCCCCCATTACCATCATCAATAATTTCGACAATACGTGGCCCGATCCCGGCAATTCCAAAGCCACGAAAAGACAGACCGCCTTTGAAGAAACGGTCATTAATGCGTAAAGTCTCGCCACCCCACGAGGTAATGTAACCAGCATTAATGTGGGCACTGAGCGTGAAATTCTTAATTATACCGCGATATGCATCACCCGTTAGCGATGACCGAACATAACGCACATTCCCCCCCACACCGGCGATCTCCTGATCCAAGGAAACGTTGAACCCTCGTGTGGGATTGACTGGGTTGTTACGGCGATCCCAAATCATAGAATAGCCAACCAGAGAAGTCAGACGCCGACCTAATTGCGAACAAATTTGCAATGAAGCCGTACATGTTGTCACAACATTGCCGTTTGCATCAAAGACAACATTGCCAAAGACATCACGAGACGCGATTTCGGGCGCTGTAATCTTATCACTACGAACTGTATAGCGCAGAAACAAACGTGAATTTGCAGTGGTTGGAAAGCCTATCCGAATACTGCCCCCCAGAGAGTTTGTCCGAAAACCAGCTTCGCGAATAAAGTCAGATTTGATATTAAAAGCTTCTATGCCTGCAGAAAGATTACGGCCCAAAAACCGTGGCTCGGTAAAGCGAAGGTCAATCTGTTGCCGACGTGAACTGGCGGAAACTGCAAAGCGCAAAAACTGTCCACGTCCACGAAAGTTTCTTTGTGTAACAGAAACATCAACAAGGAAGGAGTTTACAGACGAGAACCCCAGACCAAAGGATAATTCTCCTGTTGGCTGCTCCTCTACGGTAACCTCAATTATAGCACGGTCCGGTTTCGAACCTGGTTTTTCAGTAATTTCTACCGTTTTGAAAAAGCCAAGCGCACGCACCAGATTGCGCGAACGGTCCAAAAGAACCCGATTAAAGGCATCACCTTCAACCAATTGAACTTCGCGGCGGATAACCCGGTCAAGCGTTTGCGTATTCCCCACGACGTCGATACGCTCAATATATACGCGCGGCCCCTCATTAACTACAAAGTTCACGTCAACCGTACGCGTATCCCGGTTTCGAGTCCGTTGTGGCCGCACATCTACAAACGCATACCCCGCAGCGCCTGCAGCAAATGTCAGGGAGTCTACCGTGTCTTCAATCCGCTGGTTTTTATAAAGCGAGCCCGGTTTAATCCGCACAAAAGCCTTCAGCAATTTGGTGTCCAGCGCGTCCAGTTTTGACTCGACAGTCATTTCGCCAAATTTGTATTTGATACCCTCGTCAATTGTAAAGGTGATGAAAAAGTCTTTCTGATCCGGGGTCAGTTCAGCAACAGAGGACACAACCCGAAAGTCAGCATACCCTTTTTCTCCATAAAATTTGCGCAATTGCTCGCGGTCATATTCCATACGGTCAGGGTCATAATTATCATTTGAGGTCAGAAATTTGTACCAGCGCGATTCTTTAGTGGCGACGATGCGGCGTAATTCTGAATCTGAATATACAAGATTGCCGACAAAATTAATCCGGCGCACATTGGTGACCGGGCCTTCGGAAATTTCAAAAATAAGGTCAACACGGTTTTGCGGTTGTTCAGCCACTTTTGGGGTCACCGTGGCTGCAAAGTGACCTGCCTGGCGATAGAGTGATACAATGCGTTGCACATCAGCCTGAACCCGAGCGCGCGTAAAGATAGCCCGTGGTTGCGCCTCGACTTCATCACGCAGCTTGTCCTCTTTCAGCGCCCGGTTGTTTTCAAAAATAACACGATTGACAATCGGGTTTTCAACAACCGAGACGACCAGCGTGTCATCTTCCTGACTAATGGTCACATCTGCAAACAAGCCGGTAGCAAAAAGTGTTTTCAACGAGAGGTCGATACGCGCAGGGTCAAAGGGATCGCCGCGCCCCAATAGCAAATAGGACTGAACGGTGCCCGGCTCAAGGCGCTGATTGCCCTGCACCATGATTTGGCGAATGCGCTTGGCAGGCTCAGCTACAGGCGCAGGCGCGCTCTGTGCTGCCGCAGGTACCTGGGCAAAAGCACGTTCGGGGATCAGAGACCATAGGCTTGCAGCGAGCAAGCATGCCAAGAGGCGAAGGCCAATATGCGGCAAATACATCATGAAGAACCTTAGGAAAATAGTCGACTGATACTCTCAAAGAGGCCGAAATAGCGCAAATCATTGAACGTGGCAAACACCATGAGACTTAAAATCAGAGCAAGCCCAACCTTAAACCCTGCAAGTTGCATATTATCGCTCAACGGCTTGCCTGTAGCAGCCTCGAATGCGTAGTACAACAAATGCCCGCCATCAAGTACAGGAACAGGCAATAAATTTACTAATCCAATCGCCACGGACAAAAGCGCCGCCAGATTGATCAGGTTAACAATGCGCATGGCCAGTGACATCGGCGCACTTTGCGCATCTGGTGCCGGTGCGGTACCCACAGCGCCCGTATAGGCAAAGATGCGCAATGGCCCCCCCAGCATATCAACCGAACCACGGCCACGAACCAAACGCCCCATGAATTTTAGCTGATCTGAGATGCTGTTCCAGGTCCGGCTGGTACCTGCTGCAATTGCGGAGGCAGGGCCATAGTGCCGACGTTCCACAACATCTGTAGAAGCTCTAATCCCCAGATAACCAATCCGGAGCGTATTGCCCAGTACGTCCGTTTGTTCAATCAGCCCCGGCACAGCCACAAGTGTCACTGTTTCGCCTAAGCGCTCGACCACAAAACGTACAGGCTCGTTTGCGGCAATAGATACAATAGCGGCAACATCGGAAAAACTGTTTACCTGACGCCCATCTGCCTTCAGAATCAGGTCGTCCGCCATAAATCCTGCTTCGGCCGCCGGTGAACCTGACTCCACGCTGTCGATACGTGCCGGAATAGTGCGTGTCCCAAAGGACATGAGCAAAATAGCAAAAATAACAATGGCAAAAAAGAAATTCATTAACGGACCAGCCGCAACGATTATTGCGCGCCGCCAGACAGGCAGTAAATGAAATATCCCGGTTTCCCCGTCGGCTTGCGCCTCTTCAATAGCCTTTGCATCAGGGGTACTGGCGGCACCGGCATCGCCCGCAAACTTCACATAACCGCCTATGGGAAACAGCGAGACCTGCCACAAGGTGCCATAACGGTCCGTGCGTTGAAAAAGTCGTTTTCCAAACCCAATGGAAAACACATCAACCTTTGCCCCTAGCATTCGGGCCGCTAAAAAGTGTCCCATCTCGTGAACAAACACGATCAATGTGAAAACGAAAACAAACGAGAAAACAAATCCCGGTGTATGGAGTATGGCTTGCATTCAAATACCTTTTAATTCAGTGATTTGTTTTCATGGTACTTTTTTGACAATAGCACGTGCGCACAGTCGCGCGCCAGACGGTCAATATCAAAAACAATTTCATAATCTTCCGGTGCACCTTCCCAGGCCCCGCCATCAGGGTGCCCCGCTTCCAGCACATCGGAAACCAGCGAAGCAATATCCAGAAACCCTATACCACCATCCAAAAATGCCGCCACCGCAATTTCATTTGCCGCATTCAGGGCGGTGCACGCCACATCCCCGGCGCTCATTGCGGTTCTAGCCAGTCCAAGCGCAGGAAAACGCTGCTCATCAGGGGCTTCAAAATCCAGCCGCGCCATTCGTGCCAGATCAAGACGCTCGCACGGTGTTGAAATCCGGTCAGGCCACGCAAAGGCCGAAGCAATAGGAACACGCATATCCGCAGGACCCAATTGTGCCAAAACTGAACCATCTGTATACTCAACAAGGCCATGCACCACCGATTGCGGATGAACAAGAACATCAATCTGATCGGAACTTGCGTCAAAAAGATGGCAGGCTTCAATCATTTCCAGGCCCTTATTCATAAGGTTGGCAGAATCGACAGATATTTTGGCTCCCATAGACCATATAGGATGGGCAATCGCCTGTTCAGGTGTTGCTGTTTTCATCTGATCTAACGTCCAGGTCCGAAATGGTCCACCAGACGCAGTAAGCACAATTCGTACCACAGCACTGCGCCTTTTTGGGTCAAGAACCTGAAAAATAGCGTTATGTTCTGAATCAACAGGCAGGATTTTCGCCCCTGTGCGTGCGCAGGTGCGCATCAACAAGGCCCCGGCACAGACAAGTGATTCTTTATTGGCGATGGCGATGGCGCCGCCCCGGTTGGCAACCTGTAGCGTTGAACGCAGCCCTGCGGCCCCCATAATGGCCGCCATGGTCCAGTCTGCCTCACGGGCCGCCGCTTCTTCAACCGCTGCCGGTCCAGCACCAAACGTTATGGATGTCCCAGAAAGGGCATCACGCAAATCATTGCCACAGCTTTCATCGGCAATTGCCACGAAATCCGGGCGGAACTGACGTGCCATCGCCGCAAGGTCTGCCACGTTCTGTCGCGCAGCCAGTGCCACAATATGCAAGCTGTCTTCGCCAAACTGTTTGCGTTGATCCGCAATTATATTCAGTGTCGAGCGGCCAACCGATCCGGTTGCCCCTAAAACGCTGATCCGTCGCGCTTTGCCCCCCGCATCCATTAAATAAAGGTGCCAGATGTCGCAAGCATATAAGCAGCAAGGGCCATGCTGGCCGCCAAGAGGGCATCAAGGCGGTCCAGAACCCCACCATGTCCCGGTATGGACGTGCCTGTATCCTTCACACCGAAGCGCCGCTTTAGCCATGAGCTAAGCAGATCCCCACCCACTGAGATTACCGCCAGCACCATGGACAGCAAGGCCAGGCCAAGTGCCAGGCCATAACCGGCAAAGTAAAATGTCAGACTGCCCGCCAATGTCCCCGCTATAAGCCCACCTAAAAAACCTGACCAAGTTTTGTTGGGGCTGATTTCGGGCCAGAGCTTTGGCCCGCGCACCTGACTGCCAACAAGATAGGCCGCCGAATCTGCGGCCCAGACCACAGCAAAAAGATAAAGAATACGCAACAGACCATCCGGGCCGGAACGCAAAAAGAGAATGGCGAGAACCGCAAGACCAATATAAAGCAAGCCAACCACAGCGCGCCAGGCTTCTCCCCGTCCCGCGCGCTCTATAGCCGCAGCAATCGTCACCACAATAAGCGCCAACAAAGCCCAAACCCAATGCCCATTGCTGGCAAAATATACCGGAATGTTCAGCCCGAATATACCCAGGGCATAAGCCATGCCCTTTGCCTGACGGTCAGACATCCGCACCCATTCCCTGCCCATTGCCGCCGTCGCCAAAATCACCAGAGCTAAAAACCAGCCCTCGCCCAGAATAGCGCAGGTCAATACAACTGGAATTAATATCAGTGCTGAGATGGTGCGGATCCAGAAATCCTTTTGCCTGAAACGGCTTTTCCCTGATATTGCCTTGCTCATGAGGAAAGCCCACCCTGACGCCGTTCCCGGCAATTGTATATATTCAGAGCCTCTTCCAGGTTTTCCTGCTCAAAATCAGGCCAGAGCACATCCAGAACAATAAATTCAGCATAGGCGCTTTGCCAAGGCAGAAAATTGCTCAGCCTTTGCTCGCCGCTGGTACGCAAGATGATGTCGGGATCAGGCGTTCCAGCCGTATCCAGTTCAGCGGCCAGTACATCTTCGGTAATATCCGAAGCGTCAAGGGCACCAGATTTGACTTTTTGCGCCAGCGCACGGCAGACGCGGGTCAGTTCATCTCGGCCCCCGTAATTAAAGGCAATGTTTAAAAACAAGCGGTCGTTACCACTGGTTTTCTTTTCTACGTCTTCAATCAGGCGGATCAAATCCGTGGTCAGGTTTGCCCGTGCGCCGATCACCTTCACACGGACCCCATTGGCCAGAAGGCGATTAACATCTTTTTCCACAAAGCTGCGCATCAGGTCAAAAAGTGCCTTGATTTCGTCCTCTGGGCGACTCCAGTTTTCCGTAGAAAAGCTGTATATGGTCAGATAACGAATGCCCAGATTTCCGGCGGCCTCAACACAACGACGCACGGCCTCAACACCTTTGTGATGGCCAAATTTACGTGGCTTGCGTCTAGCCGCAGCCCAACGCCCATTGCCATCCATAATGATAGCAACATGTGCGGGAGGCCGGGGAGTGATCTGTGCGGTCTCCTCTGGCACGGAACTATACCTGCATAATTTCTTCTTCTTTGGCACCAAGGGCCTGATCTATATTGGCAATCGTTCCATCCGTAGCGGCCTGTACCAGTGCGCCATTTTTCTTGTGCTCGTCCTCGCTAAGTTCGTTATTTTTTTCCATAGCTTTTAGCGAGTCCATGCCATCCCGGCGGACATTACGAACCGCAATGCGGGCCTGTTCCGCATAACGGCTGGCCAATTTTGCAAGTTCTGTGCGCCGTTCTTCATTCAGAGCTGGAATAGGAATGCGCAGATTCTGGCCATCCACGACAGGGTTGACCCCCAGACCGGCATTTCTGATGGCCTTGTCCGCAGCCTGAACCAGCCCCTTGTCCCAGATTTGCACGGAAATCATACGCGACTCTGGTACCGAGACCGTGCCAACCTGGTTCAGAGGCGTCAAAGCGCCATAGGCCTCGACCTGCACTGTATCCAGTAAAGCCGCGTTGGCACGTCCTGTGCGCAAGCCGCTGAACTCCTGTTTCAGGGCCGTTAGCGCCCCGTTCATACGGCGCTTGATATTATTCAGGTCAAATTCTGCCATCGTCTTCCCCTTATTATGTGTCTGCGCCAATTACTGTGCAAATACCAGTCCCTGCCAGCACTTTGCGCAAGCGGCCCGCCTCCTGAATTGAAAATACAATCACAGGGATCTGGTTATCCCGCATCATGCTGACCGCAGAAGCGTCCATGACACGTAAATCATTGGCCAGTACGTCATGATAGCTGAGGCGGTCATAGCGTGTGGCTTTTGGGTCTTTTTTGGGATCAGCATTATACACGCCATCCACCTGCGTGCCTTTTAACAAGGCATCACACCCCATTTCGGCTGCCCGCAAGGCCGCGCCGGTATCCGTAGTGAAAAAAGGGTTGCCGGTACCGGCAGCAAAAATAACGGTGCGCTTGCGTTCCAAATGCCGAATGGCGCGGCGGCGGATATACGGCTCGCACACCGACATCATGGGAATGGCCGATTGCACCCGTGTTTCTACACCAATGCTTTCAAGTGCGTTTTGCATGGCCAGAGCGTTCATGACCGTAGCCAGCATGCCCATATAATCGGCGGTGGCGCGCTCCATCCCCTGCTCAGCGGCGGAAAGACCGCGAAAAATATTACCGCCGCCTATAACCAGACAGACCTGCACTCCATCATTGACCGCCTCGGCAACTTCGCCGGCAATACGCATGACTGCCTTTTGATCAATCCCATAGGTCTGATCACCCATCAGGGCTTCTCCAGAGACCTTCAGCAAAACACGCTGATAAGTCCCTGATGCAGTTGTATTCATGGTTTCAGACTTGGCTTCAGACACAACCATACGCTCCCGCGACTCGTTTACAGGCACACTAGCTCGAACCGGCTCTGCCGTCTAAGGCAAACTCAAAACCAGTGGTGTTTAAGCACCACCCGCAACGGCAGCCACTTCGGCAGCAAAGTCTTCAGACTTTTTTTCAATGCCTTCGCCAAGACCCATACGGGCATAGCTGACAAGCGTGATCGGCGTGCCAAGTTCTTCAGCCATGGCTTCGACCAGTTGCGCCACCGTCTGGTCAGGATTCATCACAAAAGGCTGCTGAAGCAGCACGACTTCCTTATAGAACTTGCGAAGACGGCCTTCGACCATTTTTTCAACAATGTTATCTGGCTTGCCTGAAGACCGCGCCTGTTCCGAGAACACATCGCGCTCCTTGGCAATAACCGCAGAATCCAGATCATCAACGCTTAAGGCCAGTGGTGACGTGGCCGCAATATGCATGGCAATTTTACGGCCAAGTTCAGACAGCTTGTCAACATCACCCGTAGATTCCAACGCGACCAGCACGCCGATACGGCCAAGATCTGGTGCAACTGAGTTGTGCACATAATGGGCAACAACACCGTTCTCTAAAGACAGGCTAACCGCACGGCGAAAACTCATATTCTCGCCAATTTTAGCAATCAACTCAGTCAAGGCCCCGGCAACATCCTGTCCACCATCTGTTTGCGTTGCCTTGATAACATCGACGTCACCACCAGTGGTCAGCGCACGGGTCGCCAGCATTTTGGCAAAATTCTGAAAGTCGTCATTGCGTGAAACAAAATCGGTTTCCGAATTCAGTTCGATCATCGAACCGGATGTACCATCCGCTGCGACAGCGACAACGCCTTCAGAGGCAACACGGCCTGCCTTTTTTGCCGCCTTGGCCATGCCGTTTTTCCGCATCCAGTCAATTGCCGCGTCAATATCGCCGCCAGTTTCTGTGAGCGCTTTTTTGCAATCCATCATGCCTGCGGCGGTTGCTTCGCGAAGCTCTCGCACGAGGGCTGCGGTAATTTCTGCCATAGCAGAACTCCTTGAATCCTGGGCTTGCCCATCGCCTTGGTGGCAATGGGCAATACCTCTATTTTAACTATCTTTATCTTCGCCTTTGTCGGCCTTGGCCTTAGGTTCAGCCTTGGCTTTTGGCTCAGCCTTGGCTTTTGGCTCAGCCTTGGCTTTTGGCTCAGCTTTCGCCTTAGGCTCGGCTTTGGCCTTAGGTTCAGTTTTGGCTTTAGGCTCGGCTTTGGTCTTGGGTTCTGCCTTTTTCTTAGGCTCGGCTTTGGCTTTAGGCTCGGTTTTAGCCTTGGGTTCTGCCTTTTCTTTTACCTTTTCCTGAGGTGCGGCCTCTTCTTTTGCCTCGACCTTAGGCTCAGTCTTGGCTTTAGCCTTGGGCTTATCAGCAGGTTTTTCTTCAGACTTGGGCGCGGCTTTGGCCTTTGGAGCCTTTTTAGGGGCTTCTTCCCTAAGGGCCAGTTCTACAGGTTCTTCAGCAGCACCAAGATCCGCACCCAGGCTAGCCTGCGCTTCGGCCATGCCATCAAGCACGGCATCGGCAATCAGATCGCAATAAAGCGCAATAGCCCGTGTCGCATCATCATTCCCAGGAATAGGGAAATCAGCATCTGCAGGATCGGAATTGGTATCGATAACTGCAACCACAGGAATGTGCAGTTTGCGCGCTTCGGCCAAGGCAATCACTTCCTTGGTGGTGTCGATGATAAACATCAGATCCGGCACACCGCCCATATCCTTGATTCCGCCCAGCGAACGCTCCAGCTTGTCCTGCTCTCGGGTCAACTTGATCAATTCTTTTTTAGTCAGACCCGTTTGCGCATCCTCGGCCAAGAGGCCTTCCAGATCACGCAAGCGCTTGATGGAGCGCGATATGGTAGTCCAGTTCGTCAGCGTACCGCCCAACCAACGGTGGTTGATGTAA
>NVVV01000063.1 GCA_002733495.1 Robiginitomaculum sp.
GATGATCCTCCAAGTTGGGCAACGGACACTGTACGGGGAATGTATCTATATGGATCACGTAGCATGGCGATGCGTCCAAAGACAGCCACGTTTGATCCCTATGAATCCATAGGACAAAACTTGAGATATAATACCGATCACGATTATTCAATTCAACATTCACAGGCAACACGAGATGCCTTGCTAGATGACGGATTCTTTTGTCCAAAGGACAATGTAAAAGATGGTAATATATGCATTGAGGAAAAGAACTATCTTCCTGATCCAACGTTTCATACCTTATTCATTAAGATTAAAGATGGTCAACAGGTTCAAGTTGTGACGCGTAAAAACATCATATTATTCATGAAAGTGTGGAAATCTATAGATGCTGAATTTTGGTATAACTACATATGGAAATCAAGTCCTTATTCCGCAAGCGGGTTGTCTCTCGATAAACCTGGGACGCCAAATTACTATCGTAGGAAAAAATTCATCGCGCCAATAATGATCCAAATCTTCAATACGGCTATATCAACTCGTAGTTGATATAAATAAATCAGTTACACCAACTAGGACTGGTTAAATGAATCAATACTTTAGTAGAGTGGGCACCGCATTGTCCATTCTGTTTAATGTCATACTTGGCGGGCCTCTAGGTCAGTCGTTTTCAGCAAGAAATTATGGTTGGCAAAGGGAGAATAAGCGAAATCTGGTATGGTTGATAGATATTACATCGAAAGTTGCATATATTATATTATTAAAGCCCTTGACAATGCCATCAAAAGAGTATATAATCATAGAAACAAATCAACACTGTTTAAATGCGTGGATATTCTGGCGCATAGAACGGCGCAAATATCTAAATAAGGAAATAGAAAATGGCAAAACGGCTCGTAAAGACTAAAGGCATTAAGTCACAAGGCATTCACTCAAATGTATCAGCATCCACTCGTAAACTTATGCGCGATGGAGTTAGTGATGGAGCAAAATGGCTAAACAAAATGACTGCATACCGCAAGGGACAAAACCCTTGGATCACAATCGATAATCCAAACAAAGAAGAAACGAACAAGCGCCGTATACGCGTCAAATCTAATGATTTGTACGGCAGACCGAAAAATAAATTCGGCTATGCCCTTTGAGTGTAGTAATTTACGGTAAAAAGAATTGTATCTATTGCAGCAAGGCTATTGATCTTGCTGTATTGGAACACCTAGATTTTGAGTACCTCAATATTGACGATGCTCAAAATAAGGCTAATCTCTTGGAAGCATTTCCCAACGTAAAAACTGTGCCGCAAATATGGGTGGACGGTTTTCATGTCGGTGGATACCATGAGTTTGCGGCCACGATTGAAACCAAAACGGAGACTATAACATGAAAACACTAGCAGAACAAAAAGCGGTGGTGCTTGATAAACTTCTAGGCGGAGGCGTTGATATTGAATTCATCAAAGCTGACGGCTCTTTGCGCATCATGAATGCTGCCCTAAGTGCAGACGACGAAGTGAACGGCTTCGGCAAAAACGAAGCAACGGCCACTGTGTTTGATACTGGCATTAGCGCATATCGTAAGTTTGCATGGTCTGGCCTGTCTAAAGTTGATGGCGAAACATTCACTCACTCAAACTAAGAGCTGGACGAATATAATATAATCAAACGGAGTTGCATTAATGTGGCTCCGTTTGGAGAATGATATTATGGAAAAGAATGAATTAAATAAAGATGCGATGGGAGGCACAGAATTACTAGAAATGCGCCTCCGTTCTCATTTGTCCAATGATCTTTTAGACAAATTCCAAATTGTGTGTTCGCGCGAGAGGGCCATTAATCCAGAAAAGAAACGTATATTCTGGGCACATGATCTCGCCCAAGACTCTGAGGCCAAAAAGGCATTAGGCGGCGAACGGTATAAAAACTACGACAAGATTGTGTTTGTATCTCATTGGCAACAGTCGATGTATCAGGCATATTTAGGTGTTCCATATAGCGCGGGTATAGTTTTACGTAATGGTATCGAGCTATTCGAGTCGCACGTGAAGCCAATGGACAAAATTCGCCTAATATATTTCTCTACACCTCACAGAGGATTGGACATTCTTGAATCGGTATTTTCACACATGACCAAGGGTGGCAATAATCATGATGTGGAACTTAACGTGTTTTCATCGTTCAATCTGTACGGTTGGGCCGAAAGAGACAAGCCGTACAAGGAATTATTTGATCTACTTGATAATCACCCGCAGGTAAATTATAATGGATCGGTCACAAATGACAGAATTCGCGAAGAACTCAAACGTTCTCATATTCTAGCATATCCATCGACTTGGCCAGAGACCAGTTGTTTATGTCTTATAGAATCTATGTGTGCCGGGCTGACCTGCGTTCATTCATCACTAGGAGCTTTACCAGAGACTTCCATGGGCATAACAAGCATGTATGCGTACACCGAGCAACCAAACGGTCATGCCCATAGATTTGCAGCGCAACTTGATGCAGATATAAAACATATCCGAAATATACATGCTAATGATGTACCCCTAGTACACAATATGAGATCACACGGAATCTACGATTTCAACAATATTGCGAGAGAATGGGAAGCACTGTTAAAAAGTATCTTGACAACATAATATAAAATATGTAAAGATGGCAACTAGATATATAGTTACACATTATAAACAAACAGGAAAATACTGATGGCTCGTAGACCGAAAATCACCTTAAGTAGAAAATCCTCCAAGTTACTGGAAGAAAATTCTATTGGTCTAGAAACAACCAATTGGAATGATGTTGAGGACACTGAATATGCTGTATATTCAACATTACGACATTACGGATATTTTTATGACGGAAAAGTGGCAGCAAAGTGGGCGAACACGTGGGTTAAGGCAAATCGAAGCACAGCCGATTATAAAGATTTCTGCGCCGCAGAATACTGGTCAATATCCAGAACGTTATCGAGTCTATGTAAAATGCATACGAATGGTGCAAAGTTTGATAAGAAGCGCATGGCATGGATCAAAGTCCATGTTAACGAGGTGATTGAACGAGGCAAAGACAACATTAAAAATCGAACATCGAGTGTTGTGCCGATTAGACGTTCACCTTCAGAAATTATTAAAGAGCGTACCAATGATTTCATTGCAGAGATCGAAGACTTCATAGATCAGTTCTCAACAGAATCACTCACGCGGGCGGAGATTAAAGAGTGGTCGGCATATGATCTGATGAAACATCAGGAAGTTCCTTATATCACCGCAAAAGCTGTACATGATTATTATCAGCCACTCTTGGCCGAACTTGAGGAGGTAGTTAAGGGTACGGATAGAGACTTAGTTGAAGCCTATGCTACCCTCTCCACCCGTGCGAGGAACGCTTACCTGAAGCTGATTAAAAGCATCATTAGCGATTCAGATATGTATATGAATGGTAAGAAGGCTGTAAGAAAGCCACGCGCGAAGAAAGTGTATTCCGCAGGCGTCCAAACCGCACATGTAAAATATTGTAAGTCCAGTAAGGAATTTAAACTCACCAGTGTTAATCCTTTGAAACTTATTGGTGCAACCGAAGTGTATTTGTTCAACACGAAGTATCGAAACATCACATATCTCGTGAGTGATCAGAAGACTGGATTTTCAGTTAAAGGAACAACAATTCAAGGCATTGATATGGAAGCCAGTTATAAGAAAACGCTACGTAAGCCTGAACTGTATTTTAACGACACGTTAAAAGCCACAAAGCTGAGAATGAAGAAAACTCTTACCGCTCTAAAAACGAAATCTGGAACTGTCAACGGACGCATGGGCACAGATACAATATTATATAAAGTGTATTGACATCGCCTAGATATTAATATATAATGATTTGAAACAGGAAAATACCATGATACTTTTAGATTTATCGCAGGTGATGATTGCCACACTTATGATCTCCCTGGGGAAACACACCAATGCCGAAGTCGATGAGAGTATGTTGCGACACATGATCATCAATTCATTACGAATGAATCATCACAAATTCAGTCGTGAATATGGTCCACTTATTATTTGTGCAGATGATACCAACTATTGGCGCAAGGATATCTTTCCGTACTATAAAGCAGGCCGAAAAGATGCCCGTAAAGAATCGGAGATTGATTGGAACGTTGTATTCAAGAGTTTGAATAGGATCAAAGCGGAGATCAAAGAGTTTCTGCCATACAAGGTAATTCAATCTGATCGTGCTGAAGCCGACGATGTTATTGGCACAATCGCGCGTAATGAGGGAACACTACTCAATTCTGAAGATAAGATTCTCATATTATCAGGCGACAAAGATTATATTCAACTTCAGAAATTCGCTAATGTATCACAGTATGATCCCACGCGGAAGAAGTTTATCACGCACAATGATCCAGCTGCATATCTGCACGAGCATATTCTTCGTGGTGATCGAGGCGATGGTATTCCCAACGTACTATCTGCCGATAACAGTTTCGTCGACGGCATACGACAAAAACAATTGCGGGCAACGAAGATCGCAAAGTGGGATTCGGGTGAAGTGCCAATCGATCAAGAAACACAACGAAACATCGCACGTAATAGAGCGTTAATCGATTTGTCTGAAGTGCCTGGGTCAATCAAGGTTGACATCCTTAGGCAATGGGACGAGCCGAACACGAAAACCCGAGCACAACTTGTTTCATATTTCATGAAATATAAGTTAAAACACCTTATGGAGCATATTGGGGAATTTTGATTCACATATAATTCTAAACCATAATTAAGGAAACAACCATGGTTAAATCAATTTACGAAATTATTACATACGCAGGCAAATTACGAAAGACGGAGGAACGCATTGCTTATTTGCGGGAACATAACTCCGCACCTCTCAAAAATATTGTCATTGCGACAACGGACAAGAACAAGATTAAATTCCTCTTGCCTGCGGAAGCTCCGCCGTATACACCCTCAGTCCATAACGAAAATCATGGGTTATTGTATCGCGAAGCACGTAAGCTGAAGTATTTTGTCGAGGGTTGGGCACCGCCTGGACTAAAACAAGTGAAACGCGAACAAGTATTCATTGAAATGCTTGAGTCTATTCACCGTGACGATGCAAAGATTCTTTTACAGATGATCACACAGAAACCGTTCAAGGGTTTCACGCCAGAAGTTATATTGGCAGCATTTGATTACACATTAACGGAGAAATCTGCATGAAGATCAGTTTATTAAGTATGCTGACGGTACTGTTTATCTATTTGAAATTGACAGGTGTCATTTTGTGGTCTTGGTGGTGGGTACTATCACCTCTTTGGGGCCCATTCACATTTATCTTAGGAATTGTTGCGTTTGCTGCCCTTTGTGTCGGTACCGTGGCAGGTATTGATGCCGTTGAACGCCGCATCCAGAACAAAAAGCGCATTGCTCGCCTTAAGCGTAATCATGAAAAATAAGGTAATCATAACAGACGCGGATGGGGTGATTCTGGACTGGCAATATAGTTTCACCCAGTGGATGGCACGGAAAGGTCTGCAACCACACCGCACTGATCTCTATAACTTGGCCTTATGCTACGGCATCGGTAGTGTTGATATGATGCGTTATATCACAGAATTCAACAATAGCGCAAGCGTTGCTTTTGTTCCGCCGTTTCGTGATGCCATGAAATATATCAAAAAGTTACATGAAGAACATGGATATGTGTTTCACTGCATCACATCATTAAGTCTTGACCCGTATGCAGGCGCCTTGCGAATTCAGAACATTCGTAATCTATTCGGTACCACAGCATTTGAAAAAATTGTTTGTCTCGACACAGGCGCCGATAAACACGAAGCACTTGAACCATATCGTGATAGTGGATGTATTTGGGTCGAGGACAAGCCCGAGAATGCCCAACTTGGCACAGACATGGGACTTGACTCGTATCTTATGGCACACGATCATAACTCGGACAATATACCCGCCGATATGGCGGTTGTGAATAATTGGAAAGAACTTTACGAAAGAATTACATAATGAATAATAAACCAGTAAATAATGACACAACACCGAAGATTAGTGACGAAGGAGTTGATTGTGTGGATGGTGTGGGAAATCCCACAATCATAAAACGTGTCGATCATCCAGAACTAGGATATTATATTCAAACAGAAAGCCGTCCGCACGGAACATATGATGTCGCCTACAGTCTTATTGATGATGGATATATAGGTGATGAGACCTGGGTAAAAATGCTGATCACTGATCGCGGCATTCTACCCCAGAGAATATACACAGATGGTGACGGCGTAGTCTGCTCTATCGGCAAATCTACAACCGACGGTAAATGGTACGGATGGTCTCATCGCTCAATCTATGGTTTCGAAATTCGTTCCGAGGTTAAATGGGGAGATTGTGCCTACATGCCAGCAAATGCGGAAGAATTTGGTCAAGCTTATATGGAATTCTTCACCGATAAGGAGTGGAACATTAACCAAAAATATGAGGTTAATGTTGCATGGAATGATGAGCGTGTAAAATATCCAGATGAGGAGCGAGGGCCAGTCGGCGTGTACATTACTGCCGACTACACGAATGATGTTCCTAACAAAAAACTGCGTGGAACACAGTACACAACATGGTGGCCGTATCCAGAAAAATGGGGTAAAGGTGCTTGGGTAGCTGAGACGGAAGAAGATGCAAAACAAATGGCTATAGACTTCGCGGATAGTGTCAGCTAACACGTATAAATATTTACATGAAACAACAGGCGATCCTTTGTGGTCGCCTTTTACTTAGGAATGACTATGCCTCTTTATGAATTTAAGAACAATGATACAAACCAAGATGAATCCCATTTTTTTACCATCACAGAACGTAAAAATTTTCTATTAGAAAATCCACACATCACACAAAGACTCGCTTCTCCGCCGTATGGGGATTCTGTTCGACTTGGAATTCGCAAGATTGATAACAGTTTTAATGATGTATTATTGAAAGCGAAAGGCGCACACCTTCATTCCACAATCGAGACAAAATAAACTTGACTTCGATATAAATGTGTGTTATGGTGTACTATTATTTAACTATAAGGTACACCATGAAAACCACAAAATATGTACGCATAGAATATGATGAAGCCACACAAATAAAGCTAAGAGAATGGGCGATTGCTCAAGGTTTCGATTTAACGATTAAATGGAGTGGCAGTAAACAACCTGTCGAAGCATTCAATTTTCACACAACAATTTTCTGGACAACATCCCTACACGATTATATTGATGAAACGATAGGATATACATGGCCGCAATCAGCGAAGGCTGTTGGATTTGAGTTGTTAGATAATGAGACGGTAGCAGTTCTAAAGGTGGAAGGCGACAACCTTATATCGACAAGAGATGTTATGGTTATGTATGGAATGAAAGATGATTGGCCTTCATTTTTACCACACGTCTCTGTTTCCTACGCTAAAGATCATCCAACAGACGTTACGTTGCCAAATTTTCCGTTGGTATACGACAAGCTAATCATATCCGATGCAAAATAATTTCAATCATGTAGATCATGGCTTTGTTCTTCCTGAATTGGAATGTATAACAACACCGAAAATGCGAACTTATACAACTCCGTTGGGTTATAAATACCCATCGGTGACAACAGTGCTGGGCGCAGATGAATCGAAAAAAGAAGGCCTAGATAAATGGCGCCAACGAATAGGTCCTGAAGAAGCTGATAAGATAATGCGACAAGCAGGGATAAGAGGCAATGCCGTACACGAAATGGCCGAGAAATTCCTGAATAATGATATCACTTGGAAGAAGGGAGCAATGCCTTCTAATCTATTAACATTTTCACAGATCAAAAAGGTATTGATTGAATCTGTTGATAATGTGTGGGAACAAGAAGTTCCACTATACTCCGACAGATTGAAAGTTGCTGGTCGTGTGGATTGTATCGCAGAATTTAACGGCAAACTTTCCATAATAGATTTTAAAACATCGCTAAGACAAAAGCGTAAAGAGTGGATATCTGGCTACTTCATGCAGACTGGATTCTATGCGGCAGCGTTTTATGAACAGACGGGTATTGCGATTAAAAATGGTGTTATCATAATTGCGTCCGATGATAGCACTTCCGCCGATGTTTTTGAAATCAATACTTTTGAATATCTACCAGAGTTTATTAAGCTACGTCAACTGTTCCGTTCGATTCACTATATTTGATCATCACTGTATCTATAGCCTTTATATGTATTCTAAAACGATACGTTTATTATACTGTAAATGGAAAGTTTGTCAAGAGAAAGTTTTCCTAAGTATAAATTTTATATAATCAATAAATGTGTTGACACCCATTACCAATAGTTTATGTTCTAGATGAGATAGCAACAAGAGGTAAACATGGCTTATATTAGCACATCAGAAGTTAAAGAAATTCGTAAGGCACTAAAAATCAAGTTCGGAAAAGATATCAAATTTTCCGTCGTTCGTGAATCTAGTGGACTGGCCGTAGATGTTTCTATTATGTCCAGTGTACAGGATTTTTCGACGTTATGGAAAAATAAGAATAAGGGTGAATATGGTTTTGGTTACAAGCAAATCTGGGGACCAGGAACTATGCCGACATTAGCTTCATCGAAATTGTATAATGACATTGTAGACATTATCAAATCTGCGCCCGCAAAGGTCCCAGGATGTAATCCATGGTATGATAAAAGTGATTCACAAACCGATTACTTTGATACTGCATTCTACTACCATGTTAATATTGGTAAATTTGATAAGCCTTATATTCAACAATAATGCTTGACAGGAATTATCCCAAGTTATATTGTGATTATGAAATACACGGAGATTTACAATGGCTATGAAGAAGTATCATTCAATACTTGCGCGTTGTCTCGCGAATGAAAATATTCGAATACTGACGGGCAAATATCACACGGCACATTTCAATATGAAACTTCGAACATTGGCTATGCCGACATGGAAAGATATGGGTGATGATTTATACGAGATGCTCGTCGGCCATGAAATAGGACACGCACTATTCACCCCAGCGGCTGGCTGGGATCAGTGTCAAAAAGATTATCCTGAAGTGCCCGCATCATTCTTCAATGTTATCGAGGACATCCGTATAGAACGGATGGTTCTTGATAGATATCCAGGCATGATTGGGCCGTTTCTTCGAGGTTACGAAGAGATGATGGCTAAAGACATGTTCGGTATCGCAAAGCCCGGAAAGATTGAAAAATTAACGTTCATTGATAAGATCAATATTAAGGGTAAATTGCGGACACTGATTGATATCAAATTCACAGATCGTGAAATGGTATTTCTAGAGCAATTATCAAAAAACAAAACTTTCGAGGACGTTGTCAAGACATCCGTTGATATTTATTATGAATTTTATAACAATAAGTCCACAAATATCGATTTGGAGAGTTTTATTGATGAAACGGACGACGAAGCTGGCGAGCCAGCTTTAGATGATGTATACAGTGATCAAGGTGAAAGAACAACGTCCTTATCCGATGATGAGTTGCCTGACGTGGATAGTACGTGTTCTGCCGTCACATATGAAATGCAGGAAGAAAAGCTCAGACTATCAGTTCTGATAGATGAGGATTCTTTATACGTCGATGATATACGTCCTGGCGAGTTGGAGAAAATTCTGATTCCTCATTCCACACTTGCTATGTCCCGATTCAATAAAAATGTTGTGCCGTTGAAAATGCACATTCGTCAAGCTAAAAAAACTGTTAATCAAATGATGAAGGAATTTAATCTTCGAAAAGCGGCCCACGCGCTCTCCCGTGCCCGAATCTCCGACACAGGAACTCTTGATGTCGGTAAAATTCACAAGTACCGTTTCGATGATGACCTATTTAAACAAATGACAAGTGTACCTCAGGGTCAGAGTCACGGTATAGTGATGCTTATCGATTACTCGCATTCCATGAACAGAATACTTGACGATGTAAAGTATCAGGCTGGCATTCTATCCATGTTCTGTAAACAAGCCCAAATTCCGTTCACTGTATATGGATTCACGGACGGTGGACATCACGGCTATCTAGATAGCCGTGGGGATCGTGATGCCGAAGCACGCATCACATACAGGAGTATGAGGATGTTTGAGTTAATCAATTCACATTTGGACCGTACAGATTACAATACTGCGCTCACCTATCTCATCTCACCGACGTCTGTGATTAACAGTTCAATCGAAACTACTGGAACTACTCCTCTAGGTGAAGCATTATTGTTGATCAATCGTGTTGTTCACAAGATGAAAAGTGAACTCAATCTAGATAAAATGACACTAGTGACACTTACTGATGGACAAGGTTCTGCAATATCGACGGTCGACGGCAAAGATTCTCCGCGTTCCAGTGGACACTCATTGTTATCTATTCGCATGAATAATAAAGTTGTGACGACCAGACGCTCTGGTATGTTCCCAGCGATTATTAAACATATTAGAAGTTGCGGCATCACTACTGTAGGATATCATGTTGTCACAAACTTGATATCTAGGACAGCCGCCTATCCCTCACACACTAATCTTGCTAGGAAATCTGGCATTCTTATAGGTGAAAACTATAAAGGATATGATAGACACTTTGTTTTAGAAGGCCGTGGTCTGAAAAAGTCTGGATCGTTTGACCTCTTTTATGGTGGTTCCAAAGTTATTGCCACAGAATTCAAACAGTTTACAAATGAGTCCGCGGCCAGCCGCGTTCTGGCCAGAAAGGTCATGGAAGTTGTTGGATAATCCAAATATACATTGACATACAAATGATGTTTGTATAGATTGTACTTGTAACATATATATAAGGAAATAACATGCGTGAATTCACTGAAATCCAAAAGAACCTCACTAAAGCTTTGACATTTGACGGTGAGACAACTTTTGGCCGGGCCGCGATTATTGCCGAAGCTGAAAGTTTGGGCTACACATATAGCCAAGGTAAGTATGCAATTTATAATTACCAGAAAGTCGGTCACGGCATGTATGATGTGACACGTCCTAACATCGAAACGGAGGCTGCAACGGCGGCCGCGGCCGCAAATGCTGTGTTGCCCATTAAACAAATCACCACGCGCATAGACGGCGATGTATTCATCCCTGATATTGTCGATGAGTATGTTCAATGGGGCAACTTCAAAGACCTCCTCACGATTGTAACGTCTAAGGTATTCTATCCAACATTCATCACTGGACTGAGTGGCAACGGTAAAACTATGATGGTAGAGCAAGCCTGTGCCCACGCGAAACGCAATTTCGTGCGTATGCAAATTCATCAAGACACTAATGAGGATGATATGTTAGGTGGATTTCGTCTCGTGAATGGCGAAACGATATTTGCCAAGGGCCCAGTCATTCGTGCCATGGAACAAGGTGCTATATTATTACTAGATGAAGTGGACAAAGGCTCTAATCGTCTTATGGCTTTGCAGGGTGTCCTAGAAGGAAAACCAGTATTAATTAAAAAGACTGGAGAGATCGTTTATCCTGCCCCAGGTTTCAATGTTATTTCGACTGCTAACACGAAGGGTAAAGGTTCCGATGACGGTCGCTTCATTGCTACCTCAGTGATTGATGAGTCGTTCCTTGAACGTTATCCCATTACAATGGAACAAGAATATCCATCCAAAGCCATAGAGAAAAAAATTCTAACAAATCACATGAAGAAATTCGGCAAAAGTGATGTGTCATTTAGAAATGTACTACTAGATTGGGCGCAAGCTATTCGAAAAACCTTTGATGACGGGGCATTAGATGAAGTTATATCCACTCGCCGTTTATGTCACATTGTGCAAACATACTCGATCTTTGGTGATCAAAAGAAGGCTATTGACCTATGTATATCCCGTTTCGACACTGACACCAAAGATGCGTTTTCATCATTATTTGATAAATATATTATGGCGGCGCGTCCTGACGAGAAGAAATTCTCCGACGGAGGAATTGGAAGTGTAGAGTTTGGTTCCACAACTAGTAATTCTCCGCCCCCATTTTAAGGAATAATTAATGTTTATACATTATCTAATAACAATTCTGGTGACATCGGCAATATTCGGTGTCCCAGGACTTGATACCATCATATCATATATTCTGCCATTCTTCGCACTAACGTATTATTATATCATTTTAAGATTATCGACTGGTATGGCGAAAGTGGAACTGCCTATTAAAAATTTTGATATTTCTAAATCGATATTGGTTAACGGCACGAACACTTCTGGCATAATGTTCATTTACTCTATGGGTCATACCACAATCGCACTACTTTGTGTTCCATGGATTGCCTTGACTGCAATCAGTTCTATTTTTCACACCTGCGTAGAATTGGGTTTGATAGAAATTGAAAATAGATAGTTGACAATTTAAATTTATCCAGATAATATATGATATATAAACTAGGAGAAATATTATGAGTATTATTAAAACTTTGGCGTTTGTTTTACCCATTGTCGCGATGAGTGTGCCGTATGCGCAGTTGGTGGCATCCGAAAAGGAAACAGTGTTAGATGCCGGATTCATTGTGCAGCGTGATTGTCTATCTTTAGGACTATATCACGAAGCTCGATCTGAATCCGATTTGGGTCAGCGAGCTGTGGGTTTCGTGATGATGAATCGGATGAAGTCCTCGCGCTATCCAAAAAGTGTGTGTGGTGTTGTCAAACAGGGCAAGAAAACCGCCAATGGTAATATGATCAAAAACAAATGTCAATTCTCATTTTATTGTGACGGCGCATCTGACAAGCCTAAAAATCGTAAGGAATGGCTAAAGGCACAAGCTATGGCATATGATATCATGACCACATACGGTATAGTTGAGGACCCAACAGGCGGCGCAGTGATGTATCATGCAGATTACGTTAGCCCTTACTGGAAACATGCCTATACACGCACCAGCCGAATTGATTCCCACATCTTTTACAAGGAGAAATAATGGCACGAGTGATTTACAAAACGCTGATACCGTACGTTGGCCAAAAGGTACTTATCAAAGTCTCAGAAAATTATTTTCGATTTTTACATGTCGGAGAGCAGAATCAGAGACCTTGCGTATGGTATGAAACTGTGTCCGAGGATAATATGTGCAAAGATTATTATGAGATTATTGTAGTCGGCACTGGCCATCCTATTCCAGATGAATTTCAGACATATCTCGGCACATCACAGATGAATGATTTGGGACTAGTCTGGCATCTATACGGCAGGTGGATATAATGCAAGAGCTTGACAGATATATCCCATGGACAGCCACAAAAGATTCGGTGTGTCCAATCCCTGAAGGATTCAAATTCACTGTTTGGGACACATGGACTGGAGAAGACCCTGTTCACCAATCATGGATGGACGGCTCTACGCTACGACACTCATCCTACTGGAACAGCGAAGCACGGTTCCCGATTATTGGATATTTAATCCACAAAGACACAACATGAATATTTTGAAGCGGGCATTTTCAAAGAAATGCCTACACACCACCTTTTACGAAAATATGGCATGTAGCGGTATATGTGTAGATTGTGGAAAAGATTTAGGTTTCATCGGAAATCTTGATCGTTCGAAATGCGTTGCAGACAATGATCCGAATATATGGCAACCTGCGAGAAATGACCAAAAGATTGGAAAATTTTAGTTGACAACCAAGACTTAGTATGTTATAAATAATACATAGTTGTTTGATACAGCTTTAAATTCGCAACACTCGGGGGCAGTACCCGACGTCTCCACCAAACTACTACATCGGGGGACGACCTAGGATCGACTGTGAATGGATAAGTAAAGTGTAGACTATCGGTTGAGTTCCGTAATTGATTCAAACTTGCTAAACGCAAATCTAAACTACGCGCCAGTCGAATTGGCAATTGCAGCATAATTTTGCTGCGGGGCATGAGTTCCACCTTGCAACAGAACGGACTCACTTCACAAAGGACATATTATGTATACCCCAGATTATTGGTTAATCTTGAAAATTCTAGGCAAAGACCCCCACTACAAAGTGTTCGGTTCTTGGTCAGGTAGTTATTTGTGTGGTCAAAGCTGGCGCATGAATAGTGGTATAGAATCGGTCACCGAGCATCTAGGATGGTATGATATTATTGGATCATCTGGTTCAGTATATCGCTGCAATGATACTCGATATGGTGCAAACTCGTACGGATCAGACGTGGTAACAGATTTCGTGAATCGTGCAAACGGAAAGATTGAAATTCTTGAAACTATGCCAGATATGCTTAATATGAACTGGATATTATCAATCACAAAGGAGAACACCAATGAAAGTTAGCACACATCTAACAGAAGACGGTCGCGGCCGCGCAGAAGTTCACACTACCGAAGGTGTAGGCCATGAGATCAGATATTTCGATAACAACGGTAAGCGATATCATTCCGAAACCTTCGGTGATAAACAACTTCATGAGTTACAGATTATTGCTGATGAATGGTCCGACAGCATTCACACGTTGCACGGATAAAAATGAAAAAAACCAAAGAAGAAGCTATCATAGATGAAATTTCTCACTATGTTAATTCCGATGTGACTTATATAGACGCATTAGTTATTTATGCCGAAAAGCACGATATAGAAATAGAGGTGCTAGGCGAAATCGTGAAACGTTCGGTAGTTCTCAAATCTAAAGTTGAAGAGGATGCCGAGTTTCTAAACCTCATAGAAGAGACACAAAAATTACCGATATAAGCGACGGCGAAAAGGCATACAATGTTTATACGACTTATCTGGCCTTAAAAGCCCACTTCACTACATCATACGATTATGTGGAGAATAAAGGTAGAACTCGCGCAAACATTAAATCATTTGAAAAACGAAAAGACAAATATTTCTTTCTGCTATTGTCACGAAAGAAAAATTGGTTTGAGCATATGCTTGCCAATATGATTGTTAAACCGAGAACATATATCCGTGATCTGGTCAACAATGAAGAGTGTAAAATCATCACAATGAAATTCATGAAAACTGTACAATCATTAACGTATATTGTAAAGTCGGAACTTTCGCAATTGGATGATAATTTTGATAGTAACTTCACAATAATAGATGGACAGCACCCGCCCATCTTGGGCCTTTACCTTTCAGGGAAGATTGGTCCAGAGACATTGATAATTATTGATGATCTAATTGGGTGCTTTGATTACTGGAACAAAAACATACAGGACACCATAATTTGGCCTGATGTCTATAGAATGTGTCAAAAATACAAGCCATTCTTGTCTGAAGTTTATGATAAGGATAAAATGAAAACCGTGATAATGGGCTATTTTCAAGCGTTATAAATAGTAACGTACAATAAAGTACAGCACAAAATCGCAATAAAACCGTAAGAAACGCAACACAAGGAATCGTAATATGTCGTTTGCAGCACTGAAAAAGAATCGCACTAAATCATTCGAAGCTCTTAATTCTGAGTTACAAAAAATGGATCGCAAGAGTGGTAATCAGCACGATGATCGCTACTGGAAGCTTGATGTAGACAAAGCAGGTAATGGTTATGCTATTATTCGCTTTCTAGACACACCAGATGGAGAAGATTTACCATTTGTACGTGTCATTGATCATGGATTTAAAGGTCCAGGTGGCTGGTACATCGAAAACTCTCGAAAAACTTTAGGTAATGATGAAGCTGATCCTGTCGCGGAAATTAACTCCGAGTTGTGGAACACTGGAACTGAAGAGAATAAGAACAAAGCTCGCGCTCAAAAGCGCCGCACTGGGTACCACGCAAACATCTACATTGTAAAAGATACTGCCAATCCAGCTAACGAAGGACAAGTTAAATTGTTCAAGTTTGGACCAGAGATTTACAAAAAAGTTAATGGCGCAATGAATCCTGAATATGAGGACGAAACTGCAATGAATCCATTTGACTTCTATGATGGAGCAAACTTCAAACTTAAAGCTCGTAACAAAGAAGGTGGTTTTCGTACTTACGAAGCTTCTGGATTTGAGGCAGTAAGTCAAGTTCTACCTACAGATGCCGAAATGAAAGTGGTTTATGAGTCTTTGCATTCATTGTCCGCTATCGTGGCACCTGATCAATTCAAGCCTTATGCTGAATTGAAAACAAAACTTTATCGTGTTTTGGGTCTAACTGGTGGACAAAGTTCGACTGCCGCCAGTGCCGATATGCCTACAGCTAAAGCTGATTCTGCACCGATGACACAAACGCCAGCAGCTTCAGCAACAGATGAAGATGGAGATGATCTTGCGTTCTTCAAGAGTTTAGCCGACGGTTAATCTAAAACTATATAACTAAGAATAGGGGCCTTTATCGGGCCCCTTTTTGTGGGACGGACGCATTATCAAGAACGCGGCTAGGTTGTGCAAGTTGGTAGATAGTTGTATTCGTTGTTTGTACAGTTGTAGGAGAAGATGCTACGGTAGGCGAAGACACGATTATATTAGTGCCCGCTTTTGTGGCAGAGGAACTAGCTCTTTCAAGTCTGTCAGTACGCAATTCTAAAGTAGGACTCTTTAAAGGAATCGCTTTAAAGTTTAGACCACTCACACCTGTTGCCTCTGACAATGCACTTTCTATTTCACCAATGATGAATGATTTGTTCTGTGCTAGATCAACATTCGGATCATCGGTAAGAATTTCTATGGTTTTCGCTTTAGCCACTTGCAATTGTGTCACGCGCTTTTGAATTTGTTTAAGCTCTTCGGGATCAACACCGTTCTTTTTCAATTCTTCGATCTCGTCCGCAATGTTGGTCGCCAGTTCACTGATTGATTGTACTAGAATTTCGTTGTTGATTTGACCTTTGAGTTTGTCCAGAACGATACCAAAGTCGTCAGCCTTCGCCACCTCTTGTGCGACAATGGCCGCAGTATCTTCGCCTGATCTACCCGCAGTAATGTCCCCTAGGATGTTTCCATCGGCACCTAAACTGTCAAGCAATTTAGTTGCACCGATCTCTTCAACTCTTTTCGCCAATCTATCATTGACCATAGCTTCTTGTCTCTGATAGAAATCTACAAGCCATGATGCGCCTAGAAATGCTATAGAAGAGATTGCGCCCACAACTAAGCGAGCTGGTGTGAACATGGCCCCGAAAGCTAAAATGTTAGCGGCAGTCGAAATGACTTTACCTAATTTTTCATCGCCTGTTTGGTCCGCGACGAAATTGCCCAGAGCATTGCCTATGCCAGCTATTGCAGCACCAAGACCTATTTTGCCTATGAATGCACCTCGACCTACCGTTAAGAATTTGCCTATGGCGATAGATGTTTTAGGACTTAGGAGAGGCAGAGAGAATGCTGTTCCTATGACACCACCCATTTTAGACCAGAAATCGCTGTCAAGGGAGCCTAAGAAACTGTCGGACGATGCCCTTTCCATTGTGTCTGATATGAAATTCTTTGCCAGTACACCAGCGAATATGGCTAGACCAAATCTCTTACCGATTATGCCAGCAAGTAGACCGAACGATGCAGCTTCACCAAATCCGGAGCCTAATGTTTTTGCGAAATCTTCAGGTACACCAAAGTTCTCGAGGGATCGACCTACCGCGCCGCCGAGAAATTCACCTAGAGGCAAAGCGACAATAGCGAGCAATGCAGTGCTGAATAGTTTTCCTGCAATGAAGCCGAAGCCACCTGTCAAGTTATCAAATAGTCCTCTAACTTTATCGGTAGACTTCTTAAATATATTGTCTCCACCTTCCTTCTCGCCAGGCGCAAGCTTATCGCTACGCTTCTTATCTCTGATACGTTCGGCCTCCTGGGACAAGCGGGAATTTTGTGATTCTAATGAGTCGGATTGTAACATGCTGATGTTCTCAAGGAATCCAGATTGAATTTCCATTTGGGTCGCGACTGAACCCATAACATCAGAGAACTTCTCAAGTAATTCCGTATTGACTCTCGCAACGGCGTCAACCTTGTTCCCGACCTTCTCCACTGGCGTCAACTTAGTGAATCTACCAGTTACTGGGTCCCGCGCTACCGTTTTGTTGACCGTGCTACCAAAGTCTGCCATGTTTATTCCTCTTTATTCTTTTCCATAAAGTCGAGTAACATATCTACGTACAAGTCCCTCTCATAGGGAATCAAATTCTCAATATCGCTTATCTTATATTTATGATGTTGTGTAAGGGCGAACATTACTCTATAATAGTGCGCCAGCGAGGTGTTACACAACGTTATATAAAAAACGTTTCAGTGCCCTCAATCGCGAATGTGCGTTCTGTGCCGTCTGTTGTCTTATATTTCTTCTCGAATCGGAGACAAGGCATGGTAGAGAAAAACTCTTTCATACTCTTTACAGTCTTTGCCTCAAGATCATCGGCAAATTGTAGAACTTCCTCTGGTGTATAATCAGAAAACTTGTAAACGGAATCTCCGTGAACCAATGTATCAATACAATTCATCATAGCATTGAACACCGTATCTGGGCTACCATCACTTTTGCCAACCAAGGCAAACTCCTTAATGCTTGGATAACGCATGATAATGGTTGTATTTTCATCGATGGTGATATGCTTTGAGTGACCGTCTTTATGTGTCAACTGAATATCTTCGATCTCGATAGCCATCTCAATCTCTTCCGATGTCGTCGGGTCCTTGATCTTGAATTCTAATAGATTGCTTACCGATTTCGATCTTATGTTGAGCAACAGATATTCAACATCAAACATCGCAAGGTTGTCTATGTTGATGTCAGTGACGCAATTACCTATGACCTGTTTAAGAGCCAGTATGATCTGTTCGAATTCCTTAGACTCTTGTGCAATAAGGAGAATCTTTTCCTCTTTAACAGTGAAAGGTCTAAACGTTGTCTTCTCTTCCGTGGAAGGTATGGTGATGTTGAATAGTGGTAATGATAATTTAGGCAATGCCATGATATAGCTCCATTTTATAATGCGTTGGTTATTGTTCTTATATTGGACACCTGATGAATCAGGTCTTGGATATTTTGAGGACGACGAATTTGTCCGATAGCCTGAACCCATGCGTTGATTGCAGAGATGTAGGTTAATAGTCCATTGCCTCTTGAGTTATCTTCAGAGACGATACCGCTTTCTGCGCCATCTACTTTAAGCTCCGAGAACGTGAATGATACAGGCAATGTCATCACTTCAGCGTTATTCTCCCACGCTGCCTGGATGCTACCTACCGTAACGGGCCAAGCTTTACCAAACTTATATGCGTAAAGCTTGTTACCAACGTGTGTGGAGTAAAGAAATACTTCTACGGTCGCGGCGTAATCATCCCTATAACCAAACTCGAATGGCACTCTGCCTTTGACCTCAGATAATTGGCCTGCCGAGTTGTCGTAATTGACAACCTCTTGCATCCATCTATGAAAGAACTTCAATGTTGCAAAGTCGCCGTCGACCATGAATACAGTTTGAAGGTTTTCAAATTGAAAATCTACTGGACGTTTCTCTCCTATACCGAAGCCCTGATTTTTGATCGGCGTGGTGCCGACGTCCATCCCTGGTATGTCTACTGATCGACATAAGAAAGATAACTCTCTTGAACCGATCATTTCTTCAAGTCCCAACAATGCGTTAGGTAATGTCACAACAACATAGAAGAGATTGTTTTGTGCCAAGCCTCTTTTGTTGATCTGCGCATTGAATTCTGATATACTAAAGCTCATCGTTTGCCTCTCATCATTTTTCGGCTGTCTGCCCACACTTTGGCATTGCTCGCTTTCTCGAAACGTTCGAATGGTAAAAATACGGCAGGTGTCCACGATTCAGGTTTAATTCGGATGAATCGTGATCGAAAGTGTGGACCAAGATAACGTTTGATACAAGGTTGAAATAGACTAAATTTTGATGCGCCAGATAGAATATCATATGACACTTTCATCTTAGTTTTTTCATCGAACCTCTTGTTGTTCACCGTGTCGAACAATGCATCTAGTAGTTTTGCGCGTAGCACAGGTGGCAGATAATGTAAATTCATAGCCAAGATGCCATCTTTATATCTTTCAATAGGAATAATTAGTGGGAACGAGTCATAATATGGTAGAGTTTTCTTGTGTTTTGGATCATAGTTGACGAAATACATCTGTCCTGGTCCAACACTGGTCCATGAATTGACCAACTGGGCCTGTTCTTCCTTAAACAATCGACCAGTAGAAATCGAATTGGTCGTCTTCCGAACATTTAGCCTGAACCAGTTTATACTACTCTTTGCTTGTTGATCGACATGCCCCTTGCGTTGTGCATTCAATATGTGATTTTGGAACGTAGTGGCCAATGAAGAAACTCTCTTTGTTATAAATAGTTGTATCGATCACGGTGCTGCAACACCTATCGAATCTAGCGACCAAGGGAGTTACCAGCTATGAGTATTTATACAACTCAACATCATTTTATTCCCAATTCCTTCTCTGACATAATTTGAAAAACCCAGCCACGGTCGTCACAATACGCTTTGGCAGCTTTCCATTTGGCCTCATTCACGCCCCACGTTTTAACTTCACGAATATAACTCTTACGTATACCGCCAGCTTTGGTCATTTTCTTTGTGAAATCTGGAGGTGTTGTTTGTGCCTTGGGTTTAACTTCTATGATGATAACCTCTTTTTTGCTCGTCTCACGATTGATACGCTCAACATAGAAGTCCGTGAAATACCTGTGTATTCTATTATCTAACGGAGACACATATGGAATGACCAATGTTTCGCTGCCCCACTTGGTCACGTTTCCATGGGTGTCAAGATAATTCATTAACTTTAACTCCCAACCTGATCTATACACAATATTCGTCACATCGCCCATATACTTCTTCGGATTACGTGGTTTAAATTTACCTTGATGATATCTTGGCATACATCTTCCTTGATTATAAATAGTATTAGAAGTATTTATCAGAGGCTATTATGGCGTTAATACACACCGTACAATCTATCGTCGATCAGAGAAAAACAGGCAGACAAACTAGCGTTATGCGGTTTCCTGAGGACTTAGGTTCTCATGCGATTATCTTAAACTTCAAATCATACAACTATTCACAGACAGATGGTGGCGAGTCCAGAATAGGAACAGATTCTATTGTGTTGCCTTTGCCTACGAACTTACAAGACTCATTTACAGTTAATGCGCAAAGTCAAGAGCTAGGATTCGGTGGCGATATAGTAGCGCAAAGTCTAAGTAGTGGAAAAACATTCGGCGATTTGGGAGCAGGCTTCGTCGACTCCTTGTCAGGTTTAAAAGCGACAGATTCGGAATTTAACACGAAAGAGATGCTCACTAACTTCAAGGCTGCCGCTAAGTTCTTCGGAAGAAGCGGCCTTGATACCGTATTGCCTGGGTTAGGTGCAGCGGCAGATGTAGCAAGTGGTAAAGCCATCAATCCACACGTCACAATCGACTTCGATGGTATGAACCTAAAGTCACACAGTTTCACATGGAACTTTGCGCCCAAGAATGCTAGGGAGTCTGATCTCCTAAGACGTATCACAAACAAGATCAGACACAACATATTGCCAGATTATGTTGGAGGTTCTGATGCCAGTGTTCTGGGTAAAGCTCTATTGACATATCCCGATCTGGTTGATATATTCTTTGTCGGCATTGATCAATCGTATTTCTATCATTTCAAGCCTTGTATGGTTCAATCATTCACCACAAACTTTTCACCTAACGGTCTCGCATTCGTTACTGGTGGCAAGCCAGCAATGGTACAATTCCAAATGAGTTTAACAGAAGCTAAGATACATACACGTTCTGATTACGTAGATGATTCTTACACGCCTGCGCCGTAAAGGAGAACCTAATGCCTAGCTATTTCAAAAAGTTTCCTACAGTCAATTACAACGGCACCATATTGACCGATGTAACCCGCAGAGCAAAGTTCATAGATGCAATACGCATAAATCCGCTAACATTTCTTCCATACACTGTAAGCGGTGATGATCGTCCAGAGGATGTCGCGTTCTATTATTACGGGGATGCGGGCTTTGTGTGGCTCGTGTATCTTGCGAACAATATCATAGACCCTTACACTGATTGGGTAATGACAGATTCAGATTTCGAGAAGTTCCTTATCAAGAAGTACGCGGCGCAATCAGGCACAGAAGGATTCGAAGTTCTTAATTGGACATTGAATGCCACTATTACCGAAAACATTATCCATTACGAAAACATTGCCGATCCTACATTGACTCTATCTCCTGATACTATTATACTATCAGATTCCTCAATCGCAGTTAGTGATTGGTCACCTGTGCGCGTGTATGAATATGAATCACGCATAAATGAAGATAAAAGAAACGTTACCATTATCAATAAAATCTATGCGGACAGTATGGAAAAAGAATTGGAAGCATTGCTAAATGTCTAAGATCGATAATGCAGGGGCGTTCAAACTCATATCATTTAATATCAGTAAAGATGGCGCTAACGTTGATGCCACAAATATCGTACACATGTTTTCCATTCAGGAGAGTATGAGCTTGAATAGTATTCGAGGCAGCGCAAAAATATACGATTCAACTGGATTGCTATACACATTTCCACTGACGGGCGAAGAGACGATTGATATTGAGTATAGCGACTGGTTCGGCGATGTGCGCAAAGATACAATGTTCCTATATGCAATCACTGATGTAAAACCGAGCAAAGAGGCAGATTCAAACACCCTCGGTATGACATTACATTTTGTATCTAAGACCAAGTTTCTTGCAAATCGCCGCATGGTTCGCAAGTCTTACACGGGACTCATCAGTACCATCGCGGGAGACTTGTTTGACGCTTTCTATGATGCTGATCCTATACAAATTGAGGGCACAACTGGGTTTCAAAGACTGTCTATACCGAATATGTTACCTGACGATGCAATGAATTTTCTCTCAAGGCGCGCATACTCCTCAGAGGACGAATCGAGCATGATACGCTTCTTTGAGAATCGCAATGGACACTTCTTCATGTCACCTGGATACTATGCACGAAATGTTTCTGGAGAACCATTGACATATGGTTACAACGCATTGCCTGATCAGACGGGTGAAGGTCAGCTTAACATGATGTCACAACTGATAGAGATAGATTTCAATGAGACTGTAAATACTATTGCCGATCTTAATGATGGCAATTACAATGCGTCTACGATAGAGCTTGACATTCTTAAAAGACAAGTCGAACATAACCAATACAAGTATCTTGATGAATATCAGGCATACACATATCCCAATGGTACTGTGTCCTCTCGCCACAACAAATCATTCATGGACGAAAGTGCGATTGATCCGCACGTTACAGTTATCCTTAAGGATTATGGTGACCCTGATGCCTCACAATACCCAGGACTTAGGCCGAACACATATGAACATAAGACATACACGCATAAATATGCAGCGTATCACCACTTGAACGCGAATAAGATATTCGTAAAAATATATGGACGCAATAGTATTGTGGCAGGCTCAACGATTGATCTCGATCTTCCCAAGTTTATGAAGGATTCTAATAATATCGCCATTGATCCATTATGGTCAGGACGGTACTTTATAGAAGCCGTGGACAACGTATTTTTTGAGGACACTTATACACAGTCTCTCACATTGTCCAAGTCTGGTGTAAGTAACCTACCCGAGCCACCGTCTAATGTGCCTTATATGCTGAATGAGACTAATGCCGATGTGGACAAACCAAACATTAATGATTATATAGCAGGACAGATATGAATACGATTGGCTTTGATAATCTATTATGGTTTATGGGTGTTATAGAGAACATCGATAAGTCAACAGGTCGTGTTCAGGTTAGATGCTTCGGCGTGCATCCGACGGTGGCACAAGACCCAGAATTTGATCTACCATGGGCGACACCTATTAATGGCACATACGGTAATATGAATTTCATTCCTCAAATTGCGGAATGGGTATTCGGATTCTTTATTGATGGTCGCGATGCACAACAACCTATGATCATTGGCACAATACCAGGTGCGAATGCCACGTTGCCTTATGGTTCTGGCGATATTGCAGAAAACCATTACGTGAAACCCTCTAGAGAATCCATCGAGAAGTTCGGCACACCGCCGCTTCACCCCGCGATGTCTGGCGAGGACGTAACAGAAACACCTATTCTTATTGCTGAAGTAACAAAGAGAACGAGTTTAGCGACGCCAGATGGTTCTACCGTCAACGAACCTGATCCAGTAATAGGTGGTGATGCCTCATATGTTTCTGTCATATCGCCTGGGTACGCAAGATCATATGTGTCCGTATCTGGATCAGAAGATGCCGAGCATGTAAGTATAATGCATACGTCCGGGGCACATATTCAAATTGATAATTCAGGAAACATTAAAATCAAGAGCATGGGTGATACCTATTCTGGATCAGAAGGCAATTCAGGCGAATATGTAGAAGGACGCAAAGACCTAATCATTGATGGCAAGTATACAATATCTGTCAATGGCGGCGATTGTGTCATGAAAATAGCAGGTGATCTTGTAATAGATGCGATGAATGATGTCAAGTATAATGTTTCGGGTAAAATGAATTTCAATGTGAGTGAATCCATTACAATGACTGGATCAAAGATTAACATTCACGCAAGAGAAAACAATATCGATTTCTATGCAGCAAAGAAAGTAAAAATGTTTGCTGGGGGTGATCTCGCGATACGATCAAATGGTTCAATGTTTGTGAATAGTGACAACATGAATTTCGATACTGGACAGTTCCGTGTCAAGTCTGCCGACACAAGTATCACTGGTGCTGGTAAGGTTGCATTCGATGGTGGCATATTTTATGTAGGTGCAGGGGCATCGTTCATTGAAGGTAATCCAAACTTCAACTCGGGTTCTGGCGCAGGTCAAGCCGATGCCGTTGTGTCGACTACCGATATTGCGACACCTGTTGTGCAATTCGATATAAAATCTCGAGCACTTGTGGCCGAATCTGGTAGGCAAGATAGTGTTTCGAGTACTGCTACTGCAGGGCGGGGTCATAACGCACTGGACGATGTGGTGGACGTTTCTGGAGACACTTCTCCTATACTCGTAGCGTATAGTGGTTTCAATGAAAGCGAAGTGCTTCGTAATGTTGCGGTCGGTCGTGCAGGTGCGTTGCTAGAATTGATTGGTGATGCTGAATCGGGTGGCGATTACAACATTATATTCTCAGGAACTAAGATTTCATTGCCTCAGCCTATAACAACATTCACAATTCAAGAGATGCTTGCTTGGCAAACCGACAGTGTTTCGGCTGGTTCTGAAAGCTCTGCCGCTGGCAAGTATCAAGTGATCAAGAAAACCTTGAATGGTGTTGTGAACAAACTTGATGGTCTATCACTAACCGATCTGTATAATGAGAATACACAGGATACCATTGGATATTTCTTATTAGAAAACCGAGGCTTGTCGAAATATATTGCAGGTAGTCTGTCGCGTGAAACGTTTGCGAACAATCTATCTAAGGAATGGGCAGCATTGCCTATTGTGTCTGGTCCTAAAGCTGGACAAAGCTTTTACGAGGGTGTAGGTAGCAATAAAGCCAGAGTGTCAGTATCAGCCATTCTTAGTGCAATAGATCAAATCGATATCGGCGGAGGAATAATAGTATGAGTTGTAAATCAGAAATAGTCGCAGGTTCAGCCATTGCAAAGCTTAACGGTGCGAATGCCCTTGAGCAATTCCAGACATTTGATGATCTAATTGAGTTCACTTCCAATCCAGCTTCTAGGCTAGATATTGATACCGTAAGACTTGTCACGTCCAATATGAATATAATTGTCAATAGACATGAGTTGGACAACTATCCAGTTCTTGGTGCCCGTGCTATACAATCTGATCTAACATCGGCAGAGATGTCGCAATTCGTTATTGATTGGGGATATACAGAATTTCAGTTGGCAGCACAAACAACCGATATTGTGAATGCCTCTCTGACCCCACCTGTTGTCCCTGGCGAAAGCATTGATACAACACCTATACCCGCCGCATCGACAACACCAGCTGCGGCCGAAATGTTAACACAGGTTGATTTGTTTTACAATACAAATATTCCATCGTCCATATCCAATAATGTTTGTGCGTTGTTTGGTGTTGCAGCCGTGGTGTTTGGTAGTATTGCGACCATAAACGATAATATTGACAAACTAAACGAATTGAAGAATGGTACGGGCGCGGATATTGCCAAGTTGAAAGCTTTGAATGTTTCTTTGGATGAAGTGATAGACACACTTGCCACGAAATATATAGGACAAATAAAGAACCTTGCCGACAATGCCACTACCGAGATCGCGAACTTAGGATCAAGCACCGATCGTATGTTCAAAGCAATGAACAAACGCGCATTCGAAGCCGAAGCTTTCTACTCAAAAGATCGTATGAATTCCTTGAAGAGCAAGAAAGAATCTATAATTTCTGGTATGGCTGCACAGTTTGAAGACTTGACGCCAGAGGCAATTGCGTTTATAATGTTTCGCCTTTGTCAGCTTGTAGAGGTTGTTGATGTATTGATGTCAGGTCCAGCAGACAAGATGAAAGCATTCAACGATCTGACAATATCACAATTCAAAGTGGCCGGGGTTATCCAAAGCGCAGAATCAATCACATCTATCGTTGAAGGCGCTTGGCGCATGCCACCAGATGAACGTGTTTCAAGACGTGTCAAAGCGGTATCAACAATCAATGGTCGCCGTGCGGGTGATCCAATCGGTTCCACTATTGTGCCTTACGTTAGTGAGCCATTGACACAAGAAGAGATGCAACTAATTAGAGGACTAGACGAAAATGGAACTGATAATTTTTTCTTTGCAAATTCGGTACTCAATATGGGTACGGTGGCTACGGACAACCATATCAGAACTGGTATTGATCGCGAATGGAACGCATCTGAGAACACACCTGATGCTGGTTGGAAGTATGTTGCTATACACCACCCTGAGGTCTATGTGAAGCTTGCACGAATCAGTAAGAAGCTTGGTGTAAGATTCAAAATCTTGAGCGCGTACCGTTCGCCTTGGTACAACCGTGTATATCAACGAGATATATTGGGTAACAAAGGTGCAGCATTCAATTCGAAACATATGTCAGGCATGGCACTCGACATAGCAATGCGTAACAACGGAGTGGATTACAACGTGGCCCATGCAGATTTTGCAAAAGTCGCCAGTCTTGAAGGTATAGGCGGCATGGCACTGTATAATAACTTTGTGCATATCGACACGTCAACGCGCCGAACTTGGAACACGTCCAAGCGTCTTACAGTTCAGGAGAAGAATGTTATCCAAGCACATACACGTGATGCATTTAGGAAGGGTCTGGCATAGGACTCCGAATATATCACATATCTTCCATCAAGAATAAAATGATACCAATGAGTTCCCTGTTTACCATAAGTTGATACATTATCACAACTAGTGCCGCACAAATAACTGTGTTTACGATTGTTTGATACATTATTAAATTCCTTGCTTGTGCGCAATCATGATAATTTATCCCCATATGTTATGTATGCGAATTCAACCATTTCCATGGCAATCTTTCGTGACATATATTGACTTCTGGCTCTTGCTGTGGCAGTAAGTCCTGTTGGTTGATGTGTCACTTTAATAGGATGGTTCTCAAACCCAACATGTTGTCCTCCAACATCTGATCGGGCGCATTCCACCACACAATCTTCTGGTAGGAACATCACACCACCTGGACGCTACGAAGTTTAGGACGCTGACGGGCACCAGAGAAGGTTGAATGGAACGTCAAGAATACTGGCGTACCAGGCTCGGTGGACATCACAAAGTAACCGTCTTCGTTAAACTTGTTCTGAAAGCCAGCAATGTCTGCTACCATGAGCGCCATGTGCTGGGCAGGAGCGATTGCATCTCCAGTGTCAGGAAACGATTGTACAACGTTTGCGACTTTTCCGTTCGATAGTTTCACAGTCTCTTCTGTTTTGTAATAATGCATTATCTTAGACTCCTAAAAGTTTTGTTTGATTTCAACTAGATTCGCGGCGCCCCAACACTCTAGTTCACGGTCGACTTGACTCTGATCATCACACATTAAAGCGATTGAAAAATTGTTGGCAAACTTAAACTTAACTTCAAACTTAAACATTTTATCTCTTTCTGATTGGTACAGTTATTATATAGCAGTAGGACAAATAACTGTCAACAGTCAATATTCTATGGCTCTACTTCACCTTCCACTATATTAACCGTGTATGAAGTGTTTGAATAAATCTTTTCGCGAAGAGCATCTGATGCCCGCCATTCGGCCCGCATCATATCTTCGGCATCAATTTCATATTCAATTTCTTCACCATTGAAGTTTTGTGTAACATTATACTTCGGCATCACATTGTTCCTCCTTGAATAGATCATATTCCAATGTTTGGAAGTACTCATTGATTTCCTCTTTGTCCTCTATTGTGTGGCAAATAAGTAAATCATCCTCGGATATGACACCCTCATCATAGTCCAATTCCATATCAACAAACATGCGTTCCACGTCTACTGGATCAGGATCAAAAGTCATGGGCTAACCAGTCTTTCTTCTATCTCGAAATTCTTATCGCCGTATGTTGGCCACCGGGCAGTTCCTCTATATCCAGGTTCTGCCAACTCTTCCCACTTATCATCAAGGAATTTTCTGGCGCCAGCTTCGCTCAGGAACAATTCGAAATTGTCTCTGCAATAGACGTCCTCATGTTCATCTCCGTATTTCCATGTTACTGTCCATAATTTAATCATTTGATATATCCATTTCCATTTGCACTGACGGCACCGCCAGCTCAGCCGTAAAGATTTTCACCTCGTTTGCGCTGTATGAAACAAGAATCTGACCAGCAAAACCTTCCTCGGAAACATCCACTGAGCCGACAAGAGGCAAGTTGAGGAACTTCTCAATAAAGACATGATCGTCACGAACTTCCCATTTGAATTTGGCGCCGTTCAAGATGCTTTTCATCTCAGGCGTAACGGCAAACGGTGTTGGGATAGTTGTACCCTTTACACCATCTACACTGGCTAGATCAAAATATTCATAATTCATGTCAATGTCTCCATTATTTTAGAGATTCGATTATCATATTCAAGAAATGATACTTGGTACGGTATATACGATTTCATATTAGGCGGCACTTCTTTTGTCTCGCCGCTGGACACTTTCTTTGTGACTTTGATAGTGAAGGCTTGAAAGCCGTGATTACACATACCCTTTGCCGTGACAATACCTTCTAGATAGCTGTCACCTCGACTCTTCATCGGTTCAAAATCGAAAGCTTTGATGCTATCGCCAACCTCGGCAGTGTTTTCGAATTTCAACATTATATTTTGTTCCTTTTTACGAGAGCATCCCACATTTTTGTTGTGCCGTAACAGTTTATAACACCTTCGCGTTTTGCGAATTTATCTGACATCATATATCTTTCTGTGTGATACAATTACCTTATATCAATAGGACCAATTGGTGTCAAGCGTATAAATAACACAAAGGGGATATTGTATGGCACTTACACCATTGACAGTTAAACGAGACATATACGCGGACTTCCATAAGGACCTATTGCGGAACCCCGTGTCCGATGATATCGCGCGTAAGATTAACGAGGAAGCTATCAAAGAATCCATTCGTAATCTATTATTGACCGATAGAGGTGAAAGATTATTCCAACCAGAGGTAGGATCAGATATTCGCCACATGCTATTCGAGAATATAGGTGCCGATACACTTGTGATCATGCGCGAAAAGGTAAAAGATACTATCATATCCCATGAACCTCGAGCTAATCTAATCTCCGTAGATGTTGCAGGTGCGATTGATAATAATTCGGTAAACATTAGAGTTACGTTTAATGTTATAAATAGTCAAACACCAATAGATTTAACATTAACATTAAATAGAGTAAGATAATGGCAACAAACGTACCCTTCACGGAGCTAGACTTCGACAATATCCGTGCCAGCCTTGTGGCATATCTGTCCGCCCAAAAACAATTCAAAGATTACGATTTCGCGGGTTCTAACATATCCGTTCTATTGGATGTCATGGCATACAACACATTTCAATCAAACTTCTATGCTAACATGGCAGTTTCAGAAATGTTTCTAGATTCCGCACAACTTAAAGATTCTATTGTGTCACACGCCAAGGAATTGAATTATCTTCCTGGGTCCAGACATTCGGCCCGCGCTGTTATTAATGTTGCTTTGTCGGTGGCTAATTCACCAAAAAATGTGATTATTCCTCGTAACACCAAATTCACGGCAAAGTGTGGTAACAAAGAGTTATCATTCTTCAATGATGATTCTGTGGTCATTAAGCCAGTGAACGGCTTATATTCCACTACTGATCTTCCAGTGTATGAAGGTGTAAACGTTCGTGAAGTGTTTGAGGTTAAGTCGGCGAATCAGAGGTTTGTGCTATCAAACAATACGGTGGATACCAACTCTATTCATGTATTTGTTCGAGACAATACGGTAGAGCAATCAAATACACAGGAATATATCGTGAGTGATAACATATTTGGTGTGGGTGGAACGGATAGAGTTGTGTATCTGCAACCAAATTCCCATGACAAATACGAAGTATCTTTCGGTAACAATATATTTGGCGCCCAACCTGTGATAGGCAACGTGATTGAAGTTGAATATCGTATAACGGTAGGAGAGGCCGGCAACGGCGCAAAGAATTTCTCGTCTGCTAATCCAGTTTCTGGCTACACTACCACGGTAGAAACAACCTCTAATGCGGAAGGTGGATCAGAACGCGAGACAAATAATTCAATCAAATTCTTTGCACCTAAGTCCATTCAAGTGCAGGACCGCGCAGTAACAGAACGCGATTATGAAATACTCCTGAAGAACAACTTCAGCGAGATTCAAGCGGTGTCCGTCTTCGGCGGCGAAGAGCTTGATCCACCAAGATATGGTCGTGTTGTGATTGCAGTTGATGTTAAGAACGCAACAGGCGTTTCCGAAAACAACAAAGCGAAATACAACGTGTTTCTACGCGAGAGATCGCCTATCGGTATTGAGCCTATCGTAATAAGTCCACAGTTTATGTTTATTTCTGTGGCGAGTCAAGTGTTTTATGATGTGACCACTACTGGATTATCTTCGGCAGACATTGAATCAAAAGTGCAAAGTGCAATTCTTAACTATTCAACTGTCAATTTATCAGATTTCAAGAAGACATTTCGCAAGTCCAAATTGAGTTCTGCTATTGATAGTTCTGATTCCAACATTCTCTCAAACGACACAGACATTTTGGCAATCATTCCTATTAATCCAGAGATCAATGTTGCATCATCTTTTGTGTTGAATTTCAATAACCCTTTGACACCAGGACCTACACTACGAGCCACTGACACGATTCTTGATTATAAGTTTGCAGTAAAATCTTCTATCTTCACCTACGGCGGCAAAGAGTCCTTCCTTCAGGATGATGGCACTGGTAAACTTCATATATTGAGAACAACCAGTAGTGGATTTGTATACGTTAAACGTAATGTGGGCACTGTTGATTACATGAATGGTAATGTCATTCTAACAAATATCATCGCGGATGCATTCACAGGATCAGAGATTAAAATATTTGCCCGCATCAATTCGGATAATATCACAGCATCTAAGGATCGCATCGTGACCATTCGTGATACTGATGTGGACATAGTTGTAACAGGAACTAAAAACTAATGAGTGATTTCTCCACCACCGTCTCCCATATGATTGAGAACCAATTTCCTGCCATCTATCGCGAAGAGGGTGAGGAACTGGTAGCATTCACGAAAGCTTATTACGAGTTTTTAGAGGAGACCGATGAGTATTCTGTTAAACTCACGAGACAAATGTTTGATGCCAATGATATAGATGATTCACTTGAAAAATTCATAACACATTTCAAACAAAAATACATGGCCGACTTGCCCTTCACGTCTGCTACCGATAAGCGTTTCATGATCAAACATATCATGGACCTATACCGCTCAAAAGGATCACAACGTTCTCTAGAATTATTCATGCGTTTGATGTTCAATGAGGAGGTAGATATATATTTGCCAGGCAAAGATATGCTGCGGGCCTCTGATTCGGAGTATTATCGCCCCGTATATCTTGAAGTTAGCAAGTCACCGCGCACCAGATCGTTTATAAACAAGCAAATCACAGGCACAAAATCAGGTGCCACTGCATTTGTTGAAGGCATTGCCACAAAACGTATTTCAGGAAAACATATAGATGTATTATATCTGTCTAGTGTACGTGGCACATTCAAATTTAATGAGCGGATAACCGACGATGGTTTGCTGGCAGGTGCGCCCATAGTCAACGGTTCACTCACTGACATAGCGATCACTATCGGTGGACGTAACAATGTTGTGGGTGATATATTCGATGTTATTTCTCCAAATGGTACGCAAGGTAAGATTCGTATTACTGCGGTAGAAAATGCCACAGGCAGAGTTGACTTCGAGATTATATCAGGAGGTTACGGTTACACAAATACATCCGACGCAACTGCATCCGAAGTCTTTGTGTCCACCGCTTTACTCGATATAGATAATACAGATACCAGATACCAATTCGTCCAGTATGAGAATGTTGTGCAACGCATCGAAACGATTAACACTTTGAGTGCGACAGATATCAATGGTGCCTTACCAGGCGACTTCGTCGTGGGAATAAACGGTTCAGGTGGACAGGTGGCAAACGGTGTTGTGATATCTGTTGCTAATACCGATGCAAATGGATCAATTATATCGTTACCTTCCGCAAATTCCATAATCACACTACAAGCCCTAAACGACACAACATTCGGAGATCAGAAAGTTATCGCGACCATCGGAAGTGCCGCTTATGCGGTCGGTGAAATCGTGGAAGAGCAATCCAAGGTGACTTTAACTATCAGTACGAATGTGGGCACATTCGTTGTTGGCCAAATCGCACAACAGCTTATCCGCGATGCCGTTTCAAATAACATAATAGATATAGCGTTTGGTACAATAACTAGTGCAAACTCCACAAGCATGGTACTTGAGCCATCATGGGGAACATTTAATATCGCCGAGAGTATAGAGCAACAATCTAATTCGAGTATAACGGCTTTTGTGACAGCGGCTAGCACTTTGCCTGTGGACGCTGGTGCCCGTGCGATTGTTACTGCCATAAACGGTGCGAACGTGACTATAAACGATTTATTCGGCACATTCAATGTCGCGAACAATCTTCGTGGTAAATCTACAAGACTTATCGATGAGATCAGTACAGTTAGCACGACTGGTGCGTCCGATCTTTGGCTGAATGGTATCAATACAGCAAACGGCATCGTCGACTTGGTGGCAAACAATTACGCTTCTGGTATCGTTGTAGGACAGAACACGACATCTATCGGTATCTTCGGAAACACTTCTCCCTTTCACTTCAAGGTGGGATCATCTCTTTCACTCGAAACTATACGGGACACAATGTTTTCTGTTCCTGTATTCGACCATGAGAACCCTTCATATGAATACATAGCTGATGGTACATTCTCTCGCGATGCGGTTATAACAAATACACTTACCGCGGGACAACGTGGATCGTCTGCGATATTCAAAATGACAACAACATTTCCTTCTCCTCTTGTTGACGGTACGTTGATGGAATGTGGTGGACTTGGTGACAGTGTAGCGATTACCTTAATTGATTCAATCGCCAACCCAGGTACTAAAAGACTTGTTCTTATGTCAGGTGATGGTGCGCTTAGTCCAGTGGCAACAGATCGTGCGGAACTTTCAATAGAGGCAGTCGATCTACCACTCAATCTATCTGACAATCACGAAATACAAGTTCATCTTGATCCACCTAATGGCACGATAGAATTATGGATAAATGGTGTATCTAAAGGTACAGCGAACACAAGTGACGGCTCACCTTACACTCTATGGTCCGACACTGAAGATGGTGGTTACGGTATCGTCTCGGGCAATGTCCATTCTGGTGCGTCACTTCTCGATTGGGAAGGCACATTGATCAGTGATCTTGAATACTTTGAGGCTGTTCCGAATGTGAATTCTGTTGTAGGATCACAACTTGATATTAACCGCGTAATCTCTGACATTAAGACTGGCATCGGTGCAGATTTTGACATCGGCTTCCTCGAGAATACAGAAATAGTTAATTTGAATGTCGATCTTGTGTCGGCAAATAATGTTGTTGATATACCGTTTGCTCAAGTGTTATTGACAGGCGAAGGATCAGGTATAGGTTTCATAGCGTCCACGACTGTCGATACAGGCGGTACATTGTATTCTAACGGATCAATCGTAACGTTCACTGGCGGTGGCTTCGGTGGTGGTGATCCGTTCATCGCAGCGGAAGGATCAATCATAACAGATGCAGGTGGTGTTATTACGAGTATCACAATGACCAACCCTGGTGAAGGATATTTCTTCGCGCCAGTTCCAGCTCTTCCCGCAACAGGCGGCACGGTTGCGACTGTAACTCCTGTTATGGACTTCGGTTACGGATTCATGAAACTACCGAACGGTGATGATACAACATTCATAACCGATTGTCTAACCAATGATAACTTCACTATTGGCACAATCGCATCACTATCACGTATCAATCCGGGTGTAAACTACAATGCCGATCCCTTCGTCGTTGTTCGTAACAAGTTTATATCATCATTTGGACGACGTAACTTCTTTGCCGAAGTTGATACACTTGTTGGCAACTATTCTGTGGGCGAAGCGTTGACCCAAGATGTAGGAGGAGGTAGCACGGCTAAAGGTAACGTCATATCATTCACGAACAATAATGATGGCACAGGCACATTACTGATTGAACGCACAAGCTTTAGTATTGCCTTCTTAGACAGCGTGGCCGTGTCAGGTGCACAGTCTGGCGCTACATCCAATATAGTTTCATTGACAAACGATGAGTCAGGTTCACCAATAGGAGAGAACGCCATTATCACTGGCACTGTTATTGCCGCAGATGGTATCGCTACTGGTGTAGATGTTGTCGACTCTGGTTATGGTTACTCGCCTGGCGAGCCAGTGTCTCTTTCTCGTGTAGGGTTTGACTTTATTATCGAAGGTGATGCTTCAGTCATCAATCAAGGTATATCTGAAGGATACTGGCGCACTACCACATCACATTTGAATTCCGAGAAAAAGTTACAGGACTCTAAATACTTTCAGGAATATTCCTATGATGTGATCTCTGGCATTTCGCTAAATAGATATAAGGATGCATTGAAAGATGTATTGCATGTGGCAGGCAATGAGCTATTCGGAAGCATAACTAAAAAATCATTACTAGATAGTCAAATAAGCATTGCAGATAGCTCAGTAGAAATCGTTTAAGGTGAACAATGAAACTAATTACAGAAAATTTTAAAACACACGCCGCGACCCAGTTCCACGAATCATTTTCTGAAGCTGCTAATACGATATACTATATGGCAGCACACCGCTCCATTCCGTTTTCTGATGACAACAATCCTCCTGATCCAGACAACAGTTTGAACGAAACGCATTATAAGCTTTATGATGAGATGTTGTTTGGTAAACATATAACTCCTGCCGACGTTAAACTTATGATCAAGAACGATCCTTGGGTAACAGGCACAGTATATGATATGTACGATGACAAGGATTCCACGTTATCTGCCAAGACATTTTTCATTGTCTCTCCTGAATCTGGCAATTATCATATATTTAAATGTTTGTATAATGCTGGTGGTGAGCCGTCAACTGATCAACCACTATTCTCCGAAACTGATGCGGCAGATACACTTTACATTACGTCTGATGGTTATCAATGGAAATATATGTTCACAGTGACTAATGCCGAATTTGGTAAATTTGCCACTGTCAATTTTATTCCTGTAATTCCAAACGCTAACGTGACTGCCAATTCTGTGTCTGGTACCATAGAAACGATTTTAGTTTCTACCGTTGGCGATTCGTACAACTCCTATGCAGAATGTGTGGTCAAAGAGTCTGCGGTTGCTGGTAACACGTTGTTATATTCACTCCTTGGAGAACGTAATACAGATTATCTATTGACGCTCGATACTACTGTTGGACTGGTAGAAGAGAAAATTACTTCGATTAATCTAGACGCCAAAGAGGCTTCTGGGGTCATTGTAGCTATATTTCCAGCGAACAACACAATTCAAGTGACTAACACACTACGTGCCTTTGACGCAACAGTATCTTTGACTGGCGCATCATCCAACACCACCGCAAACATTCTATCGGCTGACCGCTTGACCACGGCGTTGTCAGCCAACACCGACTTCTATAAAAATAATAGTATGTATATTCGTTATGGCACAGGTGCGGGTCAACTCCGCACAATAACCGAATATATTGTTACTGGTGGTGAAAGACGAGTGTTAGTTAATGCTGAATTTAATCCACTACCAGATACTTCTTCAATTATAGAAATTGGTCCTCGCGTGATTTTATCAGGCGATGGGGCTGGCGCCAATGCGGTAGCGACTGTTGATCCATCAACAAATTCCATTTTTGAGATTGAAATAATTGATCGAGGCATTGATTACTCTTTTGCTGATGTGACTATTGTTGGCAATTCAGGAATTCTCGATGATGCGTCTAATCCAATCTTGACAACAGGCGCCAATGCCAGAGTGATTATTGCACCACATAACGGTCACGGTTCAGATGTAGCCAAAGAATTGTTCGCAAAACGTGTCGGTGTTGCCATGGAATTCGCAAACACGGAAGTCGGCCTAATACCTGCCGTGAATGATTATCGTAAGTTCTCTATCGTGCGTGAGCCTATGTTTGCCAATGTCGAATTGACACTTGAAACATCATTTACCGCAACATCATTCACGGCAGGTGAAACTATAACTCAACCTGACACAGGTGCTACCGCTCTGATATCAAATCGTTCTGGCGTAACGTTACGCTTGACGGACATTCGTGGCTTCTTTCAAACTGGCAACAGTTCAATAAACGAAGTTGTGGGTGATACGAGCGGATATCTTGCTGCCGTTACTGGTATTGATAAGAGTGTGGAAACGTTTGATCAACGTGAAACCTATCAAGTGAATATTCTAGACAGTGGACCTCTCGGTGGTGGGTTCAATCTTGATGAATTGGTAATTCAGCCGGGTATAGATGCTATCAGTTCCGATATCGTGAAACTACTCACAACTGAAAGTGCATACATATATAATGACGGCGAAACAATAACACAAGTGTCTTCTGGTGCTTCTGGTATCATTACTGATCGTTTTGATAATCTTTTAACGCTAAATAACATCGTGGGTACATTTATTATAGGAAATATTGTAGGTTCCGCTACAAGTGTGTCTGCAACTGTTATAAATATTGATAATACAATCGCTGCCGCGGCTGTTGGATATGTACACGAAATAAGCGCAAATGCCGATGTGATATCGTTGACAAATGTGCGAGGCTTCTTTGGTATTTCAGATGATGTTTCTGGATCGGTAAAAGTCTTTAATGGTAACGACACACAGGCAGTGGCCAAAATTACAGGCCGTGACTATTCAAAGAACGCTCTAGTTGATAACTCGGGCGATATTATATACGTAGAAAATATGACACCGATCTCGCGCAGCGCAACTCAGACCGAGAAAATCAAGGTCATTATAGAATTTTAACGAAGGCACAGACACATGGGTTTAGATACAGATTTTAACCAAGCTCCTTATTATGATGATTTCGATGAGAATAAAAACTTTCATCGCATTCTGTTTAAGCCTGGGATGGCGGTCCAAGCGCGTGAGCTGACACAACTTACCACGATACTACAAAATCAGATTGAAAGATTTGGCGATAGTGTATTGCGCGAAGGTACGATCATTAAAGGCGCGAACTTCAATGAAGTTGTGAACGTTTCTTATGTTAAAATTATCGATCTATCAACAAATGGCCAGCCTGTTGTTATGTCAAATTATCTTAACGCCCGTGCAGTAGGTGTCACCACAGGCATCACGGCAAAAATTATATCTACTGATACTGGATTAGAAACTCAAACTCCAAATCTAAACACAATATATATCAAATATCTTACATCTGGCACGAGCGGAGAAAAATTCTTTGCCACAACAGAAAACGTCGAAATACGCAATTTCGTTACAGATGAGGTACTGGCTACAATAACCGTCGCTGGCTCTGTTGAGGGTGCTAGTGCCGTCGGAAAAAGTTATGGTGTTACGGTCGACGATGGTGTTATCTTTCAAAAGGGACACTTTGTTCGTGTCGATGCGCAACTAGCAATTATATCAAAATACAATAATATTCCAGACTCACTGGTAGTAGGCTTTCAGACTATAGAGTCCATAATAAATTCCAACAATGACACTTCATTATTGGATAATGCTCAAGGGTCCAATAACGAAAATGCACCTGGTGCCGATCGTCTTAAGCTGACCGCAAACCTTGTGTCTCGTACATTAGTAGAAGCGTCTGGCGACGAAGAGTTCTTTGCTATCCAAGAATATGATCGAGGCCGTGTGGTTCGTCGCAATGTGACAACCCAATTCGAAGGCATATTTTCTGCCTTGCGTGAGCGCACAAAAGATGAATCCGGCAACTATACTGTGAACGATTTCACATTACGAATTGGCGATCATGTTGGCGCCAATAACGATCTAGTTTCATTGTACGTTGGTTCAGGTAAAGCTTACGTCGAAGGCCGTAAAGTGGAACTAATTAACTCGTTGGATGTAGACGTACAGAAAGCAACAGATTTCGAAACCGAAGGACAATACTCTCTTGCCACTAATATCGGCAACTATATTCTCCTTGATGAATACATCGGCAACTTCGACACAAGTACGCTAGTGGAAATTGATTTATATGATACTGTCCAAGGGGCTGCAACCGCTGGACTTGTGCCGGCCTCGCCTGCTGGTGCAAAAATAGGTACGGCACGCGCACGTACCATTCTTCTAGATGATGGTGTAGCTGGAACCGCCACTGCGAAATATAGAATGTACATATTTGATATTCAACTAAACGCTACCAAATCGTTTGCCGATGTTCTGTCGGTATATTACGCTGGAACGGGGACGGACGATGACGGTATCGCCGATCTTGTGGACAATACGATATTTGAAACATCATTCAAACGTGCCATATTTCCTCTAGGTAACGAAGCTCTTAAACTTGCACCTGCAGCGGCGACATCATTAGATTTCGTGTATCGCACTGTAAACAAAGCATTAAGTGTGTCTACTGCTGGTGTTCTAAGCATCACATTATCTTCTGGTGCATGGCCTTACGGCGACGGCAGCCTTAACGCAACACAGTTAGAAGATTTTCTGATCATTCCTAGCGCAACATTCTCACCATACACAACAGGTGTTCCAGTAGATTTAACAGGCGCAACTGGTTCCGTTTCTGGCACAACCCTGACAATCACACCTGCGTTGGCTAACCCTGGCTCTGCTACCAGTGTGATTGCACACTATAACGTAAAAGAGACTACCGCACAACCAGCACACAAAGACCTCGAGACTGTTTATATCAAGATCGAAGCTGACACAAATGCTGGCGCCGCGACTGGCGTTTACTCCCTTGGTCTACCAGATGTATTCTCGATTGAGAATGTTTGGGCTGGCTCATCATACTCCGAAGGTAATACGGATGTGACTGCGAGTTTCGAATTGCGCACTGGCCAAAAAGACACACACTACGGCCTATCTTCAATTCGCAAGAGCAAAAAACTTACAATCGTAAATGGTGTTAATGATCTACTGTTTATCAAGGTAAAAGTATTTCATCGAAACAACTCTGGCTCATTCGGCACAGGTCTCTTCACTATATCATCTTATCCTGTGGATGACGTGACCCCTTCCTCTACAACCATCACAACACAAGAAATTCCTAAATATACAATGGATGATGGAGTTATAGTCAACTTGCGCGATGTTGTGGATATGCGTCCTCAGGTCGCGAACACCGTGAAATATGAGACAAGTTCTGCGGTAGCAATTGCCAATGTGAATCCTATATTCATTAACCCAAATACTGCAATCGATTTCGGTGCGAGTGATCTTCTTCTTGCTGCTCCTAATGAATTGTTAGAACTTGATTATGAATACTATGTACCTAGACGTGACCTTATTCTTGTTGATCCTAATGGTGTATTTGCTATCAAACAGGGTGATCCTAGTGAAGCGCCTACGCCGCCGACATTGCCTGGTATTGGTATGGTGCTTGCCACAATAACTGTACCACCGTTTCCATCTTTACCTAAGCGTACAGCCGATATTGCTGATCGTCCAGAGTACGGTATAACAATCGCCCGTCGCGAGAATCGCCGTTACACAATGCGCGACATCGGCGGCATAGAAACTCGCGTGAAACATCTTGAATACTATAGTTCTTTGAATGCGCTAGAAACGGCAGCAAAAGATTTGGTCATTACAGACGCGCAAGGACTTGACCGTTTCAAGAATGGTATCTTTGTTGACACTTTTCGTGATCTGTCTATCGCAAATGTTAAAGACCCAAATTTCTCGGCGGGTATTGATCCAACAAATCAAGAAATAATTCCTCGCTTTAATGCGTTTCCGATGGACTTAGGTGTTCTATCTGGTCCATCCACTGGTGTAGATATCTATGAAGATGTTGCCACTTTGCTTAATCAAGGTGAAAAGAGTTTTATAACACAGCCTTACGCAACAATGCATAGAACTTGTGTTACAGATTTCTATAAATTCCAAGGCCACACTGCTATTCACCCAACATACGATAGCTCTTATGATACGACCCGTGCTCCAACTGTTGCAGTCGGAGCAAACTTGATCGATGCATTCACTGATTATACGGAAGCCCTTTCCGAATTCATTCCTATGTCTCGCACTCTGACCGAAGTTCGTCTGGATTCTATTGCTTCTGCGAGAGGTCTAACAACCACAAGAACTACTTCAGTCTCCAATACAGCATTGACGGTAGCAGATACGAATAACACGACATCGCTTGTCGGAGATTTCATCACAGACATTAATTTTAGTCCATTCATGCGTTCACGGGCCATTAGAATTCGTGCCTCTGGATTGCGTCCGAACACCCAACACTTTTTCTTCTTTGATGGAGTTGTTGTAAATGCTAGTGTGGCTGGAGCCCAGCGTGAAGATAATTCACCATTGCTATCCGACTTATCCCAACTAGGACGTTTCGGCGATGCAGTGAGTACGGATGTCAACGGATTATTGGAAGCAATATTCTTGATTCCTGAAGAGACTTTCTTTATTGGTGACCGCGAGTTGTTCATTGCAGATGTTTCCGATCTAGCTTCAGTGGACACAGCGTCTTCAACCGCCAGAATCACATATCACGGATTCAACTACTCTGTTAATCGTCTACAATTGACGTCCTCTACACGTATTCCAGAATTCGATCAAACAACAACAATCGATACGACCACTAATTCGACGACAGTGATCGCCAACTCTACAACCAACGGCACTTGGAATGGCGAAGGCGGGGGTGGCGGCGAAGGTGGTGGTGGTGATCCAATCGCCCAAACTTTCACCATAAAATCCAATATGTCAAATGATAGTATCGTTATGGTAACTGCCATTGATATTTTCTTCAAAGAGAAGTCGACAACAACTGGTGTTACAGTTATGATCAGAGAAGCCGTAAATGGCTTCCCTTCTGGCCCAATCATTCCGTTTGGTAAGAAACACCTAACAAGTGCTGAGGTCCTAGACAGTGACACACAAGGTATACAAACCGCAACCCATGTAACATTTGACGCACCTGTCTCTTTGACTCGTGGTGTTGAATATTGTTTCGTCATTATGCCTGATGGTAACAGTCCTGATTATAGAATTTGGATTGCTAAGACTGGACAAACTGATGTTGATAGTGGTTTGGCTATTACAAGTGATTCCCATAATGGTACACTGTTCACTTCCACAAATAATAGTGCCTGGACACCTTACCAAGATGAGAATATTAAGTTCGACCTTCATAAAGCGCAATTCAACGATACGGGTTCCGTATTCTTGACCAATCGCGACACAGAATTTCTTTCAATTGATACCATTGCTGGCACATTCAAAGTCGGTGAAAGGGTTGCCGTTAATCGTGCGAACACAGGTGAAACTATTTCTGTTACTGCGGGTAGTAAAACATTGAATGGCACTGGCTTAGATATATTCCAAGCTGGAGATTACATAGGATATTACGCGAACACAACTGTTATCGATGTATTGCAAGTAAAAACTGCGGCAAACTCAACGACCGTCATAACTAAAGGTTCACCTATATCATCGAATGTCGCTTCCGATTTCTTCAAGACTATTGTTGGCACAGTCACACACTTTGATCGTAATGATCCTGGCGCACTACACATAGACAATTCAAGTGCCACTACTGGCACTTATATTTACAACGATTATCAGCCTGTCACCGTAACAGCAAACAACTATTTTGCTGCTGGTGAAACGATCTTTGGAGAAACATCTCAAGCTACGGCGAATATTGCGTCTGTGGACGATCTACAAGTGAGTTACTTACAGCCTAACATATATCGCACAGATACACCTTTGACTAACACTAAGATGAGTGCTGATATTTTAACCAACAATCTCGGGACAAATTACGCATCTCCTGTGGTAAAAATGCCTTTCAATGATAATAAATACCTAACGCAAGATAAAACCGTCATCAAATCTAAATCAAACGAATTGCCTGGTACAGATTCTTTCCGTCTTAAAATTGACATGACCAATATTGTCAACGACACATTGCGCGATTCATCGCCGATGGTAGACTTCGATATATCTAATATGACAGTTTTTGGATATAAAATCAATAATATACTGACCGACGGAACAACAACTGAAGCCGACGCTGAAGGTGATGGACCATCACTTACCAAGTATATTTCAAGAACCGTTAAGCTGGCAGATAACTTTGATGCCGACGATATCAAAGTTTATCTAACTGGATATAAACCGAGCGGAACAGAAATTGTTGTGTACGCTAGATTTCAAAACGAATTTGATTCGAGAGACGTTGATGCGGTCGAGTGGACAAAATTGACACTTAAACCAGAATCAGACACAAACTCATCTAAGTCCAACTTGTTTGATTATCGCGAGTTTGAATACGGTGTCGACATACAGGCTTCTGGAGCATTCACTTCTGGCGGCGGAGCTGCATTGAATTCGGACAACAGCGAGATACTACGTTATCATGATGAGGCAGGTGTCATATTTGATCGTTACGGAACATTCACACTGAAGATTGTGCTATTGTCTCCTAGCTATAATGTTGTGCCGAAAGTCAAAGATATAAGAGCGATTGCATTGACATGATGGTAAAAACTGAAGTTCCTGAATTTTCACGAGACTTATCCTCTCGCGCGTTGCTAAATACTAACAGTAAGGCTAAACGCGATCATATTGTTCGGCGGGGTCAAATGGCTAAAATTCAGGAACTAGACGCGCATGTTAAGATTTTGAAAACACAACAAATCGAAATAAAAACCATGCTGCAACAACTAATCGATAGGTAGAATTAAATGAGTAAGTCAAGTTATATAGGTGCTAATGTAGCAATAGCCACTGACACCTTTTCTGGTTGGATAAACAAGACTAATCAAGTTCGATATGATCTCGGAACGGTTGTAGTGACTGTAGGAAATGTTCCTCAGCCTAACTCATCAAATGGTGCTGAAACCAGCGGCAATGCACATATTGAAGGCATATTCTCCGCAAATACTGTGGCGATCGGCACTGCCCTTAGAGGTGGTACAGTTAGTATTCCAGCGCCATTGCTTGTCAACTCCAACGTCATATTCAACGATTCTCCTACGATTCAAGTGGATGCTAACACTGAAACATTTTCTATTGATGCCAACAATATGGTTATCTCGTCAAATGTTGTTTTTGATGGCGCAGGTAAAACAATCGATATTAGTACCGCAGGAACGAATATTCTTGTTGGCCCTGTACAGGTTAACACTATTACCACACTATCGGCAAATGTCACTTTAGATGGTACAACTTTAACTACCACTGCCAATGCGAACTTTACTTCGAGTACATTTGATATTAATGCTGGCCTCACCACAGTCGGGGCTAATAATACAGCTTTCACTATGGTTGTAAATGCCGACACAACTCTTGCCAACACCACGATATCCGATGAGTTAATTGCTAATGCTAATGCAACATTCAATGGCATCACAACAACGATCAATAATAATCTTGTCGTAGGCTCTGATAATACTGATAATTTAACAATCAATGCTAAACTAGCATCTAACTTGATTCCAGACACGATTTCAATCGATCTTGGCTCTGAGGCCGAACCGTTTAATGATCTACATATAGACACAGTATGGTCTAATATAGATATCGAAGCACTTGGTGAAGTTCGCCTGAAGGGCGCAGGCTCCACTGTTCGTCAAAAATCTACCACAACTGGATATCAAGACCTAGATATCACTCTTGAAACGAGTGTTGGTGCGACTAAAACTCCGTTTGTAGCTTTCGCTAATTCTACCGTCCAAGGTATCAAAGGCAGTGCGAATGTTACACAGGACTTGGGAGATGTTGCCACTTGGTATAAACGCGCATATGTCGCAAATGTTGAAACAAATTTTGTACGAATTTACGGCGCACCTGGTGGTAATGGTCTAGATGTTCAAGGGGATGTTAACATAGGAGGCAGCACGACCGTAGTTGGCACTTCTATCCTAGACGATGTGACCATCGCGACCACTCTAGGCGTCACAGGAATTGCAACATTCTCTGGTGCCGCAAACTTTAACGGTAATGTGACCTTGGGTGACACCGGGGCAGATTCCGTCGTGTTTAATGCTGATATCAACTCAAACGTTCTTCCCAATACAAATGTGACTTATAATCTAGGCAGCATTACACAACAATGGAATGATATTTACACACAAGACCTATTTGTATCTGCGAATGTTTCTATCACAAATGGTCTAGCCGTATCTGGTATATCTTCGCTTTCCAGCGCAATCATATCTAACACATTAAGTGTTGCAGGTCAAACAGACCTCAATGGTAATATCAACTTAGGTGATAGTGTCACCGATACTATATCAGTTATAGGTGCAATTGACACCTCTATCCTTCCGAATGCGAGTGTCACACACAATCTTGGCTCTGTTGCTCTTAAATGGAATGATTTACACATCGATCAAATCTTCGGTGGTGGAGTTGCACAATTATCTGACCGTCTCGATCTTGCTGGCACGACAACTCGTATCATTAGATCGAAATCCGATGACCCGATTCAAAATGATATCCAAATTCAATTACAGAATACTGACACTGTTGATGTTACCGTAACTCCTTTAGTTGTTAATTCACTTGCAGTGAAGCCAGGCGTCACAAACACTTTTGATTTGGGTGCAACAGGTGATCGCTGGAAAACTATATATTCTGCCAACATTGTAACCGATAAAGTTACCACAAATGGTGCGCCCGGCACCGTTGATGTTATAGTCGGTGGTGACGCTGTTATATCTGGCAACTTAATAGTAACTGGTGACACAACACTATCTAGTGACACTACACTTGCCCTTTCCAATTCTGACATAACGGATTTGAATATACTCGGCACACTATCAATGAGCGGTATCGCTGGTGTGGACACAAACTTTGAACCATTGACAGATAGCATATATAATCTTGGCGCCGATTTGACCCGCTGGTCAAGCGTTTACGCTGATAATCTTTACGGTGCTCTCGCTTTCTCCAATCTTACTAGTGTTCCTGATCCAATTGTCACAGTAACATTGACTGGTGATGTGACTGGTTCTGGAAATGCAACTCTTACTAATCTGGGCAATGGCAATATATCATTTGTCACGACAATACAACCGAATTCTATAGCTTTAGGCACAGACACGACTGGTGATTATGTGGCAACAGTTGTTTCTGGTACTGGCCTAAGTGTTACTGGCACAGGTGAAGGTGCTGCGGTATCTATTTCTCATGCTGATACGTCTGCCGTACTGGCATTAAGTGTTGATAATATTGGTGGAAGTGTTATACAGGATATCGCACTAACGTTTGACACATTCGGTCACGTTCTCACACACGCTTCGGTGTCTACTGATCTCGACCTTCGCTATTCAAAAAACACGTTCCAAACTGTTACATCCGATGTGGGCAGTGCGGTTGCCGATAATCTTGCCGACACACTGACATTGACAGGCGGGGCAGGTATTTCCACAACCGCCTCGGTTGATACTATCACGTTTGCTTCTACTGATACATTAGATAGCGTGACAGCACGTGGTGCGACAACCTCGAACGCCATGACCGTTGGTGCCATGACAGTAAATGGTGATCTAAACGTCTTGGGATCACTCAACACTATATCCTCAACAACAATCAACGTGGACGACACATTTCTTAAACTGAATGCGGCTTTTGTGGGTGATGCTGATATGATTGGTGTTGATGCTGGTATCACTGTGGAACGTGGTCTTGATGCCGACAGGTCAATTCGCTGGAACGAAACAACTGATCGTTGGGAATTTCAACACAGTGATGGAATATATTACAATTTACCAATCAGTTCCGAATATCAACTATACTCTTGGGCGCTACAAACCAATAGTGTGTCTCGCGGTACAATAATTGACGGCGAGGCTGTAAACTTTGTCGGTGGTATAGACACGGATGTCGGCTATGCTGTGGGTAGTAATACTATCACGTTCAATCACGCGAACACGTCATCACTGCTAGGAGATTTTGGTGTAACTGGTGCTGCAAACGGCACATACATAAAATCTATAACTGTTGATGCTCGTGGTCACTTGACTGCCGTTACAACAGACGATTTCGATACACGCTTTCTTGCTATCGGCGCAAAGGCTGTTGATTCAAATCTTCTAGATAATCTAGATAGCACACAGTTTATCAGATCAGATGTGGTAACAAATGTTTCCGCCGACACAGAATGGCAAGATAATGTGAAAGTTCGTTTTGGCAATAGTGCCGACATGACAATCACACATACTGGTACCGTGAACCAGATCGACCTAACTCTAGGTGATTTGATAGTTCGTGATGGCACAACAGACAGATTCACATTTGCCCGCACTACTGGTAACTTCACCGCCGCAGGAAACATTAATGTCGGTGGCAATGTAGACGGACGTAACATTGCCGGCGATGGTACGAAACTTGATGGTATAGAAACACTCGCGGATGTGACTGATGCGACAAATGTATCTGCCGCATTGACTAACGGTGTTGCAGCATTAACATCAGGCGAAGTCACTCAATTATCCAACATCGGTACCGAGTTAATTTCTGCGGCAGAATGGGGATTTGTTGCGGCCGCAACTGCACCATACACCTCAGTTGAATCTGCTAAATTGAGTGGCATTGAATCTGGCGCAGACGTGACAGACGCAACTAACGTGAATGCTGCCGGGGCGGTAATGAATATAGATTCAACAACAACCGCGATGTCGTTTGTTATCGACGAAGACGATATGATATCCAACAGTGCAACTAAAGTGCCAACGCAACAAAGCGTCAAAGCCTATGTTGATGCTTCTCCGTCTGGATTAACGAAAATTGAAACAATAACAATTTCAAATACATCAACAGTGGACTTCACTGGCTTCGATGCTTCCAAATATTCAAGTTATGAAGTTGTCTTTGAAAATGTAGTTTGTTCCATTGCCGCCAGAATACTCCAAATGATAACTAGCAGCGATGGTGGATTAACTTATGATGCCGCGTCTTATGCATACCAGAGGATGTTAGATGGTACTTCCAGTTCCAACGGGTCAAGTGCTGTTATTCAAATAATCAATGGGTTATCAAACAGTGCAGGTAGCACTGGTTTATCTGGATCATTAATGGTGTATGGCGCGGGCAATGCGGCAATAAATACAAGTTTTGTAGGAAGTTTTTCCGCAGACACTGCCGTTGGCTTTCCAAAATCATTAACTGTTGCGGCTAGAAGAGAGGTTAATGAAGATACTGATGGTCTAAGGTTCTTCTTTGATTCTGGAAACGTATTTTCTGGCACAATAACAGTGTACGGTAGAAGTATCTAATTCAATTCGATATTGTCATAACATTTATAGCTGATCCTTTAATACCAAAAATGTAGATGTTGGTAGAACTATTATGAGTGAACGTTGGATGATAGCTGAAGATTATTAATAGGATAAATTCATGATAACAACTGTCAATGGTAATATAGATATATCTGGAAATGTCACCTCAAGTAATGGCGTTTTCACAGGTAATGGTTCTGGTCTAACTAATCTTCCAGAAGGTAATGCAACATCCCTTGGTGGCAATACTCCTGGATTTTACTTAGATTACACGAACTTCACAGGCACTCCACCGCCTGGAGGTGTAGCAACACAAGATGAAGGCGTTAGTGTTGATCTAACCACATCTACCATCAATTTTGTTGGGGCAGGCGTGGTAGCCACTGATTCTGGATCAGGCGTAACAACAGTCACTATCGACGCCGCCGTCGATAGTGTCAACGGTTTAACTGGTGTCGTTGTTCTCAATACAGATGATATTCTTGATACGTCACAAACAAATAAATATACGACCGCGGCCGATATCACTAAACTTGGTGGAATTGAGACAGGTGCAGACGTAACGGATGCGGTAAATGTTGCCGGAGCCCTGCCCAATGGTATCTCCACACTCACTTCAGGCGAAGTCACTCAATTATCCAACATTGGTACAAATCTTATTTCTGCGACAGAGTGGGGATTTGTTGCGGCCGCAACTGCACCTTTCACTTCCACTTTAAAGATCAAAATAGATGGTATCGAAACTGGAGCAACCGCTGACCAAACGGCAGGTGAAATATTAACAGCAATTAAAACCGTTGATGGTGCAGGCTCTGGTTTAGATGCGGATTCACTAGATGGACACTCATCCACATATTTTCTGACCGCAGCATCAACGGCAGTAGAATCTTTTGCCCTGGATGTTAAGGATACAAGAGCTGCCGAGAATCTGCCAGATCAGATTCCATTACAGCAAGTGACATCGGAATTTACCGACAAGATTGTTTCTGGTTGGCATTCAGTGCTTAACGTAAAAGGCTGGACTAACGGATATGCGAATTGGCAACTCATAGGAGGAGCAACAACATCAACACATGAGAATTTATATTTCAGATCAGGCATAAACTCCACATGGAATCCTTTAAGAACAATCTGGCATTCTGGCAACGATGGAACAGGTTCTGGTTTAGATGCAGACACCTTAGATGGTATAGACTCCCTTGGATTCTCTTTGTCGTCTCATAATCACGATGCAACATATCTAAAACTGATAGGCGGAGCACTGACAGGTGCCATTACCACATCTAGTACAATCGACGGTAGAAACGTCTCGGTAGACGGCACTAAACTCGATGGTATCGAAACTAATGCTACTGCCGACCAAACGGCAGGTGAAATTGAAGCGATTGTATCTCATGATAATCTTCTTGGTTTTGTGACAAACGAGCACCTTGATTGGACAACAGATCAAGGTGCTACAAATATACATCTAAATAATATACCCGCGACAGCATTAACAACAGTACAAACCTCTGCGAGTGAAATTGCACATTTAGCTTTGACAACTGAAGAGGGTGATGTCGTTGTACGAACCGACGAAAACAAGACATATATGCATAATGGTGGTATTGCTGGCACCATGGCAGATTTCACATTGCTTGCAACTCCTACGGATTCTGTAACAAGTGTTAATGGAGCCACTGGTGCCGTCGTTCTTACCCATGACGGTTTTGTCGATTTCGTTGCGAATGAACACATAGATTGGACAATAGACCAGGTCGCAACAAATGTCCATGTGAATAATCTTACTGGTGTTTCACTTAGTGGACACACCCATGTCGCCTCAAATATTACAGATTTTACCACCGCTTCTAATGTGACTATTGATGCGAGAGTTACAAAGGGATTTGTAGACGCTTTGAATGTGGATGCCGACACTTTAGATGGCATCGACTCTCTTGGTTTCTCTTTGTCGTCTCATAATCACGATGCAACATATGTGAACGTATCTGGCGATACAATGACGAACGGGTTAGCTTTTGGAGCGTCAGTTGTAGTTAGTCCACAGGACCTAACTAGACATCTGAGTTTGTACGGAACGATTTATGGTTTCAGTATTACAAACTCCACATTGAATCATGTCTCGGGTTCAGTACATGATTTTTATGCGAGAACAGTTAAACTTGCTAGAATGGACGCAGCTGGAACATCTTCACCTAACACTGTAACAGTCATCACGCGGGAGAAAGGTGATGCCCGTTATCTGGGGCTATCTGGCGGCGCACTCACAGGTGCCATTACTACATCTAGTACAATCGACGGAAGATTTGTATCGGCGGATGGCACCAAACTCGATGGTATCGAGACTGGCGCTACTGCCGACCAAACGGCAGGTGAAATATTAACAGCAATTAAAACCGTTGATGGTGCAGGCTCTGGTTTAGATGCGGATTCACTAGATGGGGTGCAAGCGGAGGCTATGACTTGGGGTCATAATGACCCGCATATCACTTATCGAGATTTTAATGATTTCACTTTAACTGGAAAGTTCGGAGCCTACTTTATACAAAGCACCATAAATGGTCCAGGTCATCCAGGGGCAGGTCAATACTACCATCAAAGATTATCATTAGGATCTCAATATGTAAATTATAGCTTACAATTAGCTATTGCTAGAAACATGACAGATAACTATTTATACTATAGAAATGAGGAAAACGGTTTTTTTTCCAGTTGGTATAAGATGAAAGCGGGCGACTCTGACACTTTAGTAGGGGCCGCGCCCGCTATCACATCTACTGGTAACACAATTGTTAAACGTGACGGTTCTGGTGACATAAAGGCGAGACTATTCAGAAGTGAATATGATATCACCAACTCTAACATTGGTTATATTATGACACAGATAGATACTGTTACTAATAACTACATGCGGCCGTCCACGCCAGCACAGGTTAAAGCTGCACTAGGTATCGGTGCATCTTTACCACCTAAAGTGACCGTATTCACAGTAAGTGGAATATACACAAAGACAGCAGGAGCCAAACTCGCCGAAGTTAAGGTAACTGGTGGTGGTGCGTCAGCAGGTGACACTGGAAGTAATAGTAGAGCAGGTGGTGCAGGCGGTACGGCCATTAAAATGATTGATCTTACGGCTGTAACCACGGCTACTATCACAGTTGGGGCGGGAGGGGCCGCTAGTCTTACAATAGGTAATGATGGTTCTGCAAGTTCTTACTCGGACGGAACAACTATCCTTACAGGTAACGGCGGTACTAGAGGTATTGCCGGATCGGGCGGCGGAACTGCTACGGGTGGTGATATAAATATCGAAGGCGGCGGGGGCGGTATCCAGACAGGTGGGTCATCCTACTGGGGTACAGGCCATAACAATTCGCACACTACTTCTGGGGCGTATGGAGGCGGCGGCTGCGTCTTTCTAGGCAACTCAGCAGGCATCGCGACAGCAAGCGGTGTAGTTCACATAACGGAGTATTTCTAATGAACAACAGACTAGTAGAAATTAAGAATGGACTTGTTGTAAACAGCTTCATGTATGATGGGGCAGTTATCCCCGACCATTTAAGGGGTATGATTGCTACATATGATACTACACACATTGGTGATCTATATGATGGGGTAAGCTTTAAACGGCCTGCTCCATCACCAGCTTCAACTGATCCTCGAGACTATCCTTTGACGCCCTATCAGTTTAAACGATTTATGCGAGGCAAAGCTGGATATCATCTCGCCGTTAATGCAGTGTTGGCGTATTTTGAATGGAATGATGAGGACGCGTGGGCCTTATATTCTGCGGAAATAGAAAACAGCACACAATACAATTTTGAAACTATGATAAACTTTATCGGGTCCGCTAAAGTGAAACCATTGATACCAAAGACCATAGATGTATCAGAAACCTCTATGGCAAAACTCTGGATGATAGCAAAAGATTATTAATAGTATAAATAGTCATTACGAGATAGGAAATATCAATGTTTAAGAATATACCAAAAGATAAAATAGGCCATTTCAAAATGGGAGCAATCGTTTCTCTAATTGTGACAGTCGTATCGTTTCAATTTTTGGGGCTAGACATTTCGGTGTTTATTGGCGTGTTGGCCAGTGCCGTAATAGGTACACTAAAAGAGTTGTATGACATGACTGGCAGAGGTACTCCAGAATTTATGGATTTTGTCGCCACAGTGCTAGGCTCTTTACCGCTTGCCGCTGTTCTGCTGGTAATTAATTATATTTATTAGGAAATAACAATGGCACAACCAACAACAAGAGTCGAATTCCGAGAATGGTGCTTACGCAAGCTGGGCAAACCTGTCATTGAAATAAACGTCGATGCTACCCAAATAGAGGACCGCATAGACGAGTCATTATCCTTTTATTGGGACTACCATTTCGATGGTTCACAAAAAACGTATCTAAAATATACAGTCACACAATTAGATATAGACAACAGATATATTACCGTGCCAGAAAGTATTCTTGGCGCCATACGCATGTTTCCTATGAGTAAGGGCTTGGGTTTAGGCACAGGCATCTTTAACGTACAGTACCAATTCGTATTACAGAACATAGGTAGTATTGTCGGTGGCAATCTTTTGAATTATTACATGACTAACGAGCACCTACAATTTATGCAGGATTTGCTTCAGCCGCAGGCACCTATTCGATATAGCAGACATGTCAACAAGGTATATATAGATACTGATTGGTCATACATTAACGTTGGCGAATTCATCATAATTGAAGCTTACATGATAGTTGATCCTGTTACTTATTCCGATGTGTGGAAAGACCGTTGGTTGCAAAACTACACGACAGAAAAAATCAAATATCAATGGGGTTCCAATCTTACCAAATTTGTCGGTATGACATTGCCCGGTGCTGTACAGTTTAACGGCGAAGCCATTCTTAAAGATGCTGAGGCACAAATAGCCAAGATGGAAGATGAAATGATAAATTCATACGGCGTACCTCTGGCCGACATGATCGGATAATAAATGGCCACTAATTCAAGTTTTAACAATTTTGCCAGCTCGGCAGAGCAAACTTTGATCGAAGATTTGGTCATTGAATCAATCAGAATTTATGGACACAACGTTTATTATTTACCGCGTACCTTGAATGCTGTGGATGATCTCTTGAATGAAGATGATTTGTCCTCATTTAATTCCGCTTATCTGATAGAGATGTATATTAAGAATGTCGAAGGTTTCGAAGGCGAAGGAGATTTCTTATCCAAATTTGGCCTACAGATTCGTGATAGTATAACTTTCACAGTGGCAAACAAAGTGTTTAATACGTTGATAGAAATTCCTACTGGAATTTTTAGACCGAATGAAGGTGATATGATATACTTTCCATTGAACGGCAAGATGTTTAAACTGATGCACGTCGAGCATGAATCAATATTCTATCAGGTCGGAGCATTACAAATGTTCGACCTAAGATGTGAACTATTCGAGTATTCACAAGAAGTGTTCAACACTGGCGTGACAGTAATAGATACACTATTTGATCAATACGATTTCACCTCTAACACAGCCATTGCGAATCTCGATTCAGTAGACGCATTCTCTGACAATGAAATAATCCAAACTGAGGCCGATATTATATTGGACTTCACCGAGAAGGACCCTTATAGTGAGGGAGGCACGTTCTAAACTACACACTTTGTGTTGTATGTATAAATACTCATAACTGAAATATTTACATTGAAGATTCGAAAGGTGGAGTAGCAAAATTTTAGGGCACAACTTTTATCACAAGACAACACGAAAGTATGTGGCGCTTTTCGGAACACTATTCAACGACATAATGATCACTCGTAAAGATGTTAATAATGTTGATGCAATGACAATGAAGGTTCCCATTTCTTACGGGCCAAATCAAAAGTTTTTGGCCAAATTACAACAGGACCAAAAACTTTCAGAGCCAGCAATGACGTTACCTAGAATGTCTTTCGAATTGTTGGGAATGATTTATAATGGTGACAGAAAACTTACTCGCCACCAAATGAACACGAAACCTTTGGCCATAACAGATGATTCGTTTTCCACACAGTTTGTCGCGGCACCTTATGATTTAGAATTTCAACTAAATATAATGGTGAAATATTCTGAAGACGGTAACAAGATTGTGGAACAGATCGTACCGTTCTTCAAACCAGATTGGACAGCTTCTGTACAGATAATTGATAATTTGGATTTCACAGTAGATATTCCTATCGTGCTACAATCAATTGCGACCGAAGACACCTATGACGGAGATTTTAATGAAAGACGTGTCCTGATTTGGACACTAAACTTCACAATGAAAGCACAATATTTTGGACCACTACAAACAAAGAAGATTATCAAATTTTCTGAGGTTAATCTGTTTGGTTCCATGAATGCTAATACGGCTTTCGAAGTCGTTAAAACTCAACCAGGGCTAACAGCGAATGGTACACCTACAACCGATATCACACAAACAATTCCGTATGCTAATATCAATGCCGATGATCCATGGGATTTTATTGTGACTATTGAGGATATTGTATAATGAATAACTCTATTGGTGATGCACTGAATATAAAGCCCGTCGATGAGCCTACTGTGAATGTACTAGATACTATTGCAAAAAGCGACATCGCTATTATACCAGAAGAAACGGAGTCTGTCAAGGACTTATCGAAGGTTCGTGCAAATATTATTAAGGTTATGGAATCTGGTGCTGAGGCTATGGAAGAGATGTTAGGCCTTGCAAATGCTGCACAGGACCCAAAGATGTTCGATTCCGTGGCAACTCTAATGGTCGCGACATTACGTGCTAACCGAGATTTAATGGACCTACATAGAGTTCGTGAGAGAAATGCTTCGGCCAAATCTGGAAAACCCGTAAAGGATAATGATGATCGTCCTCACGTGACGAACAATATAATGGTAAGTCCCGATGAACTTATAGAAAAGTATATGAAACAAAAGGATGATGTGAAAGGGGATATTATAGATCATGAATGAACTAGTCGGGTACATGGGTAACCCAAATTTGAAGAAGGCTGGACAAGAAGCTGGAATACCACAAGAGCATTTAGAAGAATATATTAAATGTATGCTAGACCCAATATATTTTACCGAGACATATATTAAAATTGTTCATCCTGATGATGGTTTGGTGCCCATGAAGATGTATGATTACCAAAAAGAGATCGTGGATAAGGTATCGAACAGTCGTAGGGTGACTGTGGTGACGTCCAGACAAGCAGGCAAGACTTCCACCGCTGTCGCGATCATTCTACACTATAGTATATTCAATAACCATAAAACAGTGGCCTTGCTTGCCAATAAAGGTGATGCCGCAAGAGAAATTCTTGATCGTATTAAGATTGGTTACGAGTCCCTCCCAAGCTGGTTACAGCGTGGAGTTGTCTACTGGAATAAAGGTTCTGTTGAACTTGAAAACGGCTGTAAGATAATTGCTGCCGCGACATCCTCATCCGCTATACGTGGTAAGTCTGTACAGTTTCTTTATATTGACGAAGCTGCATTCGTTGAAGGCTGGGATGAATTCTTCGCTTCCGTTTTCCCTACGATCTCCGCTGGTAAACAGACAAAAATTCTATTCACGTCTACACCGAACGGTATGAATCACTTCCATAAGACGTGCGTTTCTGCTCAGAAGAAGCATACCGATACCGAATCTTGGAACGGATATGAATATGTCGAGGTTCCTTGGCAACGTGTACCTGGCCGTGATGAGGAATGGCGCCTTGAAACACTGCAAGCTCTAGACTTCGACTTAGAAAAGTTTGGTCAAGAATTTGAATGTGAATTTATGGGTAGCTCAGGCACACTGATCAGTGGTAACAAACTGAAAGAGCTTGTCCATCAAATACCACTAGAGACCGCAGATGGTTTATCGATGTATACAGCACCAGTGAAGGAACACAATTATGTTTCCATCGTGGACGTATCTCGAGGTAAAGGTTTAGATTATTCAGCATTTCAGGTAATCGATGTGACCAAGATGCCATATGAGATCGTTGCAACATATAGGGACAATCTTGTAACACCAATCGAATATGTAGAGGTTATATTTCGAGTATGTAAATTGTTTAACATGGCAGTAGCCCTTATCGAGATTAATGATATAGGTGGCCAAGTATCTGACCTATTATACCACGAATATGAATATGAGAATGTGCTCCACACAGAAAGTGCTGGATCAAGAGGCAAAAGAATTTCCATGGGATATGGTAAATCTGTTGATCGCGGCATTCGTACCACAAAAAGTGTAAAGTCGGTTGGTTGCTCAATTCTAAAATTGCTTGTTGAACAGAATCAACTATTAATTCCAGATTTCGAGACAATCAAGGAGTTATCGACATTCTCTAGACGAGGAACATCTTATCAGGCCGAATCTGGTCGTCATGATGATCTTGTTATGTGCCTTGTGCTGTTCGCCTGGTTATCTGATCAACAATATTTCCAAGATTTCACAGATATCAATACACTTACACAGTTGCGGGAAAGAACACAAGAAGAGATTACCTCCTCTTTAACACCATTCGGATTTATAGAGGATGGCCAAGGCGAAGAAGAACTATACGATTTCGAGCAAACCGCTTATGTCGATCCCGATTATTGGCTAAGAATGTAAATGCGTATAATGCTAAATATTATGAGATATTAAATGTTTTGATGAATAAACTCATATAAGGAGAATAGCATGACTTTTCAACTATCCGCAGGCGTTAACGTAAGCGAAATTGATTTAACTAACGTTGTACCAGCCGTCGCGACAACAGAGGGTGCAATTGCTGGTATATTTCGTTGGGGACCTGTAAACGAACGCACATTGGTTTCGTCTGAATCCGAACTTGCAGCTCGCTTTGGTAAACCAACATCCCTAAACCCGGAAACATTTTTTACCGCTGCCGATTTTCTTGCATATGGTAACAAATTGTTTGTTAGTCGAGTGACTTCCGCCACCGCTAAAAATGCTGGCGCAAATGCACTTATCAAATCCGTGGACGAAGCATTAGCCCACACTGGTGTAGATTTTATCGCAAAGTACCCAGGCGATTTAGGTAACTCTCTAGAAGTGTCCGTGTGTCCAACAGCTGCGGCATTCCAAGTAGATGACTTGAACCTTGACCTTGTTGTTGGATCAAACACTGGTACAACGTCAGCCGGGCCAAGCGTTAAAAGTGGCGATATCATGCGAGTTGGTAACAACTCGATAGGTTTTCAAGAACTAACAATCACAAATATTGTATCAACAACAATATCTTTTGAGACGACATATAATCTATCAACAGACTTTAGTTCTGGAACTGGTCAAACATCTACCCTATATTGGGGAAACTATAAGAATGTTGAACGTGCTCCTGATGTTGGTAAAGTTCATATCGTGGTGAGCGATGTGGATGGTGTAATCACTGGATCATCTGGAACAGTTCTGGAAGTGTTCGAAAATGTGTCCGTGACTTCAACTGCCAAGACTGAAGATGGTTCTACTAACTTCTACAAAAATGTTGTGAATAACACATCTAAATGGCTTTTCGCCACACAAGATGATGTATCTGCAATAGGCACAGATGTAACAGCTGCCACGTACAGCACCTTAGCGTCTGGTGCAGACGGTGATGATGAATCTACTGTGTCCCTGGCCGATCTGGCCGTAGGTTACGATCTATACATATCTCCTGAAGATATCGACATATCTCTTGTGTTGCAAGGTAAAGCGACTTCAGGCGCGAACGATTCTGGCTTGGCGAACTATATTATCAATAACATTTGTGACGTGCGCCGTGATTGTATTGCCTTCGTTTCACCAGCATTTAATGATGTTGTTAATGTCCCAGGCAGAGAAGTAGATAACATTCTGGCGTTCCGTAATAGCATGACCGTTTCAAGTTATGCAGTAATCGACTCTGGTTATAAATACCGTTATGACAAATATAATGATGTTTTCCGTTACACACCGTTGAACGGTGACATTGCTGGTACCGTTGTTCGCACTGACACAGATCGTGATCCATGGTTCTCACCAGCGGGCTTCAGTCGTGGTGTTATCAAGAATGTTGTTAAATTGGCGTTCAATCCAAATCGGGCACAACGCGATATCCTTTATCCAAAAGATGTCAACCCAGTTATCACGCAGCCGGGCCAAGGAACAATCTTGTTCGGGGACAAAACCGCCCTGGGACGTGCAAGTGCATTTGATCGTATCAATGTTCGTCGCTTATTCATCGTACTGGAAAAGGCAATTGCCCGCGCCTCTAAGACAACTCTATTTGAATTTAATGATGAGTTCACAAGAGCACAATTCCGCAATCTAGTAGAGCCATTTTTGCGTGATGTGCAAGGTCGTCGTGGCATCTACGACTTCCGGGTTATTGTCGATGAAACAAACAATACTCCAGAAGTTATTGATAGTAACCGTTTTGTTGGTGATATCTATATTAAGCCTGCTCGCTCAATCAATTTTATACAATTGAACTTCGTTGCAGTTAGAACTGGTGTAGAGTTTAACGAAATAGTTGGTGCGTAATAATCGTCCAGAGAATAGTTAACATCATATGGTAATAATCAGAGACTTTATGTCTCTGATTTATCCTACCGTGTTTAAGTCTGTTTCTGGTGTATAAATATAATTAAGTCATAAAGAAAATCTAAGGAGACATAATGTCCTTCAACATAAATGATATGAGAAGCCAACTAACTTTCGGCGGCGCGAAAGCGTCACATTTTCAGGTACAAATTCAAAATCCAGTAAATGGCATTGCTGATATTAAAGTGCCGTTCATGGTACAAGCTGCACAAATTCCAGAATCGACGCTGGGCACAATCGAAGTGCCTTACTTTGGACGCAAAATTAAGCTGGCTGGTGATCGCACATTCGCTGAATGGACAGTCACCGTTCTCAACGACGAAGACTTCCTGATCAGGAATGCCATGGAACAATGGATGAACGCAATCAACTCACATGAGGATAATCTAACTGAATTTAGTTCCGCATCGCCTATTCAGTATAAGACACAAGCACAGATCACACAGTTCTCTAAAACTGGTGTAAATCTTCGTACTTACAATTTCAATGGTCTTTTCCCAACTAATATCTCAAATATCCAAATGGATTGGGGTACTACTGATGATCTAGAGCGTTTTGATGTGACTTTTCAGTACGATTGGTGGAATATATCTGGCGGCGTTACAGGTGATGCTGGTACTAGCTAAATAGTATTAGCAAGTGAGGAATATATAATGGCTGAACTTTTTGGTTTCTCTATAATCAGAAAAAAATCTGAAGAAAAGGAAGAAGTCCGTACCTTTGTGGACAAGTCCGATGAGGATGGCGCAACTACAATTGCTGCCATCGGAGGATCATACGGAACATTCGTTGATTTGGAAGGCTCGGCACAAACTGAAGCCAAACTCGTCACACAATATCGTGAAATAGAACATCATCCCGAAGTTAGACGTGCAATTGACGATATCGTAAATGAAGCCATTGTTGTTTCTGATGATGCTGCGGCCATATCTATTAATCTAGATCAAACCGATTTATCATCAAGTATGCAAAAAACGATTTCCAATGAGTTTGAGGAAGTTCTAAGACTTATGGACTTCTCTAACAAAGGTTATGATATATTCAACAGATATTATGTCGATGGTAGACTCCGTTTTCACATTATCATCGATGAAAAAAATGTCAAGGCAGGAATAAAAGAACTACGCATGATTGATCCTAGAAAGATCAAGAGAATTCGCGAAGTCGAAAAGGTACTTGATAGTAAAACTAATGCGGTTCTTAAGCGCACAAAAAATGAGTATTTTGTGTATAATGAGGCAGGTTTTTTAAGAAAGAGTAATCTAGGCGGTGATCATGCCATCGCCGGGATTCGTATATCCACGGATTCAATTGCCGAAGTCACTTCGGGTATATTGAACGAGACAAACACGATTGTATTATCATATCTTCACCAATCCATGAAGCCCCTCAATCAACTGAAAATGTTGGAAGACTCTTCCGTTATATATCGTCTAGCTAGGGCCCCTGAACGCCGTATATTCTATATCGATGTGGGTAATTTGCCTCGCGCACAAGCAGAACAATATCTCCGTGATATGATGACAAAACATAAAAATCGTCTAGTTTATGATGCGTCAACTGGAGAAGTTCGTAACGATAAAAAACATATGACAATGCTAGAAGACTTCTGGCTGCCTCGCCGTGATGGCAAGGGTACAGAGGTGACAAACTTGCCAGGTGGTGCCAATCTAGGTGAAATAGAGGACATCGTATATTTTCAAAAGAACCTATACAAAGCTTTGAATGTGCCAGTTTCACGTATGGAATCTGACACAGGATTCTCTATTGGTCGTTCCTCAGAAATTACTCGTGATGAGATCAAATTCTCAAAATTCATTAATCGTGTTCGTACTAGATTTTCTATCATATTTGATGAGATTTTAGAAAGACAACTAGTTCTTAAAAATATTATGACACTTGATGATTTTCGCGAATTTAAGAATAAGATTCGTTACAATTTCAAAGAAGATAATCACTTCGAAGAAATGAAAAATACAGAGCTACTGCGCGAACGCATTTCAACATTGCGCGACATGGAAGATTTGATCGGCCGCTTCTATTCCGAAGAGTGGGTGTTCAAAAACGTTCTTAGGCTGGATGATATTGAAATTAACGATATGCAAAAACAAATGAAAAAAGAAGACGACGAAAATCCTCTAGATCAAGATGGTAATCCCAAGGATGGACCAACCAAAGATGAGGATAATACTTCAAATACAGCCGATAACAAGTTAGAAATTGTCGTTAAAAATAAAAATGAAGAGTTTGATAAATATCTATCACGGACTATATTAGAAAACACTTAATCAGGTGCATTATCATACTTGTATAAATAATTAATGAAATAGGAGAATATTATGTCGTACAGTGATCTACTAAAACATGCCAATAATGGTGATGCCTCCGCATTTACAACGGAGTTTGAATCGATGATGGGCGATAAAGTTTCTGCCGCACTGGAAACAAGATCGACCGAGGTTGCCACATCTATGTATGCGGCGGACACACAGGAAATAGGAACAGAAACCGATGAAGACGTTTAAACAAATGATCGCCGAGGTTGAAGAACCAAAATCAGGAATCGCAAAGAAATTCAAAGAAGTAAACACCAAAGACGGTGAAGAAACCAAGAATGATACTGCCACGGATGCCCAATTCAAAGGTACGACTTCTAAAAAGAAACGTATTGCCGACAAGGATAAAGTGTTGCCCGAATCAGATTCTAGAAAGGCACTAAACAGCTTTAGTGTCATGCTTGAATCCAAAAATAAAATGTTAAAAGAAACATTCAAAGCAGGTAACATGAAGCTTAAAGATGGCTCTACCACTAAGGTTACCAACGAAGAAGCTAAAGCACTTAATGGTCTATTTGATGGTCTAAATGACACAAATAAGAAAAAGATGCAAGAGCGTTTGACAGTATCTAAAAGCAGCTTTGCTGAAATTGTAAACTTCGCTAAGGAGGTCTAATCATGGCTGTAATAGAAACATCATTACCTGCCGCGACCTGGACAAAAGTTGTTGATAATGCCGCTATAGCCTCTTTCCAGAACACTGGTCAATGGCCAGTTTACATTAATCTTACTGCCACAAATGTTGCACCGACAGATTTGATTGGTTTTGTTTACAACACATGGGACAAAGAGACAAAGGCTAACCTTTCGACCTTAACGTTTGTCTCCACACCATTATATGTGTGGGCAAAGCCCATTGGTGGCAAAACTGGACAAATGTTGTCTGAAACATAAGCATGATAGATAAGCTTTTCATAACTAATGGGTGGACATTAATAGCGAGCCGCACTCAAGGATTATCTATACAAAATGTAGGTCAATATCCCGTTTACCTATCATGGTCCGACTCGGATGCGTCTTCTCCTGTTGATGATATAGGTCACATTTTTGAAACATATGAGAAGGCTTATAAACTTGACCCTACTGTCACATTTAATAGTAATGCGGAATTCATTTGGTCAAATCTATTGATGGTCCTAGCGGAAGTGTGGTTGTAGAGAATGATCCTTTGCCTACGGGTGTGGGCTACACATTTCATGGTTATTGGGCAACTGGATATGTCCAGGCGGCACCTTGAATTTTTCAATCTATCAACATCTGATTAGGAGTTAAACATGACAATTACATTACGCGCAATAAAAGGCTCCGAATTAACACACGTTGAGGTTGACGCAAACTTTTCAGATTTAGATGGCAGAGTCATAGTCAATATCGATGGTATTGCCAATAACGTGGCCGACATTGTGACTAATGCTTCCTCTATCGCAAACAACACAACCAACATTATATCAAATGATGTTGATATTGTGTCACTACATGAACGTTTTGGTTGGATTATAGTCGCAGATACTGGCGGCGATATTAATCTTACTGTTGCCGACACTTTTTACAAGTTGACAAATAATGGCGCGGGTGCTCAAACGGATTTAACACACGGTGTAGCAACACACAAATCTATTTGGAACACTTCAACATCACAATTGGAATTTGATGATTTGGCTATTGGAGACAGAGTACAATTTAGATTGAACTTTAGTGTTGTTGCCAGCAATCCAAATGTGGAATTAATGACTAAGGTAAATTTTGGTATTGGTGCAATTACTCCAAGTGTGCCTCTATTCTCTCTTATTGTGGATCACATGTCATATAAAGCTGCAGGCCTGAAACAATTCAATGTTGAGTTTTCCGCGGTTATTCAAAATGCATCCATGCGCGACTTCCCAGGAGAAATCACAGTCTCTTCCGATGCCACAAACGACACAGTGAATGTTGAAGGATTCGTTATCACAACGTTTATACGGTAGATGATGGCGGCATACAATTACATAAATAAACGAAAGAGGACAAGTTGTGACATTACTTATAACAGAAACTACCGATAATATTCATACACTCGTTGAAGCGAAAGCTAACGGTGAAGGTAAAAACTATTTCATAGAAGGTATCATCATGCAATCTTCTGTACAGAATCGTAATGGTAGAATCTATCCAGAGTCTGTCCTGATGCGTGAAGTGACTCGTTATACAGAAAACTACGTGAATACCAATAGAGCTTATGGTGAGCTAGGCCACCCATCTGGACCAACGATCAACTTAGATCGCGTGTCACATATGTTCACAGAACTAAGACAGGAAGGCTCTAATGTTATGGGCCGCGCGAAGGTTTTAGATACACCAATGGGCAAGATCGTTAAAAATCTTATCGATGAAGGAGCTAATCTAGGCATTTCATCACGCGGCATGGGTTCCCTTAAAGCCAACAAGCAAGGAATCATGGAAGTACAAAGCGACTTTATGTTGGCCACTGCAGGCGATATTGTCGCTGATCCTTCCGCGCCTCAAGCTTTTGTTAAAGGTATTATGGAAGGTGTCGACTGGATTTATGACGTCGGTGCAAGTTCATGGACATCGGCAAACACACTTGATCGTATAGAAGAAAGCGTTAAGAAAATGGATTCCCGTGAACTGGAAGAGAATGCTTTAAAGTTTTTTAACTCTTTCATCAAATCATTAGCGTAAAATCGCATTAGTATAAATATCAATAGAATAATAACTAAAGGAATAATCATATGTCTGATCGAGCAAGACTGATCCAGATTGACGAAATCTCAAAAAGCTTGGCCGCTCGGGCCGTCAAGAAAGCTGGAGATTCCCGAGCTGTATCTACTGCAAAGGCTATGGGTTCTGTTCATATTACAAAAAAGGATCGTGCAAAAGAGTTTGACAATATGTCAAAGCGAAATAAAACGATTGATTTGGGACTTAAGAAACTCACAGGTAAAGCGCGAGTTAATGCTACCGAACAATTCGAAGGCATGAACGAATACGAAATTAACGAGGTATTATCCAACATGACAAGAGATGAACTAAATGAAGTGAAAGCTAGCCTAGGCGATGCGTCCGAAGCGAACGATGCAGTAACACCTGCTGGCGGGAAAGCCAAAGGCAAAAATCGTCCAGCTGATCAAGATAACACTATCGACGCTAAGGCCGATACTGTCGATGATGTAACGCCTGAAGGTAAAGTCAAACCTGTTAAGGCACCTGCACGTAAAGCCGATAAAGCGGCTGTTAAAGAGGCTGTTGAAGAAATGTTTGAAGGTCAAGACCTATCAGAAGAATTCAAAGGTAAGGCTGCCGTAGTTTTCGAAGCTGTTGTTAACGGCAAAATCGAAGAATCGCTAGTAGCACTAGAAGAACAATTTGAAGCCAAATTGGATGAGCAAGTTGATTTGGCAGTAGATGACCTGGCTGACAAAGTTGGCACATATATGGATTACGTTGTTGAAACTTGGCTTTCTGACAATACAGTGGCTATTGATCGTGGTATCCAATCAGAAATGGCAGAATCATTGATGATTGGTTTGCGTGATTTGTTCGTGGAGCATAATCTAGATGTTTCCGAAGAAACTGTTGATGTGGTTGAATCTGTGTCCGCCGAATTAGAGGACACAAAAACTAAATTAAACGCTTCTATGAATGAAAACATTGAATTGAAATCCGCCTTAGACTTGTCTGTCAAAACAGATGCGTTTGATGCAATCGCCGAGGGCTTAACAGATATCCAAACTGAAAAGCTGAAAACTCTTTCTGAAAATATTGACTACAATAGTGTTGGTGATTTTAAAGAAAAGGTCGAAATTCTTAAAGAAAACTATTTTTCTAAAGAAAACAAAGAGGTATTAGTGGAAGCTACTGATCTAAATGGTGAAATTGCACCTGAAGATACAACAGTTATCGACGCTACCATGAACCATTACGTAGATGCTATTTCTAAAAATATTAGAAATTAAGTAAATTATAAATAGAACGAACAGATTAGAATATCTCAAAAGGAGAAACTTAAATGACTATTCAGACTCTTAAAGAAAAATGGGCAACAGTCCTAGAACACAAGGACTTAGAATCCATTGGCAATGCCGCAAAAAGTGGTGTTATCGCTCAGCTTTTGGAAAATACTGAAACTGCATTGAAAGAGTCCACTTCGTGGGATAATACTTCTTCATTGCTAAACGAAGAACCAACTAACGCCGCGTCTAACGGACAGATCACTAATTATGATCCAGTTCTTATCTCGCTTGTTCGTCGTTCTATGCCAAACCTTATCGCATTCGATATTGCTGGTGTTCAACCAATGACTGGCCCGACTGGTTTGATCTTTGCATTGCGTTCTAAATATGCTGTTGATCCTGCCAACACTGCCTCATGGAATGAAGCAATGTATAACGAGTCCGACACAGACTTCTCAGGCGCAGGCACACATGCTGGTGTAACTGGTACTGCCGCAACTGCTAATACTGGTACTGGTATGACTACTGCCGCTGCCGAAGCACTTGGTGACGGTACTGCACCTGATTTCGCTGAAATGTCTTTCAGTGTTGAAAAAATCAGCGTTGTTGCTAAATCACGCGCATTGAAAGCTGAATACACAACTGAGCTTGCTCAAGACTTGAAAGCAATTCACGGCCTAGATGCTGAAACTGAATTGTCTAACATCTTGACTGCCGAAGTTCTTTCTGAAATCAACCGTGAACTTATCCGCACAGTTTACACAACTGCAACCGCTGGTTCACAAGATGGTGTTGCGACTGCAGGTACATTCGATCTGGATGTAGATGCAAACGGTCGTTGGTCAGTAGAGAAATTTAAAGGCTTGATGTTCCAAATTGAACGTGAAGCAAATAAAATTGCTAAAGACACCCGTCGTGGTAAAGCAAACATCATCATCTGTTCTTCAGATGTTGCATCCGCTCTACAAATGGCTGGCGTTCTAGATTACACTCCAGCGTTGACTAACAAATTGAACGTTGATGATACTGGTAACACATTTGCTGGTCTTTTGAACGGTCGCTTTAAAGTTTATATTGATCCATATGCAGGCGGCAATTACCTGGTAGTTGGTTATAAAGGCGCAAGTTCTTTCGACGCAGGTCTTTTCTATTGCCCATACGTGCCGCTACAAATGGTACGTGCTATCGGTGAAAACAGCTTCCAACCTAAAATCGGATTCAAAACCCGTTACGGCATGGTTGCTAACCCTTACTCTTCAGGTGCAACTGCTTCTGACGGTAGCCTAACAGCTGGCGCGAACATCTATTATCGCCGCACACTGGTTTCTAATATTCTTTAAGTCTACACAGATAGACACGACTGAGGGCCCTTCGCGGGGCCCTTTTTCTTTGTGTATAAATACTTCTATAAAGGATTAGCATATGACAAACTTCTTATCCCAATTAGAGTTTGACTTCACAATAAAACGCCTTCCGAATGTGACATTTCTAGTGCAAGCGGTGAGTCTTCCTGGCATGAGTATGGGTACAACCGAAGTCAATACACCTTTTAAACCAATAATGCTACATGGCGACCGTTTAGTTTATGATGAACTTACTGTCACATTAAAGGTGGATGAAGATATGCTGGCATGGACAGAGATATCCGATTGGATGAAAGGTCTAACTACACCAGAAAGTTTTGATCAATATAATAATCTTAAGATTGGCGAAGGATTATATTCTGATGCATCTATCATGATTATGAGTAATGTGAAAAATCCCAATATAGAATTTTTATTCGAAGATATGTTTCCAATAGCCTTAGGACCAATACAATTCGATACACGATCTTCCGATTTAGAATATGTGACAGTGGATGTCACGTTCAAATTTGATTCAATGAAGAAGAAATAGACTATAAATATTATGAGGTTTTATTATGAATTTAGAAGAGATAGGCAAAGCCTGGAATGAAGACGCCATTATTGATGTGACTAATATTGTCGGTGAATCTTCAGAGACACCTAAACTCCATCACAAGTATCTAATGATGCTCCTACAGGCAAAGCGGGAGCAGCGGGTACGCCATGTTAGACTCACAAAACTGAAAAAATTGAAACAAGATTGGTTTCTAGGCAGATTAGATAAATCAGAGTTGAATACACTTGGATGGGAACAATGCCAAATCTTGGTGCCACTTAAATCAGAGATGAATAAATATATAGATCAAGACAATGATGTTATTGCATTAAATTCCATCGTTGGTGAAGGTCAAGATAAAGTATATTACTTGGAAGAAATTTTACGTCAGATCAATAGTCGCGGTTTTCAAATAAAATCCATAATTGACTGGAGTAGATTTCAAAGCGGTGGATAATATGGACGTATACCTCGAAAAAATAACAGAAGTCTACATAAGGGTTCGTGCAGAACCTAGTGTGTTGATGGAAATGAGTGAACACTTCACATTTGATGTGCCCGGCGCACACTTCTCTCCTGCGTATAAAAACAAAATGTGGGACGGCAAAATAAGATTACTCCATGTTATGACTGGTCGTATATATTACGGTCTAGCGTATAAAATTCAAGAATGGTGTAAGTCACGCGACTATTCATTCGGCATCGATAATGAATTGATACCAGAAGTAACATTCACGCCAGAACAAGTTATAGAGTTCAATGAGGATATCGACTGCCCGTACACTCCGCGCACGTACCAGTGCATGGCTACATCTGTAGGTATATCGAGAGATAGAGCATTGTTCTTATCGCCGACCGCCTCAGGGAAATCCTTAATAATTTATCTACTAGCAAGATATCACCAAGCCATGGGCCGAAGTGTTCTTGTTGTTGTGCCTACAATAACTTTGGTAGCACAAATGAACGGAGATTTCAAAGAGTATAATAATAACAAAGATTTAGACTGTCATATGATCAAGGCAGGGGTTGACAAATACGTGGATAAAGACTATACTATCTCTACATGGCAATCTCTTCATAAGATGAAAGCGGATTACTTTGAACGCTTTGATGTTGTCATTGGTGATGAAGCCCACAACTTTACTTCTAAATCGTTAATCGGTATTTTAGAAAAATGTATTCATATGAAGTATCGCTATGGCTTCACTGGCACCCTAGATGGATCGAAAACAAATAAGCTCGTGCTAGAAGGATTATTTGGTCCTGTTTTGGAAGTTGCCAAAACCAAAGAATTGATAGCAGACGGCACATTGTCCGAATTTGATATCAAAGCTCTTGTGTTTGAATATACAGATGCCGAACGTAAAGAAGTTAAAGGCATGAAGTATCAAGAGGAGATTGAATGGATAATTTCCCACGAAAGACGCAACAAGTTTATCGCCAATCTAGCACAAACCATTCCAGGTAACACTCTTATTTTATTCAACTTTGTAGAAAAACACGGCAAAGTTCTGTTACCAATGATCGAAGGCGCAGGGAATAAGAAAGTCCATTTTATTCACGGCGGAATAAGTGGCGAAGAGCGCGAGCGCATCCGCCATGAGGTTGAACAGTCTGATGAAAATATCATTCTTGCATCGTATGGCACGTTCTCGACTGGCACAAATCTTAAGAGATTATTTAATCTTATCACCGCTTCACCGTCTAAGTCTAGAGTGAGAGTTCTACAATCCATCGGTCGTATTCTAAGAAAAGGCGAAGGCAAATTCAAAGCCACGTTATATGATCTAGCAGACGATCTACAATGGAAAACAAAACAAAATTATGTTATCCAACACTTCAAAGAACGTATCAAGATTTATGCTGAAACTGGATTTAAATTTAAAATTTTTAATATTAAATTGTAAGGATTATATGTATGAACATTACCGAAGGCCCAGTTAAAGTGGACAATCTGATACCTGCCAGTTACAAGTTGACTAACGGTGATCAGATTGTGGGCTACGTGGAAAAACTTGGTATGGATGATCAAGGATATTATGAAATATTTTTTCCAGTTTCCATGGAAGTGAGTCCAGAGTTTGGCTTAATGTGCAGATTATACAATGCATACACTGATTACGATTCTGTCATAATATCAGGTCACCATATCGTTTTTGGAGGTAAAGCCAATAAACGTGCTATCATTAATTATAATAACTTTATGGAAAGACTGAATGATAGTATTGATATAATAGATGTTGATTCACGTATTACACATGTCTCTGCTACAACCAAACATTAATGTGTTTTAAAACGATACGTTTATTATACCATGACACCGACAACATGTCAATAGCTAAATTAATAACTTGACAAATTAAATTAAATAATATACAATATAACATAAGGAGTTATAATGTCAAAGAAAACCCCGAAACATTATGTAAATAATGCGGATTTTCTGAAAGCTATAGCGGAATATCAGGCTATACTAAAGAAGGCCAAAGAGGAAAACAAACCTCTGCCTATAATTCCGCAATACATAGGCGAATGTATCATACAAATTTCTAATAGATTGTCTTTCAATCCAAATTTTGTGAACTACACATATCGTGATGAGATGATATCTGACGGTATTGAAAATGCCATAGCATACGGCGTCTCAAATTTCAACACAGAAAAATCCAAGAATCCGTTTGCATATTTCACACAGATAGTTTACTTCGCTTTTGTGCGTAGAATCAACAAAGAGAAGAAGATTCTATACGCCAAACATAAGGCTATTGAAAATTCTGTGATCATGGGAGAAGCATACACTAATTCAGAACATGGCGGCGCGGGATCAACGGATTATATTAAACTAGATAATGATTATATGTCGGACTTTGTGGAGAAATATGAAGCAACTCTGGCCAAAAAGAAAGCTAAAGCTGCCGCCAAAAAAGGTCTAGAAACGCTGGCAATAACCCAAAAAGAAAAATCTTCCAAATAATGAAAATAGCCCTACTAGCAGATTCCCATTTCGGATGTCGCAATGATAGTTTGATCTTTGCCAAACATCATAAGCGTTTTTATGAAGATGTATTTTTTCCAACAATAGATGATCGGGGAATCGACACTATTATTCATGTTGGGGATGTTACTGATAGACGAAAGTATATCAATTATATCACAGCAAAGAATCTTGAAGACACATTCATGAAGCCAGTGAACGACAGGGGTATAAAACTACATGTTATCCTAGGAAATCACGATTGTTTTCATAAAAATAATAATGATGTCAATTCGATGCGGCAGTTGTATGGAACATCTAATTATGATAATTTGATAATTTACGAGAATGATCCAGTGGAAATAATCTTCGATGGTGTGAAGATTATGTTGTGTCCATGGATATCTCCTGATAATCAAGTTAAATCTATGAAGGCCATTTACGACACAAAGGCTCAAATTCTCATGGCCCATCTAAGTATAGAAGGTTTTGAGATGAATCGCGGTTCCTATTGTGATCACGGTTATAGTCCAGCTATATTCGATAAGTTTGATGTCGTATACTCAGGACATTTTCATCAACAATCAACTCAAGGTAATATCACTTATCTAGGTGCGCCATACGAGATGAATTGGTCCGACTACGACTGTAAGCGCGGTTTTCATATATTTGACACAGAAACTCGCACCATAGAGTTTATACCTAATCCATATCGCATATTTCATAAGATCAATTATGTCGACCACGAATTGACGATAGATGAGATTAATAATTTTGATATGAGTAATATGGAAGACACCTACGTTAAGATCATTGTGGGTGATAAACATAATCCATATATGTTCGATTTATTTCTTGATGCCTTGGGCAAAGCTAATTGTGCAGATATAAAAGTGGTTGATGATCACATGAATTTTGACGTGATTGTCGAAGATGATTTGGTCGATGAAGCACAAGATACGTTTACAATTATGAAGAATTACGTTAACGCTATGGAAACAAATGTGGATAAGGCACTCATCCTTGATCTATTGAATGACCTACATAATGAGGCTTTAAATCTTTGATAAAATTTACAACGCTAAAATATAGAAATATATTGTCCACTGGTAATGCATGGACCGAGATATCATTAAACACTCACGATTCAACTTTAATAGTTGGACAGAACGGTTCTGGCAAATCCACGATGTTGGATGCCATTTGCTTTGCACTTTACGGCAAACCTTTCCGAAACGTGCGGAAACCACAACTAGTGAACAGTATTAATAATGCTGGACTAGAAGTTCACATTGCATTCACATCAGGCACGAAATCGTATACAATTAAGCGGGGAATCAAACCCGCTTTATTTGAAATATGGTGTGATGGATCAATGTTAAATCAAGACGCTTCGTCTCGTGACTATCAGATATATCTAGAAGAAAATATTCTGAAGATGAACTTTAAATCTTTTGGTCAGATCGTTGTTTTGGGCAGCTCTACATTCGTGCCGTTTATGCAGTTACCAAGTGCGGCAAGACGTGCGGTGATAGAGGATTTACTTGATCTACAAATTTTCACAACTATGAATATTCTTTTGAAGGATAAGATAGATGTGAATAAAGACGCCACCAAAACAGCCAAGTATGATTTCGATCTCTTGACTAATAGAATTAAGCAATCTAAAACACACTCTGATGCCATAAAAAATCTAAAAGAGGACGTGGTCTCTGGTATCAAAAAAGATATGATTACCGAAATTGATACAATCGAGCTTACGGATAAAGCCATCAAAGAAATCAATAATAAAATTGATCATGTAGGATTGGATGTAAAAGAATTCGACAAAATACGCGAATGGCAAGCGGCAGAGAAAAATATAGCATCTAGATGTTTATCCGATCAGAGATCGTTAAAACGAGAACTGAAATTTTTTAAAGAACATGCTGAGTGTCCAACATGCTCGCAGGATATTGATACCTCCCTTAAAGCCATGAAGTGTCTTGAGGCCGAAGAGGAATTGAAAAAATTATATAAACTCTACGTGTCAACAGAAGAAAATTTGGCCCAATTGGATGATAGACATTCGGATTTGAAACTTGTTGATAACTTTATCCAAAAGCTTAATATGGATATAGGCACCCACAAACACACGATAATCTTTTCCAAAAATAATCTAAGAGCTTTGAAGAGGCGATTGGATGCAGCACAAAAGGACGCGGAAGATGTTAACACAGTAGAGGCAGCCAATCTTGATAAAGAGCTTGCCTTGGCGCATGAAGCCCAAGAAACGCTATCTAACGAGCGCGAGATGTTGGCAGTCACTGGTGTGATGCTCCGTGACGCTGGTATCAAAGCCAGAATTATTAAGCAGTATGTGCCAGTTATCAATAAGCTAATCAACAAATACCTTGCGGAAATGGATTTCTTCGTACAGTTCGAGTTGGATGAAAGTTTTAACGAAACAATTAAGTCCCGCTACCGCGATATCTTCTCTTATGCATCATTTTCTGAGGGTGAAAAACTTAGAATCGATCTATGTTTGATGTTGACATGGCGCTCGGTAGCCAGATTAAGGAGTTCCGTTTCGACTAACCTTTTGGTCTTGGATGAAGTGTTTGATGGGTCATTAGATAATGATGGAATCGAAGCTTTAACTAGCATTCTAACTTCAAAAAGTGAGAATTCAAACATCTTTATCATATCCCACAAGGGTGACAAAATACAGGACAAATTTGACCGTGTTCTTGTTGCGAAAAAAACAAAGAACTTCTCCGTTATTAGTGAAGAATAGACTTGACTTTTGATCTATAGCAGACTATATTAAATAAACCCCAAAATTGTTATTATGTGAGGACTGATATGTCAGTGGAGAAATCTATACTTGAAGAGAGTACGGTTTACGAAAGCCATGAGGATGATAAAGCGCGGAAAGCTCCGACGCTCGCTGGTCTAATTGGTCAAGAGGAACCACAGGAGGAGTGGGAAAAGAACTGGAAAGGAATGCCTGAGTTTGATCAGGAAAACAATCCAGCGTTCAAAAAACTGATCGTGACCTTTGCCAGTAAAGAAGATTATGATGATTTCGCGAAACTGATCGATCAGCCTTTAACCCCCAAGACAAAAAGTATCTGGCATCCTAAACCTGACCGCGTACCAAATTTCATGATGCGTTGGATTGAAGATGGAGAATAGAATAGATTTGATGGAACGTATTGCTGAATGAAAATCTTAATTCCATATATGTCCTCTACCGAGAGTACACTTGAGGAGGACATTAGAAATGATGTCGTCCCAGGTGGAATTGAGAAGTTCACCCAAGAAGTTTTTACAAACATAAATGGAACCATTGCCTGTACTGTTACGAAATCGGATCGCAAGAACCGTAGAACAAAGAAGATCATCCAAGACGCTATCAGCATAAATGATCCAGATGTTATTATAATGAATGATCCGTGGAAAGCTCAATATTGTTTGGGTTACGATATCCCTATGATCCTCGTTATGCACGAAGGTCAAGTTAGAGATATTCGTATGCTTGAATTGGGTAAAATTCTGAAGCGTATCAATGACGCGGGCCACCATATATATTTCGTTTCAAACTCACAGTTAAATTTTCATGTTGATATGGCACAAAGAATTGCTAATGTTGATTTTGGACCAATTAAAGGGTTGATTAATCCAGCCTATTGTGATAATGTAAGTGGACCATTAAAACAGTATTATGATTGCGCCACGATTGGACGCACAGATACGACAAAGAATCCCTTTCTTTTGCATAAGAAACTTGGTGGATCAAATCTCCACACTGTTGTTATGACTTCAAGTGTCGATGTTAAAAGTGCCTCTATAAACGCTTATGCTAAAGCCAATTCCAACTGGTCTGGACAGCAAAGAACAATATATGATCAATGCCACCAAGATGTTATGTATAATCTTGCTTGCTCAAAATCTTTCATGTCCACGTGTCCCGCAGAATCGTGGGGCATAACTGCACTGGAAGCATTGTCGCAAGGATGCCCACTTATTCTCGTGACAAGTGATAAGATACCACTTCACGCAAGCGAGAGAATTGCCGCTGACAAATCCCATTACAGAACAGTAAATGCTAATGCTACACAGGACGAATTCATAGATTGTGTCACCAGCTTTGGAAACCTATCACTTGATAAACGCCAAGAGATTTCTGGAATGACGCTAGAGAAGCATAGCTTGGAAGTCTGGGGTCGATCAATTGAGAAAATTATTGATATACGTCTTGACGATAAGACCGACCAAAAACTAGGACTTATGCACCTTTTTACATGAGAATTAAATGACAAATCCCAATTTTCCAGCCTACATTATATCCAAGGGTCGCCATGAATCTATGGTTACTTCGAAGTCACTATCCCGTATGAAGATGCCGCATTATATTGCGATTGAGCCTCAAGATGTCGAGAACTATGAGAAAGCTCTGGATCATTTTGGTATACGCAAATGGGTAACCCTTCTGACACTACCATTCTCCAATCATGGTAATGGTCCAGGCCGCGCACGTAACTGGTGCTGGGACCATTCAATGACGTTGGGTTATGATAAGCATTGGGTCATGGATGATAATATCTTTGATTTCTATCGCCTTCATAAAAACATCCGTATTCGTGTGGAAAGTGGTGCCATATTTCGTGCCGCCGAGGACTTTGTGGATAGATATGAGAATGTGCCAGTCTCTGGATTTCAATATAGATTTTTCATCGCACCAGATAGTAAATATCCGCCGTATGTGAAGAATACTCGTATTTATTCCACACTATTGATCAGTAATGATTGTCCTCATAGATGGCGCGGAAGATATAATGAAGATACTGATTTGTCACTTCAAATTTTGAAGGACCCACGAGGTTTTTGCACAATTCAGTTCAACGCCTTTCTACAAGGTAAAGCTGCGACACAGACAGTTGCAGGCGGTAACACTACCGAATTCTACCACAATGAATCTATGGTCAAAGGTGCAGATGGTAAAGTCACACGAGTTCGAGATACCGATGATAAGATTTGGGTAGATGGAGTTAACTCCAGTGGTACAATAAATAAGTCTCAGATGCTCAAAGATATGCACGATGATGGTCCGTGTCCTTTATATGGACCAGCTGGCCGCGACTTAGTAGAAGTTGTATGGAAATACAAACGGTGGCACCATTACGTGGATTACACAAGATTCAAAAATGATCCAAAGAATCAATTGAGACTTAAGCCTGGTGTTGTTCTACCAACAGGATCAAACAATTACGGAATGAAATTAATTACGAATTATGGAGTAGATAATGACCTTTAGAGAAGACTTGATCGATATTTTGAACATTCACGGCTGGGATTCCAAAACTAATACACCAGACACCGTTCTGGCAGAAAAGATTATATCTGATTTAGAATCTTTTAAAACAGTTATGTCATATGTTCATCCACAAGAAGACATTAACATTGCTGGATAATGCTGGGAACAGATTTATGCCATTAAGCGATGCTGAAAAGGCACTGCGCCTTGGTGCCTTGGGAGAAAATCTATACGCAAACATAAAGAATAATGCTGGCTGTAATGTCCAGTTATCACTTGATCCATATGATTTTACGCGCGATATGTTAGTTGATGACAAGACCATAGAAATAAAAACACAGATGCTTATGCACTCTATAGGCAGATTTACTATCAATAAAAATCAGGCTAAAAAGTGCGCAGGTGTAGATATTCTTGTTATGATTGAAACTCCTCATATAGAGTCGGGTGATGTCGTTAGGATATATGAATTCATGGCAGGTAGGGATAGTTTTTCATTAAACACAACATACATCGGCGGCTTACATAAATATACCATTGACCCTTCCCGCGGAAAACTTATATGTGAAATACAGGACCCTTATATTTTAAATTTGATGAAGAAATATTCTACTTCTGCATATAAAAGGTTTTCTTGATGAGTAGACCAATATGCGATTTCCCTGGCTGTGAGGAGGGTGCCCACAACATGGGCAAGAAGAAATATCGCAAGTCTAAGTGGGTACGCGACGAGTTCGGTGTGGAAATGGGCTGGGTATGCTTTCCCCATCACGCAATACATTATAAAATGTCTGGCTGGGAATACAAAAAGCACCGATTGGTATTTTGTGAAAATGTGGATGGAAGAATAGCGAACACTGTTTGCGTGTCTAATATAACACATCCGAAATTACAACTAGACGTTGATCACATTAATGGTGATAGCTCTAATAACCAAATAGAAAACCTACAGACATTGTGTAAGAACTGTCATGCCGTTAAAACGAATATAAACAAAGATTGGGAATCTCCTGGTCGAACATATTATGCAAATTTGAAGAAAGCGCAAAATGAAAAATCCAATTAATTTCATCATGGACTTTGAGACTATGGGACAAGATGTTCTAGCTGTACCTATCTTGGATGTGGCATATACCACATTTGATTGGTCTCGTTTCACGAGTGATAATCCTTACACGTTTCAAGAGTTGACTATGAATATGCCAACTTTGAAGGCCGATGTAAAGGACCAAGTGGACCGCTTTGGTTGCAGCTTCACACAAAGGGATTTAGCATGGTGGACAAGTCAAGGTCCTGAACAAAAGAAAAAGATTTCACCGTCGACAAATGACTTGACACTAGAAGTGATTTGTGATACATTATTAAAATACGTACAGAAACAAAAGATAGGTATCTGGTGGTCCAGAGGCAATTCTTTTGATCCCGTATTACTCCACAGAATTATGAGAGATACTGGTAACACCGATGCTATAAATAAAGCTTTACAGTTCTGGAACGTAAGAGATACCCGAACATACATTGATGCGAAATTTGATTTCAAAGTTCGAAATACAATGTGTCCAGTTCCCTCAAAAGAAAAGTGGAAAGAAGTGTTCAAAGGCCACGATAGCACCCATGATGTGGCTGCAGATATTCTGAGATTACAGGCCGTTGTTCGCGGCGAAAACGATTTAACACAAGTGGATTTATAATGAGTAATAGACCTGAAGATGTAATATCTATAGACTATAGTGGATTTGACGCAATTGTCAAATCTAAGCAACAGGCGGAACGCGATGATGCATTTACTAATATATTATATAATGATGCTAATAACACTCACATGAAGTTTAGAACTGATGTCGAACCAGCTGATTTTTCTGACCCAGCCACAAAGCCTAGAAATACAGGCGACTGGCAGAAATCTGATACTGGCGCAATGCGACAGGCCCTTGGCGTTCCATATTTTCGTCAAGTTCCTCTCGAGGCCATTGCCGCTGGAGCAACCGCATTAGAATACGGCGCGAAGAAATATGCCGATCGTAATTGGGAAAAGGGACTTCCTTGGCAGCAAATGATCGATAGTTTGAAGCGCCATATTGACGACTTTGAGCGCCGTAATGATATTGATGATGGTCCTGATGGTTCTGATCTCCACCAGATATGTATGATTATGGCATCGGCAATGATGTTGTCTGCTTCAGTCATGCGTGGTGTTGGACACGATGATCGTATGCCCGCAACTCCTGAAATTGCGTTCACATCCAAACAGTGTGGTGGTTGGATGAAAAATCAACTTGACGGCGCACGAACAATTGTACCTAAGGATAAACGATCATGAGTGAAATAAAGATTACAATTGAGGACTTAAAAGATAAAAAATTAATGATTGCCACTCCTATGTACGGCGGAAATTGTGCTGGCATATTCACAAAGTCCACAAACGACTTGTGTACGGCATCAGGTAAATATGGCATCGATATCAACTTTTATTATCTGTTTAATGAGTCACTGATCACACGGGCCAGAAATTATTGTGTGGACGAATTTCTAAGAAGTGATTGTACACATCTTTTATTCATTGACTCCGACATAGGTTTCGAATATAAAGATGTATACACACTGTTACATCTATGTGGACCTGATATGGATGTGGTCACTGGCCCATATCCCAAGAAGACGATCTCCTGGGAGAAAGTCAAAATGGCAGCCGATCAGGGTTTTGGAGACAAGAACCCATTCGAATTGGCAAATTTTGTGGGCGATTTCGTATTCAATCCCGATGAAGGTATTACAGAATTCAAACTAGATTCGCCTGTGCCTATTCAAGAGGGCGGCACAGGCTTCATGATGATTCATCGTGGGGTATTCGAAAAATATGAAGAGACTTATCCAGAATTAAAGTATTTACCAGATCATGTTCGAACAGAACATTTCGACGGAACACGTGAGATAATGGCATACTTCGATACTGTTATTGATCCAGATTCCCGAAGATATTTGTCTGAGGATTATATGTTCTCCTACAATGTTCGGAAGATGGGCATGAAAGTTTATATGTGTCCTTGGATGCAATTGCGCCATGTTGGATCATATATATTCGGTGGCTCCTTGTCGGCTATGGCACAGATTGGTACATCACCAACAGCCTCTAAAGAGTCTAATGCTAAACACTACAAGAGAAATAAATCAAAAAAGAAACCGTATCATAAAATGGTAAAGAAAAGGTAATATACTATGAAATTTAATGAAGAAACTATGAGCGTTTTGAAGAGTTTTTCGGGAATAAACCCCGGACTCATATTCAAGCCAGGCAATAATATTCGAACTATGTCTCCACAGAAAACCGTGATTGCTTCCGCAGTAGTTGAGGAAACATTTGAAACCAACGCCGCAGTGTATGACCTGTCGCGCTTTCTGGCATCCGTATCACTGTTCGAATCACCTGATATAAAATTTGGAAAAGATCGTTTCACTATCGCGGATAAACAATCTTCAATTTCATACACATTTGCCGCCGAGAATATGGTAATTGCGCCGCCCGTGGATGATATCGACGAGTTTGAAAATCCTATTGCCGTAGTCGATGTTGCCTGGGACGATATACAGAATGTTATTCGTGCCGCCGGAATTCTACAATTGCCAGAAATAGCATTTACTTCCACTGGAAATGGTGTTATAATGTTAGCGGCAGTAGATGCACAGAATCCCACCGCTGACAGATTCGATGTGACAATTGCTGATGACGGCACAGATGCAGTGTTCAATATGATTATCAAAGTGGATAATCTAAAATTATTACCTGCAAACTATAAAGTTAGTTTGTCGGATCAGGGCGTAGCCCATTTCAAATCAACTAAGGTACAATATTGGATTGCCTTATCCGCAAAGTCTTAAGGAGACATTATGACAAATAAAGTACAACTATCCATTCAGGATATCGCTTCTGCTATTCAGATTATCGATCTATCGGTAGCACGTGGAGCAATTCGCGGCGAAGAAATGTTTCAGATCGGCGCTTTGCGACAACGCATGGAAGAATTTGTGAAAGCGACACAAAAAATCCAGGAAACTGTACCACAAGACGGTTCATCCGATGGTGATAAAGATATTGAGAGCCTATTTCCTGACTCCGATGCATCCTCCACAGATAAAGATATTGGTTGATGGTTGATGGATGATGACAGTAGCCCGTATTCCTATATGGTCAAGACTTCTGTCCAATAGTCTGGTGGCTACCTTTCCTGTGAAGGTGTGGTAATCCACGTAATAGTTAGATCACTGAACGGTGTGAGCAAACCCAGCGACGAGGGTGGAAAGCCCTCTTTTTAATTTTATAATGAAAGATCAATATGAACGATGAAAACTTTATTTGGTGTGAAAAGTATCGCCCAAAGACCATTGAAGATACCATTCTTCCATCACATTTAAAGACGATGTTCTTAGAATTTATAAAGAAAAGAAATGTTCCAAATCTATTGCTGGTAGGAACGGCAGGCATTGGTAAAACTACTGTGGCCAAAGCCTTATTGAATGAGCTGGATTCCGATTATATTGTTATCAACGGGTCAATGGACAACGGTATTGATATATTGCGCACAAAAATATCAAATTTTGCAAGCTCTGTATCCTTTGCTGGAGGCCGTAAGTACGTGATCTTAGACGAAGCTGACTATCTTGTGGCAAAGTCTACACAGCCAGCCCTACGTAACTTCATAGAAGAGAATAGCAAGAACTGTGGTTTCATTCTGACATGTAATTACAAGAACAAAATAATTGAACCACTTCACTCACGTTGTACCGTTATCGATTTCAAGATTCCTAAATCTGATATGCAAGGAATCGTCACCCAATTCTTTAGACGATCTTTGCAGATTCTTGATGCCGAGAATGTGACCTATGACAAAGCCGCAGTCGCAAAACTAGTACAGACATATTACCCAGACTGGCGCAGAACTATTAATGAGCTCCAGAGATATTCCGCGACTGGGCATATCGATGAAGGAATACTTGTAAATACTTCCGAAAATGTTATAATGTCTTTACTGGACCTTATGAAAGCTAAAGATTTTACAGGCGTTCGCAGGTGGTTAGCTGAAAACTCTGATATGGATTCTAGTGAATTGTATGACAAATTGTACAGCATTCTTCCTGGGAAATTATCTGATACCCAAAGTGTCGCTGGTATGATTGTCGTTCTAGCAGAGTATCAATATAAAGAAGCGTTTGTGGCTAATAGCGAAATCAACAGGGCCGCAGCAATGGCAACATTGATGGCAGAAATGAGCTGGAAGTAATGTGGCCCTTTAATCTATTATTCAGAAAGAAGAAAAACACACAAAGTTTTTGCTTGAATTGTTCTGATGCGGTTGACACACGAACCGCACCGACAATACGATTTCAATATTTTGTTGACGATGAAGCAAAGATAGCCACGGAACATTTATGTGAACCTTGTGCCCAAATGTTCAAAAGTAAGGATGATGAATGAGTAATCCATTTGACTATGTGACTTCGATCACATATAGCAAGAAGGATATTATTTCTGGTGCGGATGATGAAGACCTTATGGTACGGAATTATCCTCCATTCATCGTGAATAAAGCTTTATCTTATTTTGCCGACACAGTTCTCCACGCGAATGAAATGAATATCAATCACCAATTGTCCAATAAAACCCAGTACTTGTTTCTACTAAATAGTATCAGACGAAGAAAGCGTTTTGCAAAGTGGGTTAAAGCCGCTGTACCTGATAATGAAATAGAAGCAATCTGTCTGGTATACGAATGTAATGCCAGAATAGCCGAACAGTATCGTGGTCTAATGAACAAAGCGCAAACTAAGTCTATTATGAAACTAGTTGAAACGGGCGGCCACAAAAAGAAATAACCGTCTGTAACGCCTACGCAGAAGAGGTTATAATAATGGATGATATTTTCAGAGGATTGGGTGCAGAAATAGAACTGCAAAATCCCGAAGACTTTTTGAAAGTGAAAGAAACACTTACAAGAATAGGCATTGCATCACGCAAAACTAATACCCTTTACCAATCGTGTCACATTCTCCATAAACGCGGCAGATATTCCATCTTCCACTTTAAAGAGTTATTCGTACTTGATGGTAAAGCAGATGATTTCTCCGATGAAGACTTGGGTAGACGCAATACGATAGTTAATCTATTGGTAGAATGGAATCTGATTTCCACTGTTTATCCAGACGAAGTGTTTGAACCAACAGCACCATTATCCCAGATCAAAATTATCGCCTTTCGTGATAAGAAAGATTGGGAACTATCACCAAAATACTCAATAGGTAAACGCTAACAGAAAGCATTATATTATGAACAAAACTTTGAAGATTTTTAAACATCGTCCTTATGCCCAAATACCAGAATACTCCACCGACCTTGCTGCATGTTTCGATTTAAGGGCATGTTTAGAGGAAGGTTCTACGTTAACATATTATACAGAAGAAAATGTAAAATCGTCACGTGTGATAGGTGGCTTCCAAGCGGTAACTCTTTATAGCTACGAGCGCATTCTTATTCCAACAGGACTTATATTCGATTTATGTCCCGATCAATCCATGCGAATTCATAACCGATCTAGTATTCCTTGGAAGCACGGTGTAATTCTATGTAACGCTCAAGGTATAATTGATGCGGATTACACCAACGAAACATTCATCATGCTCCAAAATCTATCTACTGACCCTTTCGAAATCTGTCACGGTGATCGCATAGCCCAAGCTGAAATCGTCGAAACTATTCAAGTTAGTATGGCCGAAATCACAGAGGCTCCTACTCAAAAGGGTAATCGTACAGGTGGTCACGGCAGCACTGGACGCAAATAGATTATAATATTTTGCATTTGGGGCCATGCCATCGAGTATGGGCATTCACCGACATACTCCTACTACAATGAGCACATTCAATTATGGAAAGTTTTTTGCCTATATGTGCATCACGCATTTTCTTTCGAGTATCACTAGATGCTTTTTTGCCATACATAGGATTATTCTGACCCAACATTCGCTCAGAATGTTTAACCTTTCTTTCGTCTGTCCAATCTGGTATTTCTCTGACAGCATTTAAGATTTTCGCTAGTTTCTTTTGATGCTCATTTGATTTCGGTTTACGCATTTTCTGTCTAGTCTCATCACTCAAGGTATATCCACCACGGTTGTACCACACATCACCTCCATTATAAAGATTAAACCATTTATCGGAGGTAGCAGCACTAACCTTATTAAGAAATTTAGTTTCCCAAGAGACGGCAGCTTTCTTTGTTTTGAATCGTTTACGGACTTCAAACTTAAACTTGTCAATACCCTCTTCGGCTATCATATTTGTTACGATACGTGATGAACTAAAGTAGGTTATGCCTAAATCCCTAGGGTGACAGTTTCTTGCATATTTAACACCATAATACTTTACTCCAGATGAAATATGTGTTATTATATATGTAAATGGTACAGTCATACCACTCTCCTTTTATACTTACAGGACTATTTATAATGTCAACGTTTTACACTAACGTGTCGCGTTTGGGAAACAAGATTCTCTATCGCGGTTTCGACCACACAGGCAGAATAGAAAAGAAGTTCGACTTTAGTCCGACACTATTTCTTCCCACCAAAGATGAGACTACAGGTTGGAAGGGCATTCATGATGAACCTCTGATGCCCAAAACATTCGACACGATACGAGATTCCATAGAGTTCTACAAGAATTATAAAGATGTAGAGAATCTAGAAATAAGCGGCAACACAAATTACGTCGCACAATTCATCCAATCCAAGTTCCCAGGCAAGATCAACTTTGATCCTAAACTGATTAATGTTGGTAACTTCGATATCGAGGTCAAATCCGATGAAGGTTTCCCTGAGCCAGATGAAGCCAAGTTCCCAGTGATTTCTATAGCCTATAAAAGTTCACACGAAAAGATTTATCGTATGTGGGGACTTATGGAATATGATGAGACTAAAACGAAACTGTCGGTGCCGATCAAATATATCAAATGTAAAGATGAGAAAGAACTACTACTACGGTTCATAGCTCATTGGGAAGCCAACTGTCCTGATATTATCACTGGTTGGAATATGCACCTGTTTGATATTCCATATATCTGTAATCGTATTCTCCGCGTTCTAGGCGAACAAATGGTTAATCGTCTGTCTCCTTGGGGCCGCGTCAACTATAGAAAACGCAAGATAATGGGGCGTGAATTCGATAGTTATGAGATCGTAGGCGTTCAACAAATCGATTATATGGATGTGATCAAAAAGTTCGACTTTACTTATGGCACAATGGAATCCTATGCGCTAGATCATGTTGCCTTTGTTATTCTGGGTGAACGGAAGTTATCTTACGAAGAACACGGATCACTTCAGAAGTTATTCGATAATGATCCTCAATTATTCGGAGATTATAACGTCCGAGATGTGGAACTTGTTGACCGCTTTGAACAACAACTGAAACTAATTGAACGTGTTATGGCTATTGCGTATCTCGGCGGTGTGAATTACGTTGATACTCTGGGTACAACTGGTATATGGGATTCAATTCTATATCGTTTCCTATCCAACATGAATATTGCTGTACCGCGGGAACGTGGTAATATCAAGAGTTCATTCCCAGGTGGGCACGTTAAGGATGTTATGAAAGGCAAGCACGGTTGGCTTGAGTCTTTCGACCTCGACGCCCTTTATCCCAATCTGTTGGTGCAATATAATATGTCACCCGAAACTCTTGTTGATGGACCAGAATTTCCAAATGGTGTGGATCACTTCATGGAAACTCCTGCCCAAGATACGACATATGCGGTAGCAGCAAACGGTGCCAGATTCCGTAAAGACAAGCAGGGAGTTATTCCTCAGATTGTCATTGAATATTATACAATGCGTAAAAAGATCAAAGGCGAAATGCTCTTGACCATGTCGGAAAACGAGAAGAATCCTAGTGAAAGTTTGAAACAAAAGATCATTCAACTTGACAACTCTCAAATGGCAGTTAAAATTTTGCTCAATTCGTTGTATGGAGCTTTGGGCAACGCTTACTTTCGCTATTATGATCTTCGTATCGCAACGGCTGTTACCCTGTCTGGACAGCTTACCATTCGCTGGTCCGAGCGTGTGGCCAACAAGATGATGAATTCTATCATGGGAACCGACACGGATTACGTTATTGCAATTGATACTGACTCGATCTATGTGAATATGGACCCACTTGTCCAGAAGTTTAATCCCGCAAGTCCAGTTGACTTCCTCGATCAGACAGCCGCGAAGAAGTTCGTGCCTAAACTGGCTGAAGGATATGAGACATTGTTCAATCATATGAATGCCTACGATAGACGCATGGTCATGTCTCGTGAGGTTATTGCAGATAAAGGTGTCTGGATTGCCAAAAAATGTTATATGCTGAATGTGTTAGACAATGAGGGAGTTCGGTACGCAAAACCTAAGATGAAAATCATGGGACTGTCTGCCGTCAAATCATCCACACCTCAAGTTGTTCGTGATAAATTCAAGGAATGTTTCAAGGTTATTATGCATGGTACCGAGAAAGAGCTTCAAGGTTTTGTGTTAGATTTTGAGACAGAATTTTTTAGTCTGCCTCCTGAAGCTGTGTCGTTTCCTCGAGGCGTAACGAACCTCAAGAAATGGGAAAAGCCTCTCGTATTATATCAAAAAGGGTGCCCGATCCACGTGCGAGGTTCCATCATATTTAATGATCAGATTAAACAGAAAAAGCTTGACAAAAAGTATGAAATGATACAAAATGGTACGAAGATAAAATTCTGTTATCTTAAAGTTCCCAATCACACAAGAGAAAATGTTATATCCTTTGCGGGATATTTGCCAGAAGAATTGGACCTACACAGATATGTCGATTACAGAACACAATTTGAAAAGACATTCAAAGAGCCCCTTGATAAGATAGCCGGGGCCATAGGCTGGAACGTCGAACACATCAACACATTAGAAGCATTCTTTAAATAGGAGAATATTATGTCTGCATTAAGAGATAAACTGGTTGCAGCCAGTACACTAAAATACACATCACCTCTGGAGAAATCGGAAGTATTTGGTCCCAAAGTTATGGTATCAACGGCGGTACCGATGATCAATGTCGCGCTATCAGGTCGTGTCGACGGAGGTATTAGTCCAGGTCTATTAACACTAGCTGGACCATCGAAGCACTTTAAATCTGTATTCGGCCTAATCATGGCCGCGGCATGGATGAAGAAGCATAAAGATTGTGAATTGTTATTCTTTGATTCAGAATTCGGTTCACCTCTGTCCTACTTCGAAAGCCTTGGTATAGACACAACCCGTGTTACTCATATTCCCATTACCAACGTTGAGGAACTGAAAGTCGAAGTTTCAAATATGTTAAGTGTGATCGGTAAGAAGGACAAAGTCTTTATTTTGATTGATTCTATCGGCAATCTGGCTTCAAAGAAAGAGGTCGATGATGCTATGGACGGCAAATCTGTCGCCGATATGACCCGCGCCAAGCAATTGAAATCTGTATTCAGAATTATCACGCCGCATTTGACACTGAAGAAAATCCCTATGGTAGTAATCAACCATACTTATATGACACAGGAAATGTTTAGTAAAGCTGTTGTGTCTGGCGGGACTGGCGTTTATTATTCTTCCGATGATGTGTGGATTATCGGACGTCAACAAGACAAAGCCAAGGCTTCAGATAAAACTATCTCTGGATATAATTTCATTATTAATATTGACAAGTCACGTTCCGTCGTAGAAAAGAGTAAAATTCCGATCACTGTGTCGTTTGAAGGCGGTGTCGCCAAGTTCTCGGGTCTATTCGAACTTGCCAAAGAGGCTGGAATTCTCACATCAGCAAAGGTCGGCTGGTATCAATACGTTGATTCTGACGGTGTGGTAGACGAGTCTAAATCTTATCGTGCCCGAGACTTCGATAAAGATGAGGTTTTCTGGACAAAGGTGTTCAAAGAAACCAAATTCGCTGATTGGATTAAGAACAAATATACACTGTCTACTGGTTCATTGATTGAGGATGATGAATAGTGGGCAAATTTAAAGCCTGTGTTGTAGAGTATAAAGATGTTGGCGTAACGGAAATAGTATTGGAAGATACGACAATCGTTTGGCAACCACACGATACCAGTGTTGGACATGATGTTGATCTTGGATATAATCTTGACGGTAAACTTGTCGGAGTTAAGTTCTGGTCATTAGTAGGAAATAAATAATATGATTGAAGACACAATTCTTGCGGGTCTAGTACATAACGACGAATACGCAAGAAAAGTGATACCGTTCTTAAAGGAAGAATATTTTGACGACTTCAATGAGAAAGAAGTATTCAACCAAATACAGAAATATATTACAAAATATAATGGGCTTCCCACTGCGGAAGCCCTCGGCATCGCGATAGGCAAAATCGATACGTTAAATGATGACCAGTATACTGGCATGATTGCGCTGGTTAACAATCTAAAATATGACTCAAAGACTGACATAGACTGGATAGTAGATGAAACCGAAAAGTTTTGTCAAGACAGATCAATATATAATGCCGTTCGCCAAGCAATTCTGGTTCTTGATGGTAAAGTAAAAGACCGAGATCGTGGATCAATTCCAGATTTACTATCGACCGCCCTTGGTGTCTCGTTTGATTCCAACATTGGTCACGATTTCATAGAAGATTCCCTTTCGCGCTACGATTTCTATCACCATCTCGAGGAACGGGTTCCGTTCGATCTCGAATACTTCAACAGAATTACCAAGGGTGGATTACCGAACAAGTCTCTAAGCGTTTGTCTAGCTGGCACAGGTGTCGGTAAAACCATGTTTATGACCCATTGTGCGGCAGCGAACTTAATGCAGGGCAAGAGGGTTCTGTATATCACAAACGAGATGGCTGAAGAGCGCATTGCGGAACGTATTGATGCCAACTTGATGGACATAACCATCGATGAGTTGGGGCAGATACCGAAGCAAGATTTCATATCCCGTATGGATCGCATCAAGGCACGAACGACTGGTAATCTATTGATCAAAGAATACCCAACAGCTTCCGCTGGAGCTGCCCACTTTAGACATCTCCTAAACGAGTTAAAACTGAAAAAGAAGTTCAAGCCTGATATCATCTATATCGATTACCTGAATATTTGTGTCAGTTCTAGATTGAAGATGGGTTCCAATGTGAATTCATATACATATATTAAAGCTATCGCGGAAGAACTTCGTGGCTTGGCTGTCGAATTCAAACTTCCTATCATGACCGCGACTCAGACAACACGTTCTGGTTTCAGCAATTCTGATGTCGGATTAGAAGATACTTCCGAATCTTTTGGTCTGCCCGCAACTGCCGACTTTATGTTCGCCCTTGTGTCAACAGAAGAGTTGGAAGAACTTGGTCAACTTATGGTGAAACAACTCAAGAACAGATGGGGCGCAATTGATAATCCACGCCGCTTTGTCATAGGTGTTGAACGCGCAAAAATGAAACTGTATGATACCGAGCAAACTTCCCAAGATGATTTGATGGAAGATAAGTCTGTTATGGACGACACAAAATTCGGTGAACGACAATACGAGGACGAACGAAAGGGTGTATTTGGCAAGTTCAAAAAAGATACGTCCGAGTGGACATAAAAGCTTGACAAATATACAATTTATTATATATATTAATTCTTAGGTATAGGAGATAACATTGTTCGGTTTTGGTAGAGATAAAGCGTATGCGCCCACCATTCCAAGATATTGTACCTCAACAGGTCACAATTTCGATAGAGAGTGTTATGATAATATAGATTGTGATATAGACACCTGTGTATCATGGTATATAATGTCACATTTCGCGAACAAACAAGGCGATCAAATCTTATCCTCCACTGCCCATAAATATGTCGGAAGAAAGTTGTTATATAATTTTCACGACATAGACCACAAATATAAAAATCTTATTGATCAGTGGGACGCGACACATAACGAGTTCAATGGTGAATATCCTAAAAATATGGAGAAAAAACTGAATGCATTCCGACAAGGTTTTACGAACTCTGGACACAAAGGATGATATCCTATATGCACTTGATGAGGCGAATATGTTAGAGTTATCTAGAACATATTATGATATCGATAACATGTTAGGTGTCGCAACACGATTATCTGGAGCACCATTTAAATGGGTGTCAGATATGTATATACATATGAAGGAAAAATAACATGATGATATTGTTAGTAATAACACACGCATTTAGAACAAACGATGACTTTAGTCCAGAGTTGTTATATTTAGGTGCGTTTATATTCGATACATCTTTAATAAAATATTTGTTTACATAAGGAGAAATATTTTGACAATCTTAGCACTTTTAATTCACGCATTTAAACCGCCAAGACATGATACCATAGGTGGTGTATATTGGGGAACAGTATTGTTGGACATGATGTTGATCGCCGTATTGTTTAAGGAAACATTATGAAAGATTTTACAGATGTTAGAACTGATTAAAAGAAAGTTAGATCGAGATGGCTAAAAGAAAACATGAGCATTATATCAAGAAGTTTACACCGTTTGGAAAGTTTATATACTTTTCTAAGTCCGCCACATTTTATTATAACGGTGATGGTTTAAATTTTTATTGGAACTGGTGGAATCCAATGTCATGGATTATAGGAATGGTAGTAGCTATTATCACAATCTTATGTTATGGAATTATCGAGACATGGAATGATCGAGATGAGTTGGGGTTCGGCTTGAACCCATGGTTTAAAACCCATCCTGATCGATATGAACAATTTTATTGGAAAGAGAACACAAATGATTGAACCTAGAGTACAAGGCAAGTATAACGCGCACTTCGAAAAACCTTCGGGTGCAAAGATCACATTCGGTGACGATGATCCAATACAATTCCAAAAGCGCGTGAGCAAGTTTTCGCAAGTATGGGGTGTTTCATCTTTAATGTGGATGAAAGAATGGCACGACTAACGGGTATGCGATAATAGCATACGACATTATATCATTTTTCTGCTATAAGTATCTAAATAATGACAATACAAGGAGAAAATGGTGTCAATATTTACGAAAATTTATAAAGGCTTTGTACGCAAGGCCGCAGAAGATGAAACGGTGCGCATTTTGAAAACGACAGAGTATCGTGGTGAGTCAGAAGACTATGTGCGCAATCTAGTAAAATACGGAAAGGCATTTTAACATGAAAACCTTTCTAAATAAACTTGGTCACAAATTTAATTGTTATTTCACTATGAGTCCAGAAGAACGTTTCTTGGCATCATCTACTGATCTAGCCGATCTAGAGAAGCGCCAAAGAATGTTACAACGAGGTCTAGGTCCAGCAACAGTCGGCCGGGCATATTTGCGCAGCTAAAATTTAACATAATGTATACTTCAAAGGGTGCCGAAAGGCACCCTTTTTGCGTTTCAAAGCTTAGATATGTGGTCATATAAATAGTAATAGTAATATTGAAGGATGGTCATATGCCTAAGCGCGTTATTCAGAACAATGAAATTGAGGTCGTTGATGATAAAAGTAAAAAGAAAAAGAATCCGCCTAATAAAGGCGTAAATAACCAGATTGATCTGGAGCCACAGCTAAAAGAGGCTATTCTTACGCCCATGCAAAGGCGTCACCGTGCCATTGTAATGAAGCGCCATATGCCCAAGATCATTGCTGCTCGTAAACGCGCAAGAAAACGCGTTGCTGGAGGCGATAAGCTAAGAAAACGTGCGAACAAACATGCCACCAACGCAATGAGAGCTAAAGTTGCTGGTCAAAAAGGTAAGAACTACAATCAATTATCGCCATCCGAAAAGAGTGCTATTGATAAACGAGTTCAGGCCAAACGTGGTGCATTGAAACGTATTGCAAAGCGCATGTTGCCTGTTCTTAGACGCAAAGAGGCAAGTAAATTTTCCAAGAAGCATGAGTCATATGATATATCATTTGAAACATTTTTACTTGAATCATTTAAGACAACTCCCAAGAAGAGACCCCATGAGTTGTTCACCAAAAAAGGTACAGTGAAAGCGGATAAACGTTTCAAGATCAATCGTAAAGTGCAAAAAGAAGAGATAGAAGATTTACATGCTGTATATTCTCTGGCACTTAATGAGGACTTGTCAGGTAAAGCTCTGGTAGCTGCACTTAAGCGTATAAAGGCAAAACAGATAGACAGCTTCGCAGCGGCGGCCCTAGGCGCCCTCCGTGATGCGGTTACTGGTGACACTAAAGATAGAATGTCTGTGGGCGGCCATGCCTTCAATGTTGCTAGAAATTTTAAAGGTGTAAATTCGCGCGAACTAGAAAAGAACTATCGCGCAATCTATGAGGAGCACGGTGCTGGCGAAGAAGGCACAGATAAGATTATTAAAAAGTATATCAAAGATACCCCAGGCCAAAAAATACTAAAGAAGTTTACCATCGATGAGGAATTTGAGAACCTATTCGAAGATACTGTTACATTAAAACAAATGAAAGCGTTTGAGAAATTCGTTGATAGACTGTTTAAAAAGTTTGATATTGACTTTGAATTCACTAAACATTTTGCCGACCGTATGAACGATGATCGTAATGATCCAGATATAAAAATGCAAGAGCTTGCTGATTTTGTTAAGAAAATACTCAAAGCAAAAGGTGAAAATCTGAAGGCAGTGGCAGGCAATGAAGCCGTCATGAAAGACCTTCATGCTGATCTGAATATACCAGTTGTTGTAAAGTTTGACAAGAAAAATCAAGAGTTTGATGTTGTCGCTAAGACCATCATGCGCAAGAAGAATTTCACAACGACAAATAAAGTGATTAAATTCAAATGATACCTTTTAAAAAATTTCTGAATGCTGATGAAAAACGGTTTAGTCTAGATACTCCTGGACTAAACATACTCCGCAAGGATATGCCACAGGTATCTGATGCAAATATGCCCGAATATTTTGTCTATCTTAAGTCTAAAGGCGCAAAGATAGTAAATAAGAAAATGTCTGCCAAGACGCTGAAGCACACCCAGAAAAACTTCAATACAGCTGGCGTAAAACGTATGTTGCAAGGATTCAAAAAGGTCGGACTAAAGAAACCAGTGATCGTTTCTCAGGACAATTTTATTATAGACGGACATCATAGATGGCTGGCCGCGAAACACTTAGATAAGGATGTGAACGCGGTACACATCACAAACATGAAAGTTAGGGAACTTTTGAAGATAACAAAAGCTTTTCCTAAAGTTGAATTTAGAACAGGAAAATGACATGATACATATTACTAAAGAGATGGTAGCAGCACTACTACCAAGAAATAAAGAGCCTGAAGTTTGGGCCGAATTGATGAACAGATTGTTTCCTTATTATGGTATAACTACCGAGAATCAGGCCGCAGCCTTTATTGCCCAAGCATCCCATGAAAGTGTCCAGTTCACAGTATTGGAAGAGAATCTTAACTATTCATCTTCTGGGTTGAATAAGACCTTTTCTAAGTATTTCAAGAAAGCTGGCCGTGATGCCAAGGATTATGCGCGGAAACCAAGTGATATAGCAAATGTTGTTTATGCAAATCGTATGGGCAACGGCAGCACTGCATCTGGCGACGGATATAAGTTTCGTGGACGTGGCATTTTTCAACTAACTGGCCACGACAATTATCAGACATTTTCTAGAAGCGTTGATATGTCTATCGATGCTACCATAGACTATATTACGGCTCCAGCTGGAGCCATGGAAAGTGCTTTGTGGTACTGGAAAAAGAATGACTTGAATAGATATGTCGACGATTTCAGAAAATTAACTAAACGTATCAATGGTGGATATAATGGTCTGGCCGACAGGCAAAATAAGTTCACACATGCTCAATCAATCTTCGGTGCACCTACTTTCCATGACGCTCCTAAAGCCTCTGGACGCGACTTGGGCATAGGTGATAGAGGAGTAGACGTTGCAGACATGCAAACTGCCCTTGGAATTAAGGCCGACGGTTTGTTTGGGCCACAGACACATAGAAAAGTGAAACTATTTCAATCAATTAACGGATTGGTGGTTGACGGTGTCGCGGGTGCAATAACATTAGCTAAGATGGGCATTAGCTAAATAGTCTTATAAATGAGGAGATAACAATGAACCTATTAGAAACTATCAACAGTGTGGGTAGAGGCGAAGTTTTAGTCGAAGTGAAAGTCGGCAAAAGTATGACAGTAAACAATCCAAAGGATGACCGTCATGGCCAATCTGGAAAAATTGTCAAGATTGCAAATTCGGCATATCTTTTACAATTCAAGGACGGCAAACGTGGATCATTTAATGCCGACGAGCTTGATGAGGGTGTTGTTATTCCAGAATCTAGAGACACGACTGATCAGTCCAATGCTGAAGCCATTAAGATAATTTCGCAACTTATAGCTATGAGTCCTGGACCAGTTGGAGATTTCATAAAAAGTAACGGCATTAATCCATTAGCCCTAGTGACAGCAATAAAAGGTAGAAAAAGCGTAAAGGCTAAAGATTTTAGTAATCTTGTTCAATCGTCCCTGTTTGGAGATAAAACGGATGCAAAACTTTTAAAATCTATAAAAGATGCCACAAGCAAAATATTTAACGTTAAAGAAGAAGTTGAAATCGTAGACGAGGCCAAGAAAGCTGACGTAACAGATAAAGAGGACGATGGCGAAGGCCTTGATCCAGTAGCCTCAGGTGACAGTGACATCGATAATGATGGCGACTCCGATGAGTCTGATAACTTCCTGAAGAAGCGCCGTTCCGCGATCAGTAAAGCTGTGGAGAAAGATCGTCCAGAAGCAGAGAAGATCAACAAGAAAAAAGACGAAGAAGACGACGACGAAGTGGTAAAAGAGGAAGTTGAACAGGTTGATGAGCGTAATGATTTGAACAAAGCCAAGAAAGATGCAGTCATTAAACGTCTAGGCAAGGATGGCGAGGTTCGAGGACCAACACGTAAGGGGCTTGATACTGTATCAAGAAATGCTAGCGATAAGAAAAAACTTAGAATAGGCGATAGAAATAGTGCTGATATTTATTCTAAACAAAGGGCAAAAGATAACAGCGTCATAGTCGCAAAAGGTAGACAACAAAATAGATTTGATCAGTCTAACAAAAAGCCTGGTAAATCATTTGCGGATATTCGCGCCCGTGCGAATAAAAAGGTTCGCAATGAAGAAGTGATTAACGAGCGTAGGCCAATTATCAAATCTGAAGACCCACTTAAGGCCCGCAGACGCCAAGACAAAATCAACGTGCCCGATCCAAAAGAGAAAGCACAGCGCAGAGAAAAACGCTCGGCCATGACAGCTAATACTTCTACTGGAAGATCATTAGCTGATATACGTAATCGCGCAGACAAATTTAGTAGAAAATAAGGAGAATTAAAATGAGCCTATGGGGAAAAACGGACGCAATAGCGGATGTACCAAAATCAGAAACACCTATCGTGGAGAACACACGAACAATTGATGCATCAAATGTGAGTGTCGTGGTTCTTGCTACGGATAAAATCGTAGAAGTAGCTCACGGATTTGTCACAGGTGATATTGTGTTATATTCAACAGGCGGTGGAACAGCAATTACTCCTCTCGTGAATGGTAACTATTATTACGTTATTGCACTTAATGCGGACGAATTTCAATTGGCTGCAACGGATGCACTAGCAACGGCAGGCACACAAATTGTGCTTACAGTTGTAGGCGTCGGTGCTGCACATGTTTTTGAAAAGTCTACATACAACATGTTCTTTATAGATACAACAGAGGCGGCAGTAGCAAGTAACAACGCTAAAGGTATTAAAACGCCTGGTTGGAACAAGTACACAACCTATGTGGATTCGAACGGTAACACGCGTCATCGAGTGGAATCTATGGTAGCGATGAAGGTCACAGCGGCCAGTGCAGGTGACCTTGGCGTCACAGGTGTCACAGCCATAGAAGATGAGACAGTAGCAGATTCCTAATTAGTTCGGGGCGAAAGCCCCGTTCTTTTCATTTACAGTGAGTATATAATGATCCTAAGTGAAGATACCTTCATGTTATTTGCAGCACACCATTACGATATGGACCGTGCAATTTCAACAGAAGAGTTTCAGGAGGACGCAAAGAGATTTCAATATCTAAAGCGTCTCTTTAGACGGTATGACAATGGAAAAGAATTAAAGCTAAGGCTTGTCTTAAATCATATTATCATTATATATAATTGTTTCGGTCCTGTTGCGACCGAAATGTTATTCATGAAGTTAGAAGGCTATCATAAATACTTGAAGCCGTTTGTGGTATATTTAAGTTATATGCCAGAGACAATAAAATATGATGATGTGATTGTTAGAAATAGTGATGTGTCTATGGATGAAAATATAATAACTGAATTAAGGAAAATCTGATGGACCTGTTTTTAGTGTTCTCTTTTATTAAACGACTTGTCTTACCGTTTATCGAATGGGAAGCATTTAAGCTTGGGATAATAGATAAAGACGGCAAGATTCTAAAATCACGCAAACAGTTAAGAACACAGAAAGAACGTGCGGCATTTGGAACATTTGATCTTATGATTCTTAAGTTGAAGACGTTATTAGGTAAATTCCCAGGTGGCAGAACGCGTATTGCAAACTATGCGGCAGCTCTATGGCTAATCAAAGAGCAAAAGATCATAGAGGATCATGGCGAAGAGTTGACAGAGGATTATATTATAGAAGGTGTTAAGGGATATCTGAATATTTTAAACGAAAACACTGATCTTAAGTTTGAAATAATGCTACATGAAGAAGGTAGTGCAACATCTGTCGGTGGTGGACAGTTCGCGGGTCTAGAACCAGATGATCCTCCTGTTAATAAACGTGTAATGAAAAAGTTTAAAAAGAAGAATAAAACCACACAAAAGGAAATATAAGATATGTTTACTGCAGGTTTATTAGGCACATTAATTGGAGGCATAACGTCGATGCTTCCTGGTGTTTTGAATTTCTTCCTGCGCAAGGAGGAGCTAAAAAATGCTGCCACAATGGCTGAAATTGATATTAAGGTCATGGAACTCCGCGCGAAACAAGAGATGGACATTATTGATGTTAGAGCGGATGCTGCCGAGGGAGACTCTCTTCGACGCCATGATAGTAATCTGGACGGTAAAGGCTTCATTGGAGCACTTCGCGCCTCAGTTAGACCTATCATCACTTATCTATTCTTTTTTCTTTTTGTAGCAGTCAAACTGATAGCAGTTTGGGCATTCGTTAACACATCAGGTAACGGAGACTGGTTGGCAGACTCTATTGCTTGGACAGACATCTATCCTATAATATGGGATGTAAACACACATGGCATCTTTGGTGCTATAATGGGGTTCTGGTTCGGCTCAAGAACTATAGAAAAGTTAAAAGGATATTATAAATCATGACCGAAAATCCATCAAGTGGATCACTTGGCACAGACGTGGCAGTTTTGCGTACCCAAGTAGGACAAATCAAAACTTTGCTGACAAGTGTTGACGGTGCTATATTGAAAATGACTGAAATTAGTAATCAAACATCTAAGATTATAGCGGTGCACGAAAACAAACTAACAAATCATGGCGAAACAATCATGGACCTACAATCAAACTTCAGAAGTCTTGATAAAGCTGCCGAAGACAAGATAAGTTCCCTACATAAAAGGATCGCCGATATGAAAGAGGAAAATCATAAAGAGCGTGACATATATCATAGAGAGTTGATGCAAGCCATTGACGCCATGGGCAATAGAATTTCAAAAGATAAGATCGCAACAGATAGACGTTTATCAGTTCTTGAAAAATGGCGATGGTACTTGATGGGTATCGGCGCGGCAGTATTATTTTTAATCATAAATTTTAGTAAATTTCTACTTTAATGATTGACAGTTTAGTCTCCAAGTGTATAATAGGTTATAACGCTTTTTCATATACATTATGGAGACTAAATGAATCATGTAGACTTAAAGTTCTGTGGTATACTTTCTACCCGCATAGACAGATTTGAGATTAAAGAACAATCTCCCTATAGAGCTAACATGCGTTGCCCCATATGTGGTGACTCCCAGAAGTCTACGGTAAAATGTCGTGGATGGATTCTAGACAGAAAGAATTCTGGCTGGTATTATTGTCATAATTGTGGCGCGTCAATGCCACTTGGTAAATTTATCAGAGAAATATCTCCTGCTTTAGCAGATGAGTATATAATTGATATCGCACTTGAGCGAAAATCATTCCGAAAACAGATAAAGTTATTGAAACCTGAGACGGCTCTAGATACACTGGTACGTAAAAAGCCCAAGTTCATGAAGAAAGAAGGTCCTCTATCTAGGATCAAGAAAATTTCTACATTGAAAGAGACGCATCCAGCAAAGCAGTATGTGGTCAATCGGCAGATACCAACCGACAAACATTTTCTATTGTATTATGCGCCCAAGTTTAACTCATGGGTCAATAGCATTTTGCCAGACAAACTCAATTCGAATTTCGATGAGCCAAGACTGATCACACCCTTTATTGATAGCAATGGCGAGATGTTTGGATTTGCTGGTAGATCATTTGATCCCAAGGCTATGCTAAGATATATCACCATCATGATTGAGGACGATATGCCCAAGATTTTCGGGCTGAATACAATCGATTTTGCAAAGCCATATTTCGTAGTTGAAGGTCAGATCGATAGCCTATTCTTATCTAATGCTCTCGCTATGGCAGGCGCAGAAGGTAACACCACAGCATTACAGAATGTCGAGAACGCCACGTTTGTGTTTGATAATGAGAACAGAAACAAAGAGATCATTCAGCGCATGGAAAAGGTTATAAACAGAGGCAATAAGATTGTCATATGGCCACAGAAATTGCTTGACAATGATATCAATAACATGATAGTATCAGGTATAAGCTCAAAAGAAGTCGAGACGTTATTGGAAGACAATACGTACTCTGGACTTGATGCTAAATTAGCCCTATCATTATGGAAGAGATGTTGATGAATGTGAAATGGAAAATGGGTATCAGTCAGTGTCCAGTTTGGAAACCAAGTGATCTACCTGAAATCTTAAAGCCCTTTTACGTATTGGTCCCGCCTGATGGAGTGATCAATGGCTCACCATCGCATCATTTGATGGGCTATTACTATCCCAGTAAAGAAGTTCTAGATAGTATATCCGAGACCTTCAACACATATATGCATCTTCGTATGCCCTTTGGTCAAAAGAGTTATGTGTGGTCCTCTTATGGCGATGAACGTGATCCAGTAAGGTGCCACGCATATGATGCTATAGACCACTTCCATTGTGACCTATGATATTACACACTAATTATCTTACCGCTATAACCATGATGAACGATAAATCAGTAGACTTGGTTATGACTGATCCACCATATAAAGTGATATCTGGCGGCAACAAATCACCGGGGAGACCTGTAGGCATTCTGTCTGAGAATGACGGCAAGATATTTGAGCATAACGATGTGGATATGGAAGTAGCATTCAAAGAAATGTATCGCGTCCTTAAAGACGATGCTCATATCTATATCATGACCAACTTCCTCAATATGCGGAAGTTCTGTGATCTCATGGAGAAAGCTGGCTTCAAGATACACAATCTTCTCGTTTGGGAAAAGAATAACTGTACGCCTAACAGATGGTACATGAAAAATTGTGAATACACCATCTTCGCCCGAAAGGGTAAAGCAAAGACAATCAATTTGCCTGGGTCCAAGACTGTTCACCAATTCGACAATATTATTGGAAACAAAAATCATCCAACTGAAAAGCCAGTAGAGTTGATCAAGTTCTATATTGAGAATTCCACAAATGAAGGTGACATAGTTCTTGATCCATTTATGGGTGGAGGATCATGCGCGGTCGCGTGTAGAGATACAAAAAGAGAATTCATTGGCTTTGAAATTGATCCAAAACATTTCAACACGACCAAAGAACGATTAGAAATGAAAACATTGGAGAATTTATTATGATAGAAATACTAGAAACAAATTCCGTCAGGGTTAGTGCGATAGCGAAGGCATTATGTCTTACGGCTGGTCAAGACCCGACAGACTTTGGGGATTATTCTGATCTACGCCGTGGTAAACAGCGTTGGGAATATTTCATAGACGATGCCAAAGAGGATTACAGAAAAGAACTTATTGAAATGGTAATCAAAGAGGTCGAAGGCGTTCTAACCGAAGTCGGCGAAGAAAGTAATATCAGTGATATTGTGAAAACAACTATCAGTGTTTTAGAGGGAAGAAAATGAAACAGTATTTAGACAGTCTTAATGAAATTATTGCAAACGGAACTGACAGATCGAACAGAACTGGTGTTGACACACGAGCCATATTTGGTTATCAAATGCGTTTCAATCTACAAGACGGTTTCCCTGCCGTGACCACAAAGAAACTTGCATGGAAAGCCGTTGTCGGCGAGTTGCTATGGTTTCTTGAAGGATCAACAGACGAACGGCGTCTTGCAGAACTTACATACGACACTTGGCGGCACAGATTAAAAGATAAGAAAACCATCTGGACAGCTAATGCCGAAGATTATGGCATGAAAAATATGCTCTACCGCAATTGGGATTCAATGCAGTTGGGTCCTGTCTACGGCAAGCAATGGCGAGACTTCGGTGGATTCGATCAGATTGCATATGTGGCAGATCAGATCAAGAATAATCCCGAGTCCCGTCGTATTATTATGTCCTCATGGAACCCACCAGAGATTAGCCAAATGGCTCTGCCTCCTTGTCATATCATGGCGCAATTCAATGTACATGATGGCATGCTAGATTGCATGATGACCCAACGAAGTGCCGATATGTTTCTTGGTGTGCCGTTCAACATTGCATCTTATGCTCTCTTGACTCACATCTTGGCCGACTATGCGGGACTTGCCGTTGGTGAATTCGTCATGTCTTTAGGCGATGCCCACATCTATCATACCCATTTTGCGGCAGTTAACGAGCAGCTAAATAGAAAGCCAGCAGTTCTACCAACATTAGAACTTCCGAACATCACATCACTAGACAAAAATAAAATACTTGAATACTCCGTTAGCGATTTCACACTAGAAAACTATAAACCGATGAGTAGTATTTCAGCACCAATGGCTGTCTAATTAACCCAAGGACTATTACACAATAATGCACTTATCAAATAGAGAAATTGACACTAAGGACCTTATGTCCCAAACGAAATTCTATGAAGGATATTCTAGATGGGACCAAGACCTTAACCGATACGAGACTTGGGAAGAATCAGTCTCGCGCGTAATGAATATGCACCGAGTATTCTATAAAGATAAAATGACGCCAGAGCTTTCGCTTCTTATTGATGAAGCGGAATCCTCATACAAATTACAATATGTTCTGGGTGCCCAACGTGCGCTTCAGTTCGGCGGCGATCAACTTCTTAAACATCACATGCGTCTGTATAATTGTACAAGCTCGTATGTTGATAGACCTGAATTCTTCGGTGAACTATTCTACATTCTGTTATGCGGCGCAGGGGCTGGTTTTTCAGTACAAACACACCACATTGCCAAGCTTCCTAATATTACACAACGAAAAGGCCAAGTAAAACAGCATGTGGTGGAAGATAGTATTGAGGGTTGGGCTACGGCTGTTGATATCCTTATGTCCTCATATTTCTATGGTGGTGGGAAACACCCAGAATATGCTGGTCGGAAAGTCTATTTTGACTTGAGCTTGATACGTCCAAAGGGTGCCGAGATTTCTGGTGGGTTCAAAGCACCAGGGCCTGAGCCTCTTCGTCGAGCCCTTGATAAAATCGAATATCTTATTCAAGGTCGCGTCCTTCGTGGTGAAACTAAATTACGTTCAATCGACGCCTATGACATAGCGATGTTCATTGCGGATTCAGTCCTAGCTGGCGGTGTTCGCCGTTCTGCTACCATCTGTCTCTTCTCTCCTTTAGATGGTGAGATGGCTAATGCGAAAATCGGTAACTGGTTCGACGAAAATCCACAACGTGCCCGTTCAAACAATTCAGCGGTCATTGTCAGAGATGAAATTACCCGCGATGAATTCTCAAAACTTATGAAAACGATTAAAGAGTTCGGTGAGCCGGGCTTTTATTTTGTTTCAAGTAAGGAACACTCTACGAATCCTTGTGTCGAAATTGGTATGTTTCCACAGATCGACGGCGAGAGTGGCTTTCAAGGCTGTAATCTAGCAGAGATCAATGGCTCGAAGTGTACAACAATCGAAGAGTTCTATAAAGCGTGCCGTGCTGCATCCATTCTAGGTACATTGCAAGCTGGCTACACAGACTTCAAATTCTTATCTGACACAACTAAGAAAATCTTTGAACGTGAGGCCTTGTTGGGTGTATCGATCACAGGCTGGATGAATAATCCTGATGTTCTATTGGTTGCTGAGAATCAACGAGACGGTGCAGAGATTGTTAATTCGGTCAATAAAATGGTCGCAAAACTTATTGGTATAAACCAAGCAGCAAGAACAACCTGTGTTAAACCTTCTGGTAATGCGTCTGTCTTGCTTCAAACCGCTTCTGGTATTCATGCCGAGCATTCGCCACGTTATCTACGTCACGTCCAATTGAACAAAGACAGTGAAGTGGCACAACTCGTAGCCACAAGTAATCCTTACATGGTAGAAGAAAGTGTTTGGTCAGAGGCCAAATCTGATTATTGTGTTGCGTTTCCTGTCATATCCAAACCTGGGTCAATACTCAAGTCTGAAGTTATGGGCATGAATCTGTTACAGAAGGTGAAACTTGTTCAACAGAATTGGGTAGAAGCTGGTACAAATGTTGAATTGTGTGCTGATGAAGGCTTGCGCCACAATGTGTCTAACACTGTTCAAGTCCGTCCAGATCAATGGGAAGAAGTCGAAGAATACCTATTCAAGAATCGTTATAGCTTCTCAGGCGTTTCGTTTCTTGCCGACTCAGGCGATCAAGATTTCAATCAAGCACCAAATGCTGAAGTCATGACCGAAGAAGAGATCGTTCAACGCTTTGGTGTAGCCGCTTTGTTTGCCTCAGGTTTGATCGTGGACACATACAAAGGTTTCGATAATCTATGGGATGCCACACGTATTGCTCAATCGGATAACAAATCTTTCGGCGAAGTCTCTGATTTACGCGCAGATTGGATTAGACGGTTCAATAAGTTTGCCGAGAACTATTTCGAAAGCAACACAAAGAAGGCTGAATACTGCCTGAAATCTGTGTATTATCTCCACAAGTGGACAAAGATACAACACAATCTGAAGCCTATTGATTTTAAATCAGAGTTGACATCGAAACGTTTCACGGATATTGACACGATGGGTGCGCAAGCTTGTGTTGGAGGTCAATGTGAAATCTGATATTGGAGAGTATTCAGTAGAGGCAGCACAGGATTTAGAAGCTCAATATGGCCTAGATATTGAGGCAGAGCTTTTGAAAATGCTTCAAGAAGAAATCGCTATAGAAATGGTCAAAGAAATAAAAGAGGGCCGCTCGGGAAAACTTTAAGATCGAGTTCCATATAACAGTAGAAGCCTCATGCTAAATAGTATTGAGGCTTTTATTATGGGAGATTACAATGTGGAAGTATCAGAACAAAGAGTTTACCTCGGACGATATAGGTGATTATATCGGATTCGTTTATGTGATTGAGAACGTAAACAACGGCAAGAAATATGTCGGCAAGAAATTATTCAAAAGCACACGCAAATTACCACCACTAAAGGGCAAGAAACGCGCAAGAAAGAAAGTTGTAGAGACTGACTGGATGACCTATTATGGGTCAAGCGTGGAAACTATGGCTCTGGTAAAGGCCGAAGGTCCTGGGTGTTTTAAGCGTGAGATACTACACTTATGTCATATGAAGGGCGAGTTATCGTACCAAGAGCTGGTCGAGCAGGTGGAACGCAAGGTCCTATTGCGCGACGACTACTATAACGGCATAATCAATTGCAGAATCAATCATAAACACGTTAAGAAACTTTGGGAAAATAATTCTTGACAGGCGATATCTTATAATATATGTATCTTATATGTTAAAAAAATATGAGGTAAATATGCACAACGTAAAAATATTCATCGCCACTAATGGCGAATGTCATGTGATCTGCCCTGAAAAATTTGGTGCTCTTAGCAAAAAGTGTGCCAAACAATTAGAATCTGCAGCCGCGTCAATTTCATTAGAGTCTTTCGGAAAAGATGGACAACGAAATTCTTTCTTCTCGGAACACAAGGGACAGATTGTCCAGTGTATCACAGAATCCGTTCCACGCTCCGCTTACCCAGGCCGTGATAACAATTACGTTCGATGGGCAACATATCGAAAATTAGAAACACTTGGTTACACCGAATATAAGGCGGATCAAGCGCGTTTCGATAAAGCCGTGGCAATGCGCATGGACACGCCTGTTAGCGTGAAGATGATCACCCTTGGAACATCTGTTATGGAGAAAGTGTAATGAATACTAATCGTATCAGTGACGTTTCGGCTGTCGTAAATATAATGAGCATGGCAGAATTGGAGGCAGTCAATATGCTATTGACCACTCGTATAGAAGAAGTGGTAAAAACTAATTTATCCAATGCCAAAGCTTATATTGTCAGTGTTGATGAAAGTTTGAAAATAGATATTCAATCACTTAAAACGGCAGCCGAACAATCTAAACGGCGGATCGCTAAAGAGTGTGGATATGATCTCTCAGAAATTTGCATCTTGGCCGAGAAATTCGACCTGTTCTATCGCAACAAAGATCATATGAAATTAGTGAACGATGCTTTGGCACTTAGGCCTTGCAATGGTAATCCTGCCCATGATGAATTTATCACTATAGGTCCTGATCACGAGTTGGCTGGAACCACACCTAGATTTGCATCGCGTTTGCGGCAGTTTGCTACCCGAGTAAATTATAAGTTGTCCGATAAAGGATATACTGCAAGGCTCGGTGCATCATACGGAAAACTTTATCGTAAGGTGTAATAAAAGTGGTTGACACCTGTTTACGTGGACGCTATGATGATCTTGTAACAAAGAAAGATATAACATGACTCATACAGTTCACGTTTTCAGTAACTCGAAAAAAGAAGTCTACATCGCCGTTCGGATGAACAGCGCATGGCAAAGTAACGTTATCGCGTCTCTAACGAAACACGCGATGAATTGTGATCTTGCCGTCTTCATGAAAGACTCGAACCTGAACGCTTTCATGTTAGAAAATCAAGACGATATCGCCTATGAAACTTATCCTTACATGGGAGTTGTTCATAAAGATCGGTCTCGGGTTGAAGAGATTGTCAAGTATATCGATATGGGTTATACCAAATTCGAGCGGGACGATTCCGAAGCAACGAAAATTGCCCAAAAACGGGTAAAGATCAATGACAAACCTGCCGCAACAAACTTCTCTCAAGTCTTGAAAATGATCACAGATAAAACATCTTGGTCAAAGTATTACGGCACAGAAACCTTAATGAAAGCCCGGGCATCACTGACGGTCAGCGAAATGATTTCAGCATTCCCTTGGCCTTTGAAGCGAGTTCATAATGACTAATTTTATCAAAACTCCAGACACCGCTGATCGTATAACTTCGCCTGAGATATATAAACTCGCAACTATAACGAATAGTTTGCCGTATCTCGTGTTCGAACGCGATAGTATGGCAAGTGTACGGCACGTCCACATGCGAGGCAATTGCCCTGGAACATACGGAAACACCGCTGTGTCTGATGCAAAGAGTAATTGGCCAAAAACAAAATATGGCGAGCATGATGGAAACAAGAATTCTTGTGCCGCGCATCGAAAACTTAAAACCGCACGAGACGAGTTAAAGTCCTTCACCGAATCGAAATTCAAAAAGGATGATCCATATAAAATTGGTGTTAAATTACAAATAGCAGAACGGAAAGCTGATATTGAGGTCGATAAATTACGAAAGGAATTCGCGATTGTTTGATGAGGATGTAATGGATGAAATCATTGCGACCAGCACAGATATAGAAACACAAGTGGACTGTATTCTCATTGGTCATAATTGGAAAATAGTTGCCGCGAACAGACACACTTTTGGTATCGAGATCACAGAGGAAAATAGCAAGCGGCCTGTCAAATATGATTATATAGAACATGCGGAACGAAATGCGATATTCCGCGCCGCCCGACTCGGCCATAGGACTCTAGGCGCGACAATGATTATGAAAAAGTTTCCTTGTGTGGAATGTGCTAGGGCCATTGTCCAGTCTGGAATAGGAACACTGTGTCACGGATCGACAAAAGGTTTTTCTGAGGAGCGATATAGATTTGAAAAATCGCGCGAGATATTGAATGCAGGTGATGTAGTGTTAATTGAAAGCGAGTCTTGATTATCATTGAAAAATGTGTTCTCGGTATATGGTCAGATCATTTTACTGTTACAGCACACACAAACCTTACTGTGGATTTTGTGGTGGAATGCCTGAATAAAAATAGTATATGGACATACAGAATTAAAACTTGACATGATCTATCCAATTCGCTATTATAAATTGAAAGTAACGGAGATAGTTCAATGACTACAATAACAGAAGCGGTTGCCGATTATATTGAAGAAATTTGTGCCGATTACCGTGACTGGCACCGAAATCCCGCCTGCGCACAATTGAGTGAAACCCAGATCGCTCGCCGCACAGCCATGATTGAAGATTTTGAAAATACAATTAAGTATAATGTAGGCAAAAAGTATATTAAAGTCGTTCGCGAACGCGGTGGAGTACACTCATTCATCGTCGCTGTAACTAATGACGCGAAGTTCCAATACGGTGATATCTTGAAGCCTGCTGGCTACAATTCTCCCACACGCAACTTTTCGCGGGGCAATATTTTCGGTGAATATGAAACTCACTGGACTGGCGCTGTATAAATATAACATAAGTGTCCTTAGTTCAGCGGAAGAACAGATGTCTTCTAAACATCAGGTCCGGGGTTCGAATCCCCGAGGGCACACTAGATTTAAGTTTGTATAAATACGTGTATGCATTACACAGTTTATCAAATTATGAATATCAGTAATAGTAAGATTTATATTGGATATCACCAAACGGAAAATCCCATGGATAATTATATGGGCTCTGGAAAATATCTAGGTCATGCCAAAGCGAAATACGGTATGGAGAATTTCACTAAGAAAATTCTGTTTGATTTTGATAATCGCGAGGAAATGATATCCAAAGAAAAGGAACTCGTTAATGAGAATTTCATAGCGAGATCGGATGTTTATAATTTAGTCAAAGGCGGCAAAGGCGGCTTTACGACTGCCGCATGTGTCAAAGGTGGCAAAATCTCTGGAAATATACATAAGGTTAGAATTGAAACTGATAAGAAGTATCGGGTAAAACATATGGTAGCATGTGCGAAAAACATATATTCTATGGCTTTTCTGGGCAGAAATCATACAGACGAATCTCTATCTAAAATGTCGGGTCCAAGATTAGCCTCTAAAGGCAAAAATAACTCACAGTTTGGTTCAATGTGGATAACAAATGGATCAGAGAATAAAAAGATAAAACGAGTTGACTCTATCCCAGAAGGATTCTATAAAGGTCGTAAGATTATAAAAGAAGAAATATGATGAATACGCTTTTAGCAGAGAATTTAGGACTAGAAAGTTTAGTGTGGTTTCCTTGGTTGGGATTTTTCATTGCACTGTTTAATCCATTCAAAAATCTAGGCACAGTACATCGTTCTGTTCAAGGTATAATTTGTTTGCCTTGGGCTCTAATTAACACGATGGCATACGGTGTTATGGTACTAGGATAAATATGCGGGTGTGGCACAGAGGCGAACCGCGTCGGGTTTAAATTCCGATATAGATTAACGATCACATCATGGGTTCGATTCCCATCATCCGTACAAGATAATGGTTGACACCATAGGCCATGCACGTTATGTTTAATCATAACTTAGAGAAAGCGAACCATGAACCTTATAAAACTAATTGCGCCGCAACAAACAGAAGATACACAAAAACTTTTGCGAGTTATCGCTAACATTCTTGAAGTGTATGCGCCGAACGCAAAAACTACTTGTGATGATCAATTGAATATAACAATTAATCTTCCAATATATGCTGATCGTTCTGAAGTTATGTTAGAATTGATGTTCTCACATATATATAAATATTATCTAGAAGACATGTTCGCCGATGAATTTACTGTAAAATTTAGCTGAATATAAAAATCGTGTGAGAGTGAATTTCACACGATTGACCACACAACCGCAAGGGATGGCAAATGGGGAGCCTCCCAATATAATGGAAGCATGGTGTAAAGGTGGCACAACACGCTCATAACGTGTCAGGAGATGGGTTCAAATCCCTCTGTTTCTACCAACCAAATAGAACCTTTGGTTCTATTTTCACTTATCGTGAGATACTGAAGATTATTTTCGTGGTGTAGACCGCCTTTTGCCAATGGTCTAATGTGATCCACCTCATATCCTTCAGGCCTATTTTTATAAAATTCGCGAACTATTTTTGCATTAGCATTTGGATGAAGTTGACGTAGTTTCTTGGCTCTATATCGTGCCTGTCGCGCAGCATTAGTTGCTTTAAGTTCTTCCACAGTTTTCAAAATTCTTTTTGGCTTAGGAGGTTTAGTGTGAAACATAGAGTTGCATTTATGTGAACAGAAACTTTTATTGGTGGTGTGGACATGACATTGCTTACAATGTATTATTACGGGAGAGGTGCCGTGTCTACATCTCCCAACGTTCGCTGCCGTGACAGAACATGATCTGGAACAGAACTTTGGATTAGTCGTTTCTGAATTACATTGTTTGCATATATTCATAATATTATTTATACGTTACGCTATTTATAGATAACTAAAGACTTCAATTATAAAAAGGAGAAATAATGCCTTTAACTTCAGATATGGTACAGACAAGTTGGTTGGAATATCCAAAGTGCGAATCTTACTTGACATTTTCTAGCCCTTAGTTTAATATGAAGATAGACAATAAGGGAAATTGTAAAATGACCACTAAAGTAGAACAAGAACTTGAAAAACTTTACGGCATTGATCTTGCCATTGCTGTTCTAGAATACTTCGGCGAAAGCGTAATTCACCTTGTAGGATTCGACGTGAAACAAGTCGTCGTTGGTTGTAAGTCGGAGAACGTGGCGTTTGATCTAAAATCCACTAAAATCGTGGAGAAGTGTGTCAAAGTCGCCCGCAAAAAGATCAAATAAAGTTATACATATTTAGATGTATAAATAATACTAATACAAGATAGACTTGTATTTGACATATCGCTAAAGGAGTTTTAGCATGGAATATAGTACACTCGCCTTCATTGGGCGATTTCAGCCATTCCACAACGGACATAAAGCCGTTGTAGATAGTGCGCTTTTAAAAGTAAACAAAGTCGCCATTGTAATTGGTAGCCACGATAAGGCACCAGACACGCGCAATCCCCTAACAACACGAGAACGAATTGACTTGATCGCCGCCGTTTATCCAAACGAAGTGGCCAACGGCCGTATCAAATTCGTCCCACAAGTAGATCACACATATAATCTGGATCGTTGGATTGCAGGCGTGATCTCTGGTGTGGAGAGTGTCGCATATTCAGGTAAATTTGAAGATGATCCCGTGATCGGCCTTATCGGACACTCGAAGGATGAAAGTAGCTTTTATCTTAAATGTTTTCCTCGTTGGAAAAGTGTTGAGGTACCTAACGTAAGCATTATTAATGCCACAGATATTCGCGAGCGGTTATATAATGATATCTCCGTCAAAGACTATATGCCAAAGGCGGCCCATAAGGCTTTGATGCAGGGTGATTCTAGACTCTTTGGTGATATGGCGGCAGAATTCCGATTTAATATGGCATACCAGAAACAATTCCGTATGCCTTCAGATGAAGAATTGTATGAATGGTGTTGGGATCGTGGGATAGCACACGTTGAATCGTGTGATATTATGCCTATGCTGAAAGATTTTATGAAGGACTGGAAATCACCATACCTGCCGACCCACAAGACAGTTGATGCTGTAGTAGTTCAATCTGGTCACCTGCTACTGGTAAAGCGCGGCTCAGCACCTGGCAAAGGATTATGGGCACTACCTGGTGGATTTTTGAACCAAGGAGAGACACTTCTTTCGGGCGCACTCCGCGAATTGAAAGAAGAAACTAAGATTGATGTGCCGATGAAAGTATTACGAGGATCATACACCAAACAGCAAGAGTTTGATGATCCACACCGTTCACTTCGAGGCCGAACATTGACAACGGCATTCCTTTTTAATCTGACAAGTCAGGAACGTTTGCCTAAAATTAAAGGTAGCGATGATGCCGTTAAGGCGAAATGGGTACCATTGGGCGAAGTGATGACCAAGCGAAATAAATTGTTCGAGGATCATTATGATATCATAGAAACAATGACTGCAATTTAAGCAATTGGATAGACCGATTGTATTTTAACCGAGAGAGGAGCTTTCTCATGACTACATATACATTAAAAGATTTCCCACTAATCGAGCTTAATCCTATCCTAACTGTGGATAGCTATAAGACTTCCCACCCATTTCAATATCCCGACGGTTCTACAAATGTGTCATCATACATCGAATCGCGCGGCGGACCATTCAACGAAGCAGTGTTCTTTGGACTTCAGGCATTCATCATCAAGTATCTATTGAAACCCATCACAAAGGCCGAAGTCGATTTTGCCGCTGATGTATTTGAAGCACACGGAACACCATTTGATAAAGCTGGTTGGATGATTGTCGTCGATGATTGGGATGGGTTCTTGCCTATCGAGATTGAAGCTGTTCCAGAAGGAACAGTTATGCCGACACGTAACGCTCAGGTTCAGATTATTAACCTTGATGATAGACTTCCGTGGATGACTTCGGCAGTAGAAACGGCAGCCCTTCGTGCTGTTTGGTATGCATCAACGGTTGCCACATTATCTCGTGCAGCTAAACAGCACATTTATAAGGCATTAAAATTGACTTCCGATGATCCTGATGGACAAATCGATTTCAAACTTCATGACTTCGGCGCCCGCGGTGCAACTTCATCAGAATCAGCAATGTTGGGAGGCATGGGACATCTTGTGAATTTCAAGGGCACAGACACAGTTGAGGCTGTAATTGGAGCCCGTATGTTTTACGGTGAACATATGGCAGGTTTCTCTATCCCAGCAACCGAACATTCCACGATCACTTCTTGGGGACGTTCGGGTGAAGTGGATGCCTACCGAAATTTCTTGCTTAAAAATCCAACTGGATTAATAGCATGTGTGTCCGATAGTTATGATATGATGTATTGTGCGGAACATATTTGGGGCGGTACACTGAAAGAGATGGTAGAATCCCGTGACGGCACTCTTGTTGTTCGTCCAGATAGTGGCGATCCAATGGTAGTTCCTCTAGATGTCATTGAGGTGTTGATGACGAAATTTGGATATACTGTTAACTCGAAGGGTTTCAAAGTTCTTCCAGATTGTATTCGTGTCCTTCAGGGTGACGGTATGAATATCGATAGTATTCAAGTTCTTTTGACAAATGCAATAAAACGTGGAATTTCTATCGACAACTTTGCGATGGGTATGGGTGGTGGACTTCTACAAAAAGTTGATCGTGACACCATGAAATATGCCATGAAAGCTTCTGCTATCAAGATTGATGGTATTTGGAATGATGTATTCAAAGACCCAATTACGGACAAAGATAAGCGTTCAAAGAAAGGCCGCTTGTCTGTGATCAAAACGAATGGTAACTATGCGACTGTCCGTAAAGAGAGTGATGGAGGTCGCAACATCATGCGTCCAGTATTAAATGCAGGTAAATTGCTTGTATTTGATAACTTCGATATCATTCGCGAAAGGGCCGCAAAAAATAAATAAAATAAATAACAAAAGACTTGACATCGTAAGTTACATGGTGTATAAATAGTCTTAATAAACATTTACAGAAAGCCTACCCAATGACAATGTGTTTCACCAAACATTTTACAGAGACGTATATTAAACGCTCTTTCGAGGGGTACGGTGGATAGGAATTGTAAGTAATACATTTTTAAACACACGAGACCTTCAGAGAAATTTGAAGGTCTTTTTTTGTGTCGTAGCTTAATCGGGAAAGCAGTCGGTTCATATCTGACAGAGAGTGGGATCGTAGCCCACCGACACAACTAATATCAGGACGAAGCGATAGCATCAATCTCCAACGCTCTTTGAAATTAATTAGTACCGACTTAGGTGAATGCCGATGATAGTCATATGTCTGGGTAGCTCAGTGGTAGAGCGATGGGTTGAAGACCCATGCGCCGAGGGTTCGATCCCCTCCCTAGACACCAAAATAGGAATGTTGCTAATTCGTCAACTACGGAGGATGCATCATCTAAGGAGTGGTCAATACAGACGGCTAGGGGCGAAAGCTTAAATTCCTAGTGAATAGTTGTCGTCTGGGCCTTTAATTAACACCTATTACTATTGACAGTGTAATTTATGGTCGATAGAGTAAGCAGTATAAAGTATGTGTCGTTAGCCAAGTGGCCGAGGCAGGGGATTGTAAATCCCTAGGGGAAACCCCACGGTGGTTCGAATCCATCACGGCATACCAAATAAAGGACAAGATGATGAAAATCACTCAAATCAAATCAGGTCAACGTGATCCCTTTGTGATCGCAATGCGGATGCGTAAATCTGGCGCTCACGGCAAAACTGTGAAAGCTGATCGTCGTGCGTCTAAAATGAAGATGAAAAAGGATTTGAATAAGATGTTGACGACATAAAGAACTGTCGCTATAGTATAAGAGTAACAAAGAGTAGGATAACGACAATGTTCAAGATTAAAACATACAAGACGCAAAAGGGCGTTACGTCCGCGGTAAAACGTTTAGGTATGCAGCTTATGGAATATGATGTTGTGTATCATGACGAATGAAGTTCTTCTGGTTGGACGGCTAAATTTATTGTTGACAATGCCGAAGATTTGTTTGAAATTCGTGATAGAGGATTTTTAGTCGAAAGGAAAATTTAATGAGTGTAATGGCCTATGCCATGTTTAAGGCATACGAGGAAGCACAACTCCGTATTCGCGAGGTTCCTTCCACACAAACGGTAAACGATGCTATGTTGGAAGAATCTGATGTGGATTTGGACACTCGTGTAGGAAAGTTGAAATAATGTTCTCACTGATTTTAGTATGGACAACGTTTATTGTCTCCTCACTATGTTTATTGATGTTGGCAGTTGAAGTTTTTATGAATAAATCAATTTTACCATACAACTATAAATTTTATTTGCTTATATTATTCTGGGTAAGTTCAGGAATTTACTTATTCGGATAGACCTTGGACCGCGTCCATGCATTGGTCACCTGGAACAGGCTTTTAACCCGTCGATATGCTCTTACTGGGTTCGATTCCCAGGCGGTTCACATCAAGATTTGGGATTTTATAAAGGACGTAAGATGGAACAAAGCTCTTGACAATATATGTTCAATCACTATACTGTAAGAGTAACAAAGAGGAAGATTTTATTATGAACGGTTATAAATGTTTTTATGAATGTAAGAGCGTCGATGTCAAAGCAAAAACGTCTTACGCTGCACAAAATGCGGCAGTTAAACTCTTTCAAAAAGAGAACAGAAAAACTGTTAAAGGCTGGCTAGTCAGTGTCAATTTATGTGAAGTTGACGGCAAGCAAGTAGATACAGTAGCAGAATAATTTTTGCACCCTTAGCTCAGTGGTAGAGCAGCGGACTTTTAATCCGAAGGTCCTGGGTTCGATCCCCAGAGGGTACACCAACAAACAAGGTATGCTGGCGGAATTGGTTACGCGCGGGACTGCAACTCTCGTTATCTCGGTTCAAGTCCGGGGCATACCTCCAAGGAAAATAAAATGTGGTTAACAGATAAGGAAATTAAAACAATACACGATAAGTGGCCAAATCCAGACAGTCACGGTGTGCCAAAAGAGGTACACGTATCGTTGATCCCAAGATCAACTCGTGAGGAAGCGATGGTTGAAATAGAGCTTTTTGCTAAAGCTATTTCAGAAGGAAAATTTACTCCCATATATTGGGACAAATTCGAATAACAAATGGAGCGTTGGTCTAGTGGCCTAGGACGCACGGTTTTCAACCGTTGAGGACGCAGGGTTCGAATCCCGCCCGCTCCGCCAAACAAGGAATACAATATGAATGTTAGAGAGTTAAAAGAGGCACTCGAAGACTTGCCAGATGATATGGAAGTTATTTGTCAGAAAGATTCTGAAGGAAATGGATATTCTCCACTTTCTGGTATCGATTCCGATGCGTATTATGTCGCAGATTCCACATATAGTGGAGACGTATACATGGAAGAAGATCGAAACGAATTCGGTGTGGATGAACAAGAATTGATATATAAAACAAAATCGTTAATATTATATCCCACAAACTAATATGCTAGTGACTGTCTAATGGAAAGGCAGGCGCCCGATAGAATTATAACATGCCGCTATAGCTCAGTTGGTAGAGCACCCGTTTTGTAATCGGGATGTCCGGAGTTCGAATCTTCGTGGCGGCACTCTAGATTTGCTCCCTTAGTTCAATGGTAGAACAGACGGCCGATTACCGTCATACAACAGTTCGATTCTGTTAGGGAGTTCTATATAAATTGCACTATGCATAAATATATCGACGCTATAGAGGGTTCGATTATGGAACAACATACATGTGAGAGATGCAAAACAAAATTTGAACGGCCTTCCAAGGGATATAAGAAACGATTTTGTTCACGATCATGCGCTAATGTGAGAGAGCAGACTGAAAAAATGAACAGTAAGCGGCGAGTAGCCATGGCAGTTCATTGGGACAATATTGAAAAAACCTTTGGACACAGAAAGGCTGCCAAGCCTAACACTGCTAAGAGAATGCGGACGTATCAAGATAACTTTATGAGGTCTAATTTTGATGATCTTAAACATGGCACAAAACGTCGGCGAGTAATGATTGAACAGAAAAACTGTTGTGTAGGATGTGGTATTTCTGAATGGAGAGGATCACGTATCACATTAGAGTTTGATCATGTTAATGGTGATAGAAAAGATGAAAGTCGAGAGAATGTTAGATTCCTTTGTCCGAATTGTCATGCACAAACTGACACGTGGCGGGGTAGAAATGGAACTGATAATAAGAAGATTAAACGTATTGACTCTATCCCAGAAGGATACTATAAAGGTCGTAAGTTAAATTGATGGAAACATTATGCACACAACAACTGGCATAATCACATATGAGCCCAGACGAAATCTTAAGGGTGGATCGAAATGGTGGTTGACAGTAGAGCTTCCATATTTCTTCGGCACCATGGATTACTATCGGTGGCTTATTGATACGAATTGGGTGGATGCGGACAGTAGAAGCATGAAACGTGCTTACCACAGGCCGTCCCACCCACCTCATCTTAGCATCAATCGGGGTGAAGAGCCACGAGCAAATGGCGAAGATTGGGGTAAATTTATGGCGGGTAGAAAGGTGAAAGTTCACTATTCTAATTTGATTCGCCAGACTAGTCGTCGTATAGATGGCAAGGACCATTTCTGGTTCATTGATGCAGAGATTGAGGATTACGTTAAGTTGCGGAAACACTTCGGTCTAAGATATGATTATAAAGGTGTCCCATTTAAAGGACATATAACAGTTGCAAGAGCATATTGAGGAATTATCATGAAAATTAAAATTGAAAAGGCCCAGCCAGAACGCGAACTCGTAGGACTATTAGGCGACAAAGGTCAATTGTTTTTACGATTCGAAAGTTCTATGGCACCGAATCAGCGAACCGTCGTGTTAAACGGAATAGGTTCTGGCGAATTCGCAAGTGTCGTTAAAACTAACGGAACATTCTCGATTGAGGCTATTGGCCATCAGGAGCATACACCGATTTATAAAGGCGATACAATCTCAATTACTTTCTAATTATGTGTTGACTTACTGTTCCACATTTTGTATATTATACTTGTACCAACAAGAAAGATATGAAAATGCAAATAGCAGGTAAAACAGTCGATCACGTAGAATGTCATCTTTATGTGATGGACAAAATTTCATTACAACATTGTGAAGATGAGCTTGTTGCGGCGATAAATGTGCATAAAGAAATTTGTGAAAGTATCGACGATCAAGAATTGCAAGATGAGTATAACGAAGCTTTCGTCGACGACTTTGCGCGGGCTGAAAAAGCTCTTGAAGATGTACAGTGGCAGTTGCTTAAAGAGTCTTTATGATAAAATGCCCTCATAGTTTTAACCTGTTTAAAACAGTTCCTTGGTACGGATCAGAACCGAGTTAGAGTCCCGGTGAGGGCACCAAACATATCGTGACTGGATAAGACTGGTGGAGAGGTGAAAAGCCTTATCACGATACCATATCGAAATAGTTCAATGTTAGAATAGGACCTTACAGGGCCAGATTGCGGTTCAACTCCGTGTTTCGATACCATACTGAGATAGTTTAATGTTAGAACACCGTCATTATACAAGACGGAAATAGAGGTTCAAGTCCTTTTCTCGGTACCAAACAAAGGAAATAATATGTCTAAGAACATGCCTGCTTATACTGGTTACTATTATGATCCAGATATAGACGTGTATATCCCGGAAGTCGCGGGCTTTCCAGCTGCAACTCCAAAATGGATGACAGCTAATAGGAAAGAGCTCCTAGAGGAAACATAATGTCACTGGCAGATGAGCGTAAGGTCGAACTAGCATTTAGAGAACTTCTTTATGAGGTGTCACCCAAACATTTGGTTGATCTATTCTATATCATTCGAGTTTATGGCAATTCCATGTCTCGTTTTCAGGCGGAAGAAATGGTGTCCCGTGTGTATAAAGAGTATGAGGATGACCAGTTATGACGAAAGATGAGTATTTAAAGGCAGCACACACAAGAATGTTGTTAATTTGGCGCAATAAATCATATGCATGTGGAGGATACTATAATCCCCTAGGTAACCATTGCTGCGATATGGAATTCACCACGGAACAAATTCTCACTGAATTGAACACACGAGAGCATGTTCCGACTAAAGTGGAAGCGAAGATTATTCGCCAGAACAAGGCAAAACAGCGTATATAATAGTGAAAGAAATATAATGAAATATCTAGTATTTGTTGATATCGATGGAGTTTTGACCTCTAACAGGGCAGAGTTCTCGGATGGACTAAAAGGTAGACTTTGGTCTAAATTTGATCCTATTGCTATCGACTTCTTCAACAGAATACACGATACTTTTCATGAGGTTGAATTCGTTATGATTTCCACGTGGAGAAATTATATCAAATATGACGACTCAATGATGCGTCTTTGGATGGAAACGTCTTTTAGAAATAGTGGCTTTCGAGGTGAATTTAGTTATCCTTATTGGAAAGTTAACCCATTGGAAGATCGTGAGTTGTATCAAAAAGAACGTGCCTACGAGATAAAGCATTACCTAAAGGAGTATGCGCAAGAATGTAAGGATTACATTATCTTCGATGATTCTGATTTTAAATTCGAAGAGGTTTTGGGTAAAAAACGGTTGGTTAAAACCGATTGTGATAACGGAATGCTCTTTAAACATATGCGCAATGCATGGTCAATTATGGGCATGTGGGATCGAAAATCTGAATACGACCGAACGTGATAGGACACGTATAAATATAATTAATGGTCACTTAGCTCAACTGGACAGAGCAGCTCCCTACGAAGGAGAAGGTTCGGGGTTCGACTCCCTGAGTGACCACCATAAAAGAAAGATGTGTTATGCATAAAGAAAGTGAAAAATTATTCTACCGATCGGAAAATTGACCGAAGGAGAATAAAATGTCAAGAACGTATAGAAAATCCCGTCATACTGATGGGGAAAGTTTTAAAAGCTATCTTGCTGGTGAGATTCACTGGTGGAAAAGAAATCCTACACGCACCCAAAGAATCAAAAGAACCGAAGCTGAAATGGTTGAGGCCAATCGTATCGCGGATGAGGAATATGAGAAACGTGTTACAGAGCTTGCTAAAGAGCGGGGAATTTCACGTGAGTTGGCCAAACTATATAGAGGTATCTGCCGTTGGACAGGTATTAGGAGTGGCCGTCCCACATTGAGCAGATGGTATGTAGGAAACTATCGTTTCGTTAGAATTCCGATATCATATGATGAGCTTGTGAATAAAACCAAGATTGATTATGCCAAGTTCAATCGTGATGGTTCACGGTGGCACGATCACGGCAAACGTGCATACTGGCGCGAATTGACAAACAAAGCGGTTCGTCGTGAAACTAAGAAGCTAGTTCACAGTCACATGCGCGGTGAAGAATGGGATAAACCATATCCAGGTGATTATTTAGGCAAGAAATATATATGGTCCGTTTGGTGAAGAGGAAATAATTGTGATTACACTGAAACGTTAAATTAGAAAAAGTAGAAGTAGAATTATAACAGATGCCAGATAAGGTGTAATGGTTGCATAGCCCCCTGTGACGGGAAAGGGTGAGGTTCGAATCCTCTATTTGGTGCCAAAGGAATATATATATATTATGAAAAAATCTATAAGAATGTACGCAAATAAGACGCGCTATTGGATTCAAGTCTATTGGTTCGGTATTCATCGTGTCATGACCGACAAGAATCTAGAAAAAGATTACCAAGACAAACTGTATTCCGACAAGCTCATTAAAGATAGTGTCGAAGCATTAAACGGCTCAAAAGATATTGGCTGTGGCTGGGACGTCTATGCTGGTGATATTCCACATGACTGGGAAAGGCGTCTTGATACTAAAATAGCGGAATTAGAGGACAAAGTAAATGATACATGATAATTATTATGTGATTCCAGACCTTCACGGAATGAATGGGATGTTGCAGCAAGCTCTTACGACAATATATGACGATAATCCAAAAGGCGGCAAGATCATTTTCCTTGGTGATTATATAGATCGAGGAACAGAATGTCGTGCCGTGGTCGAAACTGTCATGCACCCACCTGAAAATTGGGAATTTATCTGTCTCAAAGGTAATCACGAAGAAATGTTCGTTGATGCTGCCAACATGAGATATCCTTTCTATGATCATAGAGTTCCTATGGAATGGCCAGAAGGTATTCCCTTGGCAGTCATACGTTGGATGGATGCATTGCCATATTTCCACTTCGAAGGAAATAACGTTTTCGCCCACGCAGCTTATGATGGACACAGATCACCAGAGGATCAAATTCTTGCCGATTGTGTTTGGCTTAGATATAGTGATTCGGAAAGATTTCATAGCAAAGACAGTATGTATCTGACACACGGTCATACACCGAGACGTAATGGTCCTATTAAAGCACCCAATAGAATCAATATGGATTGTGCTGCCGCAATGGGTGGAAGACTTGTTGTTGGTATCTATAACAGAGATCATATTGGTCCTGTGGACTTTTTAGAATTTGGTATTGACACCTGATTCCATATATCGTATACAGTTCATATAGATGAAACGTAAGGAAACGATATGCAAAAGTTTAACAAAGCCACTCTCGCCGAAGTTCGTGTGAAAGTCGCCGCCGCACTGAAGTCTATCGGTATTGATAATGTCGATTTTCAGGTCGGAACTATTTCATATTCAGAGCATGAAGCGACGATTAAAATCGGCGCAAACATTCGCGGCGGTATTACACGCGCCGAATCGGCCTTGAAATATCAGATGTTAATACTCAATCTTAACGAGACTAACGAAGACGGCGACAAGTTGGTTGAATATAAATCTCGTAACAGTAAGTTCCCATGGATTTATATTTGTGGTATAACAGGTAAGCGTTACAAATGCGACGATACACAAGCCAAATATAAATTCGCATAGGGAACAGCTATGGAAGATAAGATTTTTAATGGTCTAAAATTTGTGATGGTCGCATTTGGATTATTCATATTTCTCGGCGCATGGGCAGGAGCAGTTATTGCGAATCCTGTTGGCACATTAGTCTTTACTGGCATTCTGGGCGACGCTTTCGCTATTGGATATTTAATGTATAAAAAATGAACTGTTGGCTGTAAAAATGTCACGGGTAAGAACCGCAACGAGAATCGCCGCCGCGAGGCGCTTGGAGAGAGCGATTTCCCGCCAACAGTTCACTTTTATATTCTTATAAATATATGATAGATATAAGGATTTCCTATGTTAAATTTCAACAAGTTTGTTAATCAAGAGCCAGTTAAACTGGACGAAGAAGTCGATATACTCCTGGAGAAATTGATCCTATTCAGTAACGGTAAAAAGACTGGACAGATTGTATTTCTCAGCGGAGGCGCAGGGTCTGGTAAAGGGTTCGCTAGTTCTAAGTTTATGGAATCTGAAAAGTTTAAAGTTCGCGATGTCGATGAGTGGAAGAAAGCCCTTATCAAAATAGATACACTGAAAGGTAAGTTTCCAGAAATTCGCGGCTTAGATTTGAAGAATCCTCTTGATGTGATGAAGATGCATAAGTTTGTCACGAAACTGAAGATTAAAGAGAAAACACTCACGCTGCTATTGAATGACCTTAGAGCGGACAGACTACCCAATATCATGTTTGATATCACGGGCAAATCCATTAAAGACTTTGAAAAAATTATTCCTGGCCTTATTGATGCGGGATATTCATCACGCAACATCCACATCTCATGGATTTTAACGGACTTTAAAGTGGCATTTGTCGCGAACCTCACACGCAAACGCGTGGTGCCCGCGGATGTATTTCTTCAGACACATCGCGGCGCAAATAAGACCATGAGTGCTTTGCTCGACACACACAAAATGCCTAAGGGTGCAGACGGTACCTTCATTGTTGTATTGAACAATAGGGAGAACACGATTAACTTTGTCCCTGGCGAAAAGTTCAAGGGTAAAACAATTCCTCCTTTGTCTTCTAGAGTTGTCGGCGGCCAAATCAAGAAGATACAGAACATTAAAGGCTTCTATTCGATCACTGTTAAAGATCAAGGCAAAGGCTTTAGAAATGAGAAGTTCTGGAAGGCAGAATTGTTTAGACAGATAGTCGCAAACGTGCCTGGCGGCACCGATACAATTGATTCTCTTATTGATCATGGTAATAAAGAATTAAAATATAAGAAATAGACTTGACACCATCCTAAAATATTGCTATATATAATAGTAAATAGTTAAAAAGGTTACGAAAATGTCAGATTACGATGAAGATATGTTTACTGCCGCTGTTAAAGCTTACGGCGATTGTATTGGCGATGAAGGTTGCTTTGATGCCACAAAAAACAAATTAACCCAAACTTTCGATCTGAATGATGTTGCGGCCACAGAGTTGACCCAAAAAGCATTAGACGATTGGACAGACGCCTACTGTGATTAGTTGTTGACATCTCTTGCAATTGATTCTATAATAAGATGAAACGAGAGATGAAACAATGATAAAAGAAAAATCAGACCGCAAGCCTGAAATTGATATTACAGGTCCCGCTGGCAATGCGTTTGCCCTTATTGGCACCGCTATGAGATATGCAAAAGATTTGGGTCTAGACGGAGATACGATTCGTGTTGATATGGAATCAAGCGATTATGAAAATCTGATTCAAGTATTTGACAGACATTTCGGTGAATATGTCGATTTAGTTAAATAATTCAAGAAAAGTGTTGACAAAGTTTATACTTAGTGTATAAATAGTGTAACAAGACAGAAAGACTGTCGTGCTCTTTGATACTAATTAATACTACATCTTAGGTGAAAGCCGATTATAGATAGATACACCACATAAGTGGGTGTATTTCAAAACACATTCCTCTCACTTAGACAGGCGAATCAGGAATATGAAGCTGATTTAGTCACAGTGGATTCCTCGAATGTGTTTTGAAATACATATTGCGTCGATAGAAAATGCATGTTAAACATTCCGTCGGGTAAAAACAACGAGGCTTCGGCCAACATTTGAGTGATATGTATACAGAATATTCTGTCTCCGGGGTGTTTCGCGAAATTGTGTACACGATATTAGCGTTAAGCTTGAGGTTAAGAGTTGTATTATCCAGTCATGACGGTTTACATTTGGGTGCGACTCCCATTCAGAATGCCAAATATGGGAACGAGCGGAAGTCGCTAAAAGCCTAGTGGAAGTGGGAGACAGTCCCTGAAACTCCTGAGGATAGAACAGGACCACACAAGAACAATATTGCGGGGTGGAGCAGAGGTCAGCTCACTTGGCTCATAACCAAGAGGTCGCAGGTTCGAATCCTGCCCCCGCAACCAAGTCGAGATCATCTAATGTAAAAGACATATGGTTTTCCGTGTGAATGTAGGTTGGAGTCCTACTCTCGACACCAGATCAATAATAGCTTTGGCTTAATAGCGCCATGCTAACTGGTAACATATAAGAATAGTCATTGAATTCCTATCGATGCGCTGGATGGGCAATGACGACAAGGTAGTTTAATTAAAACATCGGCCTGGATATGCAGCGGTGATGTGGGTAATGTAAATTTCGAGTCCCACTCTTGTCACAATATTAAATAATATGAATAATATCACTAGAATGTCCGTAGCTCGGCAAAGAACTGTGATATTATTTACATTAAGTAGGAGAGGCGCCGTTTAAATCGATAGCATGGCTCATTACCATGTATCTCCTACGACCAATAGCCAACGTCTTTGACACAGTAAACCTTCGGGCTTAATACGAAGATAATGATCTTAGAGACCTGCCGATAGGGAGTAAATCGGCATTAATTATTGGATAATTCTGCGCATGGGCGCAAGCGGTTTTGAACACCGTCGGCAACCGTAAGGTTGAGGGTTCGATTCCTTAGTTATCCGCTGGAGATTAATATAATATAAACTTGAAAAGGAAATATACGATGGAATCATTTATTATACTGGTAATCTGGGCGGCCATTATTTGGCTTTCTGTGGAAATGTCAAAATCGCGTGACCGTGAGCCCGTTGTTTGGGGAATATTGGCTGCACTATTCGGAATTCTAGCAGTGATCGTTTTGGCTTTAATAGGCACGAAACGTGCCGATCGCGTGGCAATTAACAACTACAATTCGGCACCTGTCGAACGTGATATTAAGAAATAGTAGTCAAGATATTCCTCACGGAATATCAACGGGGCTGGCGTATGGGACGCACGACACACTTGCAATGTGTTAGGTGGGGATCGTTACCCCATAGCTCCACCAACAATAAGACGATACATCATGAATCCACAATATGAAAAAGAAATTGTAGCTTTGAGGTTGCTCAATAGAAATTGGGACAGTTTATCAGAGGACGATCAACGGGCAAAACATCACACGTTAATGTGGACTATTGATGCATTAATCGAAGTGAAATTGTTAGAATGGCCAAAATAGTTATTGACAACACATAAATAATATCATAAGATAAGTTATTCGAAAGAATGATGCGGGTATAGCTCAGAGGCAGAGCAGGCGGTTTCCAACCATCAGGTCGAGATTTCGAAATTCTCTATCCGCTCCAATATAACGAGGAGAATAAATCATGCCAGACCCAATAGTGTTCTGCACATATGGTTTCGCCGATGACACTACACAAGGTGTCGAGGGTACTGTACTTAACAAATTGTAGGCGTAGATAAATCCTAATGGACTGCCCATGGTCCACCAGTTAATGGTACCGATAATGTCGGTGTACGAAATTGATCAATTGGCACTTGATTAGTAGCAGATTTCAAAAATTACAGAGGCCCATGGTTCTTGATGTAATGCAAGATAGGTAAACTGGAGTCGAAAAATCCAGTACTCGCAGGTGTAGCTCAATCGGTAGAGCGTCTGGTTGCCAATCAGAAGGCAGAGGGATCGTAACCCTTCACCCGCTCGAATTGTCCACAAAGATATAAGCGACTGGCTTATACCAAGTTTTGGACAGTAGGGATGGACTCCTCAAGACGTCCGATTTTATCGGTGTAGCTCAGTGGTCAGAGCGGCGGTCTCCAAAACCGCGCGTCAGGAGTTCGAATCTCCTCACCTTTGCATACTGTCAATGGCACAGGAAATAATGTATGAGTCGGCCTCTGATTCAAGCTCTCATACACAGTATAGGATATATTATGAAAATGCTTGATGATGGCCTTTGGGTCCCAGAAAATGATGGATTCTTCAGTATGAGTTTTGAAGTTATGGTGACCAGAGAGGCAATGAGACATGCACGTCAAGGCGGCACCTTTCTAGATGTTGGCGCACACGTAGGACTTTGGTCAATGCGATTAAATGATATGTATAGACGAATATATGCAGTCGAGCCCGTCAGTGCACACCACGCGTGTCTTGTGAATAACCTTTTGGAAAGCAATTCCGACAATGTACACACTTTGAATTATGCCGTCGGCAATTCCACACAAGATGCTGAAATGAAAGTTTCCGTGCATAATTCTGGCACATCCACATTACATTTTCGCAATAGAAAAGGCGTGAAGACCGAAACGGTTCGCATGAGAAAGCTCGACGACATCATTCCTAAACCTTTTGTTGATATCAACTTCATAAAAATGGATGTTGAAGGCAACGAATTAAAGGCACTTCAGGGTGCCAGAGAAATTTTAGACGTATCTTCACCAGATATATTTGTTGAAGTTAATCGTCCTGAGAAACAAAGAGAATATAACGCATTACATTATCTGGATGAACTGGGATATGAAATTCTGTATACTTCTGGATGCAATTACTTTTTGCGAAAACGAGAACATCCTCGCCCTAAAGAGGTCTAATGCATTAGGGATACATTCGGGCGTATCCACAAATGGTCCTATCGTATAATGGCTGATTACGACTCGTTGTCTGCGAGAAAATCGGAGTTCGATTCTCCGTAGGACCGCCAACAAAACTGGAGAATAAATTATGTATTTAATGAATATCATTGGACAGTCTATCGAGACATTTTTGTTTGAGGGTACGATGATCGCTATCATGCTAGGAGTTCTATTGGTGCGAATCATCTTATATCCATTGATACTTTCGGATTGTTGGAAAGCTTCCCGAAGCCGTGAGATGTCTAAACGGCAAATCGCGGGCATCGAAGGAATTCCACCAGGACATTGTTGGTAAGCACATAGGCTATAAGGTACGCGGATGAAAATCTTCCCTTATAGTCGATAGGAGGACAAGAATGGAATATCTTACTGATACCAAGAGACATCTAATTTGTCTTCCTTATTCGATAAATAATTTACATAAAATGGCAAAAGAGCTTGACATTAATCGCTGCTGGTTTCATAGTACACATTATGATATACCCAAGAGACGTATTGACGAGATCAAAAGTAAATGTCGATACGTCTCATCAAAAGATATAGTGAGAATTATACGGAGTTGAATAATGAGAGTTAGAATTAACAATACACAGTTTGGCTGCACGGAAGGTTCAGCTAATGAATTTCTCTTTATGCTTGTGAACATAAAGGCTATGTATGGTAGAGATGCCATAGTCACGACACTGAAGCTGTTTAATATAGATGAAACAAAGGCGAAACGTTTAGCGGACGCAATGCCATAAAATATGCACGGTTAGCTCAGTCTGGTAGAGCTGGAGGTTTACATTCTCTGCAAGCATTGGTTCGAATCCAATACTGTGTACCAATTATAGGATGAATAATATGAGTGATACGTTAAAGAAAATTCGCAAATTGTGGATTCGAAAGCGCAAGAATCCCGATAACAGTTTGCCTTCTGCAAGCTTTATCGCTATGCTGGTATCCGAGTGCGAGATGATCGGCAAAGATGATGGTAGTCGCCAGACTACAGAGGATGAAGTCTAGACACACCTACGTAAAGTTATGAAGGGTGTTGTAGAGATGATAGGATATTCGTCTGGTGAAGCACTGTGGAACCTAAATGTCGAGCGTGAATTCATTAAGGCTATGTTGCCTCAGATGATTTCTCAAGACCAACTATATGATGAAATTGGGGCTATGGGACCAGATATACACATAGGTAAAGTTATGGGTGCTCTGAAGAAGAAGCACGGCACATTAGTCGATTTGAAAGTTGCAAAAGATATTATTGATAATTTTCTATGGTAGAAAGATGTTGACATTCCGAGTATAGTGTAGTATCTGTAATAAATATAAGAAATAATGATCCTTCGTCTAATGGTAGGACTGCTGGTTTTGAGCCAGTCAATGCGGGTTCGAGCCCAGCAGGATCATCCAAGAACAGAGCGTGTTTGAGTTTCCCCGCTCTTTAAATATCAGATGAATCCCGTGTAGCGCACCACGGCCAGATCGTAAAGGTCAGATAGTGGAAGACTAGGCAGCGGCTAGTCACAAGTCCTGGTGGGCAAATGGTAAAGTCGCTCGGTTTAGAACCGAGAGTTATGAGGGTTCGAGTCCCTCTCGGGACACCAAAGGAGAATATCATGAAGTGTTTTTGTTGTGATGGTGATATGAAAATGTGGGATTATAGCGATGATGCAATACATCCTCTAAACGGTCTACATTTTATATCATATGGGCATTATGGTTCAAGTTATTTTGATCCTATGGACGGATCATTAATCAATATAACTATTTGTGATGTGTGTTTAGAGAAAAAATCTGAAAGCAGTAAAATCACAAAAAGGAAATAGCATGACACGATCAAGAGCATTCCGAAGAAATAAATCTGTTCTTAAAAAGCTTAAGGTAGAACGTAGAATAAACAGCCGCTTTCATGTGGCTGTTGGTAGATCAGATTTTGCTGATCCCGTATCTATAGGCATTGAAGCTAGAACGCCTCATATGTGTTCAGGACCATGTTGTGGTAATCCAAGAAAATGGTTTGGTGGCAAAAATAAACTGACAATGCAGGAACGCAGACAAGATCACATGGATTTGTCATGGTATCCAGACGGATATGATTATGCCGACGATTGTAGTTAGATGAGGAATATAATTATGACACCACATCAAGGCGGATCAACTGGCGATCCATGCGATAGGGATTTCTATGACGAGTGGTCAAACGAAGACAATAAAAATGCGTGGGCATCCACTGGTCAACCTTATGTCACAGAAGAATTTGATGAATGGTCAAACGAGGAACAGTATTACTAAGGAAACATAAAGCCCAACTGGCGAAATTGGCAGACGCGCTAGGTTCAAAATCTAGTATCAGTTAAATGGTGTAAGGGTTCAAGTCCCTTGTTGGGCACTAAGGAAGAGAGTTCGTGGGTTCGATTCCCACCTCGCGCACAAAGAATTCCCTAGTCGATGGTACCGTTGACTTGCTAGAGGAGACAGGGGCCGATCCCCTTCTATTGGCTTAGATAGCATAGGACCAATGCGCCTCTATATTGGACAAAGAATTTTGATGGTGTAACTGTAATGGAGACGCTTACTTTACGATTGTATAAGTTGCTGGTAAAACCGATAAAAGCTTTCTCAGGCTGTGCAACGAAATCGACATCAAAATAATGGAGAATATTATGATAACTGAAAAAGAGTTTGAAGACCATAGACATATGGTGGAATGTTTGACTAAAATCGCTAATGTGGTGCGATGTCCAATTGAAAAATTGCCGGCCAATGTCGACAAAATGTTAATTGAAATAGAAGAACTTAAAGTACATAGACAAAAATTGTTGGAACAATTGGATGGATGATCATATTTTATCGTGGCTGGTAGTAGAAATACAAATTGAATTGCGTTTCAACCTAATCGACACTAATATGTCAACTTCAGACATGAAAATATTTATTAATAAATTTATCGAACAAACTGAAATAGAAGTTTTCGGATAGGTGGCAGAGTGGTAATGCGTGGATCGTCAATTAGCGTCCATATCTATCTGTAAATAAAATGTAAATAACGCTTTACAACCATTTCAACATATGCTAAAAGTAGTTATAGAGAAGATATTCTATGTGCTCTTTGAAAATAAAAAAAATAAAAATTCCTAGGTAGTACCGATGATGGAAATGTTGATTCTGATTTCACACACATAAAGGGTGGAAGTGTGGGTCCTCTAGGGCCCGGAACTTTCTCGATGGCCATTAGGACTTCGATAGCTCAAGAATAGAGCATTATGTGGCTGAAATTAGAATCAAATGTACTTTATTCGGATATTGTTTGGATCATTTGGCCAAATGATAAAAGAAATTAACTGGTGTATTAGAATTGAATAGGTCCAGACATACTGGTTAAAGAGCCTGTTTTAATTGATAGCATACCTAAGGGCATCTAATGTTCGGGGAGGAAAATAGCTAGACAATATCCGTATAAAGTAATTTGAGTGCTGGCCCAAGAGATGTGCGGTGATAAAGCCATGAAACAAGGGTAATCGATCACAGCTGGCATCAAACACAACACTGTTGATCGTTTAATATACATCTTAATAGGATGTCGATTCAAACTATATCACGGTGTTGTGTAGATATACTATAGGAGTTATAATCAGATGAACAGCGGCACTGTAAAATGTCTACATAGATATGCAAAAATGTTGGACAATATGAATATTCGATCACAAAAAGATGATACAAATCCCACATCCTTGGAACATATCTTATGGATGATCATGTTTATGTTATTACAGCATCCAATGAGTGTGGATAAATATTCACGTTGGTTAGGATTTATCCAAGCATGTTTAGTCTGGCATGGCATAACGACCGTCAAAGAGGAACGTGATGTGACGAGGCCGTGGTTCAAGAATATGTAGCAATTATAAGATGTCGAAAATAGTTGTTGACACGATGTTATAAATAAGTTAAGTTGGTGTTAAGAGATAAGAACAGCGTTATCATTCTAGAATAGGATAGCGAATAGATGCGTAGCTCAGTAGCTAGGGTGAATTCCCAAAGAGCAACCCGTTAGAGGGTAGGACCCAAGTAAGTTAGTCGAACTTGGCGCATCGACATTAAGTGTGGAATTTGTAACCACACTTATATCGTGAGTAAACTTGAATATACACGTAAATATTAGTTTCAAGAGGATTGGTAACGCGCCATAGTTGTTGCCACGCTTTCTTAGAGTGTGTTGAAATGTCATTGATTTATGATAATAAGGGCTTGTAGATGAGCTTAGGAGTTACTTCCAATCTATACCTGAGTGTCTTAGCGGCCATTCAGGAAATTACCTCAGTAGCTCAGTTGGTAGAGCAGCGGACTGTTAATCCGTGTGTCGTAGGTTCGAGCCCTACCTGGGGTGCCAAAATATTATGCGGAATGACGGGTACAGTCCCGTCGATTTGATCACGTGACATCGAAGCTCATGTTCCGCTCTAACATTATGGAGATTATGAATGTTTGTATTGATTGACCAAGAACAAGAGCCGGTGGCTGTATCAGAAGATGAGAATGCACTGTGGTCTGAGGTCAGAAAGATTCTCACCTTAGAAATGGGTGAAGGTAATCCAGACATTGCTGAATATATCCAAGACTGGTCAGTGAAAGGTGTTAATGTTGTTTAAACTAAAGAATATAAAAAATATTACACTTGACACATGTGAGACCTTGTGTGAGGCATCAAAAAGAAAACGATTTCTTGAGGATGTTTTGGGCGAGATAATCACGATAAATTAAAACTATCAGGGTATGGGCAAGTTGGTTAAGTCTCTCGGTTTGGAACCGAGAGAACGCAGGTTCGAAACCTGCTATCCTGACCAAAATTATAGGATGATATTATGCGATTTCAAAAACAAATGTATGTCGGCTTTCAAAAGTCACAACGCGAAGACTGTCTTTTAGGCTTTTCGATTCCAGTTGCCACAGGCAAGGGCTTCGAAAACCGTAAGAATACAGTCGACGGTTGGCGAGACAAGAAAATCGAACCAAAGATTTTTGATAATGATCCACATTTCGGCTTTCAAATTATAGATGTGGTGGCGCGGCACCGAGGCAATAAAGTTTATCGCCTTAAGGACCCACGAGGTTTCGAACTCGAAATCACTGCACAAAATGTCCTTGATATCATAGCAGAATGCACATTAACAAAGGGTGTTATCGCTGATAAAATGCTTTGGGCTGGCGCTTATCTCGCGCGTGAAGCCTCAAAGGATTATCAAGATCATCTAGCAGGTCCTAAAACGTGGAAGCTTTCGCCGGGCATGGTTCTGACGAATGAAGTCAATAATGTCTTGTATAAGTATATGGGCAAGTTCCATTATGCAGCTTTAGGCTTCGACAACGAGACCTATTATCCTGAAGGTCATTATTATCATAATAACGGAAGTTACTATAGCAGTTATGGCTATAATCGAAACAGAAATAACGGCGTCAAAGGTGAAGTGACACCGACGTATACATTGAACACACAAAGCAAGACGGCTTTTGCAGTATACGCGAAACGCACTATCAATAAAGATGGAAAAGTGAGCAAGAAGGTCACTTATGATTTACGTAAATCCCATATTCTACACTTGCGTCCTGTTGATACAGCTTTCGGCAAAGATAAGCTGAAGACCAACGAATGGATCGACTGGGAAATTGCATCACATGGCGGACATAAATCATATGGTAATAGCCATATGCTGTTTGCCGATAAGAAAGAGGCAAACGCATTCACCGCAACACTTGAGGAACTGAAACCTCACGCGCCAGATGTACCTTATTATCGCAGAAATTATCCAACTCAGGATTATAATCACTTGCCTGAGAAACTGGTACTAGAAACATAAATGAAATGGCCCTGTAGCATAGCGGTATGCGCAGGTCTCTAAAACCCAAAAACGCGGGTTCGAATCCTGTCAGGGCCACCAACAAAAGGACATATTCTATGACTTGGACCTAGATATTCAAACCACCCTAAATTTATTGTTACTTAGCAAACAACAAATATAAATTTAGGAAATAAAGAACATGAAAAATATAGAGTTAAAAATTAAGTCGAAACATCTGACACTAGAACCATCCATAATCAGATTGGAAGAAAATAGATTGAAACGTATCGCTCGTCGATTACGCGAACATCAAAAGAGTGACATGAGTGTCATGTCTAAAATGTTGTCTTTACAATCACATCGCCGTGGCGTGAAATTGGAAGCAAGAGCAACATATCTTGCGCGGGCCTATCTGTCGGGTAAAAAATATAACGAAGTAGAAGTGAAGCGTAAAGAGTATAAGGAGTATGATTTCCGTTGGACTGTTCTGAAACGAATAATGTCGATGGTTAACAAGTATAAGACTAAAGGTTCAATAGATGTTAAACTTGAGGACATCGCAGATTGGACCAACGTGTCTTGAATAATGAAATGGCGTCACGGAAGTGGCGCTATTTTCATTTAACGGTTGACATATATCATATAACAGTTATACTCTCCAAAAATAGTAACGTGACACCACAACGTCACTAATTCAATGGAGTATGAGTAAATGTCGAATTATGATATTAGTGATTTTGACTATATGATGAGTTCCCTGGGAAATGCGTATTTTTCGAACGTGTCATACGAGTCGCTCTGGTCGGCAGTAATATTGAGTGATAATAGAGAAGAATTGGACGCGGCAATTACGGCCACCGCTGATCTGAATGATTTGGTTAACGACGAGACATGAATGCCTGTGATCCAAAGAACGTTGCGATGATACCAGCTTGTGTTATATAGAACATTTGTATAACGTCTCCAAGAAGCTCCAAACGCGTCTCAGATACCATTGGAGTAAAGAGTATGGCTGTCACTATGAGTACGGAGATTGCGGCAGTCCACACGATTGATCGTTGTTGGTCGGATTTCCTATCTTGGTTTTCCAACTCGATTTTCATTTTCTGTATTTCCAGATCATGTTGTTCTTGTAGTGTCATTTTACTATCTCCGTAGCTTGTGTAGTTATTTATATAAATATGTAGTGTGAATTATTTAATTGAGGATGAAGAAACGATGATATTTAGTGAAGATCAAGTGAAAGATATAATTTCCTTATTGGAAGTATCTTCTCCAGAAACAAAGATATATTTTGGTTGCGACTCTATCCGTTTCCGTAAAAATAAAAGACGGTACGCAAAATTCGCAACAGTGTGCATCGTGCATAAAGATGGAAGAAGCGGCTGTCGCATTTTTGCATCAAAGTCTGTTGAGCCTGATTATGACGTGAAGAAAAACCGTCCTAAAATGCGGATGATGAATGAGGTTACCAAGGTTGTTGAAGCTTATAAACAGCTAATACCTTACATTGAAGGCTTATCTGAAATCTATGAGGATAAGAATGGTAAAATTCAAATCAAAGATTTCGATATCGAGATTCACCTAGACATCTCGACTGACCCAAAGCACGGCTCTAACTGTGCAGCCAAAGAGGCCGCTGGCTACGTCTTGGCATACACAGGTGTTGAGGCCAAGTTGAAACCCGATGCCTTTGCGGCAAGTTTCGGCGGAGATCACGTAGTCAACCACTCATAAATTAAAGCGCCTTTCGAGGCGCTTTTTTCTTGACACCAATCGAGAAATAGTGTTTAATATGTCTAACAACATAGGATATATTATGAGTAAACCTGATTTAGGACCGTTTGGTTATTACCCAGGCGATTACATCTTTAAATGTAAGACGTGCGATACCGAGTATTGGGACGGCGATAAACGCTGTATCAATTGCATGTCATGTGCGATGAATATGTGGGAACAGGATCAAATCATAAAACTATTGGTCTGTGGAGGACGAGATTATGGATGGAAAGAGGTTAACGGAAAAAGAGTCAGAGACCTTGACGAATGCGAGGGACTTTGCGATATCCTTGATGGATTTCTCGAAAGTTCAGAAAAACAGTTCAATACGAATATTAAAAGCCCGAGGCGCTGGTCTGCATCCAATCTACTCGTCATCCATGGTAATGCGAATGGGGCAGATAAACTTGCTGGCGCATGGGCGCGGGCTGTCGGTGCGGGCGAACACGGTGTTGGCGCAGACTGGAAAAAGTACGGACGAGGGGCTGGATTTATCCGAAACGCTGAAATGCTCGAACTCAAACCCGATTTTGTGATTGCTTTCCCAGGCGGGGCAGGTACGAAAATGATGGTATCATTAGCTAAACGTGCTGGTGTACCCGTGAAGGAAATAACATGACAAAATATGAAAAGATTAAACTTGGACTTACTATATTTCTTTGGATATCTGGTATATCTTTCACCGTCTGGATCGGTAGTTCTATTAAAGATATAACATATATGATGAGTGCGACCTCCGATGCCCTTGAGCGAATAGAAACTTTGGTAGAAATTGGACCTGAAGGCATAAAGGACATAGGCACAGGAATCAAGGAAGGCGCAGAGACGGCAGGAGAAGGTTTAGGTACGGCCGGGGCTGATATCATAAACAAGGTTAAAGGTACATTAACATGGCAACAGTGAAACAATTACAATCAATAGAATTATATGACATTATATGGAAAGTGACTGAGAAAAATACAATTGCAAATAGAAAGAAATTGGTGTTGAAAATTGATGGCGAAACGTGGTTTAGGTACAATAAATCTAATCCAGAAGTTTCCACGAAAAGATATAAATGTGTTGCCATCGTTCGGACAATTGTGGATGGGATAAGTGAAAATTGTCACAGCAAGCTGTACGTGGAATTTGAAAATCAAGATGTGGATGAACATAGATTTATTGTGGACGTATGGCACACAGATGATGGTGACGAGTGCTCTTCCGAATGGTCTTATGATGTTTTCTTTAATGCACGGGACGCCGATAAAAATGGTAATGAAAGACGTGGCCGCCTTGACAGACGTTGAATCGCAAATACCACAGACTGTCGATATTTATCCAATAACTGTGATAGATTCTATAGATGATAAAATGGAGTATGGACACAGTACATTCAGAGACGGCACAGTTGTGCCATTCTGTAAGTTCCTGCCAGACGTTATCATCGGAAGCATAAACAACGAGCCAACTCCTATCGTGCAACAGCGCGGCCCTTATCAATGGTCCGCATCGGAAATCAAGGCGACACGGTCAACGCGCGATGGTAAAGGCGTTTACATACTGGAGATAGGCAGAATAATTGTAGGTATAGTTTCAGGTTTGCCAGTTTGTTGGTTTTCTGATGGCAAATATCGTATGGACAACATAGAACATGAAATGGATTTGATATGAGCAATACAGTTTTGAGTGCAGAAGAGTTTAAAGAATTCAACACATTGAAATTGATGTTCAAGGGATATATGTCACGTGAAATCAACACTTACTTTGTGTGTGGAGAAGGCGGTGAAAGGGATCGCCTAGGATTACCAGAATACCTTACAGTATGTCCAGCCTTCGGATCAGATTTAAGTTTCTTTTATAAGAGGGTTGACAAGGACATCTGATAGTATATGATATACTTGTAAACAAATGAAGGACTATATGATGAATAAAGATGAAATTATCGCCAAGCTTATAGTGATACAACCTAAACTTGACGCATCATTACCCGACGCATATAAACGTGCCATTATAGCAATGACATACGATGTAGTGATGTCGGAAGTTTCTTCTAAAATCAAAGCACTGGAAGAGCAACTGGAATGGTCTGAAGATGCTAGTCCCGGCCACATATAAGATTCCACAGAGAATGATCAATACACTCTGATTAAATAATTTAAACTATGAAGGAATAAACCATGTCTAAAGACTTTCCAATCTTCGCGGAATTACTGCGAAAAAACTTTGATGCTATGTCAGCCACTGAATTATATTTTGTCGACGTCGATGTAAATGTTATGTGGGATTATTATCTATCCGCATATCCAGAAGGTGAAAATCCAATCTCTCGAGAACGCGCGGAACATGATTGCTCTTGTTGTAAGAATTTTATTCGCAACGTCGGTAACATAGTATCACTCGAAACAGGTGTGAAGACGACTATATGGGACATTCCTAATCTTCCGTATCCTTATGATATGGTTGCACAGAAAATGAACGATTATATTCTAACATTCAAGACAAAGAATGTGTACCGTTCATCGGAATGCACTCAGGGCCAAGGTTCCAACACAGAACAGACAGATAATGGACCCATCACATGGCATCACTTCCAAGTGAAAATTCCCAGTGATAAAGTTCGAGGAGAAATTCCAACTTTTCATTCTTCCTTGGAAAGTGCCGCAAAAGTCTTTGAGCGTGGTTTGAATGAAATCACTATTGATTCCTTACAAACTATTCAGGACCTGATTGCTGATAAGAACTTGTATCGCGGCGCAGAACATTCTCGAACTATTTCGGCATTCAAATCTCTTGTCCAAGAATATTCGAAGTTGAACAGTGATGAATCGCGCAATACGTTTGTTTGGAAAAATATCATGTCACCTTCAGCACGTTTTCGTAATACTGTTATCGGCACACTTGGTGTCGATCTGTCTGACGGTAAAGGTCTTGATGATGCAGTGCGGATGTTTGAATCCAAGGTTGCGCCTGAAAATTACAAACGTCCGAAGTCTCTGATCACAAAGGCAATGATCCAAGATGCTGTACAAACGTTGCAGGACAATGGACTGGAAAGCTCGCTGTCCCGTCGCTTTGCGCGATTGCAAGATGTCAGTGTGAACAATGTCCTATTCGTGGACAACACTGTTAAAGCCAAGATGAAAGATGGCATCGAAGGTCTTCTTATGGAAGAAGTTAAACCAGCTAAAGTGAACCTCGATAACGCGCGGGAAATTGGCATTGAACAGTTCATGGCAACAATTTTGCCTAAAGCTAGATCAATCGATATGTTGGTCAAGAATAAGCATGACGGCAATTTCGTTTCGCTCACTTCACCAAATGAAGCTGATACCAATTCACTGTTCAAGTGGGACAACGATTTCGCCTGGTCTTATGACGGTGATATTGCGGATTCCTCTATCGCAAGACGTGTGGCGAAAGCTGGCGGTCGTGTGAAAGGTGCCAAAATGCGTGTAAGTCTGGCATGGTTTAACTACGACGATCTTGATATCCATGTATATGAGCCGTGCGGCAATCACATATCCTTCAACAATAAATCTGGTAAACTGGATGTTGATATGAATGTGGGCAGCTGCGGATCACGAAAAGCTGTGGAAAATGTGTCATGGATGAATACACCAAGCGACGGTAAATATATCGTGAAAGTTGACAACTATACCAAACGTGAATCCATCGATGTGGGTTTCGAGTTGGAAGTTGAATGTAACGGACAAGTTTCCAATTATCAATACGGTAAGATTGTGGGTAAAAGTGTCAAATCGTTAACGCTCACAGTAAAGAACGGCATCATTGTTGAAATCGTTTCTGATAAAAATGTCACAGGTTCAAGTGCTATAAGCCAAAATAAATGGGGAGTTACGACGGAAACACTTGTAAAAGTCAACACAATGATGTATAGTCCTAACTACTGGGACGAGAATGTTGTAGGAAATAAACATTGGTTCTTCATGTTAGATGGATGTCTGAACCCAGACAGCACACGTGGAATTTATAATGAGTTCCTGAACAGTGATCTTGAGAAACACCGCAAGGTCTTTGAGATTTTAGGAGATAAGACTAAGTGTCCTGTCTCTGACAGTCAACTTAGTGGTTTGGGGTTCTCCTCTACCAAGAAGGATGATGTAACAGTTTTGGTCAAAACAGAGACTAAAACACAACCATATAAAATTGTATTTTAAGGAATGAACATGAAACGTAAACTGATTATACCACTTATTTTGCTGGGGGCATTTTCCGTCATGGGCGCCCAATGTGATACTGATGCGGCAACAGCTTCGCGCAATCTATCACAAGCCGCAGATAACTTTGAAATTATGAGGAACATCGTATTTTATAATACATGGACCGATACAGAGGTCGTCACGGTAACAGGACTATGCTCAATCGAAGTACAGAAGGACAAATTGTCTGTTATCTGTAAAGATGATGGTGAATTCAAAAAGCACTATATGGGCCGAAGTGACAACATGACATTCTTTGCGGTACAGGTAAAATCCGCAGATGTCTCGACTGTACACACGCGGATTGTGTGGAAACCTCTATCGTTCATTCCAGACATCGAATTGAAAGTTGATGTTGATGAACTCAAGAAAGATCGTTACTGATCAAACTAACAACCCCTAATGGGTTTATCTGGCAAGGGCCGTCTAATTAGCGCGTGTATAGAGAAACAATTCCCTGCGCCAGAGCGTATAAATGAAATAAAGGAGAATACTATGAATATTTTTGAACGCGCATCGCGCAAAAAATTACGGTTCCCGTCACCTGTTGGCGCACTAAGCGCAGAGCAATTGTGGGACCTTCCACTTCTTGTTCGCGGCGCGGCACGGGCCGACCTCGACGGCATTGCCCGAGGCATCAACAATGAATTGAAAGCTGTATCGGACGAGAGCTTTGTGGAAGTGTCAAACGATCCTAAACGGGTCGAATTGCAATTGGCACTGGACATCACGAAACATGTTATTGCTTCCAAGCAAGCCGATGTTACTGCCATAGAAATCCGTGAAGCGAAACGTTCCGAGCGTGTAGCTCTATTATCAGCATTGGCTAACAAGAAAGACGCGGCCATTCAGAACATGTCCGAAGATGAAATCAACGCGAAACTTGCTGCATTGTAATGTGTTTGGGCCTTGAGAAATCTTGGCCCAAACTCTAAACATCTCGTACCTGAAATACACAAAGGATAGAAAATGAATATGACTAATTTAATAATCGGTGTAAGCGTCACGGCGCTTCTAACTGGCGTACAAATGGCCGATGGCATACCGTTCTCGCAAGCATTTATTGCACCCGCAATTGGGTCATTTGTCGGTATTGTGGTTTTTAATAAGTTTTTTCAATGACAGATACCGAAAAGTTAAAAAAGCTAGAGGCGAAACTGATCCTTGTCGAAAGTTTAGTCGACGGCGTGGCACTTATTGTGGAACGCCAGGACATTGTGATCGATAGCCAGAAACGCACCATCGAGGGATTGCGTATGTTCATCAAAGGACAAACGAACAATTCACTCGAGATGTTGGCTGGACGTGACATATGAATGGTATTGAATTAATTCTACAAGAGCGACAAAGACAGATTGATGTAGAGGGTTGGTCGGCAGAGCATGATGATGCACACAACGACGGCTCTCTTATTGATGCCGCCATGGCATATCTAAGAAATGTCAATGGTTATAAAATATCACGATGGGTTGATTTTTTGCGGCAGCGGACACACGTGCCGAATTGGCCAGAAACTTGGGCCAGAGGTTGGTACAAACCAGAAAGCGCGATACGCGACCTTGTTAAGTCAGGTGCACTGATCGCCGCCGAAATTGATCGTCTCCAACGTCGCACCGAAAATAAAGGATAAATCGTTGACCATAAAAGTGACATATATGCCAGCTGGCAGCGGCGCGTTAGGTCCTAATGGCGAAAAAGAACTCGACTTCGACACACACGCGGACTTTCGCGATTGGTTACCCAAATTCATATGTAAAGATTGTGTCGACGGGGCGGAGAATGACCAGGAATGTGTTACCATATCTGATTATTTGAATTCGTCTTGTGGATGCGAGTTATGGGTAGATGATCCAGATGAGATTATTTTTTGGGATGACGTTATTGTGGAGAGAAAAATTGATCAGTGAATATATCGGAACCTATCTTCCGTGGTTATTGTCTTGTATTACGATATACCAGACATTTCTGGCAGGCAACATACACAGACATACATGGGCGGTTGGCATTGCCAATCAGGTGTTATGGCTGGTATGGATTCTTGCGACTGCAAATTGGGGATTCTTGCCGCTAAATATCGCGCTATGGATACTATACATTAAAAATCATATGCAGTGGAATCCAAAACCATGAGTGGTCTGAAATTTGTGCCTTGTATTTTCAAACATAAATCTGGCCACATATCGGTGACTATAAACACTCATAGAGATGGAAAGATTTTTTGACAATAGAAATTTTAAAGACTGGATAAAGAAACCAATATCTATTGACAATCCATAGATAGTGTGTGATATTGCATTGAAGGAGAAACAAATGCAAGCATATTTAGTAGGCGGTGCCGTTCGCGATTTGGAATTGGGTAAAATTCCAAAAGATCAGGATTGGGTAGTAGTCGGCGCAACACAACAAGAGATGCTTGATGAAGGCTTCTCACAAGTCGGCGCAGATTTTCCCGTGTTTTTACATCCAGAGACAGGCGATGAATACGCTCTTGCGCGTCGGGAGAAATCCACAGGCAAAGGTTACCATGATTTTGAAACAGATTTCGGGCGTGATGTTACCCTCGAAGAGGACCTGTTTCGCCGCGACTTGACAATCAATTCGATGGCAATGACCGATACGGGACAAGTGATTGATCCATACGGTGGTCTAATAGATTTGAACAACTATGTTTTGCGAGCCACAAGTGCAGCATTCAAAGAAGACCCAGTTCGCGTCTTGCGTTTAGCGCGTTTTCGTGCCCAGTTGGGTCCACATTGGAAAGTCGAAACGGGCACAATGCATATGTGTAACGTTATGGGTCACCGCGGCGACCTAACCGAATTGACAGCCGAACGTGTTTCTAAAGAACTGTTCAAGGCTCTGGAATCAGATCATCCTCGTGTGTTCTTCGATACACTTGATGAGCTTGGTGCTTTGGAAATTCTGTTCCCCGTGATATTCAAGATGAAAAGTGTAAAGGAAAACTTGAAGTGGCATCCTGAAGGAAATACCTATGAGCACACAATGCTGGTTCTTGAGGCCGCTAAAGCGTACAATGCCACATTGCCCCAAATGTACAACGCTTTGGTTCACGACTTTGGTAAAACTTTGACTGATCCAAAAGATTATCCTTCCCACCACGGCCATGAAAATACTGGCGTGAAATTGGTTAACGCTTTCTCCGACGAAATGCGGGTTCCTGCGGCCACGAAAAAGAATTCGGCCATCATTTGTCGCTATCATATGCACATGCACCGTTTACATGTAATGCGGGCTAAAACTTATGTTAAGATGTTTGATGGTATGGGCGCGGCCAATAATTCACAAATCGTTTCAGATTTGTTGGTGATGGGTGTGGCGGACATGCGGGGCAAACTTGGCAGCGAGAATGCGAAAGCTGATGAATTGTGGAAATTGATATCCCTATATCATGGATATAGGGATGTTAAGTTCATGGATGTTTGTGGCGAAAAGGGTTACGATCCAACAAAAATGAAAGGCGAACGTTGTAAGCAAGTTCTGTACCAAGCGCGCACTGTGGCAATTGATGCTAAAATGGAAGCGATGGAAACATGAGACTATTTTATTATCTGATTCATAGCCTAATAGAAGTTGGCACAGGGTGGAAACTGTACATTGTCGGTGCAGGTCTTATTACTGCCAGTGTCGGAAACATGCCAGACGGTTCAGTTCTCGGAACCGCAGGAGTTTTCGCACTGGCAGTAATATATGTGATAGGTGGTGCGAAATGAGTATTGAGCCGACATGCGATTACTGCCATCAATGCACAAAATTTAGGTGCAAATCGGCCGAGGATGCAGAAAAATGTGCAGAAGAGACACGCATGGAAGTGTTCAAAAATATTAGACACAAACACATTTTCGTATTCGGCAGCAATCTAGGTGGACGACACGGCAAAGGTGCCGCACTGTTTGCACGAGATAACTACGGTGCCGTGTACGGCGAAGGCGCGGGCCGAACTGGCAATGCATACGGAATTCCAACAAAAGATGTTAATTTAAAAATATTATCACTTGATATGATAGAAACCCATGTTAAAGTATTTAATATGTACACTTTTGATCATCCAAATTTAATATTTTTGGTAACGCCTTTTGGCACTGGTCTCGCTGGATATAACAAACTCGATATTATAGCTATCATGCAGAAACTGGTGTGGACGCGAAATGTGCTATTCACAAAAGAATGGATGAATTTATGAAACAACAATACTCGTATAATTATTTGGTTGACATTATATAACCAAGACTATAATGTCACAAGTGTAATGTGATGGAGATATAAATGAAAATAATGACCATATTAGTTGGATTACCAGGGACTGGTAAATCCACATTCATAGAAAAAAACGTCAATTGTCAGGACGCTTTTGTCTATTCCACCGATCGCTATATTACAGATATTGCGGATTCACGTGGCCTAACATATGATGATGTTTTTTCCGACACAATAGGTGATGCCACGGTACATATGAATTCTAATGCTTATATGGCATTCAGGGACGGCAAATCTATCATATGGGATCAGACAAATCTAGGCGTGAAGAAACGCGCAAAGATAATCAAGCGGGCTAAACAGGCGGGTTATACAACGTTATGCTATTATGCACCTGCACCCAAATCATTAAAAGATGTCTTTTTATGGATTGACCGCTTGGCAAATAGGCCCAACAAAACTATACCTAAACATATTATGCAGTCTATGATTGAACAATATGTTGAACCAACTAACGATGAGGGATTTGATTGTGTTTCGATGTTTGATATGCATGGAAACATAACAGTTATCCCACCAACAATCAAATAAGGAGAACAATATGGAATATGTAGGAATGATCATCTTTGGATTGATCGTAGCACTTTTACTGATATGGTTTGTTCGCCATATGTATACGCGGATGATTAACGGTCCAGCGGGATATACATACAGCGATAATGGCCGTGTCGATATTGTGTCCTCAGAAGAAGAAGAATAACCAATAACTGAAATCAAAATAGGAGAATATAAATGATTATATCACCAGGTAAAATGGCAAAATATGTAGTGGCGGGAATAGTAGTTCTATTTCTAGCGACATCAACATGGTTCACCACGTCCGAAGGATATTCGTATTACGTACAGAACACTGCCACAGGTAACACTGAGATTATCTCAGAAGTAGGCTTTCACTTGAAATTGCCTTTCGCCACCAAAGTTTCACCTTACAAACAAGTCGTGACTATTGATATGACTGAAGGCGATGCCAAAAACTTCACTCGCAACTTGGACCCAGTCCAAGTACAGTATGCAGACACATACGGCGGCACAGTCCCAGCGACTTTCCGTTTCCGTTTGCCTACTGATCCAGTAGCTTTTCGTAAACTCCACAAAGACTTTCGTGGGTACGATAATCTAGTCGATGGTTTGTTGGTGCAGAATGCCCGAAACACGGCAGTTGTGACAGCAACCCAATACACTGGTGAAGAGTTCTTCCAAGGTGGGGTTAACGCCTACAAAATTCGTCTAGAAGACCAGCTACGTAATGGTCTATACGTTACCAAACGCGAACAGGTGAAGATCAAAGATACAGGTTATGCTTCAGTATCCTCTGAAAACGCTGATCCAAACAAAGTTGAGATCATTGAGCGTATCGTAACCAAGAACGTTGTGCAACTTGACTCCGAAGGTCAGCCGAAGCGTCAAGAAAATCCACTAGCAGTATACGGTATTCAAGTAACACAAGTTACTATCGGTCGACCAATCGCCGCACCTGGCTTGGAGACTCTCTTGGAAAGCAAGCGCCAATCTGTTGGGCGCAAGATCACAGCGCAACAAAATATCTCTACAAATCGCACTGAAGCTGAAGCGGCAAAGCAAGAGCGTGAAATCGCAAAACAGCGTGATATCCAAGACGCCCAGCGCATTAAAGAACTTGCCATCATTGCCCAACAACAAGAAGTTGCCGTAGAACGCCAACGTGCCCTCAAAGAGTTGGTTCAACAACAGAAGCAAAAAGACGTTGCTGTTATCCAAAAGGAGAAAGAACTTGCGATTGCAGAAGCTAACCGAGACATCCAAAAGGCCGAACCACCGCCGCCGTCTTTGAAGGTGAAGCGATCTTGGCAAAAGGTCTAGCTGAAGCGCAAGTTGACCGTGCGAAATTGCAGGCGAAACAAGATGCCTCTGATATCTACATGGCAGAAATTCAGCGTGACATCGCTAAGGTGATGTACCCAGCGTTGAAAGATGTTAAGATTGATATGCCTGACTTCTATAGCGCAGGCGGTACAGGCCAAGCTGCACCAACGTCACTCGACGTGTTCACCACACTAGGTGCTCAGAACATGCTGGAGAAACGTGCTGAGGTAACAGCCGCTCAGTAAGAGCAATAAAATAATGACGAAAGGGGCCAATTAAGGCCCCTTTCGTCTATGTATGAAGAAAGAGATAATCGAATGCAAAAAACTTTTTATAAAATTTGGTCTGAATGGGACTTCGGACTTGAAGATACAATTTACACAAGTGAGGCTGTGGCTAAAAAATATGCAAAAGCAGCATATGAAGAAAACGGAAGCTTTGATTTAGAAGAAGAACCGTTTGAAGATATTTGGGAAGATTTAATGAATACAGAACAAGTAGAGTTGGTAGAATAAAAGAAATGGTGCTTCGGCTCCTTTTCTGTTGACAAGTGCCTCACCTATTTCTATATTGTAATTGTAACAACAGAAAGATGTAATTATGAATTTCACTATAGAAAATGATACATACCATGATGAAATTGTTGTTTCATGTGCGGAAAATACATATTTCAATAAAGTCTTTCATTATTATGATGAAAATAGTGAGGCTGCCATTTCAGCAGCAAAGGCATATTTAGACGGTATTACCGCGGGTATTCAGATGTTCCAGATGAAAATGCCAACCATCAATATATCATCAAAACTATGAGAATGTATCGTGTACATGTTAAAGATTTGTTTGAAAAGGGAATGTATCGCGGCGGTGGGAAATGGGCAGACTGGGATGAGATTCAATCTTCGCCTAGGCATCCCATGCCTAGGGACGACGACGAGCTTATGGATAATATTAGCAACATTCTAGGAGTGTACTATATTGAACCTTGGATGGTGTTTGGATTTTCGACAATTGCTCAATTGAAATTTTGGATTTACAAGAAAAAGTGGCGCGAAAAACTGACCGAATTGGGATTCATAGTCTCTTATATCGAGTCTGATTATATCGCCAGAGGATCAACACAAGCGGTTGTTCATAAAAATAAACCATATGAAATCATTAAAACGATTAAATGTTCAATCATATAGAAAGTGTAAACATGATAGATAAAATTTTAACAAGAGAAAGTGTCCATGACCTATTCATGAGTTGTATACGCAACGAAGGTAAGATTGTTGATATGCTAATGAACAAAGTTTACATGGACACATCGACTAATGTGGAAGAAATAAAAACTCTTGTGAATGAGTTGACTGAGGATTTCTTTCCAAACGGCGGCGGCGGTGCATCATTTATGACCATGTGTACTGATCGCGACGGTGATCTGTGGACAGGCGAACAACGAATCATGGACGAGCTTATGACTATGGCTGTTGACGCTAAACTAATGTCTTTCTTGTTTCCTAAAAATACTTGGTCCATGCTTCCTGGTGGTATGCCGTATGTTGTTGCGACATTTGACAGAGTATGAACTTAAAGAAATATCTAAAAGACAGACACTTTGATACCGATCTACACACCGCTTGGTTCGACCATGATGCGGAAGTCGTTACATTTCCTATCTGGAACTTGAGCGGACAATTGATTGGATATCAAACGTGCCGTCCAAACGGAGAGAAGAAGCAATTCAATAACCCACGATTAGGCAAATATTACACATACTTCACTAAACCACACCGAGGCGTGTGGGGACTAGAATCTTGGTATTCATCGAATGTTTTATTTATTACCGAAGGAGTATTTGATGCCGCACGGTTGACAGACAAAGGCTTCTCTGCTATATGTGTGATGAGCAATGATCCAGGTAAAGTGATACGAAACTGGTTGTGGACTGTTGGAAAAACTAGACCGATTGTGGCTGTATGTGATGGCGACAAAGCCGGCATAAAGTTGGCAAAATACGGAACGCTATCACATATAATGTCTGAAGGAAAAGATTTAGGTGACGTGTCAGATGAATATGTCACGCAAATTTTAAAACGATATGGAGAATAGTTATGAAATATGAGATAGATAAACGCTACGCATTCGAAGCCACGGAAGATGGCATATGTCCAGTACAAACAAACGCTACCGTATTTGTGTGGCGCAGCGACGGTTCTGTGAGACGGTACAGTGAAGCTGGATTATTGCAATGGAAAATAGGAACGACGATAACACATTTCATGGTAATCGAATACCCACTTGAAAATAAAACTGGGTGGAAGAATATCTATCCATTAGACTACACATCAGGATGTGTTTATGCGACTATATGGGAGGCAGATGCGCAGGCCGATATGGAACCCCGCGTAGCATGTATATACTCCACGGCGGGCGATGGCTTATGATACACGAGATTCTTCTTGGAGTATATCGATTGAAAGGCGCGGTAGTAGGATATATACTTGATTCTAAAATAAAGGAATGGAAGATACCATGAATATTCCATACGGATCGCCGGCGCGCATAATCAAACACCTTGCCCATATTGTCCATTCGAATTTATGTTATATCAATATTTGCCTATTAAATTGGTTGGAGGTAGAATAATCATACCGAAGCCTTTATGCCAATTCTTTAGTATTGTTAGTGAGGCGATAATCGACGCTAATAATACAATCGATGTCAATGCTCATTATATTTATATGACAGTGAAAACTAGATATGTTACACCAGATAGGCCCGGCAATCGACCAGGGTGGCATGCAGACGGATATGCATCTAACGGCGATTTGAATTACGTCTGGTATAATCATGGATCCAATGCTTGGTATTGCGATGGATGTAAACTACAAATTTATGATCCTTGGGCTATTCGCCAATGGAAGATTGACTTCCCTTATGTGGACTATCCTATGTTTGAGACACGCGAAGATATGAATTGTCGAGCCTCAATAAAATCTTTATGACCGTTGACAACTCCGACTAACCGTCGTAGACTGCTACCAACAAAGGAGTATCTCATGCAACTATTTTTACGAATACCACGAGTCGCCGCGGCATTTAGATCGTGTGTTTTTGCCCACGATCAACAATTATACGGCAGCTTACCATATTTCACTCATCCATTACAGGTAGCAGAAACACTTATTGATCCAACAGAGGACGAGTTGGTTGCTGCATTATTGCACGATGTGGTGGAAGACACGGCACTAACTCTGGAACACGTTAGGCTACTATATGGGGACAATGTATGTGACATGATTGCCCTTCTTACTAAGGACGCGACATTATCATACGAAGATAACATTCTCCGTATTGTCCATAGTCGAAATATGGGCGCGACTCGTGTTAAGTGGGCTGACAATCTCGTGAATATGAAGAATGATAAATCTCATATGACACCTGATCGCCGCGATAAATTAAATGCCCGGTATATCAAAAGCTTTTTGGTGTTATCAGCCGTGTTGGGAGTATAAAATGCTACTTGTAGATTATATTGAAACATTAGAGGATGTGCAGTTGACACAGATCATCCGAGATCAAGAGATATTGGATGAGCGAGGCCATATAGGTGATTGCGTGTTGAGGGAGACAATTGAAGATTATTTGGAAGTTGCTGGAATCGAAGGTACGCCATTAAGTTTTTGGATGTCACCAATTTCAACTCAAGCGTATAGGGTGTACGCTTTACGTTATATAGATGAGCATGGAAAATTATGATGAAAACTTTATATCAAAAACTTGCCGAGCAATCGATAGCTTTACCAGAGTATGTGGAAGTGTGTTGGCGCTGTAAAGGTGAAGGACAATACGAACAGATGTATAATGGCGGCTGCGGATCAGGATATTACCGAAGTCAAGGTGATTGTGAACAATGTAACAAATATTCATATGGTCACGGTACGGGATTATTATCCATTTTTACACGTAAGGTGCCTGCCGATTCTGTTCTGAATCAACTTGAGAATCAATTAAAGGACAATGATGATGAGTAATTTTAAAAAATGGAATAGTATTAACAAGTTTTCTGATGCATATCATATGGCACAGAAACAACGCATTGGTGATGTTGTCATGGGACTAAAGATTAAGTTACATGGAACCAATGCTGGTATTCGTCTGGAAGACGGTGGAGTGCTTGTGGCGCAAAAGCGCACGTCTGATGTGCATGTAGGCAAAGACAACGCTGGATTTGCTACTTGGGTTGCTACGCTGAAACGCAATTCTTGTTGTGTTGAATATTTTAAGGACTTCGTGATTCACGGCGAATGGGCTGGACAAGGTGTTCAATCTGGTGATGCCGTGACACAAACACCCAAAGCATTTTATGTGTTTGCTGTTGAGAATGTGACATCAGGATTCAAGGTATATGATCCAGTCACGATTGTAGATTTTTTACGGAAGATTTTCACGGTAGAATCTCTTGAGAATATTCATATTATTCCTTGGTTCGGCGAATATATAACTTTCAACTTTCTAGATCAAAAGAGTGCCCAAGACGTGATCGATTTGGTTCTTGGATATGTCGATGCGATTGCTGAATGCGATCCGTATATCAAATCTCTATATGATGTGGAAGGTCCAGGCGAAGGTCTTGTTGGATATTTCTTGGATATGATATATCAGGATGGAACGCAAGTTGATCCACAATATTTTGATGACTATATGTTCAAGGTTAAATCAATCGCACACTCTATCCAAAAGAATAAAGTTCGCAACAAAACTGGACCAGAGAAAGCCGAAGGTATTGATGAATTCATTGAAATGTTCTTCACTGAAAATCGATTTCAACAAATGCTTGATGAACATTGTGATGGTGTTGCAGACAAGAAAAACACTGGTGTATTCATGAAAGCAGTTATGGGTGATGTTCACAAAGAGTCGGTCAACGAGATTGAGGTGGCAGATTTCGAGTGGAAAGATGTTCCAAAGTTTGCTATGACTTCCGTCAGGCAATGGTTCTTTGATCAATGTGATAAACTTTAAAATAGAGGGTTGACTTAGTTCAATCCTTTTCATATTATTAGTTGAAACATAGAAAGACAAACATGCCAAAAGTTCTAATCAAAACTCCCTGTGCTTCCGCTGTACTAGCATACTTCGGTGTCTCTGGCACCACGTGGAATGACCGAACTCTAAAGAACGTTTGGGCTAACACACTACGCCGAAATGGCTTTAATGTGCGGTCGCGGTTCTCACATTTCGCAGGTAACGAAAAGACTGTAGGATCATCACGTGACAAAATCACGAAGATCGCCGATGCTGATATACGTATCAAAGCCTTTGTCGTCACTGTTTTCGGTCACGTCTTAGTATTAGATCGCAACGGAGATACCGTTGTAGACACTGATCCCCGCAAAATCGACCGTAGAGCAATCTTCGCAGTTCAGGCGGTGATGTGATGCAGACAATATATTTAGGACAATATGTTCACGCCAACTTCGGCGCAATGATTCCAATTCTAGAAGGCATGATCACAAATTTTGAATTGGATGGTACAGTGACTTGGGAAACCGCAGAAGGCGAAGAGTGGGAAACTCAAGCTGGAGATTTCAAACAGCCAGGTGAAAAGTCTGTTAATGGCTCGGGTATAGGTATATTCTTGGGAGAATACGCATGAGTATAGATTTTGGTGAAATGCATCCACAGGACCCTAAATACAAACAACTTGTTGATGGAATCCGTATATATGCATACGTCCAGTATGACACAACGGAACGTATTGGCACAAAATATCAGGAAGTTTACAATTTCATGATGGAGAATATCGAACCAGATTCGGAAATAGCCAATGATGATGGAACTACCACTCAATGTGCCACGGCATATATCGAAACATGGATTGATAGTGACGCTTTCGATTTTAACGATGTGGATTACACATATTTTGATTTTCAATGGAAGGACGGCAAACCCGTTATACAGTTTTAGGAGAATATGATGCATATTAATACACCTCCCATTATTAATGATCTACCGACAATAGCAGAACTGGTCGGCGTTCACGGCAGTAAAAATAAGGCAGCAGTGGCTCTCAAAATCGCACGGCGTGTTTATATACGCACGAGAGCCGCTGAGGCACAGAATTGGAAATGTTGCTATTGTGGTGTTGATTGTGTTGTTGATGGTAAAAATAAAAATAATAGCGTGACACTAGAACATGTAAAATGTGTTATGAATGGTGGAAAAGATAACCTGGAAGATTGTGTTATGGCATGTGCATCATGTAATAATCGGAGGGGTAGTGCGCCAGCAATGTCCTTTGATCCGTTTGTTGATGTCGAATCCGTCAGACGTAATCGGAAAGCACACATCCGTTTACGGCGAGATCGTAAGGCACACGTGAAGGCAGAAAAACATTACTTCAATAATTGGACGAATAAGGTTGGAGAGCCTATTCCATTTAAATCATGGATCAACACAATGAAAATTTCGGCTAATGCTAAATTGCAAATCACATATATGTATCAAAACATTCGTTAGGAGATTAACAATCATGAGACGCGACAAAGGTTGTAAATGTACATATTCAACGGCCAAAAATGATGCTTCAGTGAGAGCAGGCGTTTCTATGAGCGGCGCACTTAAAGATAGATGTGTCCAATGTCAAACAAGACTAGACGAATGGATCGCACGGCCGAAATTCGTAACTGTCGAAAAACAGATTCAATGGATAGCTATATGGGGAAGTATTAATGATTTGTATGGTATACCCGCCGTTAACACGAACGGTGTTTTTGGTCGAAAAATCTTGCCGACAAAGAAACTTGCCGAAGCACATCTTGATAGTATCGGTTGGTTACCAAATAAATTTAATGGGCGCCGCGAAAAAGGCAGCTATACTATAGCTCTAGTTAACCGACACGAAGAAGTGGACAAAACACAATGGGTATCAAATGATGGATCAACTTAATCACGTAAAAACCGTCAAACAGTGGTTTAAGGAATCGCCAAAAGTTTTACAGAACGATTTCTTAGCCACTCCGTATAACAGCCTTTTTATATATCACAATTCTTTGGGCCGAAGTATAAGAAATGAGTGTGAATTATGGCAGGAGAATTGGGAACCTAAGTTAGTGGAAGGCATTGACTGTTCACCCAATCATCCAGATGCGGTTTCAATGGAAATCATCAAACAAGCATGAAAGAATTAAGGGAAGAAGGAGACGATAATGAGTAGGGATAAAGACAAAAGTAAATCTGGCTGGATCGGCGTTGATCTTGACGGCACGTTGGCGTATTATGATAAATGGCGCGGCATTGAACATGTGGGCGATCCAATTAAATTAATGTGTGATAGAGTTCGAGGCTGGTTGACAGAAGGCAAAGAAGTCAAAATCTTTACTGCACGTGTCACTAAGCCTAAAAATACGATACGCGATGGTGGGGCCCAGATAAGGGCCGTAAAAGCGCCAATTGAGGCATTCTGTGTGAAGGAATTCGGTGTGGTGCTTGAAATCACAAACGTAAAAGATTTCCAATTGATAGAACTGTGGGATGATCGTGCTGTGCAGGTCGCCCGAAACACTGGCAAAAAAGAAATATGGAATGCTTGGGATGAAGGCTACGAAAAAGCTCTAAAAGATTACTAGACATCATATTTAATATGTGGTATATAAACTATGAACGGAGAATTTAATGAATATTTTTGATATTATTGAAGAATTGAATGCTGACAATGGTGCCAACTATAAACTAGACGTGCTGCGGAAGCATAAAGACAATGAACTTTTGCAACGTGTTTTGAAAATGACCTACGACTCGTGTACATTTACCTATGGTGTCACAATGAAAAATGTCACATACAATGAAAGTTGTTATGTTGAAGATTGGTCCCTGACTCAGGCTATGGATAGTCTTGAGAATAATTTTGTTACCCGAAAATTCACAGGTAATGCCGCTCTGTCTGCAATCGCGAGAATTTTGTCAGGCCTGACAGTTAATGAGTGTGAAGTATTCAAAAAAATTATCACCCGAGATTTGCGTATCAATATGGGCCGCTCTCAGATCAATAAGGTATTTAAAAATCTGATCGTCAAGCCAGTCTACATGCGTTGCGGCACTTACAATGACAAATCAAAGAAGAAATTTGCACCACTGGCATCATACATCGAATTGAAAGCCGATGGAACTTACCGTGAATTTCAAGTTAGCAATGGCAAAGTGGCTTGTCAGTCTCGATCTGGTGAAGATTATAATTATCCAGACATCAATGAAAAATTATTGTCTAAACCCGATGGTGTGCATTTCGGTGAATGTACTGTATATCGTGATGGCATTCTATTACCTCGTGGAGAAGGCAATGGCATTCTTATGAAGTCGGAACTTCCAGAGGATTGTATGGTCGCATTTGATACCTGGGATTTTGTCACGTTAGAGGAATATAACAGGGTTGCCACACGTGATGATAATAACAAAAAGCAGAAAGGTTTAACTCCTTTTCACATTCGGCGTAAACGAGTTAAAAGTTTTTTCCCGAGTTATCTAGCTAATCCATTATTTAATCCCGTTCGGCACATTGAAAGCCATCCCGTCTGTTCTGCCTCTGAAGCTTTAACGTATGTTGCCGCATGGATGGAAGCTGGACTTGAAGGTGGCGTCTGGAAAGAACGTGGCGGTATGTTTATGGACGGCACAAGTGCGCAACAGTTGAAACTTAAACTGGAAATTGATGTTGAAGTTCGGGTTACAGGTTTCAAAGAGGGTACGGTTGGAACTGCGCGTGAAGCGACATTCGGATCAATGACTTTTACGACCGACGACGGTAAAATCCAAGGTGCGGTGTCTGGCTTCAGTAATCCACAACTTATTGATTTCAACTCCAGGCGTGAAGAGATTATCGGTAAAATCATGACAGTAACTTGTAACGACATCACGCAAGCTCGGGGCAATACTTTCTGGGCATTATCCCATCCTCGCTTCATCGAATTTCGATCTGACAGAGACGACACTGACACGTTTGAGCGGGCACAGGGATCAAAAGAAATGGCTATGATGGTAGGAGATATTTGATGGAAGTTCGCGATCTTGTGGAATTTCAATTTCAAGGCGAGACTGTACGATTGAACCTACAATTAGTGAACCGTGTTGACGCAATAAGGGGTAACAGGCAGGGACACGGATGTTGGAAGCGTAGAGCGCGGAAACTGTATAGGGCAAAGTTTCCACGCTGGTCCAAGTATTGGATGAATGGTGATTATGAGTATCATTGGGATCATGATACATGGTTCGAGGCCAAAATGGTCGTGTATGATAATAATAATAAAATATATTATAGACGATATTACAAGTGTACTGAAAAGGCTATGCAGGCCCGCGATGAGATGAGGAATATACTATATAGGGATTTGAAATGAGAGAGACAAGTGAGATTTGGTTGAGTATCGGTATAGTCCACGAGAACGGTGACATAGCCTATGCTGGAAATTACGATGAAATAGTATCTGTGACGATTTGTGGACAATCTGAACATGAGAGATTTGGATATGAAAATGCAATGGTATATCACAATGAATTTGTGAAGAATCATGTGGAACCTCTCATGTTTGATAATTTTCACGACGATGAATACGGCCCTGTCATGTATTCTCTTGACCTTCCTGATTACAACAGATTATTGATGAAATTCTGTTCAACTGTCAGTGTTGAAGATGTTATGGATTATATCAATAAACTTGGTCCATGTTTGAGAGGTAAATTACTCACGGATGGTTCAGGCCAAAGCGTGTTGGTTAATGACTTTGTGATCAGACACATCATAAAAACTGCAGAAGAGACAGAATTTAGGTTCGATAACACTTGACGTGGACACAGGCATGTTTTATAGTCTAAGAGTAATTTATAGAAAGAGCCAAAATGAGCATCTCAAACATTATTCGCGATCAGATTCGCACAATTCTTCCTACAGCATTCATTTGTTGGGGCGCAGTACAGCGTGTAAACATCACAAACGGCATTCGTTTTAAATCTTCTGGAATGGTTCGCTGGAAGGGTTATGTCGAAATCGTATATAACCACGGCACTGATCTTTATGATCTAAAATTTTTCAAGATGCGTAAGGGCGAACGTAAAACCAACGTGAATCTTGAGGGTGTCTATGTCGAAGATTTGGTGAAAGTTATTGATGGTGTTGTGGGATGAAAATACTCGCTTACATAGATTTTGGCACAGAATCAAACTCTGGAAAACATAGAAAGTTCCTAGAGTTTGATTATGTTGTATCTCCATATGGGGTGGGTAATGCACTATCGCGGCACCACATGATGTTAAACGATCCTAGAGTGAAAGTGCATGAGGCACAAGGATATAATCCTAATGCTGTACAGATTGCAACATTTGAAATCAGTTTGCGCGATGAATTGTATGAATGCCAAGCTGACCTTGATCGCGGAGGATGGATTGATTCGCACCAATCTAAACTTGAATCTAAATTGAAATCTTTGACATACGCACAAAAAATTTATGATGCGGGAATGGTAGAACTATGATATATGTAATATTGTACAGTGAAGATAAATGAAAGATATATTTGGTCACACACTAGAAATGGACGATACTGTGGCGTTCTACGCGCCGGGCTATCGTGATATGATAACTGCCAAAATCATCAAATTCACACCGAAACAAGTCCGTGTGGAATTTACATCCCAAGGATATGTACGAACATATCTGAATTATCCATCAAACTTCGCAAAGAAGGTGTAATAATGAAATATGACTTTCCGATAATCAAAACAATAGATGATGTTCTATGGGCCATTGATGGCCGTGATGAGTTTATTGTGGCTGAACGTGACGGTCACACAATCATAAATTATGTGATGTGTAAGCCTGACTCTTTTGATATGTCTACCACAACAATAGGTGGTGATATTCGGCGTGAATGTCGAGGTCTCATATTTGACGACACAGGTAAACTGATCAGGCGACCTTTTCACAAGTTCTTCAATATCGGAGAGCGGGAAGAGACAATGCCGCGAAATCTTCCTATGGATGAGGATTATGAAATTTGGGAAAAGATGGATGGGTCAATGATTGCACCTTTCATGCTCAATGGACAAGTCCGCATGGGCACCAAAATGGGCCTGACAGATATTGCAGGTGACGTAGAAGAATGGTTGAAAGATCAGCCCGACGGCGCCGCAAAGAGAGCTTGGATAAATGTCCATTTACGATGCGGTCTAACTCCCCTTTTCGAGTGGGTATCGCCTGATAATAAGATTGTGTTGCAGTACGATGAGGCTAGTTTGGTTCTACTTGCTATCCGCAATATGGAAACTGGTGTTTATGTGCCATTCGAAACAACTCTATTTGAGACAGCCAAAGTTTACGGTGCAACGGCTGGTAACACCACAGATACGCTCGAGGCTTATCTTGATGTGGCTCGTCAAGAGATTGACCGCGAAGGAGATATTTATCGGTGGAAAGACACTGGACATATGGTCAAAGGCAAGAACTCTTGGTATGTGCGGATTCACAAGATCAAGGATCAAATCCGCACTTACCGTCACGTCTTGGCCATTATATTAGAGAATGATCTAGATGATATTAAACCAGAGTTAGACAAAACTGATCTTGATCGCGTCAACAAATTTGAAGAGAATTTTTGGGAAGGTTACTATAAAAAACTTTATGATATCTATGGCATTGTTCACAGTATATTAAAGGATAATAAAATAGTACTTGGCGGTGTTTCGACCGAAGATAGAAAGAATATCGCAACAGTATATTTACCAAATTCCAAATTGACAAAGAAAGAATATCCTTATATGTTTGGAATGTTAGATAATAAAGCACTTCCTGATCAGCATATGGCAAACATGAAAGCTTGTACATCTAACACGAAAAAATTCGAAGAGACCATGGACTGGTTAGGAGTAAAATATGAAAATTAGAATTATACAAGAGATTTTGGAATTAAGTAAACGCGATATAGATATGTCACGCTTTTCCGATCTAGCATTAACCGACTGTGATAGGGCAGCGTATCGCTCTGGATATATTAAAGCCATTGCAGATATTATTAACATGATTGAGAAGATAAATGAAAACTAGAATCATCGGAGATATTCACGGTTCACTACATGGATATAAAAATGCCTTAGATGGATGTGAGAAGTCAATTCAGATAGGAGACTTCGGTTTCGGCTTTAACAGTCCTAGGACATGGTACGATGAAGTATTGTCTATCCAAAAAGGAACTACCCACAGATTCATTCGTGGGAATCATGATGATCCAAATCTGTGTAAAGTTAATCCTGCATGGATTCCCGACGGGACAATTGAGAACGATGTAATGTTTATCGGCGGTGCATGGACAATAGATTCGTGGCACAGAACCGAAGGCATTAACATTTGGCACGATGAGGAATTGTCTTATGCTGAATTAGAAGTCGTGATAGACACTTACGCTATGATGCGGCCGCGCGTGATGATAACCCACGATTGTCCATCATCGGTAGCCCAAAAGATGTTCATTGATAGTGGTAAATCTATGTTTGATGGTCCTCTAATACCAACAAGAACTGGCCAAGCATTGCAAGCCATGTTTGAATTACATCAACCTGAAAAGTGGATTTACGGGCATTGGCACGAAACACTCCAAGAGAAAATTAACGGAACCACATTTACATGTCTGGGTATTTGTGATTATATGGATGTACAGCTATAATGCGTGATATAATAAGTTTTGAGGGTCAATACAGATTTCTATCTAATTTTTGGCCATGCAATATATCAGCATTTGGATATATTTATCAGAGCGTGGAACACGCCTATGTTGCGTCCAAGTCCACACATTCTGATGACCATCTAGCGGTGTTCCTTCTTAAATCACCTGGGCATGCGAAACGTTACGGCCGAAAACTCAAAATACGTCCCGACTTCGATAAGATCAAAGTCCACTATATGAGAGGCTTCCTCGAGCAGAAATTCGCCAGGGGTTCCGCCTTGAGAGCCGATCTGGATATGACTAAAGGCCGCGAGATTGTTGAAGGTAATGCTTGGGGCGATACGTTCTGGGGACAAAGTCCTGTTGGAACTGGGAAAAACAATTTAGGACGCTTGCTAATGGCTATCAGAGATGATATAGGAGTAGTATAATGTCTAAGTCTAAAATCGAATATAAAATCCATGAACGAGTTGATGGCACATTCCAAGCGAATAAGTTGGAATTCATAATGAAGTTTATGCTCTTTTGGGGACCTGGTACGATAATGTATTCGAGTGAGTGGTATACAGATAGAGCCCAGGCCGAAGATTGGATAAACCATGATGTCAGTATAACTAGACCCAGAGATATTATCAATATATACGAATATAATGGAAATGGCGACAAAATTCTATACGACATTTTCTAATAGAGGAATAATACTATGTTTATAGACGAAAAGACCTACGGCAGAACTACACTGATCATATACGATGAATTTTATGATTCGTGTGGTTCCGATATTCATGTCGATTTGATGAAAGAGAAAGATTGGAAGCGTACCCGTTTCGTGTCTGGCGGGGAGCATTCTCCCGATTCAGCCAAACGTGCCAAATTACGTGCGAAGAGGAAGAAGTGAACATATTAGCCAGAACATATAAAGACGGTATAGCCTACACGCCGACAGATTGGCATTTACAAGTGGGCATTACATTCGATATCGAGATCAAGAACTTCTCATCTTTGAAGGAATTTCGTCTATGGGCAATTGATCCCGAACTGAAATATCTACGTAAGCATAAATGTTGGGATGTATTCTGGATTAGTGCCGCAATTCGCATATTAGGTATTGACATTCAAATCGGATGGATATATTATCCAGAGCAAGAAGTAAATTTAAAAGGGAAATAATATGAATGAATTTGAGCCACGTCTATACTTGATCGGACGATCAGATATACCTCAAATGAACGCAGGCAAGCTTGCCGCACAGTGTGCCCACGCTGCCAATGAGTTTGAATACAATGACATAGTTATTCCATGTGAATTGGTGAATGCAGTAGATGCTATCGTGCGGAAGTGGCGCGATGATAGAGCATTTGGCACTACCATCACTCTGATTGGAACAGATGTGGAAATCAGGGCATTAACAGCGAATAAGTGTATGTCTGGTTATGTGCATGACCCGTCTTATCCCATGTACAACGCGATGAGCGAAAGGTTCACCGCCCCGATGGACACTGTCGGCTGGATATTCCCCGTGAATGAACTGGAATTCCGGCACATTCGTGAATCTGGCTTAGAATTATACCCATAACTTAGGAGAAAATAATGGAAAAATTTACAATAAAAGACACATCATGGCACTATCGTTGGATCAAATGGGTCTATTTCCTTAGTCCTGCTCACAGGCTTGATAGTCGTTGGGACACGGAAACATTTAAGACACGTCTACCCACAGATTTTTGCTCATACTGGCGCCGTTTCACAATGGCAAGCTCAATCGCAGCTTTCTATGCGGCATGTGCCACATTTTCCGCCAGCGTTGTTGCGCTTGTAATAGGCGGCATAATCTACTCAATCTTTACTGATCCGTCTGGTGCCGCCATTGTGGCAGGAATCATCATAGGTATCATCGCGTTCATTATTGCTATTTTCGGTGGAGTGAAAGGTTATGACAAAGTTGATGCATATCTTACCGTAACTGATCCCGGCATTGTTCGCACTAAATATCGCGCGTGGAAAGGCAAGTATTGTCCTGTAATTGAATATAAACGAGGATCATGATGAATGATGATACACATGTCTGGGACATACTGAGATCATTAGCATCTAGCGGTGAGCCAGGTATGCTCACCGAGAATGATTTCAACACACAATACACGTCATCCTTTACGTCACAACAATCTCATGATTTATCAAAAGTGCCAATTAAGGACCTGATGAATGAGTGTGTTCGGCGCGGGGCAATTAAAGAGTTGACATTTAACAGTTCTATACCAGCCCACCGTGAGGTGACAGAACCAGATCAATTAATTGATATACAGCGCCAGATGGCCTCTGATTTAATCACAGCGGCATTTGATGGCAATTCTTCTGATATTTTTTCATATACGTGGGCAAAAGATATGGCGGCGATGCACATGATTGTTAATTGTAGTTTGTATTTGTGCCTACATCCCACCCAGATAGATAATGTGTTCGGAAAATAATAATGTTAGATTCGATCTTTGATACTGAGTATCCTAGTTCGCATAAGCGTGAAAAATATTACGATGATCCTCCAAGTTGGGCAACGGACACTGTACGGGGAATGTATCTATATGGATCACGTAGCATGGCGATGCGTCCAAAGACAGCCACGTTTGATCCC
>NVVV01000064.1 GCA_002733495.1 Robiginitomaculum sp.
GACAGCTAAGTTAACGTTAGCACCTAACAGATTATTATCTTGTTCTAACCCATCGCCAGCGTTTACTTGTCGCGTAGTTCTTACAACAGTGTTATCAACTGATAGGTTAACGTTAGCGTCTAGCGTGTTGTTATCCTGCTGTAGCCCATCGTTAGCGTTTATCTGACGTGGTGTTCTTACGACTGTATCGTTAACTGATATCGTTGGGTTATCTAATAGCAATGGATTGGTAACAGTAATCCCGTCACCCTCTGTAACGGACGGCTTTACATACTCCATTAAATCGCCCAGTTCATTAACGGCCATTATTGAACTAGCAATTTTTTCAGGTGGCGTATCAATTAGAAAATCAATAGACACAGGTATAATGGTGCCGTAAGCATATTCAATTATCGTGGTTATTATTTTTGCTTCTGGGTCATCATTTATAATTCCAGTTTCTTCATATAAAATTTCAATAGACATATAAAGTTCCTATAATTTTGTTTTCTTTGAACTTGTGCTGCTGAATTTAAACCCGCCTACATTTTTTGCGTTTTTCAATCTGCCTTCTTCGACCAGATCGGCAACCACTTCAAAAGTGCCAGATATTAGCGTTCCAGTTTGTTCGTATAATTCGCCGTTATCTGTAGTCGCTTGTATCTCGTATGGAACAGATATTGAATCTTCTGAACCAATCGGCAATAGCGTTTCACCTATCGCTTTTGTTATTGAGAATCCAATAACGCCATTAGCTGCATCTATTTTTGTAATCGGAAATTCAAAAAATAAATTAGACTCATCATGTTTTGCTTGTCCTAATAAATCCCATTGAGAAACATCTATGGGCTTTCTTGTTCCATCATCAGAAATATTTGTAAGGGTGAATCTATGTTGTGACGTGTCATTTCGTCTTATTGAGATAGGTATTACTGCGGGTGTAATCATTGTTAATTCCTAAATTACAGGCATAAAAAAGGCCGCTAAATTAGCGGCCTTGGTTTTGTTATATTATTAAACGTATCTTTCTTTGTACTTATGGGTTAATACAGCCTCTACTATCTCATCGTTGTTTGATTGGTGTTCTTTGAATGATTCTAAAGCAGGTGTAGGTACAGGTTCATAATTAGAAACGTAACCTTCATCAATGCAATCCCTGTAATAATTTCGTTGATGGTTTAGGTCTGTCCCTAAAAGAAACATTTTTTCAAGTTCTCTTATAACCATCCAGTCTGTTTCTCTTAGCATGTGATGATCACTTGAATATCCTTCTGTGTTTTCAGAAGAAAGAATTACTACATTATGTAATGATTTTGATAATTCTTGTGACTTGATAAAATCATCTGAAACAATAATATAAATTGCTGATTTAATATTAAGATCGGGTGATGATAAGTCGCCACCCCATTTTATAATATTACTTTCACTTCCTGTTGATGGTAGGGGGTCTGAGTAATCAGAATGAATAGTGTTTAAATAGTTAGAGTGATGTTTCTGATATCTTAAACCGATATTTGCACACTTATTCCTTTCGCCAATTATAACAATGTCACCATCAGGTATATCGAAATGAATAGGCGTTTCTTTTGAAAGCGTAGTTATTAAATTATTCATTACACCTCCGACGATACTGTTACTGTTGCTGTACAATCAGTGTCTGACTGTACAGTGTTTCCATACTGACAACAGGTAAATACTTGTATATCAATTTTTTCGTATTGACCTTCAAATCTAGTGGGGCATGTTGAATCAGAAAATGAACCTATTTTAACTTTATATGATTCTACTCTCGCGCCACTACTACTAGAAAACCTAGTGATGACTATTTCCCATTCACCTATCCAACCAGCTGCTAAATTACCTCTATACGTCCCTGTTCCTAATCGTCCGTAATATATATTGTGTAGAGTATCGTGAGAAAGTAATGTTTTAGCACCACTAACAGAGACGCCCCATACATATACTCTAGTTTGGAAGTATGTTTGAATTCGGTCATAGTTAGAGCAGCTGCAGTCATCGCCACGACCAGCAAGACTCGTATCAATATCAATATCCATATCAACATTAAAGTAATAGTCATATGATCTATTAAAGTTAATAGCGACTTGTTGATCTATACCAGCGACAGGATATATATCAAAACCTGAATCATGATAATTAGCAGAACACATTGGAAATCTACCAACGTTTGTAAAACCACTGGTAGCGGATAGTGCTGCACTTCCTGATGTTTGCGCATAGCACACGTAACGTGGCTGAGCACCCGTATCTGCAACTGTTGGGATTACAATATCTGTACCGGCAACAATAATAGAACCCTCAATAAAAGAGCCGTAAATATATGAACTTTCAACAGTTCCACGTACAGTAATGTTACTAAATTCAGCAAATCCGCCTGATGTCATTCTGTAACCAGCACCAGCCAAGCCAGGAACGTAATTAGTACTAACAACTTCGCCTGTTATAAATGCGTCCGTGGCTGTCATCGCACCGTTATTATCAACTATAAAAGGTGCATTATGCGCTTGGTCTTCGCTTATTCCACTCCAAAATCGAATTCCATCAACACCTGTACCAGTGCCATCGTCAACGCCGTTCATACCTGCAATCGTTGAATCTGGAGTGATTGTATACTCTAAAAATTGAACAGATTTGCTTGCGCCAAATAAATTATTTACAGTTGTATTTACATAAATCAATTCGTTATCTATTGAGCGATTAAAAATGTGAAGCCCACCATCTATAATCATACTTAAACTATCCGGTAGCCCCTCTAAGCTGCTTTCAAATTGCATTTGACTCTGTGATGGATTGCCAAAATTAAGAAATGTAGTTAGTTCTGTAATAATATTATTGTATACCGAATAACTGCTTAATGAACCAATGCCATATACTGTAGAAAATCCAACATATGTAACATTCGGACTTGGTGTATGAGATCCTGATGTGAGGTTTTTTGTTGTTCCTATAATCGGATATGGGTCCGGTGTGTTACCTGCAGTTATTGTAGTGGCGCTAGAAATTGTATTGCCTTGGATCGTGTCAAATTCAAGTGAATCACCAACAATAGATCTAACCTGAATATTATCAGAGGTAAGGCTATCAATTACAGCGTTCTTAATTAACACGCGCCCATCTTCTTCAACTGAGAATACCGCTTGGTTAACGTTGTTTTGTAATTCAGTCCAGTACGTTGTATTAGTTGGAAGGTTGCCTGTAGTTGTTGTCTTTGCCTCAAACAATCCAGTAACGGCATTAGCAATAGCTTCACCATAGACATAAAAATCAAACGTAGAACCTGTAGGTTTACTTGAAAATGTATTGCCTGCTGTTGGTAATACCCATCTGTCCACGTCTTGTCTTGATAAGTCATATTCAACTGAATCAATAACAGCAGTTAAAACATCAGGTAGAATTGTTCCTGTGGATGAATCAATAATCATTAACTGTAAATTACCAGAACCATTATCAATAACATTTCTTATTGTTGACGTGTGAAAACTATTATCTGTGATAGAACCGTATGGTGATAGAGCGTTATAACCAATACTTGATCCTGATTGCCCCGTTGTAATAACACCAGAACAATAAACAGTACCTTTTGATAAAACCTTATCACCAGTTAAGTACGTTTTATTATTATCATAAAAAGGTCTGCCACCTGCGCCCATTAAGATGTTTTCAGCAGCCATTAATATCGTGGTGTCTTTGGTTGCCTCATCAGCATAGATACCGATACCGGCAACGTACTCACCTGATGCAGATTTGAATACCTGCTCTGGCCCTGTTGCGCCGTCTGGGTTTCGTATTTCTTCAAACCTAGGATCAATAGGCAATAGATCGCCAATGTTATTAGGTGTTGCTGTTATTTCTGCGGATGGTTTTAAATCATCATTACCAAATACATCAACATGTGCAAACCTAATATAATGCGGAACACTGTCAGACCATAAATGACTGAATATAGTGCCTACTTGTTCAGTTAAAAAGTTAGCATCGCTAGGTGTGAAATCCTTAGTCAAAGAGGTATAGAACCTTGTTGCTCTATAATCTGATTCTGGTACTGCATCCCAAGTTATAATTGTATTGCTTAACTCAGTAGATTCTAATACACCCTCTGGTTCTGAACATTGATTATTAGTTGCGGTGAAAATTGAGCCTGTATCTAACTGTGACTTAGTTCCATCAAGCGCAACGATATAAACATTTGCAGTTATAACTCTGACTCTGCCTACGTTCTGTTCGAATGTGTAAGTGTATTCATTAGATGCAGCCTGAAATGAATCTATTAGCGTTGATCCGTCTAAAATATCAATTTGATAATTTGAAAAATAATCTCTTACCAACGGGTTAGTAGGCGAGCTTGGATCTGCATCAGGTGGTAAAGAAACAGATTCTTCAAGCATGTTATCCCAAGTCCATAGTGCATCTTTAGTTGTATAAATACAGCCTAACCCTGTAACCGGCGGGAACGTTCCTAACTGGCTTACAACCTTACCTAGTAACTCTGTCCAATTACTTGAACCATATAAATTAGAGTTTGTTCTAACTCTAAAATCGTATGTATCGGGATATAGATTAGGCAGTTTCCACTCTGTTGCTGATGTACGGCCTAGAGTTGTCCACGCAGCACTAGATTGTGTTTTAAATTCAACATCGAATTGACTGTCTGTTTCATACCAAGTTCGTGACCATGACAGCGTACAAGAACCGGTAGTAATCAAATCGTGCAATGTAAAAACTAGGTTAGTCGGGGGTGATACTATCACCGGCTTAATTGGTTTAGCTCCGCCACCGCCACCGTTGCTTGTTCCGGTGTAAACTTCTGTTGAATATTCAACGCAGCTCAGTGTAGCGATATTCATCTTTTCAGAGTTAACTGATTTCTTAATACTTGTTACGCGAAATTCTTTTTTATCCCAATTCAGATTTTCATCTGTAACGGTAATAACTTCGAATATTTTTACGTTATTCACTAATAAATCACAGTCGAACTCTACTTGTTTTTGGAATTTGTTTTTTAGTAGTGTTCTGTTTGCAAATAACTTAACTGAGCTGTTTGAATCATTGACGCTTGATCCTGCATATCTAGTCATAGGCATAGACAGGGTTTCAGTTTCTATGCGCCCATCTTCGATTACAGTTGGATCTGCAGTAACATTCTCTGGCAGTGTGTATGTGTCTTGTTCGTCATTTAGCTCTGTGTTCTTAAACTCAACTTCAACTACGTTTGAATAGTTAGATGATGATTGCTCTATGATTCCAAACGTGCCGTTGATGATGTTATCAGGGCCGAAGTCGTGTGATACCATTTCGATATCTTCGTACTTAACTTTAATGAAACCATTCTCTACAAATACGGTTAGGCCGCCTGATTTGCATATTGCATCAATAGCGTTGTTGAAGCTGCTTGAGTTATCAATCTGACCGTCTATTTTAATATTTAGCGAGTCGGTCCAGTTGGCCGCTGCAATGAATGAATCAAGATCTATATACTCATAACTTAATGACATCCCGAAATATGTATCGGTCAAATAATCCAACAAAGCCAGCGCAGGATTTCGCCCGCACTGCCTATTAATTGGAGGGACAGAACTATTTGAATGGTAAAATTCTTTTTCACCAATAGAGTGAAATCGAGGGTCATATACAGGAAGGCCATCAACAAGCAAGTTCATTTTAAATGAGTCGGATGTTATTCTAATGCCGTCTTGATCTGTGATACGTTTTGATTTTACAGCGACAGCACAAACCCTATCGCCTCTCATATTTGAGTTCCATTCGCCATCGCCAAATTCAATAGCTAGACCTAGTGGAATTCCTGTATCTAAGCCAGCACGAACTTGGATTTCACATTGCTTTTCGAAACCATTTGTTAATCCCTCTTCTGAAAACCTTAACTGACCTGTTCCGCCTGTCGGTGTTTCTCTGTAGCTTGCTGGAACTGCAAGAACTGCTACATCATCAATATAAACTTGTATTACGTTTGTTACGCCAACACCGCAAGCAAATACATTAACTAAAACCTCTGAGTTGTTGTTATCAACATTATTCCATACGGGAACCGCGCCGGTGACGCACGTACCATATACAGGGTTTCTACTGGCTGATGTGCCACTCTTGTTGATGGTAGCGCCGTTATCTTCTGGTTCGTCTGGTGCTAATAATTGAGTTACCGCGAACGATACTGCAGCACTGATAATTGCATATATAACTACGTCAGGCATGTGTCTTTCCTGTATGTTGTTTTGTTCATAAAGTGTTTAGTATCAATCAGCGTATAAACATCATTTGTCATCCCAAGTGTCTTTTCACCTAGGCAGATACTTGTATGCAACCCACTTACGAATACATCGCCAAACGATGCGAACGCTGCAGGTATCTCTGTGTAGCTTTCGCTTTGCTCAATGAATTCACTTATCGATGAGTAACCAAGTTCTTTCTTTGCTACGCGAGCGCCACCAATTGCCGTTGTGTAACGGCCCTTGATGATCTCGTACATTTCAGGTTCATGTACTTCTAGAAATATAAGGCTGCAGCAGCAACTGCCGTATTCATGCGTCTTGCCTCTGTATTTAGATAGCGTTTTAATTATTTTTGATTTGTTCATTACGATTTCCAAATTTCTTCTTGTGCAATTGACGCTACATATTTAAAGAAATCATCACCGGCATGACGGGCTTTGTGTGAGCTTTGGCTTGTTCTGCATAAGTCAGGCACTTTGTCTAGGTTGCCGAATACTGAGCGTGTGCCGATATTAATACTCATCGTTCCTGACTCGTAATCGATTTCTGTATTTGGCGTGTCGCACGTACCACGATGAAAATATGCGGCGGTGCCATCTGGTACTATGTTTGTATTCGCCGGAAGTTGAGCAATTGAAATATCAATAGGGGCATTTAAGAAACCGCCGTTATCAATTTCAATTCGATACGCTGGATCGATTCCGCTCAAAGAAAGAGTGGTCCCTATCGATGTTAACTCTGCCATGTTTTCGATATCTTCGAAATTAAGCAGGTCGCCAACGGCTGAATAGTTATTGCCGTTATATAAAACGTCAAAACTGTTTGATGTAAGCCGGTGTACTGTGCCTGCGGGTGCTTTTGTTAGGTCCAGTGAAAGCAATACGATATCTATCATCTATAACGCCTCCTTGAAAGAAAGGGTCACTGTTACCATGTGGCCGGTTCCAAAATCAATTGTCTGCATATCTTCATCAAGACGAATATTCATAACCGGATTAAGCACTTCAATTTCTGAGTTTATTAACTGTGCTTGCCTAAGTGGAGGGAAAAACGTCATAGTGCCACCGCCTGTAACATCGTTTTCAACCACGTATGTTTTATCGTCATTTAAAAACGTTACAACTGAACCTGCATCTATATTCCCGCTAAATGCAGATAGCGTTACGGCTGTTTGCCCAATGCCTGCAGCTATTGTTATTGTTGGATTTGAAAAAACTGTGTCTGATTTGAAATGCAATGGTAAATCTAATGTGATTGGTTCGCTTCTTCCCTTACATTTTATGATGAATGCTTGCCATGCTTTTTGATTTTTCAACCCGTATAGGCTTACGTCCAATGAACCTTCTAGCCGGTGCAAGTTACGATGCTTTGATTTCTCTTTAAGGTTTAGTGATTCAGTTGTGAAGGTAGGTATGTTGTGCGTCACTGATACGTTGGTAATCATTGCACCGGATGGAAATTCGATAGCCATTGATTAGTCTCCTTGGTTAGCGTTTTTTGTTTTGTGGACGTTCTTTGTTGGCTTTGTTGACAGAATTTAGAATGGTGTTTCTGTTCTTGACTAACTCTTGCTGAAACCACTTCTGGTCCGTTACGTTGCCTGACACGTTCATAGGTGCGTTGATGGTTATGCCTCCACCGCCACCCATAGACATATCGTCACCGAACTTTTTGGAGTTGTCCTTAGACATAACCATTTCGCCTTTTTCAAGCATGTATGTACCATCGCGGGGAACGCCACCCATAGGCGTACCGTCATCGAATACACCGGCGATAGATGTACCAGCAATAACACCTGCAGTTGCATAGCCAAGTGCTCTAGCTGTTTCAGCTTGCGCGAGTTTTGCAGCGTAGTTAGGCACTGTTGGATCTACTGTCGCTTGTGACCAAGCTAAGTTTGCATTAACAATTGCCTGTGCTACTGCCACACCTTGTATAGCTAAGAATGCTAGTTTTTGTGCGTTGCTTGATTCTTCGTTGGTTTGACCTATGACGCTGGTAACAAGTGCGCCCGCTTCGGCCAAAAGACCTAGTGATACTTGCTGCGATTGAAGTACTTTGTTTTGTTCATCAACTTGGATTTGCGTTGACGCTTGAGCGTATTTTTTATCGATTTCATTTTTTGCCAACCAGTAAACTTCGTAGTCTATTAGCCCGTCTGAAAACGATGTGTCTAACTCTGCTTGTTCTGCTAGCATTACCTCATGTGCTACAGCTCGTCTATCCGTGCTGTATTTCATGAATGCGGCTATGCTTTCTTGATACCTTTTATCCTCAAGCACTGCTTGCTGGTCGTTAATTGCCTTAGCAACTGCATCACTTGCGGCCATAGCTGTGGCAAGCTGTGCATCTAATTGCGGGGTGTTGGCGTCTTTTAAAGAGTCTTTTAGCTTGGTTGCTTCTGCAATGAATGCCTTGATGGTGTTCATCTGCAGGGTAAGACGTTTTAATAGTGGATCTTCTTCGCCGGTGTTGAATCCGTCGAGAATACCCTTGATTTTTTCAGCCTCAGTACTTAACTTGCCTTCGTCAATAACTACTGTCGTGCCGGTTTTTTTAGATATATCTTCAAGCTTAACGCTAAGACCTTCAAGCGATTTTTGGGCCTCGACTGAGTACTTGGTTATCACATCAGCAAAATTAAATTCTTCATGTGACTTAATTATGTCTGTTCGTTCTTTGTTTAGATCATTTGTTTTTGACCTAGAGATTTCTAGCAGTGTATTAAGGGCTTGTTGACGTTTTACAGCGCCTTCTTCCCCTTTGAATGCAGCTCTTTTAGCATCCTTAATTTGAACTTCTAAATCGCGCCGCTTTAATACTTCATGTGTTAATTGCTGGTCTTGCTTGCTTGTATCTGCATCACCAACACCTTTGCCTGTAATGCTAGATGGAAGTGAATTTAATAACGATTGTATGCCTTGGGCAACTTGAGATATCGCGCCTAGAACAACTGATGCAAACGTCTTAGCTGCGACTAATATCCCCTGCGATAAATTACCGCCACCAAGTTTTTTTAGTGCGGCTTCTGCTTGCGTTACCAATGTTCCAAAAGTCTTCTGAAACGTTGTGGCCAAGATGCCTAATGTGCTTCTAGATATCTCATCCCATAATATTTTAAGCTCGTAAAAGCTCTCGTACATACCGTTAATTTGACCAATGAACTGTGCGCTAGTACCAGCCCCTAATTCTTTGGCTCTATCTTGGAATTCTTGAAGCGATTTACCGGACCGTGAAAGCGTAGTGCTTAGGCGAAACATTGAGTCGTTAATCTCATCAGCCCAGAAACTAGCCTCGTTAGTGGTCATCTTATTTAGCTCTGCAGTAAATCGGTCTATCTGCTCTGCAGGCTTTAGGTCCGCCCATGTTTTAGCTTCTTGGCCTATACGGGTGAAGAAGTTAACCATCGTGCCGCCGCCCTTTGCAGCGTCGATAATACGGGCGTTAAGATCTTTCATGCCATCGGCTAGGTATTCTGTTTGAAGGCCAAGCGCATTAGTGACGTGTGACATTTGCGTGAACTGAGCTAGGCTAATACCGGCTTGATCTGATAGCCGTTGCATTTCGCGCTGTGCTTCATATGTCTTTACGGTGAATATACCAAGGGCCACAGCGCCTAGCGTCTTGGAAACAGCAGCGAACTTAGCTATAGACTTAGTAGCACTAGCCGTTTTCTTGGCTAACGCTTGTGATTGTTTGATCATTTTTTGCAGAGATTTGTTATATGTCTGCTCTGCTTTCTTAACTTGAATTATAAGCTTGTTAGCATTAACGCTCATGTCAATATTGACTGAGCCAACCGTAACAGTCTTTGCCATCTGTCCCACCTAATTGAAAAAGGATGCCATAAGGCACCCTATTTTTTATTTAAAAATACTGCGTAACTGGTTGCCTAGAGCTATTTGGTTTTCTTCGTCCAAGTCCTCTAAATCAATATCTTTAGCATCTTTCAAGAAAGGGTATATATCATCGAAGGCAAGTACCTTTTGATCCTTTTTAGTTCGTTGTGAATTCATTATGCAACTCGCTATTGTGCCGCTCTGAATCCAACTTGAACTAGGTAGGAATGGTTTTTGTTGTTGTAGTAGGTATAGTTCGTCTAGTGTGCTGTAAGGTACTTCTGAAAACTGCTCTGGGGTTAATCCCCAGAACACCATCAACTCTAATGTGAATTGCTTGAATTTATCTTTCTTGAAATCGCTTATTACTTTTTTACGGATTTCTCATCAACGGCCACGGTCTGTGATAAATCTAATATTTTTGAGCCTAGCGTGATAATGAAATTAAGATTTGATGAGACTGCCAGCTCCTTGGCGTGTTCCGGTTTGAACACCTTTTTACCCTTGTCATCTAGTACGCCGTGGACGATTGCAGTGGCAAAGAACATGTCCTGGTTATTCGAGTGTTGAGAAGCGTCAAGAAATTCGCTAACTGTAAGACCTACAACGTTAAATTTCCCAAAGCCTTCAACTTCAATTGTCTCTTTTTTGCGTTTTAGTGCTTTTAACAGGCTAATTGCATTCATTTTTTGGTTCCTTAATAAAGCCTTCAACATATAATTGTTTGTGTTCGTCAACGTGCGCTTGCTTAGGGTAAAAATCAAAGCCGTTAACGCTTACTAATGTTTTTTTAGAGATAGCCGCAATGACTTCTCGTATGGCCTGTGGGCTAGCCTCTGTTACTTGCGTAATCTTTATCATGTTTGTTCCTTGATTAATAAGAGGGGCGAACCCCTCCGAGTATTATTAAGTTGCATCCACTTTTGTTGCAGCGCCATGAACAACGATTGATACTGTGTATCGCACAATGTCATCTGCAGCAGCAGTTACACCGAAAGCTGAAACCTGACCGTCAAACATATAATCACTTGTACCTGTTCCATCTGTGTATCGAAGGTCAAACGATGCAGTGTCGCCATTTGCATATAATTCTTCTAACGCTGTTTGGCCTGCATCAGTTGTATTAGCCAAGAATTCAAAATCCAACTGACCGATATTCTTGGTAGTTGTGAAAGTGTTTACATAGCCTTCACCGTATACAGTTACTTCCGTTGTATTTGCTGCGTCTGCTAAGTCACCCATCGATACAACGTCACCAACTGCTAAAGTAAATGTTGCGGGTACGATTACACCGGCTGTTAAGCTGTATAAAAGTTTCGTGTTAATGCCGCGTGTGCCGCGTCCAATACCAGCCATTTAAGACTCCTTAATTTAATGAGCGAACAGTAAAATCAATAACAAGTTCGAAGTTCTTATTGCTGTTCTGAAATTCCGTATAACCGTTCATCGTCGAATCAATTACAGTCACGCCGCCGATATCACCAGAAAAGCCGTCTAAGGCGTCTATGATGGTTTCGCTGTGTGAATGGATGCTTCTGTAGCTGTTGCCGATTAGGTTGATTTGAATGCCAAAGGTGTAGCCCATAGGCTTGCCTTGGTTGGCATAGATTGGTAAGTCTCTAGATATAGAATTTGATATAACGAATGCGGGGTATGGTGTGTTTTCTGGTTTTCTGATTATGTATCCGTCTATACCTAGCAGGTTGGTTAAATATGCTAGTAGCTCTTGGTTCATCTACTCCCCTTAGTCGCTCTCCTCATGGTTGCAGCCCAACGCTTTTCTAATGTGCTAGCGAAAACGTCATATGCCGGTTGCGCTCCATGAAACAGAGCTTGTCTTAGGAATGGTTGTGCCTTTGCTCTGCCAATTTTTCTAAACGTTGCTTCGATAGCGCCGTTCACAATCTTGGTCCTAGGCTGCACGAATTCATCACGACCATATTCAACGGCTGCAATGTATTGCGATGCGTAACCAGCAGAGCCAACGATACGTCTTGCGACAATACCTTTGCTTTGTAAGCGTCTGCTCATTGCGCTAGCTTCTCTAAGTCCTGATTTATCTTTAAGGGATATCGCCTTTCGATATGCTGGTTCGGTAGCCCTTATTTCAGATCTAATAGATGGTGCGCGTAACAAGGCACGTTTATATATAACGTTGTTGGCTAGTCGTAGTGAGTACCGGATATCTAAAAGGCTTCGATTAGTTTTGCTCTTGTAAGACGAACCAACAGCATCCCACATCGATTGCATTTCTTTATAAATTTCAGGTAAGCTACGTTTGCCCTTGTAAACCAAGTCGCTGCTGATTTGCAAAATGAACTCCCGCTACCATTAATTCCCTGTCCCGAAAATCAATATTTCGAACACCGGTTATCTGAAATTCCTTACCACGAAACAATATGATCATGTCTTGGTATTCCAGTTCAATGGACCTCGAATATCGGATTTTGAAATCAACAAACGTAGCCGCTGAATATTCAGAACCTAATACCATTTCGGAAGCGTCTTTTGCTTTAGCAACGCAATAAACGTTTTTTCCCCATAGCTCGTACTGTGCTTCGCCGTACTCGTCTTTCGTTGGGCTTGGCCTATACACTTGTACGCGATGGCGCATTTCACCGGCTCTCATTATCCGAATCTCCTAAGCTTGTATTTATCCAATAAATACTTATGGGACATAGACAAGTTCGAGACAGTTACACCCTGACCTACAACGCTATCCTCTCTTGATTCGTACATCGTCCCAATTAGCAACAGAATGGCTTGCTTGATTGGTGTCGGCACTTCATCATCTGCCCAGCCAGTCATAAACGTGACTTGCCATCTAAACGGATATTCGTTACGGATTGCGTCACGGCCATCCTTGGTTAGATTTAATGAACCTGTAACGTTGTTGAAATTGTATAGCGTAGGGTCTAGAACAAACCTTGATCCGTCATCGTCACGTTGGTTTTCGTATGTGACTTCTGAAATTGAGTTAGCCGCGCCTTGGGGCAACTTCATGTCAACTCGATCTGTTTGGATTAATATTTCACTCTCTAATATGTGACGATTTAGATATTTTTCGGCAACATCTTTAGCAACAACTATTAGTGTCTGGATGTAGTCGTTATCGTAATCGTCTTGTATTCGCAAGTGATGCCTAGCCTCCTCAAGGGAAACTAGGTAATCCAAATCAGAAGCAGTTGACAATGTAATGTAATCAAACATTGTCAACCTCTTTGAGTGCTATGCAGTTGGTATGTCAGTTGCTTGGATAATTACCTTGATTGCATCGTGATTAAACACGCACTCGCCTAAACGCCATTCATGGTAAAGAATGGTTGTACCTTTAACTGTGTACGGGTCTTGGATCATGTTGTCTGAACCAGAAACAGGAAGGATACGGAATGCTTGGCTAAGATTACCGAAGATAATCGGAGTTGCGTTCTTTTCACCAGCATCAGGCATGTAGTCTTCAATCATGATAGGGAAACCTAGAAGCGTCATACCAAATCCAGCCGTCCAGTTTGACATTAGTAACGGATTGCCATCAGCGTCTTTGATTTTCATCAGTTCCGCTTGTGTGCGGCGATTCATTACCCAGCTTGAACCCTGCAACCAACGACTGTTAAGGGTCGTAACGCAGTCGATGAAAAAGTCTAAGATATCGCTTGAGTCAGTACCGAATGAGCCGTTTGTTCCGGTAGGAATTACTTGGTAAATATCTGGTAAGCGATCTGCTGCTCCGCCGTCTGTTAAGCCATCTTCTTTGAGTGCTTCTGCGAACGTATTAGATAAATCAATACGGCTGTTTAGGATGCCGCGCATATCACCTGCAGTTGTACCGTCACCGAATAGAATTTGTTGAGCAACGTAGCGCATTTCTTCATCTGCAAGCAAACGGCGTAAATCAGAAACGATGTTTATATGCGGGTCCAAAGCAGCTTCATTCGAATATTGTGGGCTTGAGTAAACTTTAATAAACTCACCAACTACTTCTTTGTATTCTTGTGTGCCTGTTTTACTTGGTGAATCTGCACCAACAACGTTTTCAGCACCGGCTGCTACTGTTGGGTAGCTTTGTAGAACAGGTTGACGGTATCGCGTTGAGCCAACAGATAACGAACCAACCATACCTGTAATAGAAGTAGGTTCTCGCATTTGCTCGATTACCATGCGGCCCATTTCTTCATCAATTAACTGATAACCATTTTCAGGGCCGTTGGCAGGGTCGCCGTTACCTACGTGCAAGATTTTCTGCTGGTTAGCTGAGAATCGTTCGAAGTCCTTTGTGCCATCTTCAAACCATGAACGCAAAGCATCGTCCATCATCTTTTCTTTCTTTTCTTTAGTCATTTCAACTTTAGGCTGTGCGTTTAAAGCGCGAGCTTTTTCTGTTGCAAGTTCAGTTTCAACGTGGCCGATTTTTGTTTCTAATGATTTGATGGTCGTGTCCATACCTTCAAGAATTTCTTTGTATTCCATGTGGAATTTTCCTTATATATTTGAATTGAGTTTTTTCGAGGGGGGTATTACGTTGACTAACCATCGCGGTTAATCGAGGGGCTTATACACATCGCGTATACAAGGTATTTATTTAAGGTATCGAGAGTACTTAGCCCTGATATCTTGAATTTCTTTCTGGCTTGCCTTTGCTGCTTCATCTGCAATTACTTGCTGTTCTGCAGCCTTTGTTTCCATCAAGCCGGTTAATTTTTCGTAATGCGCTTCAACGATTTCACCGAGGTTAATTTCTGTTTCGATTACTTCCGGTTCTTGCATGTACTTGGCTGCAACCGTTTTGGCTTGCTTGTTTGTCATGCCTGAATCTTTAAACAGTTTTTCAATGTCTCTACGGCTTGGTAGCTCGTCATGGTCCAGTAATGTTTTAACCACTTCGATTCGAGACTGGTCATTGCATGGCATGGTTACTAGCGATGTTTCGCGTAGCTTTAGCTCTTGAAGTAAGTTGCACTTACTCAATGAGTCCCATTTCTCTTTAATCACTGAGTAACCGATAGAGATACCGGTAATTGCGCCCTGCTTAACTAATGCGAGTACTTCTTTACCAAGCGTTGTTTCAGTGTTGATTTTGCCTTTGCCGTACAAGCCGTGATCGTCTTCGTAGATTTCTTCCCATACGCCAAGAACCTGCTTCTGGTCGTGTTGGTACAGCATCGGTAACTTGCGGCCTGACTCTTGAATTTCTTTAAGTGAGTTTTTAAATGCGGCTGGTTGCGTGTTATCTAGTACGTGGTCAATGAAGTTAAACGTATTCAAGTAGCCTTCAATGTGGCCCTCGTCTGATACCTGTTTAATATCGAAATTTAGCTCTTTGTTCTTAATTGTCATTTGCTGGTCCTTTCGGTTTTGGGGCGTTCATTTCGGCTTCATTCATGACCATCTGTTGATCTGCAGCCATTTGCGTTGTCTCCGCTGCCATGTTTGTCTGGTCGCGTAGTTCTTGCCTTATTTCCGCCGCTTCTTCCCATGTACCGAATTCGGCATTATTGGTTGCAACTTGGAACACATCGGCCCCTTCTTCTGGGTTCATTCCAAACTTCTGTCTTATTTCGTTAACTGAAATAGCACCGAGTTTTGCCAAGCCATCCATAACTTGAACTAGGCTTAATGAATCACCACGTAGATATTCGTTAGTGTCGAATTCAACCACGTAGTTATCAGGTAACATTTCTGTTAGTGCTGTTTCTATCTTTCTTATAAGGGGTAGCAATGCGTGACGTAAGAACTGCAGATTGTTGTTTTCAACGTTGGAATACGTTTGTGCAGAGGTATCATTTAACATGTGGACCGGTACACGGAAGATTGACGCTATCTGTTCACGACTGAAATTAGCCAGTTCCATAACTTGAGCGTCTTGATGGCTCATAGACATAGACTGATATTTAGCGCCGCCTTCCATAATCAGGATTTTGCCTGCTTGGTTTACACCTTGGAAATCTTTGTATGAGTCCTGTAAACGTGCGTATTGCTCATCGTCTAGCGTGTCGCCTGAATCATTACCCAAACTGACAATACCGCTCATCATTGCTGAATTTTCATAGGTCTTAGCTGAATATCGCTGATTCGCTATGCCAAGGCCGATTGCTTCACCGGCTTGCTGGATTGGTGAAAAGCCTTTGATACCATCAGGCGAAAATAGCTTGATGTGCATAACTTCTTCTTGGGGGAATACTTGATCTCCACCTGTACGATCATTCCGTGTATATGTGTAATAAACGCGCCCTTCTGCGTTCATATCAACATTGACGTTATTCGGGTATCTGAACGGTACAAGCTGAGAAATCGTACCCCCAACCATTACTTTGTATGCGTAGGCATTACCGAATAGAGAAAGGTTTGAAATGGTTGTTTCTACGAACTCTTGCATGGTTGACTGTTCGCAAGGTCGCTCTGTAAATAGTTTGTGGAATCTATGGCCACGACTTACTTTTGTTTTAAGCTCACCATCAATCGAATATACATAAACCGGTAAACTTGCAATCGTTTCGCTTAGGATTCGATTGCATGTGTATACGTCTACCTGTCTCATGCTTGATGTATAATTTACGTCTACACCGGCATGTTTGTTATTACCTAATCGCCCACCAAGAACAGCATCAATGTAAGGTGAATTCTTGACCTGTGCTTTGGATTGAATTGGCTCACCTTTATGATCCAATATCATAGATGTTCCTTATTGTTATTTAGAAAAGCATTCTGAAACCACGGTCCTTGTATATCGTCTGGACCGGTTTTTCTTGTATCTCAGCCATTGAGATCGCAATGACAGTAGCGATAACAGCGTCGATTTTGTGTACCCTTGGATTTTCACGAAACAACTTAACGTTGGCCTTATCATCGACTTTTGCCATCGTGTTAGAACAACACCATTCAAAGGTCTTATCGCCGTTGTAAATAAGCTGTTTACTCTCGATGTACTTAGACATGAGCTTGGCGGCTTCTGATAAGTTCGCTATTGTTTGAGTAACTGAAACCATCGGGTAACGTTCTTTCTCTAACTGGTTGGCGATTTGGGTTAGATGGTAGGGATCGTAAGCAATACTTTTTAAATCGTAATTTTCTTTTGCTTCACGTAGTACACCTTCAAGCGTGGCGTGGTCCATCACGTCACCACTCAAGATATTTAGCCAACCTTCATCGTCTAATGCGTAATATCGCTGCCTCATCTGCTCTGACACTTTGTCTAATGCAGAATGCGGAAGGAAATTATCGTAAAACACGTTAAAAGTGCCGTTTTTATTGGGGAAAAGGTAACAAACTGATGCTAAATCCACATATTCCGCAAAATCTATGCCTATATAGCATTCTTGGCCTTTGAAGTTTTCTATCTTGGCCGTTGGGTCAGCGCAAGCATAAATCTTGTTTTGGTCGAAATATGCCTCTGCGTTATTAACAAATATGTTAAGCCGCTTAGTCAGGAAATTGGGTCTTTCACTGTTTAGGCGTTCCGCCTTTCGGCATAGCCTTAAAATGTCATCTTCTTGGACTGAGTGTCCGAGACATGGATTTGATTTGCCCCATACAGTAGGATCGTTCCATTTATCTTTAGAATCAATGGTATAGTTCATCGTGAAAACTTCTTCTTCACAACCGTAGTCTTGAAGAATACTTAGCCCATCATCAAAAATATCTTTTCCAACGCCATCGAGTATCCATCCGGCTGTAGAAATTGTGAAGGCGATTGGTTGGGTACGAGAACCAGTGGCCGTTTCAAGTACGCCATACAAATTTCTGTCTTTCCAAGCGTGAATTTCATCAGCTATGAAGCAATGAATGTTCAAACCATCAAGTGAGTTAGAATCGCTTGAAAGTGGAGTGAACTTAGAAAAAGTTTCATCACACAGAATTTCGTTTCTGCCCTTACGAATTTTCAGCATGTCTTTAAGTTTTGACATTCCAAGCATACGAACGGCATCGTCCCAGACAATGCGAGCTTGGTCTATTTTCGTGGCGACACTATAGATTTCTGCGCCCGTCTCATTATCTGCAACTAGCAGAAAAAGGGCCAAGCCAGAGGCGATTGTGGATTTCCCATTTTTTCGGGCCACCCAAATATTTGCTTGTTTAAATCGTCTTAGGCCATTCTCTTTTTTAACCCAGCCGATAATCGAGCCAAGCAGGAATTGTTGCCAAGGTAAGAGTTGAATCGGTGTTCTGGCCAGTACGCCCTTGGTGTGTTTTATGAACTTATAGAAGTCTATTATATTTTTTGCTTTGAACTCGCTAAAAACGAAAGGAAATGAGTCATCATGCTCTGACCGGTACATGTCGTTAAAATGTCGCTCTGCAGCTAACTTGATCCACTTGCACGACAATATCTTTCCACTAACAATATCTGCAGCGTACCGGTGTACTTGCTTAGGGTGTTGGTCCAGCAGGTTGAAATCTGGGATATCTAAGGAATCAATGTATTTGGTTAGTTTCTTATGGCTTAGTTTTTTAATGGCCATTAATCCCCCTTGTAGTTATCTTTTAAGGAATTTAGCTAGTTCGCTTTCTTCTTCCAAAACCTGAGTCTCAATTTTTAATGTGCGAACGTGAACGTTTATATTTTTAATGGCGGCATCACGCTGAACTACTGACGGATTAGGCACGTATCTGGTTTGTCCTTTGTCGCCTGTTTGAGCTAGAACTTGTCCATGTTCATTTACGTGGTGGTTTGCCTTTTCTACCGTGTCCATTAGGATCGCCATGTTTGCGGCCAGCGTGTCATCAATTGCGTTATCGTCATTCAAGTGGTTTTTTACTGCATCAAAGAACTCTTTTTGACGCTCTGTCATTTCTGTATACATATTTATTCCTTGATTTGTTGCGTCTGGGGGAAAAGGGTAAATTTTCAAATTACGCGGGGACAGCCAAATGGTGCAATCTTATAGGGGTGCAGTCCGCCTCCCACCCTCCCCCGCCTAAGTGCTTGATTTCATTGATATTACTGTTCACTCTACTCATAATGGGTGATACCTCATGAGAGGTATTCACAGTTAGATATATTAAATATCATATGATATTGCATTACTCACATAGGGGTACACACAGGGCATCACTCATATAACCTGGCATAGGCCATAGTAGGCAGGCATAGCCATCATATAGGGGTGATATATAGGGGGTGCTGTGTGGTGCAAGGGGTCTATATAGAGGGGGTCTATATGAGGGGGTGCAGATAGACCTGCCTTTATTGACTGTTCAGAAAGCGTACAAATAAAAAAGTTTCTCTATGCGAGCTGTTCACACAGTCGGGTGTATACGGCGTGTATAACGTCACGCTCTAAGGTGGCGCATATAACAGGAATGCGGCTCACTAGGTCGCGCACTGCCAACACTTCACCCTCTAGGCTAAGGCTATACAACACGCCGTTGATCATGGTCGTGCAGCCGTCATAGTGGTCTAGGTTAATGACCTGTATAGGGGGTGTTGTGGGCGTGTCTGCTGTGGTGGTGTTCATATGGGTATATGCTCCTGTATGGCTCTGTGAGGCAATAATACTGCTAATTGGTGTAATGGGTAGGGTTATTCGGTACAGTCGCTCTGATGGCGCTTACTTTATTACAGGCATAAAAAAAGCCACTCGTTAGAGTGGCCTTATGTATGGCTGCGGTCTGCTAGATGTTCGCTAGAGCTACGGCTGAAATAATTGTCACGATGCAGATAACATCGTACCTATGGTGTTTAATAAATTCGACCATGTGTTGATACCCTCTATACTAAAAATTTTGATACCTGCATAAAGTAAAGCAAATATTTTTGATATGTTCAACCACTTCTCAGTGATCATTTTATTTGTCTCTGCTTCAAGCTTGTCTATGTGCGCTATGCGCTCTGCTTCTTTGTTGGCCATCTAATATCCTGTTATTTGGCGCTGTATGTTCTTCTGTTCGCGCTTAGGCAAATCAACAAATATACAGGCGGCTTTCTCGTATGCGTTGGCCTGTGGTGCGCTCATGCTGTCTTGCGTTGCGTCCACTATATCACTATAGCGTTTATCCCACTTTATGAAGCGATTTATCAAAGCTTGGTACTTTGGATTGATGGCCGTTATTGTGATCATAGTGCTCTGCTCTCCGAAAGTTTAACGAATTTAACACGCTCTCTAAATCGCGCTGTCATCACCTTGGTATTGTGACCGTGTACTACGTTAATAGTGTGTATGCTGTGGCCGACATATCGAGATAATTGCTTATCACCACAATACACGTATTGCCCACGCTGTAACACTAGAGCGCCCGATTTAATGCGCTCCTCGTTATTGTCAGCCCACAGATCAACGGGTTTCGTAAATTTAGCCATTAGATAGCCGCCTTAGCTTGTAAGCGGTCAATCATGCGCTCTAACATGCGGCGCTGTAACTGTGTTACGTGCTTGCTGTTGATAAGATTGCAAGCCCATTCTAATTGCTGTATTCTAGTCAAGTATTTCATATTACCTCTGTAGCGGTTGTGGTATTAAATATTGATTACTAAGCCTCGAATGTTGACGCATTCGAGGTTTTTTTTTATGCCTGCTTTCTTGGCATGTCCGTAAGATACTACGAACAGATATTGATTGCAAGCATTATGATTTATTTAATTGCTCTATCTCAATTAAAAGTTTATTCACCTTGGTAACGTAGCGCCTAATCTGAACTTGGGCGTTTACATCGCCTAGCGTTTCCTTGGCTGCGTTGTAGGCTGTTTCCCCTTCTATCGCTACCTTATAGACAGACAGTCTAAGGTGCTTAGGTACAGCGCAAATTAAGATGATACTAATTATTTCTGATTGGTTCATTTATTTATTCCAGCATATTGAAGCGTATACCCCAGATGCTACTTGATATTCCAAAGCTGATAAACCCTTTTCGCCTTCAAGGTTATAATAGAAGCATACACCCTCTAGATCTTCTTTAGCGTGAGGCGTCCAACCATGAGTAGTACAAGCCGCTAGGCTGATTTTGCCGTTGTAGTCTTCGCCCTGTGCCGCTTCGATAAAGTGCATGATCTCGGCTGTGATCTCCTCTGCTACTTCACCCGATATTGAATACCACGCAGTATTAACAATTCCGTTTGCTTCTTGCATTAGCGCCTGCATTGAACTATCACAATTTGAGAAATCATTATCTTCTGACTCATAGTCGTTCCAATCAGAACCCGCAACAACTTCGAATGCTTCATGGTAGTAGGTAACATCTGCGATACTGTCTTGATGAATGTCGATGCGCTCTTGAACCATGTCACGTACTTCATCGCTGAACATATCCGTGTGTACTTCCATGCCGCCTAAATCAAGGCATGATTCGATTGATGATTTGAATGTACGAGGTGTGTAGTTAGACATAATTTATTACTCTCATTATCAACGCTGCATGGTTGCCGCGTTTCGATGGAGTGAAGACTAAAGCAAACACATTACGTTTGCAAACACTTTATGTCCTTATCTGCAAATTAGTTATTTGGTACTGTCAGCGCCTTAGAGAGTCGTTTCTATATAGGGTAGTTTTTTTCACCCCTTCCAATGCAGCATCAAGCGCACCGATTCGGACCGACAAAACACCATGACATATTATGTCAACTACCCATTTAGGGTTACTACCTACTAAGCGGTATTTCGACTTCCACAGAGACTTTTCGAGAAAACGGCCGATTTTAAAGTAAATATTTCAGCATATATGAGTTCATTCGACTTATAACTTTTTTTTATTTCTGTCTGCCTAATTTCTCAAGCCTAGTTTTAACCATATGACAAGACCGGCAAAGACAACGCAAGTTAGAATATTGCAGTCGCAATGACCAATTACTCTTGAGTTCTTCCACATGATCCACGTCCATTGCTGGCTTAATTATCTTATTAACTAAGCAGTCTTGGCATAGTGGGTTAGCTCTTATCTTGATATCTCGTAGCCGCTTCCATTCTGGTGATGAATAGAACGCCTTAAATTTAGGGTCGTAACGCTTGTTGCTGCTAACCGCTCTTGCCTTGGCTCGCTGCTTGTTTGCCTTCTCTGCTATAACTGCATGTTTAGAACAATGACGCTTAGTTGTAACAGACTTACAACCAGCAACAGCACATATCTTATTCATATTTGATATCCTCCCAGAAAAGGCCGCCCCTATTTTTTGGCCGCATCTTCTAATCGAGTTAGACGCTTATCGAATTCATACACATATTCAGTACGGATAGTTGATAGCTGGCTTCTAAATAGCATAAGGTCTTTCTGTACCTGAACGATAACTACCTGTTGCTTGATTAGCATCAACTGATTGTTACTGACTGTATTGGCAATCCATGCAGACATGGCCAACAGCAATGATATAAACAGTGTTAGTACTATGTTGTTAAACTTACTGTCTGTCATGGTTATGGCCTATAGCTTGTTGGTCAGTTTGTAGTTATGTTTCACTATGTCTTTAATAGTGTCAGCGTCCTTAATCATGGACGTGTCTCTACGGTCCTTAATCATGTCCACTATGCTATCAAGCAGCATCAATAGAATGTCAGAGCCAACAGTTTTCAGTAACATTAAGATGATCGGTTTCATAATTAAGTCCTTGTAAGGTGCGGAAGTGAATCAATCAGGCAGCGCCATGAAACACTTATCAGTCCAGCGAGAACCTATCCGCAAATATGGTGCAGCTTGTGTTTTAAGACGCATTGTAAAGAGGCATCACAAGACTTACGCATTGTTAGAGTCGAACTATTTCTAGTTGCGTTACTTTGTATTTCTTAACCAGTGCATTGATGCTGTCCACTGCATCTTTACTATCAGCAACACCCCAAGTCTGACTGTTCCACGTTTTGCCCAGCGCGATACAACCTCGTAATTGGCTTGCGTAATTTGCTGAGTGTATATAGCAATGAGTTCGATGTGATGGACCGGTAACGGTTACACCTAGGTTAGGATTGTGTAGGGCCAACACCAATCCAAACTTAGTAGAGCTGTGCCAACATAAATCATATATACCAGCAGGAATGCAGCTAATATTTTTCTCATTATTCACCCAATCACATTCAACGCTAACCGCAATGCAGTTACCTTTATAGTACAAGTGGCCAAACGTACCGATACCGGCTAACGTTTTGGTTGTTAATTTAAAGTTCATTTATTTATCTCCACGCATAAAAAAAGGCTATCCGATTAGGGATAGCCTTCATGTATGAGCATGTTTTGTTTTAAAGCATTGAGCGTGATATACCGTAAACAATGGTAAGGATTAACACACAAGAAATATAAAGCTTTCTGTCTGATTTATTCGTCTTCATTAACTCAGCATTAAACTCTATAAGCCTTTTGTTATGATCCATAATCTCTTGCATCAATTCGTCTTTATTCATTTGTAATAATACGCCGTAAACATCAGCACATTGGCCGCACTAAACAAAAAGCCGCATATTAACAGCGTTCGTGCGTTGACGCTTATCAGGTCCATTAGCTTTTCATTGCCTTTAATCAAAGCAGCGTTAGAGTTATAAAGCATTTCATTGCGAACCGTGAGCATTTCATTTTTAAGCTTTAAACGTTCTATTTCTTCAACGTGCTTCATAATTACGCCCATGTATAATTCAACTATAATGCTATTAAAGCCAAATGTTTTTCCTATCCCAGTATCACCGGCGCTAGTTGTAGCTGTCATCATCGTCTAGCGATCCACCCTGTAGGCTCTTTATCGTCTGCAAAGCCATTACCTAACCATTTGCCCAACTCAAACAATGCGCGGTCTTCTGACTCGAAACAGAAGCGAGAACCATAACCAGCACCATCTAAATCATGCAGTATGGCCGTTGTGAACATTAAGCTAGTTAAACAGCTATAAGTATCCGATTCTTCATGGTGTACGATGTGGTAATAGTGGTTCGATTCTAAGAACTCAACGAATTCGGGGTTAATCATGATTCGCCCGACTGCGCATGAATGCGTTCATACTGTGGGCAAGGGAAACCAAGAGATTTAAACCAAGCTAAAATCTTTTCGTATTCATCAACTTTAAAGTAAAAGCTTTGATGATGCTGCGGGCTTACGTCTGTAATTTTGGTTATATTATGAAAAGCAACTTTAACGCTATTTACATTATTGCACACTTCAACACCAACGAACTCAGGCGACCATTGCGCGCTTACATCGTGTGAGTGAAGCATTATTAAATCACCAATAAGGCTAAATGTTGCCTCTAGTCCGCTTTTATTTTTAATGTGGATTGCATTTACTGTCATTTGATCGTTTCCTTGGTTTAAGCCGACATGTTAAGCAGAACAGAGCGGTATAGCCTGCTGTGCTTAGACTCCGGCGAATTATCAACCTTTGCAGGCGTTGCCGCTAATTTAACTGCTCGCTGCTTGGCTTTATATTGTAACTGATACGCCGCTATTTTAACTGCGTTTTTAATCCGTGACCGCCTTGCGACTTCGGGATTATATTTACTTCTACCTAGAGTACCACCGGCACCGTAACGTGACTGATGATACGCAGCGCAACACGGCTTACACTTATTCTGTAGGCCGTCTATGTTTTTAGTTGCTCTGCTGAATTCTGAATAGTCTTTGAATTCGTGACATGTATTACATGGTTTCTGCTCTAACATGGCATCATCATTAAAACCTTGCGGTATAGCTCACTGTGATTTAGCAACTTAACCTCATCATTTTTAAGCTTAATGTAATACTTACATGAGTCATCGTTGATAACGTTTTTGCGTGGTGGTTTAGCTTGTTTGGCTCTGAGCTTACGTTGATACTCTTTATGGTAAGCATTACGTTTAGTATGATCTTGAGGGTTTTTAATCCTGTTGGCCTTAGCTGAAACCTTTGAGCATTCCTTGCAATTGCTTTGCAATCCGTCTGGTCTAGTAGTGCGTTTATAAAATTCTGTTACGTTCTTAACCAGATTACAACTGCTGCACTTCTTTTCCATGTGACAACCTTAATTCGTTTAGCAGGTACTAATAGCTCGACCTAAAAAATATAATAAAAAGCGCCAATAAGCTGAACGCTATTAGCACCTGATAAACAAACTTCGGGATACCTAGCAGACAACAACTAATAAATCATTTACTGAATGAATCTATCCGTCCATGTCATCGTCTGCTAAATATTTTGATGGGCCTCCCTAGAATTGAACTAGGAGTCTCAACGATTATGAGTCGTGCGATTTAACCGTTTATCCAGAGGCCCAAACTTGGCGCACTCCCCTCGCGTTTTAATACGACAATCTTGGTGGATTTTGGGGAATGCATAATTTGGCGCACCAACTGTAATCGTGCTGTTCAGCCCCCATTTTAAAAAAAGGCTAACAAACCAGTCGGTGCATTATTTAAGATAGAAGACAGGACATAGAGAATAATACTTGAGACACCATAGCCCTATATAAACCCGTCTTCTAAATTTGGCGGGACAGCTTCACGCAGATAAACTAACAAGGCAAGAAACGATCAAATAACACCTTGAGACTGTCCCATTATAGGTGGCGGGATAGTTGCCCAGAGGAATGATCAAAAACCCCTGTACCCCGCCATAATTCGTTACTTTTAAAGTGTCACTGCACGTCATAAATACAGAATCGGAAACATTCACATAAAAAACAATGACACTATAAAAATATTGAGCCGGTGATTTGACTCGAACAAATGACCTAACAGGTTTTTAGCCTGTTCGCTCTACCAACTGAGCTACACCGACAATATGGATTTATCTTAATTACATTGGGCCTTATAGTCAATTATTATTTTGATAACTGATTACTAAATACCGTTCTGCATCTAAACAGTCGATCTCTGTACGCTGCTAAGGACAAACCAAGCTCATCAGCGCGTTCTATTTGGTTGTGGAATATGCCATCAATATCTTTAGTTCCGTACTCAATATCGAAAACTTGGCGCTGCTTTATGGTTATATCGTTTTCGTATATTCTATTTATATATTCAATATGGTCTGATAAAAATAATCCACATGTTCCCTTTTTTCGTTCGCCTTTATTCTCGCCTGACTGAATAGATAAGCCCTGATTTAATCCGCTGGCTTCACGCGCTGATATACATTTGCCATTGCGCAACCAAAACGCGAACAGGTCTAATTGGTCCTCAAAGCCCATAAACTGCCCCGCAACCTGCATTTAACGCAGTTTTAACATCGTCAACGCTACGAACTACCGCCGCCAATCCGCCGTGCATCGCAACACGTTTTAACCACATTCGCTGATGATCGCTTATTCTACCCTTTGGTGTCTTAACCTCGATTGCTAAAAATTTACCGTTGCAGGTCATCCCAATAATATCTGCAGTGCCACGACCTAAACCAAACTCAACCATTCGGCCATTAACTAATGCTTTTCCTGTGTTACATCTGTGTACCCAACCAATGCGATCATCCCTGATTAAAAAGTTAACAATGTCCGCCTGAATTCGTGTTTCTAGTCCTGACATATTATGTCCTCCGCCGTGTCATACGGTGCATATTCCGTATAAGTATGTACATGGGATATGACACGTTTGGTTATCTTTTGTGGTAACTGAATTGATGCTGAACAACGTGATCAATCATGCTTTGTTTTTCGTTATTTACCTTCAGATATCCCTTGGCTTCTCCGCCTCCTTCCCTGCGTCTTTTCCTGTTGGTCATAACACCAAACCGGATCAATGTTTCTTTGGCAAACTTGATAGGCTTTTTAGGTGGTGCTTTCTCAACTGACTTTGCCGCGTATCGCTTGGTTGAATACTGAGGTGATAACAGGCCAAGAAATATAAGCCGGTCTTTACGTTGCCACATGTGATAGATAAGCTTTGCGGCGTTTGGTTCGGTCAGCTCGTAATCGTCCTGATAGTTGTAGCCGATCGAGTTCATAAGCTTACGAACTTCTGCACCACGTACTTTGTTAAAACTGTGAAGGCTTGATGCTTCGCTATCGTCTTCTGATAGTTCGGGTAGATACTTAGCCCACATCATTCGTTTAGCCTTCACAACTCCGCGATCTTTATAAAATGACAACCAGTCTTCACAAACTGATTCAATGCCGCACGATTTACAAATCACATAACATGCTATCGCTGCATCATCAGCCAGTGTTGGATTGCCTAAATCTGTTAACCTGTCGTACTCGTCATCTGTTGGTAAGTCTGCAGCAAGAATGGCCGCTTTGAATTCTTCGTTATATGCTTTGCTGAATTGCTCAAAGCATTCGTCTTGGTCAACCTTGGCAACATCAATCATATTTACCTTGATTCCGTATACACCCAACATCACATAGAGGTATGCAGAGAAGTTATTTTTTGCGCGTGATTCTTTAGACTCAATTCTATTTTTGATTCGATCGAAGTCATGGGCGCTAGCCATCACGCCGTAATGTGATTTAGATTCATCGCCTAATATTTTCTGCTGTTCGTTGAGCAACCACTCATCATCGAGTAATGCGCTGTAAGTTTCTGCAACACCTATGATCCAGTGCTTAACCATCCTTGCCCGCCTTAACATTTGAATACAATCTTGTGGAATAATCGAACCGCCGCCGAACAATGCAAAGCCAACATCGAAATGAACGTCTGTAATACTTAGCCCACTTCGAATACTTGGACTGTGAATGATGCAATCGTAATTAGCTGCGTCTACATTGGCGTTGGCCATAAACTTGGATGCTGGCTTGTATGGCTTATCTGTTGTCTTGCTCGTAACAAGTAGAAATCGTTTGTCTGGGTATTCTTTAGATAAGAGGCTGTGAAGTTTTTCAGAGTTGCCGCACCAATCGCAAGCAATGATTGAACGCTGATTATTTTCGAGTGATGTTTTAATGCTGTTGGTAACATAATCACGATACCCGTCACCGTAGAACCAATCACATGTTAGGCCGGACTCTAATGCTGTTGGATTCGGGACCGAAATTATATTAAACCGTTCGTTAGGTCTGCACTGCTCTAGAAATTCTAAAGTCGCTGTGTCTAAGTCAGCGTCCAGAACAAGAACGGATGCGGCCCTGCTTATTATTTGTTTCAGCTTTTCATAGACGGCGATGTTATTCATTCCGCCTAGCTTGGCTGTAACCATTCGTACAACTTGGCTAACCTCATCGATGATTAGCACCTGTGTTCTATCAACCAGCTTTTCAATGGCCTTAACGATGGATGGTAAGCATGTTGCTATTTCTGTGTACCGGTTGGTGTGTTCTGTAAGTTGTAAACCAAGTATTAGAGATTCTTCTTTTACATCGTCGTAATGGTTTGTCTTGAACTTATTAACCAAGTCAGCAACCAGCGTTCGAAGATGAGCAAGCACCGTTATATATTCGCCGCGATCCTTTGCTGCTAAAAAAAATGGGATACCAAGAACTGATGTTTTACCCCCTGCATGGGGCGCTTTTACAACTGTTACACCGAAATGATTAAGGGCAGAGTTAACAGCACCTGATATGTTTTTATATTTGTTATGGTTATGCCTGCTTAATGCTTCTTTGTTTATGCTGATTTGTTCTTTTGCACATCTTGCGATCTCACGACTAACTATTTCGATGCGGCGCTTTAATGATTCAGAAGTTTCAACGGACATAAACGGGTTAAGACATATCAGCCAATTGAAGAACGGGCGCTCTCCGCCATGTACTGTGAATATGTCTGATTGGCATCTTGCTAGCAGTGTAATGGCCACTCTTGCTATGGCTTCGGGGCTGTCCGGTGACAGTGAAGAAAATAGCTCAATCATCTTCTTTTTATTGCGGCCATCATCGCTTTCTAGTGGCTTTATTTGCCACATATTGAAATCTGGTAATGGGTGTCTAATATTATTCAGTTCTATTTCAACAGCTTGAAGGCCATCGCTGATGTAGATATCACTCCAATCACCAGGATGTGCAGGTGTAACCCAACGGGTTGCAGATTCCATGCAGACACGCTGTCCGGTTCGTGATTTTGAGTCATTATCTAGGGCTACAATGACAGAGCAATTAGGTCTGATTTGCTTGAGTTGTTTAACGAGGTTTGGTGCGTTTTTCTCGCCTACAATTGCAAGAACACATATATCATCAGGACAGCCAATAGCATTCCATACAGTGACACCATCTGCAAAACCACCTGTAATAATAAATTCATTGTATAGCCCTGCCTGCTGAAAATGACACCCAATAGGTGTAAATCTGGGTGATGTGTCCTGATGCTTTTTGTATTCAGCATCAAGCATTGTTCGCTTGCCATCAGTGAAAATCCATTCTTCCCCGCACTTGCCATACCCTAGGGTGTAAATCTCCCTTGCTATGTAATTACCTGAAAGGTCGGTCCTACGGTCATTAGTTGCATCGCTTGCGCGTAACGTAACATTAGACATACTCAGCTTATCAAGCTTCTTTGCAATTATATAATTGTTTGCTAGTATATCCACGCGTAAAAACCTGTAAGTAAATTAATGTATAGCCCGTCTAGCCGTTGGACGGGCTTTTTTGTGTTTTATTTTGGTGGCTGAATTACGCTTATTGCCTGTGCCATTTCAAATATAAAAACGTCTATTCTCTGCTTCATGTCCTGTATGTATTCTTCGTCACGCTCAACACGTTCAATCAGATAATCGCTACCCGTTGGTAGTCGTGGGTCATACGATACGAAGTCGCACCACTTGCGGCCTGTGACTAATAAACCAAATTGAATTTGCGGCTTATACTCATCATGAATAGTTTCATGTTTAATAACTAAGTCGAAGAACCGCTTTAGCTGAGTAGTTGATTTAGGGCATTTAATCTCTAATAACCCATCATCTGAAATTACCCCATCGGGACTATACCCGACATAATCGGATAACTCAAAAAACCCGATTTGCGTCACATTATTGGCTGATTCGTACTCGTATCGCTCACGCGCTGTGTCTTCCCAATCGTTGCCCCATTGCATTTCTTTAGATTTAAACTGCTCCGGTGGCTTTCCGGTTAACGTGTCAGCAATTAATTGAAGCATATAGTTTTTAGTCATTAACGATGGCTTACCACCTCGACCATTAGACATAAGATTATGAATCATAGAGCCGGTAACTTTACCAAGGCGAACTTGCAACCATTCAGGTGTACCCTGTTTCAGGGTGTTGTGTACGATCATGAAATCACCAACGCATCTTTAATTTTACCGACTAAGCAGAACAACTTATATTTGCTGATGTATTCGTTATCTAAAATGAATCGTCTGTAACGGTTCCCTTTAGTCATAATGAATTTAATGCCGGTATTTGTAACGTGAGTTTCAAGGGTGTCAGCGCCAATATCTCTTTTAATATGATCGGTCATTTTTTTTAGTTCAAGCTTCTTTTCTATCGTCTTGTGATGCTGCTTATTCGGCATTAAATCGCCCGACTTTTTCATAATGGTCATTGATATTTTCCTCTATTTTGTTCCACCGGCTTTCGTTGGTTAGGACCATTAAGCAACTGGCTTGGTGCTTACTCATTCGGGTGAAGTGATATTGTTCTGGTAGGCGTAGTAGCTGTGGCTCTGTTGCATGTTCGCGTAACCATTGGCGCTGCTTACCTGCTAGATCTGGTTGGCCGAACTGTGATACGAAATCATCAGCCGTTGCGAGTGCTTCTACTTTGTTCGGTGTGCAGCCTAACAACCGGTGCTTACATTTCTTTTTAGCGCCGACTGTGTAGAACACGTTACCTTTACGATATACAAGCGCCCAAGCATCCCATCCATGAGTAACTAGAATGTCGCCGCGCCTAAACGGTTCATAATAAAATCGACACAAGGCGAATATTTCTTTTTCGGTCATCGTGAAGTTGGTTAGGCCGTTCTTGCCGTTATCAATGATCTTGCCGTTCGCGTCTTTTTCTATAACGTGTAGGCATTGTGGGCATTGCTTAACTGATGGCTCGATAGCACCGCCGCATACAGGACATTGCAAAGCAGCATCTATTTCTGCGTCATACTCGTCTTTATCAAATGTCAGCCTGTCACCGGCGTTTAGATTGCCGTGTCGCAATAGCGAGACACCAAAATCTAATATCAGAGCGTCATGCTTAATTACATCAGGGTATTTATCGGGGTCTATCTTGCGGAGTACACGACCGGCCATCTGGATCAGTGCGCCTTTACTTGATGAGGCACGTAACAGCAGCAAGCATGATGCAGGCGGACAATTCCAACCTTCTGTTAGCAAGGTCGCGTTGGTTAAAATTCTGTACTCGCCACGGTCAAACGCTTTTAGTCTGCGCTTGCGTTCGCGTGTTTTCATAGCACCGCTAACATAGGTTGCAGCGATACCGTTTTTATTAAATGCTTCCGCTACGTCTTTAGCGTGATTAACGGTTTGGCAAAAAGCTACGGTTAAACGTTTTGATGCCCGATCACACCATTCATCAACTATTCGTTGGTTCGTGATATCTGTGTTTAGTATTGCTTCGACTTGCTCATCGTCTTTTGCGTCAACCGCTGCAGCAATGCCATCTACTGTGACGATAAATGCTTTAGGCGGTACAAGGTAGCCTTGCCTGATTAGGTCATCTAATTGGACCTGATGAGCAACAACATCAATATATTTAGATAGTGACTGTTGATCTCTGCGTTCGATGGTTGCGGTTACGCCGAACACTTTGCATTTTGAATTTATTACGCGAGCGCGGTCTATTATTTTTTGATAAGACGCTGAGATTAAATGATGGCACTCATCAATTATTATCAGGTCATAACTCGTCATGTCATCTAGTCGGTTAACAACTGTTTGCATCATTCCGAAAGCATATGGTTTATCGAAGTCGTTGTGGTCAGGGTCAATGAAACCATAATCTAAGTTTGGATTTACCCAACCGAACGTTTCCGCGTTCTGTTCTTTAAGTTCGTCCAAGTGCTGCAGTATTAATACACGGCCAAACTGTGCGGCAACATAAGTTAAAACAACGGTCTTACCTGCACCGGTTGCGGCTATACATGCAACGCCTTGATGATTCATTAGTGCGTCTAACGATTTCTCTACCATTTCTTCCTGATAGCGTCTTAGTTTCATAAGCCCCCTAAAAGCCCCTAATATCGGGGCTTTATGCTATTTTGGTAACTGAACCATGTTAGAAGTCAGGTTCATCAAAGTTATTAGATGGTGCTGGTTGCTGCCAACCTTGGTTAGACGTTGCGCCCATGCTTGTCGGTGTGCGTTCGTCTTTATCTTCAAGTGCGTTAACAATCTCGTCAATGTGCAACGCTGGTTCTTTATTGATAGCTTCTTTAAACGTTGCACCGGTACGTGCAGAGAATGGGATCTTAATATCGAACTTGTAACCATCACCGCCGTCTTGCTTGGTGTATAAAACCTTCTGCAGAACAAGACCGATTTCCAAGCCTAAAAATTCGTTTACTGGTTGTTCGTGGCCTAAGTGGTCAAGCTGGATTTCGTTAAGCTTTAACAGGCCCATCATTGCTTGAATGATATTAGAACCGCCTTTGATTACATCACCATTAGCTTTTTCATAGTAAACCGATAGGTAATCAATCGACTGTTCTGATGTTGGCCACAATGAAAACTGAATACCTTTCGTACCTGTACCGGCGATGATTTTCTTAGCTGTTAGCTTGCCAGTGTGCTTGCCTGTTTGAAAACCCTGTTGTCCTGCTCTCTGTGCTGATTCTGCATTAAATTTCATTGTTTAATATCCTTTAGTTTTTTTAAAATGTATTGTTCTTTTGTTATGCCTGTTCTAGTTACAGCTTTACAAATTGATGATTGATTAACGCCTATTATTTTAGCCCAATCATTTAATATCATTGATTTACCATCAACGGTTATAAGTGCTTTAGTCTTCTTTTTTATAGCTTCATCAAATGTCATGCCAGATCTAAATATACGTTGATGCAGTGTTATATATTTAATATTTAGGACGGTTGACCACTCTTTTAAAGTCATTGATTTACCGTCATGCTTAAAAATAATATTGAACGATCCGCGATTTCTAGTCTGCTCAGTTGCAGTTGACCATTTGCAATTTGATGGCTCGTAATCACCAAGATTATCAACCCTATCTATAGAATGCTTATCGCTTGGCGCAAGTCCCATATCTGAAATGAAGTTTTCGAAATTATTAACCCATCTATCGCAAACGGTAATACCATTTTTTTGATATGATGATTCAGCATTGCTAGGGCTGTAGCATCTAGATTTCATGGCCTTCCATATTCTATATTCGCGTATCGTTGCTTTGTTCATATGCCTTCGTATTCTCGTATTGCAGCGTCAATCACTGCTAAATCGTTATCAACTTCACTATCGTCAAACATACCCATTGGCGTTTTCACGCAGTCAAAGCCGTTTGTTTTAGTGCTAAAGTAGTGTTTACCTTCACGCTCGTAACAACGAAACACAATGGTAAATAGACCTTCAAGGCAAACCTGATTATCAATCATTTTACCGACTGTTTTAGGTTTCATGATTCCTCGATCATCTTCCTGAATGTGCGTCATGATATACACGGTTACATCGTCAGGCAATGAGCTACAATGATTTATAAGTTCAATGTAGCTTTTGGCGATCTCACTAAATTTTGTATAGCCAGTTTCAGCTACACGTCGCAACGATTCGTTTTGCATGAAGTAATTTGAATCGTCAACAATGATTGTCTTCTTACCGGCTTTAACCGCTGCATCCATTACTTTATGGACCGTGGTGTAGTTGTCGCTTATATACAGCGATCCGCTAGTATCTTTAGCGTTGAACTTCTTTCGCCATTCAGTAGATTTGAACGGTAATGATTTGCCTTTATTCGGCTGTATCAGTAGTGATTTTTTAGCATCTTGATTTCTTAATGACGCGCTCTTGCCACTGCCAGAGCCGCCTATAATTAGCGATAGTACCGCCATTAAACCCCCTTGCTATATTGGTGACTGAATGACACCGACAAAAAAACCAGTAACTAGGTTACTGGTTCTGCGGTGTCTACTTTAACTTAAAGCTTTTAATTTTGATTTTCACGCCGAGGTGTTCAATAACAACCTCGTCGTTTTCTGAGTAACAATCCATATTTTTAAAGAACACCTAATCCATAAGTACCCGACTAGACTGCCCCATTAACCACATCTGATCAAGGTGTTTATTTTAAGAGATATTAATATTAAGAACCTTATTTTTAGTTCTGATCACAACATCGCCTTTTGTTTTATTGATATGTATCTCATTATTAATAGATTTTATAAAAATAGAGCCGTCATGATTAAATTCGCATTTATCGAATATATTAGATAAATTAATAATAAATTCTGCGCGATTATCGTCATTAGATAGATCTTTAGACAACTGGCCTATCTTTTTATAAATGCCTTCTACGCCACCTGATTTATTAATAACAGAAATTTCTGCAAGCGTTTTGTAAATAGTATTTTTTACGGTTTCAAGGTCAATATTCTTGGCCCTTAATGTCTCTTTTATTATATCTATATCAAGATCAGATATTAGATCCGCTAACTGTTCGATCTTAGTCTCTAAAGCTTGCTTATCGCTTTCTAATGATTTTAAACGGGCCTTTAGGTAAGCAACACGCGCTATTGATTCGTTGTCGTGTGGCATACTCTCAAGCAGTCCTGCAACAACAATTATTATCGCTTCAACAAACTTATATCTAAAGCTTGGCAGTTTGCATTTTTCATTGCTGTATTTGCGGCTAGAACAATTAAGGTAGCGATAGTCTTGGATCTCTCCGCTGTCTAAAACTTGCTTTTTTCCGTGCAAATAGAGGTTCATTCCGCAAATTCCGCATTTGGCAATTTTAGTTAGCAGGTTTGATGTTTTTAGGTTGGCTTTTATAGGGTCTGAATTGTGCGACGATCTCTTTTTTATCTCAGCTTGAACAAGATAAAAAGTGTCCTTTGATACTACCGGTGGGTAAAAGTTATCGTGCTGGAATGTCCTAACGTCGAGTAGACCATAAGTTGCGTTGTTTATTAATATTTGTCTTACTGATGTTTGGCCCCAAGCTTTAGCGGAACCAAGGGTATTAATGTTCATGTCGTTTAATAGTCTTGCGGTTGCAGACATTGATTTGTTATCGAGGTACTTATCAAAACACAACTTAACTGATTTTGATAAATCGTTTAATACATACTTCTTGTTCTGTTCGTCATATGTAAACCAAGCGGGACTTTTTAGTTTTGGGGTCTGTCCGCTTTCTATTAATTCCCTTTTTACATTCCAAACTTTAGCGGCTGAATTAGATTTCTTTATTGAATCCTGTTTCTCTCCCCAAAGTTCTATAAATCTAAATACTAAGCTGTGGACCATATCGGCGTTCTGAATGGAATAAACATCATCACTATCTGCAATTGAAATGTTAACGCCTATGCTTATTAATATTTGTAAATGTGTATGTATGTTTTGAATATCGTTTCTATCAATTTCGTTCATTTCAGAAACTAACAATGTAACGTTCTTATATAAGTATCCACTATCGTCAACGTTTCCGATACTTCCGTTCTGAACCGATCTCTTTATTTCCAATATTGAATCAACGAAGTTATGATTGTGTTTTGAATTGATATTTATTACTTCTGAATTGTTATCTTTTATCCATTTGGATTCTTTCTTTGATATTTTTGTTCCGTCCACAAAGTTCCTATATAGGATAACGTTGCTATCGTTCATGCTTAAAGCTCATTTTTAATATTATATATAGCTATATATACCACAATAACCATCTGATTAAAAATTTATTTACTTCAAGTATCACAATAGCAACGTGCCTATGCGTCATGAAACCATCAATTACTGAGTGATGAATTTGTTATAGCTTTCGTGAGTCATAAGCTTTAGCTTGGCCGGTAATCCCGCTGTCTCAACTAGAACAGCTCTGAATGCTCTGAATTCTGCAACTCTATACTCATCATTGCAATTAAGTTTTCTAAGTGAATTAGAGTTAACAGCATCAATAAGTTTTATAACGTTTTCAAACGTAACACCCTTGCCAACTTCAATTTTTTTAAGGTCAACGCCGCGAGTGTTATTTAGTTTTGATGCTGCTTTGAAGAATACTTTTACATAGTGGAACGTTGCAGATGATAGGTTTAATAATGCTTGAATCTCTCTAGATTTTTTACCATTCGCAGCCATTTTAACGGCCTTTTCTCCAAGTTCAAATTTATCACTCATGCTTTTAGCAGGGGCATATATTCTTCTAGTAGCTCTTGTTGTTTTTGTCTTTGCAATGTGTGCTGATAGAGTATCAATCTGCGGGGTTGAATCAACTATGATTTCAGTGGATATATCGCCCATTGATATGCCTAGGGTTTTCATCATGTCTCTGACTTGTTCTATATCAGCGTTTTTATTCTGAGCGGAGTTTATAGATGTTTTGAAGTGTTCTAGCTGTGTACTATCAAACTTGGTAAATATGCTAGTTAGCTGATCACCTGATAGTAATACGGCCTCTCTAAATATAGTTGGTATTGCTGCTCTTACTTCCATCATCATTTTTACTCAGTTTGTGTTAGGTGAAAGCACCATAGAGAAAATGTGACCGGTTAGCAAAATTTTAAGTGAAATAATCGACTTGGCGCATTTGGTGTTCAAATAGTATGTTAAAACAGATCAGATAATAAACGATACTTGGTCAGATAATATGATCAATATCTGATCAGAAGTGTGACACAATCTGATCAAATGTCGTTTATCTCACGTATGGCTATGATTTCACGATATAAAACAATAAACATCTATAAATTATGTAGTGTCAAGTCGAGTTTATCACTAGACGCTGGCGCTGGCCCACTACCTAAACCGTGTCGCCTAGATTAGCAAAGGAACGCTAATCACGACACTCTCAGTCAGTCCAATATCTATTATGTTAGCTGAATAGTAGTTATTTTTTAAATCTTCTTTCTATTTCTGCGCGACTTAGATTTTTTACCAGAACCGGTCTGACCGGTAACGTATCTATACTGATCTAAATCTTTGATATTATATTTTTTTTGAATTTTGCTAAGCAAGTCAGTTTGCTTTAATGTTTGCTTGAACTTCTGCGCCACAAGACTATTCAAGAATCTTGATTCATAATCTGTAAGTTTTCCGTGGCATTCCTTTAACAGTGTGAATACTTTTACAAAGTCATAGTTATCATTCATTTAATATTATCCATTTAAGTAAGCCTTGCAGCGCTTCGCTTGCATCCTGCCTAAACCGTGTCGCCTAGATTTGAAAAGTAACTCAAATCACGACACTCTCAGTCAGTCACATACCGATATGTATTAAGCGCTGGAAATTTTAAGTTTCTTTTTAAAATTGTAAGAGCAAAGCCTCGCGGCTTTAGCGATAAAACAGTTAATACTCTCCCACGAACATAGCCACGTTATTTCACATGGACTTACAGTAAGGGGAAGTGATTAACCGGTTAGAATCATTAACGTGTTCTAACTAGAAGCATTACCGACCGTCAAGCCGCCTGTTTTCCGTTGCTTCTTCCATCTTCTTATCAACCTATGCAACCAAGGGTTAAACCCAATATAGCGCGGCGGTAGAAAACATTTCTGTCTGATAATAATATGGTCACTCTTATGGATTTTGCGCTTTAAACAGTCCGCTAACGCTTTAACCCTTGGCCGCACACTTTAACCTTGTCCGAGGGCGAGGCAAGCACGTTATATATAAGAGTATTTAGATTTGATTTTCAGAAGGGAATTTACTATAATTCGTTCTGTAATCATTCACTCTTATGAAGTGCTTACCGTGTAATCATTTGTTCACTCTTATGGATTATAAAAGCGTTACCAATCTATCAAGTAGCAGTCCGTCCAAAGAAAGATATTTGATAGATTCAAAAATATTAGCCTCAGTTATTTATTTAACTGGGGTTTTTTTTTACTTGCAGCGATCCTACTCGATCTAGAATAATTGATCAAGATCTTTATTTCAGTAAAAAACATCACTTTTGACACACATCGGGTGTCAAACATATCAATTTAGTATACAATGACACACATCGAACACACGTTTACCGTGAAACTCAAACTAATAAACTAACGATAATGGGATCAAGATCATGATAATAGTATTTGGAAACCGAAAAGGTGGTGTTGGAAAATCAACATCGAGCGTTAATGAAGCAGTTTATATTTTAAATAAGCTAAGTAGTGATGTTGTTATCCTTGATGCAGACAGACAAGAAACTGCAGCAGAGTGGGTTTTAGAGCGTGAAGAAAATGAAATTAATCTAGAAAGGGTTCAGCTCGTACAGAAGTACGGAAAAATAAAAAATACCATTAATGACCTAGCAAGAAAATATAAACATGTTGTTATTGATGTTGCTGGCCGTAATTCTGATGAAATGAGATCTGCTATGCTAATAGCTGATGTTATCGTTATGCCGTTCAAACCATCCACAAGCGATTTCAAAACAATCCCGTCTATGATTGAATCAATAGAAGACGCAAGGGAAGTTAACCCAAAGCTTAGAGCTGTCGCGTTCCTTAATATGTGTAATACCTCTGTTACTAATCGACATGAAGTTAGAGAATGGCGAGAGGTGCTAGAAGAATTCGGGGCATTTGAAATTGCACCTAATATGTATGATCGCAAAGTTTATCGTGATTGCCTTATTACTGGCGAGGGCGTAATTGAAATGAATAATCCGCAAGCTAAAGAAGAAGTAGCGGGACTTCATGGGGTAATCTTCAAATGAAAAAACCAACATTAAGTGCTGCAGCAATAATGGCTAAACACAATAAAAGATCTGGTAGTGAGAATGTCGATGCTGAACGTGAGTTCATGGACAAGTCAGATGATGCTAAGGGTGGATATAATGTCGAGCAGTTCCCTTGGCAGGATAAAACTTTATCCAGAATTTTCGTACCTAAAAGTGAAGACGGCAATCTTCCTCAAATTGGCACTAGAACAAACATAAGATGCCCAGAATGGGATTATGAAGTAGCAAGATGGTTCGCTAAACAGAGTCCACTTGCAGCTAATACAACTCATGGTGTTTTAATGCAGGCTGTTGCCATTGGATTAGAGGCTTTAATTGAAAAGCACATGAACGGTGGCGAGTGGTAATGACACACATCGTGTGTCAATTTATAAAATAATGACACACAAAGTTAATATTTTAATACACATCGTGTGTCAATTGTGTATAATGGCCCTATATTAAATAGCACGTACAAAAAAGCCCCTAGAGTGAACAGACTCTAAGGGCTAGCTATCAATCAAATTGCCATTGGATTAACAAGATGAATAGTACACAACATACTAATGCTTTAAAAGTGTTAATATTTTTAACCGGTGCAACTGTAGCTTATTACAGCGCAACGCTTACTTATCAGTTTATGGCTGGTCTATCGCCTACCCTTGGTAAGATCGGTGTATTATTTGAATTTATCAAGTTCTTCCTTCCAATGGTCGCGCTGTATGCGTTCCAGACAAACAAAAACATACGTGGTCTAGTGCTTACTTGCATAGGGTTGCTTCTGGTCGCTATGAGCTTTACAGCTTCATTTATAGCCGTAGATGCCGGTTTTGATGAGAATCGAAAGGAGTCAGCAGAGTTTTTAGCGATTAATCATCGTATAGAACTACTGTCGGACCAGGCTAAACGTGTGACAGAACAAGCGGACCTATTACCTGTAAACTACATCACCAAGCGTGAGAAGTTAAACAATCAATCTATTAGCATAGAAAATGATATAGCATTACTAATCGGTGATCGGGCTTCATTAACCACTGATAGCCTAGCTGATCAGTTTGGTGAACAAATCGCCATCGCTGCAGCTATCATCATTGAACTGCTAACCATCGCCACAACAATTGCGCTAAGTCTTTTAGACAATGTTAAGCCTATTGCCAAAGAACAAACTAAAAAATCAAAGGACACTAAAATGAAAAAACTATTAATCGCTACCGGCCTTGTTGCTTTAACATCCTCACCGGCAATGGCTGCTGATAGCTGGACCACTTTTACACAGAAAAGCGAAATGACTGGTGTAGCTACTCATTACGCAACATCGCCAGCAGTAGAGTCATTAACCCCTATGAGCTTTCCTTATTCAAACACGAAAAGTTGGTTAGTTGTTTCATGTATGAACGGTCTTGAATATGCTTACATTGGATTCTCAAAGAAGCCAAATTTACAGTATGGTAGACGAGATATGTTTGGCGAATTAAAGTATAACGAATGGTTTTCATGGGGGGATAAATTTGAGCAATTAGTTTACACGCAAAGTGCAGGCAGTAAGTTTTTGCATTTTGAAGATAGACAAAACGCTATAGATAATATGATATCGTCAAGCAGCATGACTACTGAATTTTGGTGGTATGGTCAGGGCCAAGTTACATTTAAGTACAGCCTTAAAGGGTCAACAGCAGCAATCGCTAAAATGCGAAATCAGTGTAAGGGTTAATAATGAACTACGCAAAAATTACGCACGAAGATATGATCAACGAAATCATGGTCCTTAAATCTAAAGATAAGTACCCGATGGAATGGTTTAATATAACTATTACGTTTGATGGCCTATATATACCGGCTATCGTAACTTACTCTGGCGAAACTTCTGAGTTAGATATTGAATGCGGCTCTAGAGGTGAAGCAATGCTTATACTTGGTGAAGCTTGGAGTAACGCAGAAAATCTAATGCCACGTTTGCAGTTCATTTATAACAACATGCCAACGGACCGTATAGGTTGCCCAAAGTGCTTTCGTGTTAGTTACAATAAAATTGACGTAGTTAATAAATTCTGCATCGTTTGCGGCTTTCATGATTGCGATGCAGGTGTCGAATGATTTGGTTATCACTGCAATTGATTAAACTTATTATTTACTTATACGCCATGTATAAATGTAAATATCACATAGATGCAGGTAAAAACGATGTATAAAGTAGATCCTAAACACATCATACCGGCACTAACCGGTGATGCGTTACAGGAAAAGCTAGATGAGTTTTCTAGCAACACTGTAAGCGATAAGCTGCAGGTTAAATTTCACAAGGTTATTGACTATCTAAACAACAAAGCAGCAGGTAAACCACCTAAAGCTACGTTCAATAGAATCTATGGCCTTATAGATAAGGTAATGGAAGAAACTGTATACCCTTACGCAATGTGCCAATCTGGTTGCGCTCACTGCTGCAAGATACCTGTTTCAGTATCGGCTATTGAGGCGGGTTATATACATCAAGTGACTGGTAAGAAGTTAATCGGTAAACCGGTTGATGATATTGGTTACTGTCCGTTCCTTGATCTCGATACAGCTAAGTGCAGTATATATGAAGTTCGCCCTATCGAGTGTCGTTCATTTGCGTCAATGGATAGCTTGGAAGGCTGCGAAGATCCAACGATAAAACACATGATGTTTAATGCTAGGCAGAATGGAATGTTGCTAAGTTTTAAAAAGTGGACTGACTTTCAAAGTAAGGCAATTGCAAAGAAGGAAAATCTACCGGCTGAAGAAGATATTAGATTTTGGTTTGGCAGTTGATTGAAAGGGGCGGCGCTGAGACACCGCCTCTAAACATCAATCAAACGTCATTACTGCCATTGGGAGGTAATAACAACGGATTGGAAGATAGCAATACAGACAAGCCATAACAAGGGCTTTTTTTATATTTCAAACTTTATTTACATTTTATTTCGTTTAGAGAAATTTTTCTCTAAACGATATATTCAGCAAGATCAGACCAGTCTAGAATGCGCCACGTACACCAAACATCATTCTAACTTAACTGAGAAATCAAAATGAAAAAACTATTATTAGCTACTATCGTAGCATCTACTTTTTCTTCTACTGCTGTTATGGCTCAAGATGCTGATCGCATCCCGTATTCAACTGATGTGAAAGTATCTGCTTTTAATAAAGCTTTTGAGCAAGCTGGAAGCACTACACAAATTAACAAAATGGTTGATCTTGTAACTGGTGAAGTATCTTATACACTTATTCAAGATGGTAGCTCACCTGTTAAGCTAACTTCTGAAAGCGAAGAAAAATTCAAAGCTGCTTTAGGCAAAGCAATTAACGACAACCGTAGCAATGGCGTTAACCCAATTGAAACGCCAGTTTCAGAAAAAATTGATATGGTTAACCAGAAGTTCACTGATTTAGGCTTAACGGCTCACGTTACACAATCTGCAGACGGTAAAAGCTACCTAGTATATGGTGACGGCGAATCAATCGCACTTAATGATCTAGATGCAGACGGTATCGCTGACATTAAAGAACGTGCAACAAAAGCGATTAAAGAAGACCAGATCACACCGGTAACACCTATCGAAGGCGAAAAGCCTGAACCAACACAACTAGATCGTGTTGTTGCTGGTCTTCAAGATAAAGCTGCTGAACTACGTGAAGAATATACTGGCGAACGTGCTCAACAATATGTTGAGCAACAGCAAACACGCGATGATGCACAAGATAAAGCATTCAACGAATTCAAATTCGAAACTCAAGCTGATATCGCTAACCTATACAACGAAATAGACCGTCTAGACGAGAAAATGGACGGCGTTATGGCTGGTACTCACGCAATCAATAATGCGCGTCCGTTCCTAACTCGATCTGGCCAAACTGCTGTAGGTGTTGGTGCTGGTTTCGCTGGTAACAGTGGCGCTATTGCAATCGGTGCTGCTCATAGCTTCAACGAAAACTGGTCTACTTCAATGACGGTTAACATCACTACCGGTTCATACAGTGAAGTATCAGGCGGCGCGGGTGTTCAATACATCTTTTAATTAATACCGTACCTAAATAAAACTAAGCCCGCTATCTAAGCGGGCTTTTTTTGTGCCTAACTAAAAGTAGTTACCACCCCCGTTTTAACTGAGTTCGTAAAGTACGCAGCATAAGCACCACCAACGGCGGGAACGTTACCGGATACGATAGAACCCCTGTTTGTGTTGCGGTGTGTCACTTGTGGCTGTTGGTCTATCAATACATTAGCTGAACCGTCAGGTCGGCGTATTATTAAAATAACGGGCAACTCGCTCTCATACTCCACAATGCAGTAAGGGCGCAAATTTCGGTTAGCAGGTGGAACAATAACAAGCGGACGTATTCCGTATGAGTGAATGATCTTATTTTGCAGAAAGGCATCATCATCAAGAATAACAACGCCGTTATCAGTGAAGCCGATTAACTGAAATAAATTAATATGCTTCACTGTTCCGACTGTTGTATTTTCTCCGCACGTTGTTCTGAGTGCCGCGTCATAACAGTATTTAGGGTCTGTTGTTCTAAACCCTGTAGTTCCTGACAATTCAGGGGAATAAGCGCGGTTTATATAAACCAAAAAAGAACCTGTGCGCGGATCGAAACCCATTGCTAAATCGTTAAACGTGCTACCGAAAACGGGAATGTTAACCATTTTATCGCCGTCATCAGAGCGTAAAAACAGATCAATACCGGTATCCGGTGCTGTGGCCGTAATTGATTCTATTACAATACCCTGCCAGATTGGATCTAACCAAACCCAGTTCGTGTTGTCAGTTCCAACAGCCAAGAAATCAGCGCCAACAGTATTTTCAATTATAGTGCCTGTCGAATCATTGATAGCTAAGTCAAAAACGTGAGTGCCTAAACCATTAGTAAACTTAGCATTTGCGACAATACCATCTAAGTAAGTACCACGATTAGCAGAATAACCTATAGTATTAAAACCCCATGAACCGCCTGTATGATTAGGAACCGTATTATCATAACGTGTGATAATACCAGTGTCTAAGTCAGTTTTTATTATATTGGTATGCTCAGTGCCAATCGTACCCCGTTGCCATTCAAGCTTAATATTCCAGTTACCACTAACTAAACCTAAAAGACATTCTCCACCGCCTGCATATCCGCCAGTGTTAAACATTTCAAGATTTCCGAGTGTGGTTATTCCTATGTATGTCTGTGATCCTGCGTTAGTCGAACCGAAGATTGGTTTAGTGTCTGCGTCCCTAACGTAATTCAATAAATCGAACTCTAAATAGTTTGTACCATCTTGAGGGTTAAAAGCTGATTGTGCTTGAATTAGCTGGTTTATACCGTCTAGCTGTAGATAAGAGCGAATGCTGTCATCCCATCTTCGATCCCACGTAATCGCGGTAAAGCCATTACTACCGCCGGCGGGGGCAAGGGTTTCAGAACGGTATAAAATACGCCATAGTCCGCCCCAGTCAGCAAAGTCTTTATTATCGTCTTCTGTAAAATCGGCCGCTACTGTAGGTGTTTGAGTGGTGGAATTATCAACCATGACGAAAGCAGGACCAAGGCCAATGTCATCGTCAATATGTTCTATTACAGAACCTTCACCAAGGTCAACATAAGAATTCATATCAAAGTTTTGAACTCGAATATTACGGCCAGAATTCAAAAAATCTTCGACAAATAAATCTGTTTTGGTTGTAAAATCTGTCATCGTACCCATCGACCAATGGCTAAGGCCAAGGAATAATTCCAGCAAAGAACCGGTAAATGACTGTCTAACGCTAAACCATCCTGCTGTATTTTGGATTGTCCAGTTACCAGCATAAGCACCAGTTGAAGCACAAGTATTGCCCGTCCCCTCATCAATATTAAGATATTGGTCTGTTCCTGCTGTTGTACCGGTATTATGAATATCCCAAATAAAACCTTGATAACGAATAGTTCCGGATCTTGAATTTGCATAACCAACTTGATCAATTCGCATATCTAAACCACTAATAGCGCCGGCGATTGTAGCCATAACAACACCATTTATTAATATGTTTGTTTCAGTTGCTTTACGCTGTAATTGCCATGTTATTTCTTTGTCAAAATTAATAGATGATTTATCGAAAAGTGGGAATGATCCAATATAAGCCCCGTTACGAAATGCCAACTCAACTTGTAAATCGTTTCCAACTTCACGAAAACGAATAGCGGTGTCATCATCAGAGTTTGAGCTTGAACCTGTACTATTTCCCATCCACGCCCGCCAGCTACCATCTACTATCATTCTGGCAGTTTTCCACTCTATGTAAGACGAATCATTACCGCCACGCCAGTTCCAATCTCCGCCTGTTGATTTATTTAACTCATTATCAACACCATTAAAATAGTGCTTAGTTAGGCCGTGTGGTGTTGAAACGGTATGTACCTGAAATGGTCCATCATTGAATGTTTTATTTAGATCTGGATGCTCAAAATAATCTCCGTTATTCATATCATCTCGTCTAAAAAACAAGCGCACATCAGCATCGGGATCACCTTCAAAACCACGCTCTAAACGGATTGTTACTTGTTCGCCATTTATGGCTGCGTGTGGCCCCCAAGTTCTTATATCACCACGTATAGACAGTGAGATAGAATTATCAGCATTAACACGAACAAAATTAAGATGATCTGTCGAGTCTATAAAGTACTGCTGTAAGTTTGGTGTCCAGTCACGAACAGTAAATTCAAACGGGTTTATGGCTACGCTTGGTGCGCCTAAACCCTCAAAAGTTCCGTATGACGGCACTAAACCCCAGTTGTAAGAGTAGGGGTCAAATATATTTTCCTGTCTAAAGCCTTGTGCTGTTAAGTCTTGAGAACCATAAGCGGATAGCTCTTTTTTATCTGCGTTTTCTTTAATTATGCGGTGCTGAGAAGTGAGTAAAGTCATGGTTAGCCCTCCTTTAGCTCTGTAATTAGGTAACGTTGTGGAGTAACGCCTACATCTGAATCCTTCGTGATATAGAATTTTCTAAGCTGTTCTGTATTGGTTGGATTGAATGTTATCGTGGTAAGCGGTGCGTCTGTTGATTTGTGTCGTAGTTGGCCATCAAGACAATTGAAAATAATCGTGGTGTTTTCTAATAGATTTATTTCAACTATTGAACATGCTCTAGCGTTGAAAGCGTCAGCAGTTATATTTAAGTTGACGTTATCAAGTCCAATAATCCCGCCAACAGAATTAAGGTCGAAAGCGGTTTTCCCTATTTCATATTCCCGAAAATCCTCATTCACTTGAAGCTGAAATATCTTGTGGTACGAATAACGCCATGATGCGCCAGACGCGCCCGACTGAGCACCTAAATGCGTTGCTATTGATGATGAGTCTGTGCGCCACCAATTTGTAATTGGTGCGCCAATATTCACGCCATCAACTCGCATTTGAGCATCTCCCCAGTTAATACCATCAGGCGATTTTTTTATAACTACAGTCAAATCGTGATAGGTAGAATCAAAGGTCGCCGTGTGTTCTACTTCCTTTCCTGATTGGTTATACAAGGCCCAACCTAATTGCGTACCCGCCTGTGGGACGTTAACGTTTGCATCAGTACCAGCCGCCAATAACATGCGGTGCCTTGTTCCCCATCTACGCCATAACGTATCGGTATAATTCATTATTGATATTGTGTTTGATCCGCCTGTTTCTAACCAAGTACCTGAGCCGTCATTTGATAGTGACCAGTAACGATCTGGCGCGGTTGCATGTTCTTTAATTCGTAGGTTTAAGAAACCCCAACCACGGTTAGTTATAAACGCATTACCAGCAGCGCCGATTGTCTCAATTAGAAACGGGGCGTTAGATCCTTTTGGTACTGCTGTTTCTTCTGTACCATCATCAAATGTAAAAAATACATCTGTGCCACTTCTACGGACTTTTACCTTAGTCGTTCCAATACCGCCGCCAACAGAGTCATCGTTGTTTGAACCTGCAACCTTTAATGTAAACTTCTCTATATTATTAAAACCTAAATAAGACGAACCACTACCACCACCTAAAAAAACATCGGTATCACTAGAAGTTTGAAGTCCACGTACTTCTAATTCAATTTCACCGCCGTTTTCTAAAACTGTGATCGGCGTATCAAAAATGCCAACGGTTCTAACTGTTTCGTTATTGGTAGGGAATGTATAAACGTCAGGCTTTCTAGGGTCTTTATCTGCATCAATACCCCAAGTAAAAGCCACGCTGCCATCAGTTAACGTTGACGCATATTGTGATGATGAATCGACACGGTGAACCATTTTTAACTGGCCGCCGAATTTAAAAGCATCATCAATCTGCTTCTGTGAAAGTGGCTTAGTGATTTGCGGGTTTTCACCCTCATCAGCATCACGCAGAAATAACGCTGTTTCGTCATCCGGTACTGTGTTTCTAGTGTTTAAAAATTGAATCTGAGCCGTATCGCTTGAGGCCCATCCTTGCAGACCTAAAATCTGAGCAAGGGTAATATTTGCAACGTCACCGATATTGCAATGAAACCCCTCGAAATCAGCACCGCTAAAAAAAAAGCGGTCCTGTGTGACTCTTTGTATGGCCATGTGTACCGCCTAAATTGATGCTGATGTTGATAGGATGAAGTTCGCGTAAATAGATTCTGGATCTTCTTTTACGTTGATTATTTGGAAGTAGGGCGCGGAGGTTTTAACTGATCTGTTTTTATTGATGTTCGTTTGGCGTGAACCTTCAATTGTTACCTCTATCTCATCGTGATTAAAAACGATAACTCTAGAGCCGTAATTTGATGTTGATGCTAATGGAAGAAGCAGTTTTATTTTCGTCTTGTCTACGCCTGTGACTGGTATAATTCGAACGATAAAGTTTTTAGAAAATGCGTTATCAATCATCAGCCAGTCTTCGTCTGTATTTGTAAGAAGGTTGCACCGGTCCTGATAAACGTCTACGAAGTTAGTTGATGAAGCACCGCCGAAAATTGGATTGATAATTCCCCTGATAGCGGTTGATATAGTGGTTAGAATTGCCATATCAAACCCCCTTAGTTAAGCGGTTTACAGATTGCTACGATACGGGTTGAACCTGTGGTACTTGCTACGTTGATAATTAGATTTCGCTTAGTGCCAACAGCAATTTCAAAGTTTGCAACGTCTGTTAGAGTTGCGTTTATATCTGCGATTATTGCGCTTGGTTCTTCTGTTCCATCTGAGAATGTATAAGACTGTTTAAGCGTCACGGTTGCTGTGCCGAAGTTTCCTGACAGCTCTAGGTTTTCACGGCCTGTAGGTGAAGACTCAACAATTGTGTATTCGCCATCAGTTGTAATAATTAGTTCGCGTAAGTTAGCCATTTTGATCCCTTTTGTGTTATAGATCATGGACATAGTCACGTTTTTGTGCTACGTTCACATGATCGAAGCGAGTGAGTTAAATGACTAACAAAAAAGCCCAGATCTCTAGTCTGGGATTTTTTTTACTTATTAACTTTTACTATCGTTACTCGGCTTACTGTTTTAGTTATCAGCGTTACCCGCTCAACTGGTTTAACCTTCGTTACCCGTTCGGCCATGTGGCCCCCTTAAAAAAATGTGTCTTTAACTGTGAGTATCCCGTTTATTAGAACAACGTCTGTGCCGTCTGCGTAATTAACTCGGATACCTAATTTATAATCCTCCGTTTGAAGTGTTGCTGTGTCAGTTTCACTTAACGATGCTTCCACAGTAAATTCATCAATCGAGGTAAATGTAAGGTCCGCGAATGCTGGTACATTACCTAATCGGATGCCGCCTGATAGCGTTGCACCGGTGAAGCTCTGCAATACGCCATCGACAGATTCTTGTATTTCAATGGACCAGTCCTCGCCCTTGTATGTGCTGTCTTTGTAGAATTTATTTGAGGCCATGTTGATTCCTGAATTTTTGGCATAAAAAAACCGCTCTAAGCGGATTACGGGATTTTGTCCTGTCACACGTTTGTCCAGGATGTGTATTAGCGGGATATTATCCTTTATCGTAATTCTACCCATTGTACTAATGGTAGCGTTGACTCAAGCATATATGCAGAGCCTGCTGGGATTATAAGATTGGCAACCATCCGCGTGTCTGCTGTTGCATGTGCATCTGCTGCAACAATAAATCTAACGCCATCCACAGTAGCGTACATGTAAGCATAAGTACCTGCACCATAACGAAGTGCTACAGTTGCGCTGATAGGTGAATCCGTTGCATTGACGTAAGTTGAATTAAATGAGCGTTGACTGGTAACGTCTGTGTAAGTCTGGTTAATACCTAGCCCTATGTTAGGCGCTACGCCATCATTACTAATATACTGATCAATCTTCCATACTTTTACACGGCATAAATTGCCAGTTAAGGGGGCTGCTAGTGCGCCAAATACATGCCCAGTATGGTGTGCATCTCGCTCACATAATGCGACAAGTCCTGTAGCAATTACAATCTTGTCATTTATTACACCTGCTTGAACCCCATAACCACCACCGCCTGATGCGAATATCCAGCCAGTTGTACCCCAACCAATTACACCACCTACACCACCATCATTATAAATCTCAGCAGTAACAATAAGGTCACGGCCAACATAGTCAGTACCTAGCTCTGTTGCAATATCAATTTCATATCGTCGACCAGTAGTAATAGCAGACCCACCATTAACACTAATAATCTTGCTCATGTTTCGGCTTGAGTAGCGTTTTATATAACCCTTAACTATAACGGTTTGGTATGAAGAAGAAACTCCCCTGCAAGTAAATTGGTTGTTACTAATAGCTTTCCATTCTAGTGTCCAGTTAGAACCAGATGTATTTAAACCAGTAACCATCAACCATGTCGTAGGTTTTGCTTGTATCTCGTCTGATAGTAATAGCATCGGTTGAAAAGACCGTAAACTATCACCGAAGATAAACTCTACTCTCTCGAAGTCTGTCCAACTATACCCCTGTGGTAATGAATAAGTACCATTTGGATGTGCGCCGCCAGTACCTGTACCACCTCTATACGAAAGTATAATTACTTCATCCAAATACTGGTCTTCACCACCAAATAGGGTATTTATATTTTGTGTCATATTGTTCCTTATGGGGCTTTCGCCCCACTATTAATTACTGATGTGCAGTAAGCGTTGGTGTTAGAGAGGTAGCAGATAAAACAAGAACTACAGTTGATGATGTAGGTATAATTGTAAACACTGGTACATCATCATTTGTACTCGGGCCATAACCCAAACGGAAGCCGTAAGTATTAGATTGATAAGTCGCACCTGAACTAAGTTTACAAGTGTAATAACCGTTGCCCTGTACTACTACATACATTGGAACACCTATCTTAACGCCTGTGATATTCCAAGTGCCATTACCAGAATGGGTACTAACAACAGATACAGCAGCAGCAGATGACTCACCTGCACTCTCACCAATACCATCAACAATCTTCCAACCAACAACCGAATCAATATAACTTAGCGTGATAACTGTATTAGCATTGGTTAAAACTAGATCGTCATTTGATCCGTGAATAAATTGAGCTGATGTGATTTTTATTGATTTTACTAATGAAGCAGAGCCATTGTAGTCGCCAATTGATACCCAATCGCCAGCAATGCCAGTTGGTAATGTTGCAGTTAATGAAGCGGTTGAAACATCAAACAAAATACCTTCTTCACTTGATAGCGTGTAGTTAGCAGTTTTCTTAATGTAGGTAGGTATTCCAGCACCGCCACCGCCAATAGATCCCCATCGACTGCCGTCATGACCTTCGAATCCATTTGTAGGATGGTATCTAAATTGTGCTTGTACGCCTGATGAGCTTGTATCAACTGGAACAGTTAGCTTTGTTATTGCCGAAACTTCACCAATAAGTTTGCCGCTGAATGTTGGCGCGTATAACGTACCTGTCATCGTGTCGCCAGTTGCATTAACGAAACGCGTATTACTCTCTGACTCAGTGTAATAACGGCCATCATGGTTATGACTATCATCTAAAATAGTTGTATTTACAGTGAACGTTTCGTTACCTGATCCATCAACGGACTGTGTAACTGTACCTGTAGCGTCACCTGTAAGCGTAACCGTGAAATTACGAGGCGTTGTCCATGTATCAGCAGTTGTCGCGCGTGTGGCTGTTGTAGCGTTTCCTGTAAGATTACCTGTAACGTTACCCGTTAACGCTCCAATGAACGTTGGCGCTGTTAACGTGCCCGCTGAACCGTTGTATGTCATACCTGTGTGACTATAAATAACCCCGTTTACATTTACTGTAATAGGATACGTGCCACTAAAAGTTGTATTTATAGACTTCAAATTAGTGGCCGTTGTTGCATTGCCAGTTAAGTCGCCCTCGAACATGGTTGATTTTAAATTACCTGTTGACGGGTTGAACGTAAGCTTACTAACTGTGTCTCTAAGCTTGCTATTGTTATCATGCCAAACAATAGGATAGTTAGCATTGTCTGCTGTATGGTCGATTACAGAAACGCTTGACGCTATACCAGTTAGATCACCCTCGAACGTGGTTGTTTTTAATGTTCCTGTTGAAGCCTGAAATGTTAGTTTTGAAGCTGAGTGATACAGCGATTTATCTGTTGCTATCCATGTAAGAGGGTAGTGTGTTGGCGTTGCTGTATTCTCATTTACTGTAACTTTATCTGCTGTACCGGTTAGATCACCAATGAACGTTGGCGCTGTTACACTTGTTGCTGCTATATCAGTCGCGGTTAATTTGGCAACTCTTATACCAGCGAATCCACCTGAATCATCACTAAAAAAATCAATTCTTGGATCTCCTATGCTAGTGTTATGGTTCATTCTTATAGTATCAGCGCCAGAATGACTCCAATAAATCCAAGAGCCACTATTCATGTAGATATCGCTATTGGAATTAAAAACAAGATCACCCGTCATCGTATCGCCAGCTTTACTTACTTTTAACGCGTCCTGTGACGTTACATAATCATATCGAGTTAAACTATCACCTGATGTTTGCTGTGCTACAACAGAGTAAGGATTGTTAAGGTAAACCTTGCCATTTACTTCAAATCTTGATTCAACTACAGATGAATTATAACCGCGAGGTCTTATATATACGTGACCAGTTAAAGCGTCAGTTCCAGCACCCATTACCAAATTTCCGGTTGTTTGATTCCGGAAATTTATTCTTGGTGCTCCTCCTGCTGAACCGCCTATTTCCCAGTCTGTTACGTTGCCGTATAACGAACCGGTCATCGTATCGCCAGATTTTTTAACTCTGTTACCAGTTAGATAATTAAGCGCCTGTTGTACGTTATTCTCAGCGTTATCAAGGTAGGGAGTATATGCAATCTGTGTTGCCGTATAATCTCCGTTTTCTGCTGTTACCCTGCCTTGTCGATCAAATACAGATATCACTGAATCGCCAAGCTCTAAATGTACGAACGTTCCCATCGAGGCTGAACCTGTCCACTGCAATTGATCTTGGTCGAAAACTATGTAATCAATTGGCGAACCAGATATCCCACCCATTCTAACCGTTACACCTGTGGCTTTATCTGCTTCGTCTAACAGCACAACATATGTATAACCTGATGGTTCTACACCTGTTGGTGCAACGCCTTGTGATATGGTTGCGTTGCTTGGATCGCCTGAAACAGTTAGCGTTTGGTTTGGTGCGCCTGATGGTTTTGGATTTACTGAGCCTCTAAGCTCCGCACCTCTACCTAGGCCAGCAAATAAATTATCTCGCGTTATTCTCTTCTTATCACCATTAGGTAATTCAATCAATAAAACATCTGATCCGCTTGCAACAGTCGCTTCAACTGTGCTACCAATATCAACTTTTAAATCAGTACCAGCAGCAAGGCCACTGTTAAGCGGTGTGTTAATGCCTACGTTATCTGACGCAATACTCAAGCCACGATCAACGTTTACAGTTAGTGTTCTGTTAGATGCTAAATTACCACCGCCAGATAAACCATTACCTGTCGTTATAGTTCGTGACGTTCTTACGACTGTGTTATCGACAGCTAAGTTAACGTTAGCACCTAACAGATTATTATCTTGTTCTAACCCATCGCCAGCGTTTACTTGTCGCGTAGTTCTTACAACAGTGTTATCAAC
>NVVV01000065.1 GCA_002733495.1 Robiginitomaculum sp.
AGGATGCGGATTGATCCGTGCATAGGTCACGTGGTCATGCCACTGGCCATTAATTTTCAAATATGAGCGCGCTATACCCTCTTCGGCAAAGTCCGTGCGCGTGAGAAGATTGCGCGATGGCATATTTTCCGGCAGGCACGCCGCCTCAACTCTGTGCAGGCGTAAGTCTTCAAAGGCAAAGGTACAGGTCGCCTCGACCGCCGCACTGATATAACCCTGTCTGCGATGAGGTTTGCCCACCCAATAGCCAAGGCTGGCCGTCTGGGCGACCCCGCGACGCAAGTTGGAAAGATTGCACCCGCCCACCAGACGGTCCGTGTCCGTGCGAAAAACCAAAAACGCAAAGCCGCGCCCCGACAGGCGGTCTTCACCATAACGGCGCAAGCGGCGTTTGAAGGCGGAACGGGTCAACTCATCCCGTGCCCATTCCGGCTCCCAGGGGATAAGAAAATCACGACTTTGGCCCCGCAGACGTGCCCAGTCGTCATAATCATCCAGTTGCGGATGGCGCAAGACAATGCCGTCGCCAGCGATTTCGCCGCCGGGCAGATCAGAAAAATCAGAGCGAAAAAGCGCCATTAGTCAATATTCCAAAGCCATAGCGGTCATTGAATGCGTATTCTGAAAAGAGCGCAAGGGCACCGCGCTTCATTTACGGCCAAAGCGCAGCCTGCCGTTACCAACATGCCAGCCCAGATAAACCCCAATGGCCGCCAGCGCCAAACCAAACCAGGTTAGCGCATAATCAAGATGGTTGTTGGGTATCGCCGCGTGGGCGGGGGCCGGTTCCGGCCAGTCTGGATAAAGACGCGGGGCGTTCAGATCCACCATATAAGTCTCTATTGTGGGGCTGGCGAAAAATGGTTCCAGCATGGTGGCTATATCGGCCCAATACCATGTGCCGTCCAGCTGATTATTTGGCGCGAAACGCCCGGGCTTTCGAAACGGTTTCAAAATGCCCTCAACCGCAACATCACGCCCGGTATGTGACAGACGATAGGCCGGGTTTTGCACAGCATCCACATAGCCAAAATCGACGGTAATAACACGGCCCAAATCGGTAATAAAAGGCGCCAGCGCCCGCAAAGCCGGCTTGCCATTGCGCAAGGTGTAGAGAAAACGTACCGGCTCGTTTGCAATATGCCCACTTAATCGCACCTTGCGCCAGGCAATGATTTTACCCGTTTTTTCATCAGATAAAAGCTGGTCCAGCGGTGTTGGCGGCACGCTCTGGCCCACCTCAATCTGCGCCAGAAGGTCCGTCTTCCATTGCAAGCGCTTAACCTGCCAGCCCCCAAGAGCAAGCAGAATAACAAGTACGGGCACCATAGCCAGGCTAAGGCCCGGCGCGGGGGAAAAGCGGATCATGGGGTTTCGTCTGTGTGCTCGTCCGTTTCGGAAAGGCCGCCGCGCCCCTGAACCACATTATTGCGATACATCACGGCAAACCAGAACGCCTTGAACGGACGCAAGACGGCCAGCGTCAGAAGTGTAGCCAGCGGCAACCAAAGGAGCATATGCACCCAAATTGGCGGCTTGAAGGCCACCTCTACCAGCAAAGCCGGAAACACCACCAGCACTCCAACAAACAGGATCACCACACTGGCCGGACCATCGCCAGCATCTTCATAACGGTAATCCATACCACAACAGGGGCATTCATCGGCCAGTTTTAGATAGCCATTAAAAAGTGCGCCCTCCCCACATCTGGGGCAGACGCACTTTAATCCAGCACTGATGGGCGAAATGTTCGCCTTGTCCATCAGGCTTATCCGAAGATTACATAGATGAAGGTGAACAGGAACAGCCAGACCACATCAACAAAATGCCAATACCAGGCCGCAGCCTCAAAGCCAAAATGCTTCTTAGGCGTGAAGCCACCGGCGTTCAAACGCAACAGGCAGACCAAAAGGAAAATGGTCCCGATAACGACGTGCGCGCCGTGAAAGCCTGTGGCCATAAAGAAGGTTGCGCCATAAAGGTTTCCGGCAAAGTTAAAACCGGCTTCGGAGTATTCCATCACCTGAAAGGTCGTAAAGCTCATCCCCAAAAGGACAGTCAGCAACAGGCCCAGCTTGGCACTTTTACGGTCGCCATGTTGCAAGGCATGGTGCGCCCAGGTGACGGTCGTGCCTGACAGCAGCAGAATCATGGTGTTGACCAGTGGCAAATGCCACGGATTAAAGGCTTCGACCCCTGCGGGTGGCCACGTATCAAACCCCTGGACAACATCGGCGGCAACGCGGGCATTATGAAACAAGGCGCCTTCAAAAAACATCCAGAACCAGCCAACAAAAAACATCACTTCGGAAGCAATAAAGAGGATCATGCCATAGCGCATAGCCAGTTGAACAACCGGCGTATGATCACCGGCACGGCCTTCGCGCAACACATCAGACCACCAGCCGACCATGGTGAAAATCACACCAAGCGCCCCGATCATGGCAACCCAGGGCGAACCTTGGGGAAGGCCAAACAGGCCCTTCATCCAGATAACGCCACCAAAGGTCAGCAAAAAGGCCGACAATGCACCGATAATTGGCCATGGGCTTGGATTCACAAGATGATAATCGTGTTCAACAGCGTGGCTAGACAAGACACCCCCCTTATGGGTCTATATGAGGAATCATTCCTCTGAGATTATATACGAGCCAAGTCATAACGGCCCAAAACGTCTGCGGCAACAGGCCCCAGTATAGCTATGGCAAGCTTTTTTCAGATGAAAGTGACAAGCCTGCGCTTTTTTTTGGTTTTGCACTCTCTTTTTCAAAAAATGTATAAGAAAGCGTGATGGTTTTCACATCATCCAGACGTTTGTCTTCGGCAATTTCCGGCGCAACATAATAGATCACAGGCATGTCTACGCTTTCGCCCGGTTGCAAGGTCTGTTCAGTAAAACAAAAGCATTCCAGCTTGACGAAATAGGCCCCGGCCTTTTGCGGTGTAATGTTATAGCTGGCCATGCCCGTGATGGGCCGGTCTGAATGATTGATAGCGCGATAACGCGCCAGGCTGTTTTCACCAATATGGATTTTTTGTTCCAGCTGTTCGGGTCGAAATTCCCAGTCCAGCCCACGGGCCACGGTGGCGTCAAAACGGATCGTGACCATGCGCTCCAGTACTTCATCAGCACCAACATCAGAGGTTTGCGTGGTCCCGCCATACCCGGTGACTTTGCAAAAAATATTATACAGCGGCACAGAGGCATAGCCGGCGCCGACCATGGACAGCGCAAGGACGGAAAAGCCGACTAAAAAGCGCTTATTACGCGCGGCATTATCAGGAGATTGCGGCATTGATATTCTCGTGAATACGGATCAGCGTCACCACAAAAGCAAGCGCACAAAATCCAGCCAGACCCAGACCGATGGCAATGCTGCGCTTGCGTTGGGCTGCCTTTTGCGCATCGGTCGGCATTACGTATTCCATTTTTTCATTATCCATGGTCAATACCCGCCACCAATCTGAACCGCCTTATAAAGCCCCAGACCATGTTCAGCCAAAAGGGCTGAAAACAGTGCAAAAAGATAGAGAATAGAAAACCCAAACAAATCCCGGGCCGCCTTGTCGCCCTTGCGCACCTCATAAAGGTCTGCGCCCCCGGCAGCGGCTTCCTCATCCCCCTCGCCTGCGCGGCTGCGCAAGACACGAACAGACAGCGCCACAAAAGCAAGGCTGAGCACACTGGCCACCCCGCCATAGAGCCAGCCACCAAGTCCTGTTGCCACCGGCGCAAGCGCAATAACAGCAAGCGCCAGTGCATAAAACATAATCTGCTGGCGCGTCACCTTTGGCCCGGCCACTACGGGCAACATAGGCACGCCTGCCTTTTCATAATCGCCTGCCTTATAAAGCGCCAGCGCCCAGAAATGCGGCGGTGTCCAGAGAAAGATAATGCCGAACATAATGGCAGCGTTAATGTCTACACTGCCGGTGGCGGCGATCCAGCCAATCATCGGCGGAAAGGCCCCGGCGGCACCGCCAATAACGATATTGTGCGGCGTATGGCGCTTCAGCACCATGGTATAAATCACCGCATAAAAGAAGATTGTAAAGGCCAGAAACAAGGCCGCCAGATGATTTGCCGCCGCGCCCAGCGTCACCACGGAAATCACCGCCATGATCATACCAAAGGCCAGAGCTGAACGCCCGCGCACGCGGCCAGAGGGAATGGGGCGTAATTTTGTGCGGCGCATTTTAGCGTCAATATCGGCATCAAACCACATATTCAGCGCGCCAGATGCCCCGGCACCAAGCGCAATGGCAAAGACCGAAACCAAAGCCAGAATGGGGTTCATGTCCGCAGGCGCGGCAACAAGACCGACAAAAGCGGTGAAAACCACCAAAGACATCACGCGCGGCTTCATCAACTGGATGAAATCACGTGGCTCAGCCAGGCCATGGCCCGCCGTGTATGTCAGCCCTGCATCGCTCACTGCGTTACCTCTAATAGAGTGAACCCCGGCATGGATTATGATGCCGGGGCCAAGCCTTGCCCTTATTTAATAACAGGCAGTTTTTCAAACTGGTGAAAAGGCGGCGGAGAGGACAAAGTCCATTCCAGCGTATCAGCACCTTCGCCCCAGGGATTGGCGACACCGGGACGGCGACGCACAAAAGCTTCGACCAGCACGATAATGAAAACAGCAAGCCCCGCCATGGAAATCAGATTGCCCATGGAGGACACATGGTTCCAAAAAGCAAAGGCATCGGGGTAATCAATATAACGTCGCGGCATGCCTTGCAGGCCCAGGAAGTGTTGCGGGAAGAAGATCAAATTCACGCCGATAAAGGTAAGGGTGAAGTGAATTTTACCCAGCATTTCATTATATTTCAGCCCGGTCATCTTCTCGAACCAGTAGTAAAAGCCCGCAAAGATACCAAAGGTTGCGCCCATTGAAAGGGTGTAGTGGAAGTGGGCCACCACATAATAGGTGTCGTGCATGGCAATATCGATACCAGCATTGGCCAAAACCACGCCGGTGACCCCACCAATGGTGAAAAGGAAGATCAGACCAAGGGCAAACAGCATCGGGGTTGGGAACACAATGGAGCCGCCCCACATAGTGGCAATCCACGAGAAGATTTTAATGCCGGTTGGCACCGCAATCACCATGGTGGCCGCAATGAAATAAGCTTTCAGATCCACCGGCATGCCCACGGTATACATGTGGTGCGCCCAGACGATAAAGCCGACAAAGCCAATGGCAACCATGGCATAAGCCATACCCAGATAGCCAAAAATGTGCTTGCGGCTAAAGGTCGAGATGATGTGGCTGATAATACCAAATGCCGGCAGGATCATGATGTACACTTCGGGGTGACCAAAGAACCAAAAGAGGTGCTGGAACATAATCGGATCACCGCCTCCGGCAGGATCAAAGAAGGTGGTGCCAAAGTTACGATCAGTCAGCAGCATGGTAATCGCCGCCGCCAGAACTGGCAAAGCCAGAAGCAGCAAAAAGGCGGTGACCAGAATGGACCAGGCAAACAGCGGCATTTTGTGAATAGTCATGCCCGGTGCACGCATGTTGAAAATGGTGGTGATAAAGTTGATCGCCCCCAGGATTGAACTGATACCGGCTAGGTGCAAGGCAAAGATCGCCAGGTCCATACTCGGCCCGGGGTGTCCAATGGTCGACGACAAGGGCGGATAGGCCGTCCAGCCCCCGCCAAAGCCGTTCTCGCCAGCAGCGCCCGGCACAAACATCGAGGCCACCAGCAAGGTCAGAGCCGCAGGCAGCAACCAGAAAGAGATATTGTTCATCCGTGGGAAGGCCATATCCGGCGCGCCAATCATCAAGGGCACAAACCAGTTGCCAAACCCGCCGATCAATGTGGGCATCACCAGAAAGAACACCATGATCAGACCATGGCCGGTGACAAACACATTATAGGTCTGCTCGGAGGCAAAATACTGGATACCTGGCTCGGCCAGCTCGAAACGCATGGCCCACGAGAGGCCACCACCGACCAGACCGGAGATGAAACCAAAAATGATATACAGCGTACCGATATCCTTGTGGTTTGTGGAAAACAACCAACGGGCAACAAAGCTTATCTTATGCTCGTCGTGGGCTACAGCTTGAACAGTCATTCTTTTCCCCGGACTCTAGTTGGCTGATGCCAGTTGGGCGCGCTTGGGCGCGTAACTGGCAGCATATTCGGCCTGTGTTTTTACAAACCAGGCGTCATAGTCAGCTTGCGGAAGCACATGAATTTCGATGGGCATATAGGCATGGCGCTTGCCACACAACTCAGAGCACTGGCCATAATAAATGCCCGGCTCGTCAACCTTGAACCAGGTTTCATTCAACCGCCCGGGCACCGCATCAATTTTGACACCAAAGGCCGGCATGGCGAAACTGTGCAAAACATCTGTGGCGGTCACGATCACCCTGACGACCTTGCCCGCCGGAACGACCATCGGATTATCCACCCCCAAAAGGCGCGGCTTGCCAGCGGCCTTGGCTTCATCAGCTTCCAGCATGATCGAGGAATAACTCAGCGTCTTGTCGGGATCCCCCGCAGGGTCGGTATATTCGTAATCCCAATACCATTGCGAGCCAATCGCTTTTACCGTCAAATCTGCCTCAGGGATCACATCTTCCAGATAGAGAAGCCGAAAAGATGGCACAGCAATGATCAGAAGAATCAATATCGGGATAATTGTCCAGGCCACCTCGACCAGACTATTATGGCTGAACCGCATGGGTTCCGGGTTGGCCTTGCGGTTAAAGCGTATAAAAATATACAGCATTAACAGCGTCACAACCACCACAATGGCGGTGATAATCGGCATGAGCCACAAATTGTGAAAAATCTGAATTTGCCGGGCGACTTCAGTCGCGGCTGGTTGAAACCCAAAGGCTTTATCTTGTGGAACATGTTGCGGTAAATCCGCAAACGCTGGCAGAGCCATCAGAGTCATAAAGACGCTTGCGGCAAGTTTTGACAGGAAACGCATCCTACCCTCATTTACTGGTGCCTGGAAGATGATGGCCGAAGCCCCACACCCCCCCGGCGTGATCGACATGAAGCACCTTGTCGCAGAGTCTCCCCCAGCTTTGCAAGGTCAATTTCAGCATTACCGTATATTCACTCCTGTTTTTTACATTTTTGTGGTACCTTTTTGCTCTAGGAGCGCTTATTTTATTGCTTTAGGTCGGTTCTGGCAGGATGTTGTGCGTATTAATGCCTTTGATAGAAAAAGGGAGGTGCGCTATGAAACCAATCCATATTCTCCTGATTGGCCTGATTGGCCTGATGCTAGGCCTTATAAGTGCACCGCATGCTGGTGCGTCGGGCATCGTTATCGGCCAAAGTCTAGGCACCGCCTGCTATGACGAAGCCTCATGGGGTAATAACGATTTTAACGCTCTGGATGTGTGCAACCGGGCCATTGATGAAGCTTTGCTGAGCACCAAGGATCTGGCAGCTACTTATGTCAATCGCGGCATTGTCCGGGTTAATCGCGGCGATATTGATGGCGGGCTAAAGGATTATCACGAAGCCCTGCGCCTGCGTCCTAATTTGGGTGATGCCATGGCCAATATGGGCACAGCCTATTTGCGCGCAGAGCAGTATCAGGAAGCCCTGATCAATCTAGACAAGGCACTGCAATACGATAATTTGCGCCGCCCCTCGCATGTCTATTTTAACATCGCGATGGCCCAGGAAGAATTGGGCAATACAAAAGCGGCCTATCTGAATTTTAAAAAAGCCGCTGAGCTAAACCCGAAATGGTCCTGGCCCCGTAATGAATTGAAACGCTTTACGGTCAGAACCAAATAGCACTGTCCGCTTGTCTGCATCCTGTGCAGGCGAACAGGTGACGCGCTGACTCTTATGTCTTAATAATAGCGTATGACTCATCCCGTATTTGACCAGACTGATCTGGACCTTGCCCAAGCAAGCGCCCTGACCGAAGACGCCCTGAACGGTGCCGATGATGGCGAAATGTTCGCCGAGCGCAGCGTTTCGGAAAGTTTTGTTTTTGATGACGGACGCCTGAAAAATGCATCCTATGATGCAGTTCTTGGCTTTGGCCTGCGCCGCGTCACCGGCGAAAAAACCGGCTATGCCCACTCGACCGAGCTTAGCCCCGCCGCCATGAAACGTGCTGCCAATGCTGTGCGCGCCGCCGATGGCGGGGCCAGTGGGATCTGGGCCGATGGCCCGACGCGCACCAATGCGGTGCTTTATGGCGATGCTGACCCGGCTGATTCGCCTAGCTTTACCAAGAAGACGGAATTATTGGCGCAAATCGATGCCTATGTGCGGGCGCAAGATGCGCGGGTTATTCAGGTCAGCGCCAGCCTGGCCGGCGAACAGCGCCAAATCTCTATTCTGCGCCCGGGCATGGACCCGGTGTTTGACTGCCGCCCATTGGTGCGGATTGGCGTTGCGGTCACGGTCGAGGAAAATGGCCGACGCGAAAACGGCCATGCCGGTGCCGGTGGACGCACCACTTATGAGCAATGGATCACCCCGCAAAGCTGGAAAAGCCTGGCCGATGAGGCCTTGCGTCAGGCTTTGGTCAATTTACAGGCTGTGGACTGCCCGGCGGGCGAAATGGATGTGGTTCTAGGCCCCGGCTGGCCCGGTATTTTGCTCCACGAAGCCATTGGCCACGGGCTGGAAGGCGATTTTAACCGCAAGGGCGAAAGCGCATTTTCTGGCCGCATTGGCGAGCGCGTTGCCGCCAAGGGCGTCACCGTCATTGATGATGGCACCATTGCGGATCGACGCGGCTCGCTGACCGTGGATGATGAAGGCACGCCGACACGCGCCACTACCCTGATCGAGGATGGCATACTGGTTGGTTATATGCAGGACCGGCAAAATGCGCGCCTGATGGGCATGGCGCCTACGGGCAATGGCCGCCGTGAAAGCTTTTCCTGCCCGCCACTGCCCCGCATGACCAACACCTTTATGCAAAACGGCGAGCATGACCCGGGCGAAATTCTAGCCTCCTTAAAGGACGGCATTTATGCGGTTAATTTTGGCGGCGGACAGGTGGACATCACCTCTGGCAAGTTTGTGTTCCAGTGCACCGAAGCTTATCTTGTTAAAAACGGTAAAATCGGCGCGCCAGTTAAGGGCGCAACCTTGATCGGCGATGGGCCAAGTGTGCTCACCCGCGTGCAGATGATCGGCAATGATTTCAGCCTCGATCCGGGCATTGGCGTTTGCGGTAAAGCCGGGCAAGGCGTCCCCGTTGGCGTCGGTCAACCGACCTTGAAAATCAGTGATGTCACGGTTGGCGGCGCGGACGTAGGTTGAACACCTACCCTTCGAGGCCCGCAAGCGCGGGTACCTCAGGGTGAGGAGATACGTATATCATGCAGGGCTCCCGGCCTCTTGAGCCGGGATCCAGCCTGCGGTAAAAATTTTCCTCAAATCAGTTACCCGGTAACCCTACAGACTGTCATTACCGGGCTTGTGCCGGTAATCCAGAACGGCAAGAATTCAGCACTGGATTGCCCGGATAAACCGGGCAATGACAAATATTCGTTTATCTGTAAGTGATTAGGGTCATGACCCAGCCGTTCAGACAATGCCTGCTAAAACACAATGCCCCAATTAAATCGGCATGCGCAGGATGTCCTGATAGGCGCGGATCACCTGATCACGCACCGCAACCACGGTTTCCAGGGTCATTTCCGCATCATTGACCGCGCTGACCACTTCAATCAGATCAACCTTGCCAGTGGCGGAGCCAACCGCCATCTGTTCGGCCTTGGCCGTGTCGGTGGCAATGGTGCCGATGGCCTCTTTGACCATGGCACCAAAATCTAGCTTGGTGGCCCCTTCATTACCGCCACCATCACTGGCTTTGACGGTATTGATGGCCTGTCCATAGGCTTTGACGGCTTGCATGGCGGCAAATGACATGGCGACTATTCCTAACGACTACGCAAGAGCTCTAACGTCCGGCTCATCATGGCCCGACTGTTTTCTATGACACTGATATTGGCCTCAAACGTGCGTTGTGCCTCGCGCATATCCATCATTTCAATCATGGAGTTTACATTCGGGTATTTCACAAACCCCTTGGCATCTGCTGCCGGGTGGCCCGGATCATAGACCGAGCGAAATTTTGAAGGGTCTGGCATGGCCTTGCTCATCCGCACCAGGCGCGTGCCTGTGGCCCGGTCCAACTCCTCGGTAAAAATCGGCACCTTGCGACGATAAGGCTGACCATCAGGCCCGGTGGCCGTCGAGCCGGCATTGGCCACATTTTCTGCGATCACCCGCATACGCGCGCTTTGCGCCCGCATACCGGCGGCGGCAATTTTTAGTGCTGAAGACATATCCGTCATGACATAACCCTATTCCTGCCTAGCGGCCCGGCCTGGAAATCGCCAGGCGCAGCAAACTCATACTTTTTTCATAAAGACCAGCGGCGGCCTCGTAGCGCATGCGCGTTTCGGCAACCCGCATAACCTGTTCTTCCAGCACCACGGAATTGCCGTTCAGTGTGGTTTCCGAATCCGGCCGGGAAATAATTTTGTACTTTGCCGCGCCTGCGCCTGCGCCGCTGCGCCGGATATGCCCCGGCTCACTAACCTGCATGGCCAAACGCCCACTTTGGGTACCTTTGCCCTGAAGGGAATTGGCCAGCAGGCGGTTAAAGCTTTTATTGTCAACATCCTTGGCTTCATAGCCCGGCGTATTGGCATTGGCGATGTTGCGCGCCAGCACTTTCTGGCGCTCGCCCAACATGGCCATTGTGCCACGCAGTACACCAAAAACCGCAATTTTATTCAGGCCCATTTGCACACCTCTTCACCGCTCAGAGTACCAGACTTATGGTTAATGGATGGTGAAAATTTGGTTCGTATAGCGCTTAGAATGCGCTGTCCGGCTCCTGTAAAAACTGCTCTTCCTTTGCGGTGCTGGCACGACCCAGCGCGGCATTGCGATGTGGGTAGCGTCCAAAGCGGTCAATAACAGCCTTGTGCGCTATGGCGAAGCGATAATTATCTTCCAGTCCCGGTATACTAAAAAGCATCAGGGAACGTTCCTGATCATCGGCATTTTCGCTGTGCATAAAAGGCATATAAAAAAATGCCTTTTGCGTAAGCGTGAGGCCTTTATCCTGCCCCGCTTCGAGGCCTGCTTTGCTTAACGCCAAAGCCAGAGCATCCGTTGCAAAAGCCCTGTGTGTGTTCCGAAACATGTTCCGCGGGAACTGGTCCAGCACAATAATGCGGGCGAGGGTGTCCACCGGCGCGGTGCTAACCGCCGGTTTCATCGCCGCCAGTTTCTCATACAAGGTGCCAAAACGCGCAGTAATGTTAGCATCAATATGCGCGTTACAGACAAACCAGTATTTGGGCTTCATCTCATCAAACCAGTACTGGATGACCGATTCCAAACTGGGTTTACCCATTAGCCCGTCCCCAATGCACGTATTATTGTGCGCCATACTTTATGCTTAACGGAACCTTAACACCGCCAGCGCAACAGTCACCCCCTATCTGTTTGTGCAAGGACGCGGGCATGGATTTATTTGATACGGGCCGTTATCTGGCTGGTTTGTTCTTTACGCTGGGCCTGATTTTCGGGCTCTGGTATCTGCTGCGCCGCTATGCCCCCGGCATGGTGCGCGGGGCCCCGATCAGCAATGAGAAAACCCTTTTTGTGAAAGAAATTTTGCAACTGGACCCCCGGCGGCGCGTCGTGGTGGTCAATAGCGGTGAGCGCGAGCATATCCTGCTGCTGGGCCTGACCGGCGACATGTTGATTGAAAGCCGCAATGCGGCCCCATCAGTTCAGGGTACGCCAGATGTTCCCAAGATAGAGGCCACATCATGAAGGTGCCTATCAAAGCCCTGTTGATCGCCCTTTTAGGCCTTGGGATCGCCGTCGTGCTTGCTGACCCGGCAATGGCGCAATCGGTGACAATAGATGCAGGCGGCGAAGGGGCGCTGACCAACCGCGTTTTGCAACTGATCGCGCTTCTTACCATCCTCTCATTGGCACCCTCCATTGTCATTATGACGACCAGTTTTGTGCGCATTGTGGTGGTACTCTCTTTGTTGCGTACCGCCTCTGGCCTGCAACAGGCCCCACCCAATATGGTGCTGACCTCGCTGGCGATTTTCCTGACTGCCTTCATTATGGCCCCGGTATTTCAGCAAAGTTATGACGACGGCATCGTGCCATTGATGAACCAGGAGATTGAGCTGACAGACGCCTTTACCAAAAGCGCTGCCCCGATCAAGACGTTCATGCTGTCCCAGACCCGCGAAGAAGACCTTGGTTTGTTTCTGGGCCTTAGCAATTCGCCCATCCCGGCCACTGCCGAAGATACGCCCCTGAACATTGTCGCCCCGGCCTTTATGATTTCCGAATTACGCCGGGCGTTCGAGATCGGCTTTTTGTACTTCATTCCGTTTTTGATCATTGATCTGGTGGTCTCCAGCATCTTGATGTCCATGGGGATGATGATGCTGCCGCCGGTGATTATCTCGCTGCCGTTCAAGCTGATTTTCTTTGTGCTGGTCGATGGCTGGCGTCTGGTGGTCGGCAGCCTGGTGCAGAGTTTTAACTGATAATCTTCCTTTGACTTGATGAACAGCGCCCCGCATAACGACGCAAATTTTTAGGTCACAGGATAAATGGTTATGCGTACAATCAAGTTTACTCTTTTTGCTCTGCTTAGTGCCCTTCTGGTATCGTGCACAGCGCCCGCACAACCCGAAGCCAAAACCGAAGCGGTGCAAGCGGCACTCTCGAAAGAAGATCTGGCCCGGGCCGAGCGTCTGGATGCCTTTCTGGCCAGCCTGAAGGCCGAAGGTATTATGCCGGGGGCCTCAATGCTGGTCTATCGTCAGGGACGCGAGGTCTATTTTGGCGCCTTTGGTGATCAGGACCGTGAAGCGGCCACGCCCTTTACCCGCCAGACCATTGGCCGAATTTATTCCATGAGCAAACCCATCACCGGCGTTGCCCTGATGATGATGTTTGAAGACGGAAAATTTGCGCTGGATGATCCCATTGCCAAATATATGCCAGAATATTCTAACCTGAAAGTTTATGCTGGTGAAGATGAAAACGGCGCGCCGGTTTTGCAGGACCTGGTCCGCCCGGTGACCATTCGCGATTTAATGCGCCACACCGCTGGCATGACCTATGGGGTTTTTGGCGACACCCCTGTTGACCGCATTTACCGCAAGGAAAACCTGCTGAGTTATGATGCCGACAATGCCGCGTTTAGCCAGGGTTTGGGCAAGGCCCCTTTGCTCTATCAACCGGGCACCCACTGGCATTACAGTGTCGCCGTGGATGTGCAGGGTCGTCTGATTGAAGTGCTTTCCGGGCAGAGCCTTGGTGAATATTTACAGAGCCGGATTTTCGCACCGCTGGCCATGAAGGACACCGGCTTTACCGTACGGGACGGCGAACAGGGGCGTCTTGGTGCGCTTTATCAACTAACCAAAGAGGGCATCAAGCACCTAGATGACACGCCGCCTTTTTTGGCTGACCAGCCTTTCCTGACTGACATGGCCTTTGAAAGTGGTGGCGGCGGTCTGGTTTCAACCATTGATGATTATATGCGTTTTGCCCTGATGCTTCAAAACGAAGGCACGCTGGACGGTGCCCGGATTATCAAGCCAGAAACCCTAGCCCTGATGACCTCTGACCAGATGAGCGATATTGAACGGGGCGAACTGGGTGCCGCCCAAACCTTTGGTCTGGATTTTGCTATTCGCACCAAGGGCACTGACGGACTGGCGGTTCCCCCCGGCTCGTTTTACTGGGGCGGCATGGCCGGTACGTATTTCTTTGTTGATCCGACCAATGATATGACTGTGGTTCTGTTTGATCAGGTGGTGGGCAGCGGGGCCATTAAGCTGCGCGACCGTATGGCCAACGCCCTTTTCCCAGTGCCCACAGAATAAACGGCTGCGTCCCGGGGAAGGGTAGGCCAGAAGCCTGGCCAACGCAGCCGCCGGGCCAAAGGCCCGCTATGACCGTTTGCGGGCTATCATAATCACCGGGGCCATACGCCCTGCGTTTAGGTTTTTCATAGTGTTACGGATCTTCAACGGTGCCTCTGCCCCCATAACAACATGCACACCCAGCGGCGGTGGGGCCGCCGCAGCATCAGGCGATATATTTTGAAAAAATGCCCTTGCCGTCTCGCCATGATCTTCTTCATGGATCAGATCAAAACGGGCATTGTCCAACAAGCTGCGCATCTCTTTTGGGCTTTTCAGAAAACTGGTGGCGGCACTTGTCGCCCAGGGCGCGGGATATTCAAGCGCCTCGTCATTGGTGCGCATGACATCATAAATGGCCAGTATTGCCCCAGGTTTTAGCACCCTTGCCGCCTCATCATATAACGCCACGCGGTCTTCAATATTCATCGCCACATGCAAGGTGATGGCCCCATCAAAGGTTTCATCCTCAAAGGACATCTCACAGGCATTGGCAATTTTGAAAAATAGCCGCTGATCCATTTGGCAACGCGTCGTCAATTCCTTGGCAAGGTCTATATATTCCGGCGTTAGATCAATGCCGGTAACGGTGCATCCGGTTTCGCGAACCAGCGTGCGCGCCGCGCCGCCAATACCGCAACCGATATCCAGAATGTGGTCTTCTGCCGCAATATTCATTTGCGCGAGAATACGCAAGGTCATTTCCCGCCCGCCAATATGAAACTCATCCACCTGGGTTAAATCCGCAGCCCTGATGGCGTGAGGGTCCAGCCCGGCAGCACGCAAACCTGCGTCGATACGCTCCAGCAGGCCACCATCCTGATAATGGCGAACTATGTTTTCATTTTGAGTTTTCATATCGTTGCTCTCAGTTAAAGGCCGGGGTCATAACCTGCCAGGCCATGGCCAGTGTGGCATATAGCCCGACAAAGTAGGATATTGTGCGTAAAAAAGGTGCTTTCGTTATCGTCATGGGCCAGTGCAACAGGCGCGCCCAGAAAAACACCTGTGCCCACAGGGCCGTAACGGCATTGCCACTATCTGTGATGACCACAGCCACCGCAATGGGCACAAATAAAGTCAAATTCTCTAATGAATTCATATGCGCCCGATAGGCCCTGTGCGCCCAGGCTGCATCAAACGGCGCGTCACCAGGCAAGGGGTTAAGGAACACCTGAACAAGCCCAATTTTGCCTATTCTATAGACTGCATAGGGGATGACCTGCAATGCCGTCAGTACGACAACCAAAACCAGCCAAAAAATTTCCGGGGTCATGAGCTTTCCTGTATCATAAAGGGTAATAACGATTCTCGCCTCTTTTAACTTGCGTTTTGCAAGCTATATAGCGTTATATCCGTTAACTTGTATATTGCAAGTTATTTTTTTAGGGTCCATCATGACCACTTCTGATGAGGATGAAGGCCCACGCTGCTTTGTACCCAAGCGTGATACAGGCTGCCCGATTGCCTTTGCGCTGGATCATTTTGGCGATAAATGGAGTTTGATTATTATTCGCGACCTTCTGATGCGGGGGCACGAAACCTATGGCCAGTTTCTGCAAGGCGATGAACGCATCGCCACAAACATCCTGGCAAACCGACTAAAGCATCTTGAAGAGGCGGGGCTGGTCCACAAACAGCAAAACGCCAAAAACAGGCGCAGCAATGTCTATGGCCTGACGCAAAAGGGGCTGGCACTGGCCCCGCTCATGCTGGAACTGGTGCGCTGGAGCGCGAGTTATGACCCCAATACCAAAGCCAACCCACAAATTGTGGCGCGCATCACCTCAGACCGCGAGGGCCTGATTAAAGAGATTGTACAAAAGAGAGGCGGCAAAGACGGCTGATCATCTATTGGCTAGACGTCTTTCAGAAGGGCATCCAGGCATTCAACAACCTTAACCGAGGCCGCTTCCATGGCGATCACTTCGGCCTGTGCACCATCCCGATCACCAGCGGCAAATCGCGCTGCGGCCCGACGACCATGATCATGCACATCCTTATGTGGCCCAACCAGCGCCCCAAAGGCCGGGTTGGAACGAGCGGCAGCATCGTCGGTGCCGTCATACCATTTGCCGAGGCGGCAGGAATGGTGATCGCTTAATTCATCTTCGGTCAAATTATTTAGACCAACCAGCATTTCGGATAGGTTCTTCTTCCACAAGAAGTGATCTGACTTGGCCCGCTGGCGCACAAACCCCTGAATGTCACGGCCATCCAGTAGGGCGAATTGCGCATTGACCAACCCTTCCGAAGCTCCCACGGCGGTGATCACATCATTGGCATGGTTCGAGGCCGCATCGGCATAGCCAGCGACGGTGTTTACGTTTTCTGATAGCTCGTTTGTGGCTTCGGTCTGTTCGGCTAACACACCGGCAAGCTCGCTCATACGGGCAGCGTTGCTGCTAACCAGTCCCTCAACTTCGTTGACCTTATCGCTGACCTGCGATGACAGCTCTTCGCCCTGATCCACGGCACCGCGCGCCTGGCTGACCGCTGTCAGCAATTCAGCCATATCGGCGCTAAGCTGTGAAATGTGTTTTTGAATATCCTCAGTCGCGGTTTGTGTCTGGCCGGAAAGCGCTTTGACTTCGCTGGCTACCACGGCAAAGCCTCGTCCGGCTTCCCCGGCACGCGCCGCCTCGATGGTGGCGTTTAGCGCCAGCAAATTGGTCTGACTGGCAATTGCTTCAATGCTGCCAACGAATTCACTAATCTGTTCTGCCGCTTTGGAAAGCACATTCACCCGCTCTTCCATTGACCCCATGGTCGTGGTGATTTCCTGACTAGCGCTTTGCATATCATTGATCGCATCGGCGCTTTCGCGACTTTTAACAGCCGCATTTTCCATTTCCTCGGATGAGGACTGCGCAGCGGTGCTGATCTGGCCAATGGAGGCATTCAGCTCCTCAATGGCGGCGGCCATATTGCTGGACCGATCATTCACTTCACGCACGCTGCCAGTGATCTTACTCACCGCCGCCATGGCGTCACTGGCCTGCATGGAAAAGGCCACCGAACGCTTCAGATCTTCTTCATCACGGCACGCAATCGCCTTAGCTATTTTTTCAAAAGCCGGCAACAGCCCCTCGGGTATTGTTGCCGCAAGATCAACCGTTTTGCCTGCGATCAATTGGTCTGCAATACGCTCCAGAATTTCGGGTTCTATACAGTTTTGCGATGCTCCATCTTCGGAAATTTTAACCATAGGCCGTGCGGAAAATTTAGACATAGCGACTCACCATACAATCATAAGAAAGTCCCAATTTCGCGCGTCAGGGTTACAGATTTACTAATTTATTTATCCAGCGCCTATGGTGGTACATATAAAAATGGCCGCCGGGTTTGCCCGACGGCCAGCTCTTAATAATAAGGTTAGCGTGTTAGCCGCCGAAGCGTTTTTTCAGGCGGATACCAAACTCGGAACGGTCATTGCTGCGCACAATGCCGACAAAACCGGCTTGTTGCAGACGCCCCTGATCATAAACCTTGTTAAAGACGTTCTCGCCGTAAAGACCTACGGTCCATCCGCCTTCTGTTGATTGGTAATCAAGAGCGAAGCCAGCAAGGCCACGGCTTTTCAACTTTTCACTGGCCCGATTGATTGATTGGCCAAACATGCTGCCCCGATAGGAGTAATCAGCATTCAAGGTCAGGGTGTCACCGTTCTCTAATGGCATAGTGATTTTGGGCGCAATAGAGAATGTCAGATCAGGCGTCAGCGCCGGGGTGTCACCAAGAGCAATCCCGATCGTGCCCGGATCAACACGCCTGATTTCGGCATCCATATAGCCAACCGAACCGTTGATGCTGAAATTATCACTCACATAAAGCGTGCCTTCCAGTTCTAATCCGCGTGAACGGGATTTACCGGCATTGGCAATAATGGTGACAAAACCACCACCTGATGTGGTATCTGAGAACGGCAGAGCCAGATCATTATAATTGGTCCAGAATGCCGACAACATCAGGGTTAATGCATCAGACATACGCCCTTTGACACCAACTTCAAAATTGGTTGATGTGGTTTTATCAAAGGAGGCAAACTGTGCCGGACCACCAAAGGGGCGCGGTGGGAAACCACCTGTTTGATAACCGCGCTGAACCTGCCCATAAACATAAACATCGTCCTGCAGATTATAGCTGGCGTTGACGTCCCAGGTGAAGGCATTGAAATTTCGGCTCAGGAATTTGCGTGAAGCAAAAGTTGGAAACTTGGCATCCGCATCTTTTTCATCACGAGAGTACCGCACACCAGCACCCACAGAAAGGCGGTCGCTGACCGTGTATTTCACATTGGTGAAACCAGCATAGCTGTTTGTTGTCTGGTTTAGATCAAAAAAGCCAAAATCACCAAAGCCCTCAACAGCGCCCGGCGTGTTAAACGGGCTAAACACCCAGGGACCAGATTCCGTTTCGCCTACTTCGTGGAAATAATAAAGGCCGCTGACAAAATCCAGCGCGCCGTATTGGCCATTCAGTTGCAATTCCAGCGAGGATTGCTGGGCATTACCATTTTCCGGAAATTCTGAAAGATGCAAAGCCGTGGCATCATCATCCAGCCCACCAGTATAATCAGAGCTACGATAGCTGGCGATAACCTTGGCCGTCAGATTTTCGCTGGCTTCCCATTCTGATGTGATGGACACACCCATTGCCCGGTTTGTTGTGCTGTCCAGACCCGCGACCGTGGTGTTGTTGTCATCAGGGTTGGCCGGTAACAGACTGGCGTTTAGCAAGGGAAAACTGCCATTAAAAATATTTGTTGGATCCGGCGCAGGGATCGAAGGGTCAAACCCAATGGTATAAGGAGACAAGCCATTATGGGCACTCATTCCATCCAGTGAAATCAGGGTCGAGAAGGTCGCGCTTGGCTCCCATCGTGCAACGATACGGCCACTAAATTCGTTTTCTTCACCAACGCGCTTATCTGCATTGGGCAAGTTCAGAAAATCACCAACGCCGCCGCGCCGCTTGAAAGCGCCACTGGTGGAAATCGAGAACTGGTCGTTCATGGCAAAGTTTGAATAGAAATCGGCGGCCACCCGGCCCCGCGTTCCGCCTTTGACATTCATCGCCATGGTTTCTTCATCACCAGGCTTTTTGGTGATAATGTTTACCGCGCCGCCAAGGGTGTTGCGCCCATAAAGCGTGCCTTGAGGTCCGCGTAAAACCTCGATCCGCTCAATATTATTCAAGGACAAATTGGCGCCCATCTGGCGGCCAAGATAGACCCCGTCCAGATACACACCTACGCCGGGGTCCGTGGTAATAATATGGTCTTGCAAGCCAATACCGCGAATAAACACCGCCGCTTGTGCCGTATTGCCAACCCCATAGCGGGTGATGGTCAGGTTCGGCACGTATTTGCCCACATCATCCAGATTGGAAATATTGCGATCTTCCAACATTTGCGGTGAAAAAGCGCTGATCGCCGCCGGTGTTTCAAACAAGGTTTCAGAACGTTTGCGTGCCGTGACAATAATTTCGTCTTCGCGAACGCTTTGCGCGGATGCCGGCGTGATCAGAAGACCCTGTGCTGCAAGCACAAACAGGCTGGTCAGAGCAGTGCTGCCAAGGCCAATGGATTTTAGTGACATGGAATTACCCCAATATGTTATGAACATGCCCATTCAACGTGTAAAGTTACGTTTTAGCGCAATTGGTGTGAATTTCGGTGAGTCTCTGGCCTGTGTCAAAGCCTGGGGCGCATATCCTGACCATTTGAACAAGATTTTACATTACTGTTGCAAACGGGCACCATAACCGGAACCGAAATCCCGTTAGCAACATGCGTATGACAATTTTGCAAACATTTTATGACAATAATTTTGGAAATAGAACACTAGCAAATCCCGCTAAACTTGGCGGTTTAAGGTAATCGCTATGGCGGTACCATCGCGGTTCACCTGGCCATTGGCGCCATAGCCGCTCATTTTCGCGCGGGTGTTGGCCGCTTCATTGGCGATTGCCTGGACAAGACCTTCGGTCAGTTTGCGCACAACCCCGGCGATTTTATTATTGTCGCGCAAGGCCACCTCCAGCAATAAAGTTTCTTCACGTAATTGCCGCCGCAGAGCACCCGGCGCATCGGCCAGCAAGCCGGGGTCGCGGGCAATACGCGCCGTTTCAAGGCGGTAGGTCGTGGCCAACGTATTTTTCTCGTCTGCAAAACTGGCGGCCTCATGGGGCGTCCGGGCTTTAAACAATGTGGTTTCGCGCTTGATCAACCCGCGCAGGCGTTGGCTTAACAGCAGCATTTGCTCGGCGCGGTCTTGCGCATTATGGGCGTGCAAGGCCATCAGGCTTTCTCTTTTTGCGTTTCAATGCCTTGCATACGCAAGATTTCGGTTTTTAACTGATCGGACAAGCCAATACCGCCATTTTTGGCAAAGACCTTGGCATATTCTTCGTGCAGCAAGCCAGAAAAAGCTTTCTCGCCTGCGCCGCCGCCGAATTCACCACCCGAACTATCCAGGCCCGTAAACATGCCTTGCAACATCTGGCCCAAAAAGAAAGTTTCAAACTCTTTTGCAACTTTCTCGGCTTGTTCTTCGGTACGTACCGAAGACACATTAGGCGTGTTGGCAGGTTGTGCCGCCAGCGTCTGCGCCAGAAAGGCGCTGGAAGGAAAGGCATCAGCCACGTTAGAGAACCTCGATCTCGGCCTGTAAGGCCCCAGCGGCTTTGATGGATTGTAAAATGGCGATCATGTCACGCGGTGTCAGGCCCAGCGCATTCAGGCCCTCGACCAGATCGCTAAGCGCCACGCCGTTTCTAATGACGATCAGGCCCGTGCCATCTTCCTCATCAACCGTAACACTGCTGCGCGGCACTGTTGTGGTTTCGCCTTTCGAGAAGGCACCGGGCTGGCTGACTTGCGGGGTTTCCTCAACAGATATGGTCAGATTACCCTGAGCAATCGCTACGGTGCTAACCCGGACATTCTCGCCCATGACAATAATGCCGCTGACCTCATCAATCACAACTTTTGCCGGCAGATCAGGTTCAACCCGCAATTGTTCCACATCCGCAAGCAGAGCCACCATGTCCCCATCCCAGTTTGGTGGGCGGGTTAATTGTACGGCCGTTGGGTTCAGAGCATGCGCAAGAGTCATTCCGGCATAGGCATTTATCGCCCCGGCCATACGCCGCGCCGTCGTTAAATCTGGATTGCGCAAAGACAGGCGCAGGCTGGTTTTGCCAGCCAGGTCATACTCGATTTCGCGCTCGACAATGCCGCCATTTGAAATGCGGCCAGACGTTGGTACGCCCTGGGTAATGGTTGCCGCTTCGCCGCCAGCGCTAAAGCCGCCAATGGCCACCTGGCCCTGGCTGACCGCATAAACTTCGCCATCCGCACCCATCAAAGGGGTGACCAGCAACAAGCCACCTTGCAGGCTGTCTGCATCGCCCATGGCCGAAACCGTTACATCGATGCGCGAGCCATTAGTGGCAAAGCCCGGCAGATTGGCCGTCACCATAACGGCAGCAACATTATCAGTTTTCAGGGTGGCACCACGGGTATTTACCCCCAGGCGTTCCAGCATGGATACGAGACTTTGCCTAGTGAAGGGGGAATTACGCAGACTGTCGCCCGTACCGTTCAGCCCCACCACCAGGCCATAGCCCACCAGCAAATTTTCCCGCACACCTTCGATATCGGCAATGTCCTTGATCCGTGATCCGGCCAAGGCCGTACTAGCGTACGACAGGACCAGCAATCCTGCAAACAAACCGGCAAAAATGGTTTTTACTTTACGCATCAACATACCCCAAAAGGACCTTTCCCATTCCGTATGCGAAACTCATGCCAGTATGAGTGCAAGCATTGGTGATATTTTTTCTTTTACTTTCAATAGATTGCGTGCTTTATGAAAACGCCTGAAACACCCCCGGCAAGAATGATCCGGCAGTTCTGGCCCAGAAGGTCATTTATGCTTAATGGCGTGTTAATGACCAGCCGTCACACTGGGCCAGACTCGCAGATAGGGTTATCGGGAAGAGCAATATTTATGCGTATCAATGCAACAAGTAGACCCCAGGCCAGTGGCAAGGCCAAAGTCGGCGGCAAAGTCGGCAATGGCAGTGGATTTTCCCTTCCGGGTGGTGATGCACAGAAAACCGGGGCACCGGCAGCCGCAATGCGGGCCAGCCCTGTTTCTTCGGTCGAGGCCCTGATTGCCCTGCAAGAAAGCGATGATTTTAGGCAAGCGCGCAAAAAGGCCACGGCCCGCGCCGATGACTTGCTGGATGCCTTGTCCGATCTGCGCCTTGGCTTGCTGGAGGGCGGCATTCCCCTTCGCACCCTGCACCGTCTGAGCGCCCGTTTGGCCAGCACGCGCGCCAATACCGGCGATTCGCGTCTGGAAAGTATTTTAAATGAAATCGAAGTTCGCGCCGAAGTTGAAAAAGCCAAGCTGGATTTCACACATTAAACCCCAGTCACAAAAACGTTATACCCCTGTTTTTACTGCGTTTTCACAATGCACCGCGTGATTGACGCTCCCATACTTATGACTATACTCCGCCGCGCTTTCTAAGAGAGCGCGAAGAACTCTTTGGTATGTGGCCGTATTTTAACAGGAGAGCGCAATGGCACTCGCGGAGACGCCGGATATTGATCTGTCTGAAGGCTATACCCCCAGCGAAGCCGAAGCGTATATGTGCGCGCAGCACCTTGAATTTTTTCGTCGTAAACTGCTGACCTGGAAGCAGGACATTGTCGACGAAAGCCGAGAAACCATTGCCTATTTGCAAAAAGAATCCGGCACACACCCCGATGTGACTGACCGGGCCTCCTCGGAGGCCGATCGGACGCTGGAACTGCGCGCCCGGGATCGCCAGCGCAAGCTTGTTGCTAAAATCGACGCTGCACTGGCACGCATTGAAGACGGCTCTTATGGCTATTGCGAAGCCACCGGCGAGCCTATCCGGCTAGCCCGCCTTCAGGCCCGCCCGATCGCCACCTTGGCGATCGAAGCGCAAGAACGCCATGAACAAAAAGAACGCATTGGCAATTAGGGCCACCCGCTGTCACCATCCCAACTCTAACCTGTCATCACCCGGCCCCAACCTGTCATCACCCGACTTGTTCGGGTGATCCAATCTAAAAAACAAATCCGGTTTAAAAAATTACACTGGATTACCCGAACAAGTCGGGCAATGACATGCAACCGTATTGAAAACTTGATTAGGATAGGGCCCTATCAACAGGAAATTCTGGCTCAGATAGCGCCCTTATCGCGAAGGGCACTGGATAAAGCGGCCAATTGCAATTCCACGCGTTTAATCTCGCGAATGACCATGTTTTTGTGCATCTCCAGCCAAAACCACAGTTTCAGCATCCCGGAAAAAAACACCCCAACCCCCATGCCCACACCCCAGAGGGTCATCATGCGCGGATCGCTGGTATGAAAAAAATTCCACCCCGCCCAAAGCGCAAAACCAGTGGCCGCAAACCCCAGGACCATGCCATACAAATTCCAAAACCGCATTTTTCCCTTAAATATATCAAATAGCATTGCAAACATTCCTGGCTCTTCGGCCAAAGAACCCAGTTTTTCAAGCTCTGCCCCGGAAAGGGCTTTGCGGATTTCGTCATCCAAAATGTTCATTTCTGATCTCCTTCTTCTAATTGAGCACGCAAGGTTTTGCGCACCGTATGAAGTCTCGACTTGATGGTACCTTGTGGCACACCCAACATCACGGCGATCTGCCCCACGCCCATGTCCTGGCCGTAAAACATGCCAACCAGTATGCGCTCGTCTGCACCAAGGCGGCCAAGGGCGACCCGCAGATCCAGAGCCTCGTCATTATATGATGACTGGCTTTCCTGGGGTATGGCGCCAAGCGCATCGCCGGTTTTGCGACGACGTATTTTGCGCCGCAAATTATCGGTGCAGACCCGCGAGGCAATACGCAAAGCCCAAGCGGGGAAGCAGGCTGGATCATCAAGGCGTTTCAAACCCTTGATGATTTTCAGCCAACTGGTCTGCATTGCATCCTGCGCGACATCTGCATTCTGTGTCAGACGACTGCAATAGCGCAAAAGAATGGGCGACCAGTGCCGCACCAGCGCATCAAATGCCGCCGCATCGCCGCTTTGTGCTTTGAGCACCAGCAATTCATTGGCTATGTCCCGTGCGTTGCGCATAGTTTCCAATCCACAATGGGTCGATCTCTTATCAAGACATACCATAGTCGTGCGCACAGCCTGTTTGGTTCATTGCGAACGGTATAATATACATGGCGAATTCACAGGCCATGAACTTGTCGTGAGGTGGTCAGCAAAGTGTGGTACAATACGGCTTTAGCCGTTAGGAACGTGCGGGGCCGTCCTACAATTGGAGTATTTGTCTATGCTGATCCGCCGCCCAAAGGGCTATGTCTTGAAAGACAATGATGTCACGCCGCAACCCTCATATTTGCGCCGTCGCGAATTTCTGGCCGCCTTTGTGGCCGCTGGCGGCACGCTGGCCTTGCCCAATGCGGCGCAGGCCAAAAGGTTTTCGCAAACCGATTATGCACCGCTCACTGGACACAAAACCGGCTATAGCGTTAAAGACCCGCTCAGCCCGTGGGAAGCCGTCACCACCTATAATAACTATTATGAATTTGGCACCGGCAAGGCCGATCCGGCCAAAAAGGCGCACAAGTTGATCACCGATCCGTGGACCGTAACGGTCGAGGGTGAAGCCGACAAGACGGGCACCTATGCGCTGGAAGACCTGATTGATTATAACGCGCTGGAAGAGCGCATTTACCGCCATCGCTGTGTCGAAGCGTGGTCCATGGTGATCCCCTGGGTCGGCGTGCCACTGGCCGATGTTTTGAAAAAGTTTGCGCCAAACTCACGGGCCAAATACGTCCAGTTTTTCACCAAATACAGCCGCAAGGAAATGCCCGGCACCTTCTGGCCTGTCCTCGACTGGCCCTATCGCGAAGGCCTGCGCATGGACGAAGCCTTAAACCCGCTGCCGTTTCTGGCCGTTGGGGTTTATGGGCGGGTGTTGCCCAACCAGAACGGCGCGCCCCTGCGCCTCGTTGTGCCGTGGAAATATGGCTATAAATCAATCAAATCCATTGATCGCATTGGCTTTAGCGAGACTATGCCCGAAACCTCGTGGAACCAGTCAAACGCCCGCGAGTATGGGTTTTACTCCAACGTCAATCCGCTGGTCGAGCACCCACGCTGGAGCCAGGCGAGCGAACGGGTCATCGGCCCACAGCGCGGCTTTGCCGGCGCGCTGGCACGACGCGATACAGAAATGTTCAACGGTTATGGCGACGCAGTGGCCACGCTCTATGCGGGCATGGATTTGCACAAAAACCACTGAAATGCCAAGTGACTCCTTCTCCCCCATTTTTACTTTGGGGAGGGAGAAGGCTGGGATGAGGGGATTATGCTTTGCAAATACACCCTCGCACCAGAAACCTTCTTTACAATCAATAGCCCCTCACCTCAATCCTCTCCCTTAGGGAGAGGAGGAAAAAAATGAAACTCAAATCTATCTCCCTGACCCATATGAAAATTGCTTTTTTTATCACGCTTGGCCTGCCCGCTTTATGGCTAGGCTGGCAATGGGGCCTGCTTTTGGTGGGGCACGCCAATGGTCTGGGCGTCAATCCGGTGGAGGCCACCAACCGCTTTTTGGGCGATACGGCCTTGCGGGTCTTGCTGATCACACTGGCCATTACGCCCTTGCGTGATCTGACCGGCTATGCGCCCCTTACCCGGTTGCGCCGTATGGCGGGGCTGTACACATTTTTCTATGCCGCGCTTCACCTCAGTAGTTATTTTGGCCTTGATCTCTTTTTCTCCTTTGCCAAGCTCTGGCAGGATGTGATCAAGCGCACTTATATTACTTTGGGCATGACGGCCTTTGCCTTGCTGATCCCGCTGGCGCTGACCTCGAATAACGCCTCTTTGCGCCGGCTTGGGCCAAAGCGCTGGAGGCGTTTGCACTGGCTGGTCTACCCCATCGCCATATTGGTGGTGGTGCACCATGTTTTCATGACCAAGGGGTTTCAGATCATGCCGCTGATACATGGCACGATCTTGTTTGTGCTTCTGGCTTGGCGTGTGGGCAAAGCCTATCGCGCTCATATGGCGAAAAGGGCGAAGTGATAAAAATTTATGGCGCGCACCAAACGATCGCGCATCCGGCAATGAATTGCCAGATGCGCGAATGAATGTGGCCGATAGGCGCTGGCTCTTAAAACGGGAAGAGAATGTCAAAGAGTTCCTGACCATAGCGGGGGTTTTGTACATCGCTAAGCGTGCCCCGGCCACCATAGGAAATGCGCGCTTCGGCGATCTGTGTATGCTCGATCACATTATCCGAGGCAATGTCTTCGGGACGCACCACGCCTGAGACCAGAAGTTCGCGCACTTCATGATTGATGCGCACTTCCTGACGCCCGGCAATAACCATATTGCCATTAGGCAGAACCTGCGTCACCACGGCAGCAACGGTCAGATTGACCGATTCCGCACGGTCGACCGTACCCTCGCCCTTATTGCTGGAAGTCGAGCCAAAACTGGTCAGCGATGCCGGGTTAATCTGACCCAATTTGCGCTCCAGCCCAAAAAGGTTAGTCAGATCCGAATCCTCGCCAGAGGTCCGCGTGCGCTCGGTCGAGTTCTTGATCTTGGCCTTGTCTTCGATGCGAATAGAGACCGTTAGAATATCACCGATCTGGTGGGCGCGCTGGTCATTAAAAAACGTTCGGGCACCCGTGCGCCAGAGGGAGTTAGCCCGGTCCCCTTCATAGGCCTTGGCCGGCATGGGCATTACAACCGGCTTGCGGCCATAAATTTTGGCTGGATTTTCAATTGGTGTCATCTCCGGGGCCTTACCGATACGCTTGACCCGGTCAAACGTACCGCAAGCAGAGAGTGACACCGCAGCAATCAACAATACATACGTTTTTTTCATAATCTCTCTCCTATCCACCAACGGTGGGGCTGATGCTGGCGCGGGCCCGGCCCGGCGCGATGACCACCACGTCAATGGTGCGACTTGATTGTAAGTTCACCACCCGAAGCGACTCGCCCAGCGCAGCCTCGCCAAGGGCGCGGGCCTTGGCCGTCAGACGCAAGCCCGGCACCACATAGGTAATGGTAATAATTTCGCCGCGATTAACGGCGGCAAGGCGCTTTATATCCGTGGCGCGGACCGGCTTGCCCGGGCGCAAGGCACGCCGCGTGGCCTGACCAGAAAAATCCTCAGGGTCCAAAATTGTACCGGGGCGTAAATTCGCTTCGCGCATATCCACCCATTGTATATCTTCGGGCATAATCTCTTCGCCGGGTGAATAAGCGCGGCTCAACGCCGGAACCTGAACCAGCCGCCATAGCCGCCCACGGACCTCGGTCGTACCTGCATTATCATAGGGCTGTATGCGCGCCGTGAATGTGCCTCTTTGCGCCGTCATATCCAGCGAGACAACCCGCGCTTCGCCCCCGGCATCCAGCGGCACAAAAAGCGTCTGCCCGCGGTTGGCCAACGCGATTTCATAGCGCACGCCTTCATTTCGTATGCCCAATTCTTCCTTGATCAGCGTGCGTAACATGCCGGTACCAATGCGGTGGCCTGCCCGGCGCACGGTGACCCGTTTTAAAGACGAGGGATTACGCCATTGCCGCTTTGCCTTTGCTGCCCTGGCAGACAGCCATGCCGGGTCAAGGGACATCATGCGGCCAGGTTCTGGCGCGCGGGTCAACACCTCTTCAGCCAGATCACCGGCATTGGAGAATACATCGCCAAAGCGCAAGTATGCGTCCTTGCTCTCGATTTGCATGCGTAGCTGCAAAGGCTCGTCCAGAACGACGTCCTGCCCCAAAACTACTGCGGCGCTAGCCGCAAAAAACAACAAGACAAGCGCCAGCGTGGTGAAGGTGCGGCGCAAGCGCGTATGGCCAAAAAAGATATTCATCATTAACCTGGTCCCTTTACTAGCGGCGTAAATTGGCACTGGTGGAGAGCATTTCATCAGAGGCGGTAATGACCTTTGAATTCATCTCATAGGCGCGTTGCGCCGCAATCAGCGCGGTGATTTCCTGAACGGCATTCACGTTCGAGGTTTCTATAAAGCCCTGAACGATACTGCCAAACCCGGGTGAGCCTGGTGTGCCGGCATTTGCCGGGCCGGAGGCTGCCGATTCAAGGAAGAGATTGTCGCCCTGCGGATCCAGACCACCTTCGTTAAAGAAGGTCACAATCTCCAACTGACCAACAACTGCCGGGGCGGGATTGCCAGGCGTGAGCGCCTGCACCTGGCCCTGTTTGTTGATAATTACATCAGTGGCATCCTGTGGCAGGGTAATGCCTGGGGCCACGGTATAACCATCTTCGGTGGCCAATTGCCCATCACCGTTAACGGCGAAATTCCCGGCCCGGGTATAGGCATCATCGCCTGAGGGAAGCTGGATACGAAAATACCCCTTGCCGCTGATCGCTACGTCATACTTGTTGCCAGTTTGGGCCAGATTTCCCTGATCGGTAATGCGATAAACAGACCCGGCCTTAACCCCAAGACCGATCTGCACGCCGGTCGGCACAATAGTGCCCGACGCCGAAGAGCTGGCCCCCTGACGCTCGACGCTCTGATACAGCAAATCCTGAAACTCTGCACGCTGGCGTTTGAACGCAGTGGTGTTCATATTGGCAATGTTATTCGCGATCACCTCAACATTAAGCTGTTGAGCCAACATACCAGTTGCGGCGGTATTGAGTGCACGCATTTTTCTCTCCTACTTCAAATTCATGTCTAGCGCACTGTCCCCAGGCGCTGGATTGTCCGCTCAGACAGGGTTTCCGCCTTGCTGAGCATATTACTGACGGACTGATAGGCCCGTGTTGTTTGGATCATGCGGCTCATTTCAACGATTCCGACCACGTTTGAGCGCTCGAGAAAATGTTGCATGACTACAGGGTTTTCAACGGCCTGCACGGCCGCATTCGCGGGCGCTTTAAAACGCCCCTCACCGACCTTTTTTAAAGAACTCAGGTTTTCAAAATTGGCTATATCCAGTCGCGCCACTTCCAGCCCGCCAACCTGAACCGAGCCTTCCTTGGTGATAACCGGCGCTTCACTATTTACGTCCAGGGTAATCTGCGCGCCACCATCATCCAGAACGGCCATGCCGTCCGAGGTACTAAGAATGCCCACATCATTAACCGCAAAGCGCCCGTCACGGGTATAGCGCTCGCCATTCGGCGTTTCGATGACAAAAAAACCAGGCCCCCGAATGGCCAGATCCAGGGCCCGTCCGGTCTTGTCCAGCTGGCCATCAGAAAAACGGCGTGTGACGCCGGTGTCCTGCACGAAATTAATTTTTGCAGCCCCGCCCATGGCCGTGGCCGGGCCTGAGGTGACATTGCGCAAGAGAAGCTTTTCGACCTTGAAGCCTGCAGTGGACATATTGGCAATATTGTTGGCGGTAATATCCATCTGACGGCGCAGAACCATCTGCCGTGTCAACCCAACCATAAGTGCGTTATTCATATGACCACCTGCTTCTGCCGTGAAGGGCGCATTCAGCGACCTGTGCCTCCTTCTTTGCAGGGACCGTGCCAGATATTATTTCATGCGATTACAGCGTGTTAACAGCATCCCCTGCCCTGCAATTATGAGCAGATAGAACACTTCTGCCCACAAGTCGGCAGGAAATGCCGTGATAAAAGTGTTAAAATTTTCACAGGAAAAGCGACGGGGTAAAGGTCTCCTTAACCATAATCCCCCCTATGTATAAGGAATGATTTTCTGCGGAGTATTTCATGGCCAAGGATGACAAAGAACCTGAAGACGACATCAATGATGATGGCGAAGAGGGTGATGAAGACGGCGCTGGTAAAAAAGCTGGCAAGAAGAAAAAGCTTCTGTTTATCGGCTTGGGCGTGGCGCTGGTTTTACTGCTCGTCACAGTGGCCGCCCTGATGTTTCTGGGTGGCGGCAAGGAAGAAAAAGCAGAACAAGATGGCACGGAAACCGCGCAAGAGGGCGCGGGCCATGGCAATGCAAAAGAAGAACACGCCGCGGATCCGGTCTTTTATGAATTGCCTGCAATTTATGCCAATATTATTAATGATGATGGCGAAACTTCGGTCTTGAAACTGATTATCCTGCTGGAAGTTGCGGACGAGGAAACTGTCCAGAAAATAGAGCCGCTTCTGCCGCGCATTGTAGACAGGTATCAGGGATTTTTACGTGAATTACGTATGGAGGATGTGAAAGGGTCAGCCGGTTATTACCGCCTGAAACTTGAACTGTTGCGCCGCGTGAACCAGGCCGTAGCCCCGGTCCACATCAATGATTTAACTATAGATACACTGTTGGTGAATTAGGTAAAATGAGCGACGCTGATCAGGATGCAATGGCCGCTGAATGGGCCGCCATGGCCGAAGAGGAAACTTCAACACCGGATGCCGGTGGTGGGGGCACTGATGAAGACCAGGATGCCATGGCCGCCGAATGGGCCGCGATGGCCGAGGGCGGCGACAATGCTACCATTGCTGGCTCCGAAGACGGGCCGGGCGCTGAACGCATTCTTAATCAGGACGAAATTGATAACCTTCTGGGCTTTGAAGGTGGCGAGGATGAGAGCGACGAAAGCTCTGGCATTCGCTCCATCATCAATACGGCGCTGGTGTCTTATGAGCGCCTGCCCATGCTGGAGATTGTCTTTGACCGTCTTGTGCGATTGATGACCACGTCTTTGCGTAATTTCACTTCGGACAATGTCGAGGTTAGTCTGGACAACATCTCATCAATCCGTTTTGGCGATTATCTGAACTCCATCCCTTTGCCCGCTATTCTGGCCGTGTTTCGCGCCGAGCAATTAGATAATTACGGTCTGTTGACGGTGGATTCCAACCTGATTTATTCCATCGTAGACGTGCTTTTGGGTGGCCGCCGGGGCACCGCAGCCATGCGCGTTGAGGGACGGCCCTATACCACGATCGAGCGCCAATTGGTGCAACGCATGATCGAAGTGGTGTTGCAGGATGCCCAGGCGGCCTTCAAACCCCTGACCCAGATTGATTTCAAGCTGGACCGGGTGGAAACCAACCCGCGTTTTGCCGCCATTGCGCGCCCGGCCAATGCAGCCATTTTAGTCCGCCTGCGTATTGATATGGAAGACCGGGGCGGGCGTATTGAGCTGATGCTTCCCTATGCCACCCTAGAGCCCATTCGCAAAATGCTGTTACAGCAATTCATGGGCGAGAAATTTGGCCGCGACAATATCTGGGAAAGCCATCTGGCCTCCGAATTGTGGTCCACCGCCATGGAAGTCAGCGCGGTTCTGGATGAACATGATGTGCCCTTGCGCAAAATGATGGATTTGAAGGTTGGTGACACCATTATGATGAACACCACCCCCAACAGCGACATCATGTTGCGCTGTGGCAATATCACGCTGGCCAATGGCCGCATGGGGCGTTTGGGCAAAAACATGGCCATACGGGTGCAGGACGGCATTAAACCGGCGGTACGTAAACAATTAGAGGAGCAGATGTAATGACACTTGCCTTTGGATTTGAGATTCTGCTGGCTGTCCTTTTACTGGTCACAGTGTTTTACTGCTGGCGGCTGGACACGCGCCTGAACGCCCTGCGCACCGGACAAGACGGCATGCGCGATGCGGTAACAGAACTGATCAAGGCCACCACCCACGCCGAAGCCTGCATAGCGGGCCTGCGCCAGAGCGCGACACAAAGCGGCAGCGCGCTGGATGAACGTATAAAGAATGCCCAAAAAATTGCTGCCGACTTACAGCGCTTGACCCGCCAGAGCGCAATCAATAGCCCTGCACCCAGTCTGACCCCGGTTAGCACTACCCATAATGCTCCACAGACGCATCCCCAGGGTGGCCTGCTGGATCGCTTGAGAAAGGCAGGATAACCCATGGCCCGCTCCACACGCATTTTGGCGGTTGTCTCCGTTGCTGCCCTTGGCCTCTTTGGCTTGAAGTCCCTTGCCATCACCTCTGATGTGCTGAGCTTTTTGGACCCGGCCACCCCGGCTTGGGCTTCTGGTGCCAAAAAAGAAAAAAAGAAAAAAGGTGGTCATGAAAAACCCGCCAGGCAAGATAGCAAGTCAGCGTCTGCGCCAGAACATAATGGCGCGGCCAATGCAAAAAATACAAAAACTGCCGAGGCCGCCCCCGCTTGCGAAGGACCAAGCACCGCCGAGCAGGCGGGCTTAAGCGAACAGGAGCTAAACGTCTATCTGACTCTGGGGCAACGCAATCGCCTGTTGAACAAGCGCGATCGCGAAATTGCCACACGTGAGGGCATTTTAAAGGTCAGTCAGCAACAGATAGACGAGCGTATTGCTAATCTGGAAGTTCTGAAATCAGACATCAATGATCTGCTTGGCAAACTGGACGAACAGGAAGAGGCGCAACTCCAGACCCTGATCAAGCTTTATAACACGATGAAACCCAAGGCCGCTGCGAAGATTTTTAACGGCCTGGATAAGGACGTTCTACTGCGTGTCGCCAGCCGTATTAAATCAGACAATCTGGCAAAAATTATGGCGGCAATGCCAGCCAGCAAAGCTGCGGACCTAACCGTGGCACTGGCCGCCAGTCTCAAACTGCCTGAAACCGTCAAAGACCTGCCCGGGTTTTCAGCCGGTCAAAAGTGAAGACGTTTTACAGCCCATTAAGAGGTCTGCGCTATAGTGTCAGAACATGCCAAATGCGGCATATTTTCTTTCCTAGTCATGGGGCTAAAAATGAGTAAACACCAGGCAGAGGGCATCCTGATTACCCCTCCAGATACTTTGCGTAAAAAAGTTGGTGGCAAGCTTGGTCCCGTCAATGCTGCTGCCATTGCAAGGGCAGAAGCGGCAATGGAAAGTCTGTCGGAAAATTTTGATGCCTGGATTTGTGATGAGGTTGATAAACTGGAAACTGCGCGCAAAGCCGTCCTTGTCGATGGGTTAAGCAGTGATGCTGGTCAAGATTTATTCAATGCTGCCCACGACCTTAAAGGTCTGGGGCTGACCTATGGCTATCCGTTTGTTTCCAGCATGGCTGATTCCCTGTGCAAAATCATACTGGAAGAAGATGTACGCGCCAAGGCACCCATAGAATTAGTCAGCGCACATGTGGACAGCATACGTGCCGTTGTTCGTGGTCATATCAAGACCACAAACAACCCTGTTGGCCAGGCCCTCTTAAAAGAATTGTCTGATCGTTCAGCAACTTTTGTGGCTAAACTGTAGCGTTTTTAAAAGACAAGTTTTGGCCTGAGCGGCAAGGCCTTAGCCAAAGCCGCGCAAGGTCGAGGGTCAAGACTTACGTCTTTCGCCGATTTTAGGCTGCTTTTGATTTTTCTGCGGGTGTATTTTCCCTAGCATCCAGCTTGTCCAGCAGATAGTCCAGTTCATCACGCGGCAAGGCCTGAAACTGTGTCAAAACCCGCTCCATCATACGCGTTTTAAAACGTTCGCAATCATCCGCGCCGCCATCATATTCCATCTCGTGATAAATATCGATGCCCGCGCGAAATGCAGTATACAATCGTTGTGGCATGCCGGCACGTTCGTAAATGGCGCGCAGGCCCAGTGCACCCGCATCATGTACCATCAGCCAGGCCCGCTGGTGCGGTATTGCGGCAAGCTCTGCCAATGACCACTCTACAAAGCGTATATGACCCGTACACAGGCCCCGCATAATAATAGAGGGGCTAAGTCGCCCGTTAAGATGCAATTGCTGCACAAAGCGGCGCATGTCTTTGGTCTGGCCAGCCTGATCGACCAGATCAATGGTGGCCCGTTCCCGCGCGCCCTCGGCCAGTTCCACAGCCAGTTGCGGCGGCAATTCGTGATGCTTCATCAAACGGCCAATGGCCTCGTCACTGATCAAGGAGACCAGTTTTTCTGTGACATGTACCGGCAATTCAGCGCGATCAATAAAAGCGTCGGTGACTTTTGCCCGGTCGCCAAAACGCCCAAGCGTTATATCAAATGCGGCGGTATCAAACTCTGCACTGTTATTGCGCAAAGCTGTGGTCACAGCCACTTCGCGGCCCTCGGCCACCAATACATTGACCACTTTGGCCGAGACGCGTTTGCGTTTGGCCACCGCAACCTGGCGCAGGGCCGCGCCGGAGCGCACCACGTCAATCAGATCATCATCGGTCAGGGACGGCGAAGACGTAATAACTGGAAAGGCTATAGAATCAATATCTTCAGCCAGTTTCTTGGCGATATGTCGTGGCAAATGCGGAGAATTTTTCAATGTCACGGCCAGTGAACGGCGCACCAGTTCGGCAGCATCCTTGGCCATGATTTCCATGATAGCTTCGGCGCTCTGGCGTTCCTGACGCGATAACGGGCCGTGATCTATGGCCCGGCATATTTTATGGGCAGCAATGGCACGCTCCTCGTCATTGTGACCTTTGACAAGACGGTGAACATCATCCTGGGTGAGCTTGGTACGCATTGCAGAAACGGACATTGAAAACCCTCATGGTTATCCTGTTGAGGGGACAGTGTGGCGCGCTATGCTTAATGAAGTCTTGCCAAAACAGTATATTACGCGCTGTCTTTTCGCATATTTACACCCTTTTGCCCATTGCTTCGCTCATCCGGCGCACTTCGTTCAGGCGCAGACAGTTCTGAAAGGATCTGAATGATCGCCGGGGTCAGGTGTAAAATCGGGCCGCCAAAGGCGGAAAGAAACTGTGTGCGGGGCAATAAAGCACTGGAAATGGGGGCACTGGCTTGCGCTGTTCTGGTTGAGTCTGATGCCGTCGTTTGCGGTAGCTGATGCGCAGATTTTAGCGCTGCTAGCACATCGCCGATTGAGCGGGCCTCGCCGCTTTTATCAAAAAATATGGGCTGATTAGCCTTAGCCTCTTTAGGGAAGAGAGTTGCGGCACGGGCACCCGGCGTAATATCAGCGGCATTAATCAGGGCCGAAGCCTGCCCCGCCCCCATAAAGTGGGCGATATAAAGCTCGGCCTCATCAGGCGCACGGCCCAGATGACGACCAAGAACTTGCGCATTTTCACGGGTCAGCTCGCCGGCCATTTGCGCCGAAATATTGGGATCAAAGCGCAAATCCAGTATGCGCTGATATTCCGCCGGATCCGCAACACCAAGGCGGCCATTGTCCTGACTTGTAATGGCCACAGCTTCTTTGGCCAGGCCATTGCTGGCCCCGTGACGCGACACCATGTTCAGCCAGGTTTGCTCGACAAACTGAAAAAGCCCCGCAGCGGACGAGGTTTTAGCCTTTGCATCACTGTTCAGCCCGCTTTCACGAACCGCCGTGCGTACCATGAAGTCAAACGACACACCGGCCCGTCCGGCGGCACTGCGCAGGGCAGTGGAAAGAACAGGCGCAAGCGTGGTGATGGGGGCGGTCATGGAAAATCCACTTTAATAAAGATTTTCTCCACCCTGCCCCAAAGCACCCTAACTTATGGTTAACAAATGGAAAACCGCGCTGGCGAGAACGCCGCAGCAAAGGGAGCCGGGTCCTTCTCCAATATCAGGTCCGCCATTATCTCTGCACTGGCCGGGGCCAGTAACACCCCGTTACGGTGGTGCCCACAATGGACCAGCACGCGGCCATCATCCCAAAGATGGCCAATAATCGGTAAGCCATCCACGCTTTTTGGGCGCACCCCGGCCCAGCAATCGGTGATGCGGGCCTGCATTAGCGCTGGCACCACAGTGACGGCATTGGCCTTCAAATTCGCAATTGTAGTTTCATCGGTTGCAATATCGCTTATTCCCGGCTCGGACGTCGCCCCGATAATTATCCGCCCATCTCCGCGCGGTACGATATAGGCATGGGCATCACGCATAACCGCACGCACTGGGTTTTGCGGAACATCCAAAGCCAGCATCTGCCCTTTTACTGGCTGTAAATACGCCGCCAGCGCCCCGGCCCCCTCAATGGCCCCGGTCAAAAACCCGGCGGCCACTAGCACGCGGTCGGTTGTAAATACGGTCCCGTTGGCGCACCGAACACGCACCCCGCCTTGTGCCTGGGTTATCGCCACAACCTTGTGATTGACCACCACTCGCCCTCCAGCCTCGGCCAACATAACCTGCAAGGCTGCCAATACCCGGCGCGGGTCCACACTGGCCTCACCCGGAATGTGTAGTGTGCCGCGCACCTGCGCCGACAAGGCCGGTTCCAAACGATGGGCGGCGGCAAGGTTCAACCTTTGCGGCCCAAGACCCAGTGTCTCGGCCATGCGCTGTGTGCGTTCAAGGCGCTCCAGCCCGGCATCGTCAAAGGCGCTCAAAATAGCGCCAAAGGGTCGCCAGTTTATGTCCTGACCAGCAGCGGCAAAGCTTTTTGCCCAATCATGCCACAACGAAAGACTATAGGCACCAAAGGCTTGCATTGGCCCTGCCGCTTCATCAGTTTCGCCCGCTTCGCTGGCCGGAGCCAGCATGCCCGCCGCCGCCCAGCTTGCTCCTTGCGGCGCGCGGGCGGCCTCTAAAACCGTAACATGGGCACCCTTTCGCGCCAGAAAAACCGCAGGCCAAAGGCCCATAAGACCGGCACCGATAATGAGTATTCTTGGCTTTTTTGAAGCCCGAAACGTAGTGGCCATGTCAAATCTGCGAAATCAATCATGCATGAATGCGGTTTTGGTGATAGGGTTGCTTTGGGCTGGCAGCAAGAGGAGAATGAACTATGCGTCACTTACTCGCAGTCATGGCGATCATGACCTTTAGCGTTCCGGCGTCGGCGGACGAACCTACAAAAAGCAAATGTGTGCGCACTTATGATCTACGTGACTTTCAGTCCATTGATGATTATCACGTGCTGCTTACTGGACGTACCCGCTCTGAGATGTTTTTGGTGACCTTACGCCGTTCATGCCGGGACATTGATTTTTCGAGCCGATTAATTACCAGCTTTGCCAATAAGCGAAGCTGTCCGCCGTTTATCGAGCACATTCGCAGCGAAGATGATCTTTGCTCGGTCAAGTGGATAGAAGAGGTGGATAGCCGCGAAGACGCCTTTGCACTTGCGGCAAAAGACATGGAGAGGCGCGCAAAAACCAAAGCAGAAAAACGCGCCCGAAAAGCGGCCAAAAAACTTGAAAAGAAAAACGATTCCTAGCATCCATGTCCTTTGGGTGCAGATTTTTTCGACATGGACACCGCCTCCGGTGATACGCACAATGGGCGGCTCATAATCGCAAATGCGATAAACACTGGGGGCAGCCATGCGCTTTGTTTTTGTTATTTTTCTCTTTTCTTTAGCGGGACTTACGGCTTGTTCCGCCCCTGCCTCACCTTCGCAAACAAGGGCGCAGAGCCAAAAGTCCGCCGAAGCCACACTGGAACAATTTTACGAGGCCGCTGCCAAAGCAGACTTTGACAGCTTCATCGCCACATTTTCTAAATCTGCAAAATTCTACGGTACCGATGCCACCGAAGTCTGGGATTATGAAGCATTTTCGCCCGACATCAAAAAGAGCTTTGCCACAAACGGCGGCTGGGATTTTGATCTCAAAGATCGGCATATCACCCTTTCACAAAATGGCGATGTGGCCTGGTTTGCCGAGCTTACCCATTTCAACAATACCGACTATTTGCTGCGCCCCACCGGCGTCATGCAGAAAGAAGGCGGTGCGTGGAAAATCGTTCAAATCGTCATGGGCATTCCCATCCCCAATTTACTTTACCCAGCCGTTTTACAAGGCCTGCAAGCCACAGAAGAGGGCGCGGCGATGGAAACAGAAAAAATAGACAAGGTACTGAATAATTTGCATGAATTTGCCGCAAAAGCAGATGGTGATGCCTATTTTGACCTCTATGCCAATGATGCAATTTTTCTGGGCACAGATGCAAGCGAGCGCTGGACCAAGGCCCAGTTTCAGGCCTATGCCCTGCCATTCTTTAGTCGGGGAAAAGGCTGGCGCTACACCGCGCGCGAGCGCCATATCATGCTCTCGCCCATGGGCAATATGGCCTGGTTTGATGAAATGCTGGACAGTGAAAACTATGGCACCAGTCGTGGTACCGGGGTTTTGGTGCGCACCAAAACGGGGTGGAAAATCAGCCAGTATAATCTGACCTTCCCCATCCCCAACGATCTGGCCGACGAGATAACGGCAAAAATAAAAGCGTTTGAGAAAAAGTAAATAAAACTCGGGTAACGTAAGACTGATATTGCCGGTCGTGTGCCGGCAATGTCAGCTAATATTAAATGCCCCTCATCCTGAGCTTGTCGAAGGATGGGTTACCCGGACACGCCGGGTAATGACAGCGTAGGTCGTGAGCGTCTTGCCAACACCAAAATGGCAATGACAAGACGCGCAAATTCATGACCTATAGAGGATTACCATCCGCATCCAGTTCCACAATGGGATGCCCCAGAGCCTGAAGGCCTGGCAATATGCTGGCTTTGTCGCCAACCACAACCATGACCATGTCATCCAGCTTGAGGTATTTTGCCGCCAGCGCGTTTAGCTCTTCGCTGGAAATATTGGCCAGAATTTCGTTTTGCTGGTCAATATAGTCATCTGGCAGGTCATAGGTGAGAATCTGACCCAAAAAGCGAACCTTTTGCGCCGGTGTCTCATAGGACCGGGCATCACGCTGGCCCAGAGCACTTTTCAAAAAGGCCAGTTCGTCCTCGGTCATGCCATCCTTGGCATAGCCGCGAATTTCCTTTTCAAACTCTATGATGGACTTGTCGGTAACATTGGCGCGAACCCCGGCCTGCGCCGTAAAGCGCCCGGCATCCTTGTCGGCACCAAAGCCGGAACGGGCACCATAGGTATAGCCCTTGTCTTCGCGCAAATTGATATTGATGCGGCTGTTAAAGGCCCCGCCAAGATTATAGTTCATCAAGCCTGCACGATAATACTCGCCCGTAGCATCATAGGTTAGCGCCCGTTTGCCAATACGAATTTCGGACTGCGCGGCCCCCGGCTTGTCAATCAGGTATAAAGTACCAGCGGCCAGTTTGGGAAATGGCTTGACCTCAACCGTGGTAGCGGGTTTGCCCTGCCAATTGGCAAAGACGGCCAGCTTGGGCATCAGATCCGCCTTGGGCAGATCACCCACAGCAACGATGGCCGCGCCAGCAGGCGAATAATGGTCGGCATAATAGGCCTTCACATCATCCAGCGTTATGGCCTTGACCGAGTTCGCTACCCCGCCATTGGGCCAGGCAAAGGCATTGTCCTTGCCGTACACAATCTTGCGGAACACATTGGTCGCCGTAGCCGAAGCGTTCTTTTTACCGGCCTCGATCCCCTGAATGGTTTGCGCCTTGACCCGGGTAAAGTCGGCAGGGTCAAATTTTGGCTCAAACAGTTTTTCTGCCGCAATCGCCAGCGTTTCATCCAAATTGGATGTCAGGGTACGGATATTCAAGATGGTGAAATTATCACCCGCAAAGAAGTTCACCGATGAACCCAGTTTTTGCAAACGATTGCTTAAGCTTTCATTGGTGGATTTGGTGGTGGCCTCGCCCATCATCGCAGCCGTCAGGCTGGCCAAACCAACTTTTTCCAACGGATCAATTTTGTGGCCCGCAGGAACGCGCAAAGAGATGCTCATGGTTGGCGCTTCATCATTTAGCGCCCCCATCACAGCCACACCATTGGCCAGTTCGCCGCGCCAGATTGGCGGTACTTTCAGCGCCGGATTAGGACCAGCCGGAGGCTGGACACTGCGATCAAAGTCATCCGTGGCCTTGCGGACCTGCAAGCTGTTTGCATCAACGGTTTCATGCTCAGGCAAAACCCGGTCAGTGCGCTGCCATGTGTCCGCATGGGCAATCGTATCGCCTTTTCCTTTGGGTACAATGCTCATGATGACGGCGGGCTTGCCCATGATGTACTTTTCATACACGCGCATCACGTCATCCTTGGTGACATTCTCATAGCGAGCAATATCGTCACCAATGGTATCGGGATTGCCGGTATAAGTTTGCGAGGCTGCCAGTTGGCTTACCTTGCCGCGTACACTTTCCAAGCCATAGATCATACCCGAAACGATACCGGCTTTCACCCGGATCAAATCATCATCTTTGACGCCCCGGCCTTCAAATTCAACCAGGGTATCGCGCGCGATTTTCTCAAGATCGGCCAGCGATTTTCCACTGGCCGGATTAGGCAAGGCCAGAATGGTGAACTGGCATGCCAGTTCCTGGCAACCATGCCCGGCGCGGGCCTGAACGGCAAAGCCATTTTTGACCATATTCTTATATAACATGGACGTTTTGCCACCGCCCAGAATAGACATCAGCACGTCCAGCGGCGCTTCATCCGGGTCGCGGGCCGAAACCGTCGGCCAGGACATATAGAGAAGCGACAGCGCAACATTGTCTTCCAGCGAGATATAACGATCCGCATCCAGTGTCACCAATGGCTTTTCTGGCATATTCACATCCGGGCCTCTGGGGATGGAGCCATAATATTTTGCCACCCAGGCAAGCGTCTGCGTGGGGTCCAGATCACCACCAATGGTCAGGGTCGCATTATTGGGCCCATACCAGCGCAGGAAAAACTTTTTCAGATCATTAACATCAACACGGTCCAAGTCTTCCAGATAACCAATCACCGACCAGGAGTAAGGATGCCCAGCGGGATAAAGCGCTTCGCCAACCCGCTCACTCAACAAGCCGTAGGGGCGATTATCAACACGCTGGCCGCGTTCGTTTTTGACCGTTTCGCGCTGAACCTCAAATTTTTCCTGGGTCACGGCATCCAGCAAAAAGCCCATGCGATCCGCCTCCAGCCAAAGAATTTTCTCAAGCTGGTTATTGGGAATGGTCTCAAAATAATTGGTGCGATCGGTATTGGTCGACCCATTCAGGGTGCCGCCTGATTCGGAAATGATTTTGAAATGCTGTTCGTCTGCGACATTTTCTGAGCCCTGAAACATCATATGTTCAAAGAAATGCGCAAAACCTGATTTACCAACCTCTTCACGCCCTGAACCGACATGATAGGTCACATCCACATGCACCAGCGGGTCAGAATGATCTTCATGCAGAACCACCGTCAAACCGTTATCCAGCTTGTATTTGGTGTACGGAATAGAAATTTCGCCGGGTTTCTTGCCCGCAGCTTCGACCAGCGTCACACCTTCCGGTAAAGCGGCTTGTACTGTTGCTTGTGAAATTTTGTTCTGTTCAGAAGGTGTATTGGCGGCCTGACATGACACCAGAGCCAATAGAGCCACACCACCTAGTAAATAACGCATGTGCATAATCGTTTCCCAAGATTATTTTAAACAGTCTTGGGTCGCATCATAAGGAAACAACGCGCGTGGTAAAGTTAAAAAGAATTAGGGAAAATGGTACCGCCTCTTGGTCTCGAACCAAGGACCTCCGGTTCCACAAACCGGCGCTCTAACCTACTGAGCTAAGGCGGCACAATGCATCATCATGCGGGCGCGGAACCTAATGCGTCGATCAGGTCAGGGCAAGAGATGGCCTGCAGTTTATGCATACCCGCGCTGCCGAATATAGGCATCCAGCGCCCGTACCCGGGTTTGCGGCGAAGGATGGGTGGATAATATCTCTGGCTGACGGCTTTTGCTCACCTCGCCCATACGCTCCCACATGCGCACCGCCTGACGGGGATCATACCCTGCCCGGTACATGTAATCCACGCCCAGCTTGTCGGCTTCCAGCTCATGTTTGCGCGAGAAGGGAAGGATAATGCCAAACTGCACCCCGGCCCCTAAAATCGCGGCGATCTCACCTTTATAGCGGTTATCGCGTTGCGATAGCGCCACATTGGCAACTTGCAAACCGACGCCCGCAGCCATTTTCTGGCTGTAACGTTCGGCGGCATGGCGCGCCGTTACATGGCCTGTTTCATGCCCCATAATCGCAGCAATCTGGTCATCATTCTCGGAAAATTCCATAATCCCTCGGTAAAAGCCCACCTTGCCGCCCGGCATAACAAAGGCATTTTTCTCGTCCGTATCAAAAACGGCATATTCCCAGTTTTCATTCTGGCGATTGGCGCCCCTGGCAATACGTCCGCCAACCCGGCGTAACTGATTATTCAAGACCGGGTCTATGGACACTGGCGTTTCTTCTTTGACATCCGACCAGGCACTGGCCGACAGTTTGGCCAATTGCCCCTGCGAGACCAACATAAACTGTGACCGCCCGGTTTCCGGATTTGTAGCACAGCCACTGGCGGCAAACGGAACAACCGTACCCGCTGCCAGTCCGCGAATAAGTGCCCGACGCGACATTTTAACTTCCATAAGAGGTTCCTGTGCTGAATGGTCACAATTTTGCTGCATAATTCATTATAGCCTATACCCGGAAAAACAAATATAGAAGACTTGTCTGGGGGAATCATTTGCGAGGGGCAAAAATTCGCCGGAGGACCGTATGCGTAAATTAAGCCTGTTTCTGACTCTGTTGGTACTTGTTATCGGTGGGGCCATGGCCGCATTGGTCTATCTGGTACCACCAGAGTTTTACAAACAAAAAATCGAAGAACAGGCCAGCATTGCTTTGGGCCGGGATTTACGGATCAACGGACCCGTCAGCCTGCGCCTGTGGCCCAGCGTGCAGGCGCGCGCAGAGGACGTCTCGCTCGCCAATCCGGATGGGTTTTCCGAGCCAGACTTTGCCACCATGAAGGCCATGCGGGTCAGCGTCGCGCTGATCCCGCTTTTCTCCCGCCAGGTTGAGATCAAGGAATTTATTCTGATTGAGCCGAAAATTATGCTGCAAAGGCGTAAAAACGGTGCAGTGAACTGGACCATGGGACCAAAAGGCCAAAGCCCAAAGCCTGCCAGTCGCACAAAATTTACCCGCCAGCCGGGCGCGCTGACACTGGAGGCCTCGCTTGGTGACATTCGCCTGATCGATGGCGATATTCGCTATGATGATCGCGTCAAAGGGCAAAGCCACCACCTGTCAGATGTCAATCTGAACCTGCATATGCCAGCGCTGGACAAGCCCATGACCGCCAAAGGAAAGCTGGTTCTGGATGATCAGCCCTATGCGCTGGACGCCAGCCTCGGCGGTATCAAACCTTTTCTGGAAGGGCGGCGCACACCGCTCTCCCTAAAGCTGGAAAATGACCTATTCAGCCTTGCCTTTGATGGTGCCTTTGACGAAGGCAAAACCGTGACCGCACAGGGCGCATTGTCTTTGGATGTGCCATCGGTGCGTAAACTGGCCGCCTTTGCGGGATCAGAACTACCAGACGGGGCCAACACCTTTGGTGCGTTTTCCATTTCCGGCGCAGCCAAGGCTAGCCCCAAGCGTTTTGCCTTCGAAAATGCAAAGCTTGAGTTTGATGACCTTACGGCCACAGGCCGCTTTGCCGCCAACCTTAAGGGCGCGCGCCCAACAATCACTGGTGTTCTGGACATTCCCGCACTGGATATTACCCGCTATTTGCCGCCGCCTGCGCCCCGCAGCGGCACGATCCAGCCCTGGAGCGATACACCCTTTGATCTGGCCATGTTGAAGGCCGTGGACGCTCGCTTTGACCTTAGTGTCGGCAGTTTGCAAATGCGCGAAATAAAGATCGGAAAAACCGTTCTGGAAGCCCGTTTGGAAAATGGCCGCCTGCAAACGAATTTGCGCGAAATGGCGCTTTATGATGGCAAAGGCTCTGCCACCATTGTCCTCAATGCCCGTGGCAAAACGCCGTCGTTTTCCCTTGCCGCTGATATTGCCGATGTGTCTTTCCAGCCCCTGCTGACGGATGCCATAAAATTTCAACGTCTTGCTGGCACCGGGGCCATGAATTTTTCAATGCTGGGCCGTGGGAATTCTCAGGCCGCATTGATGAAGGCTTTGTCGGGCTCAGGGCGTCTAAAGCTGCAAGACGGTAAAATCATCGGGATCAATCTGGCCGCAGTGTTGCGCAAGGCACAAAGCTTTCTTAGCACCGGAGCCATGCCGGCAAAGCTGAATGAGGAGAAGGTTACGGATTTTACCGACATGTCGGCCAGCTTTAAAATCGCCAACGGCATTGCCCGTACCGATGACTTTCTGATGCTCAGCCCGCTGATCCGCGTGCCCGGTAAAGGCGATCTGGATATTGCCAATCAGACGGTTGATTTTAGTCTCACCCCTCGTGCCGTGGCCTCATTGGAAGGGCAAGGCGGACGACGCGACCTTGCCGGGTTAAAAGCACCGTTTCGCATTCATGGCCCCTGGAATGGGGTCAAGGCCGGGCTGGATACGGCTTTGCTGAAAAAGAAAGCCAAAAAGCGCGTTAAAAAGGAAATCGGTCGCCTGATTAATGGCAATCTGGGTGGCAGTTCCGGCTCGGCGCTCAAATCCCTCTTTGGGGTTGAGCAAAGCCAGGCCGATAATACACAGCCCTCGGCGGATGGCGAGGCGCAACAAACCGACGAGGAAAAGGCCGTTAATGCGCTGGTGGGCCTTTTCAAAAAGAAGAAAAAGAAAAAGAATAAGAAAAAAAATTAGCCTGAGGCTCTTTTAGGCAAAGCTTTTCCTTGCGCTGATCTGGCCCATTAGGCACAGTACCCCCGTCATCAATCAGGGAGAAGCGCCATGCGCCAAGGGTCCAAACTCATTGCCGTTACAGCGCTATGTGCTGTTATGTCGATCACACTGGAAGCCAAAGCCGATCCGCCGAAAAATCCCATGCCCGGCGATCGGATCAGTGGGCAGTTTTTTGAAACCCGCAGCCCAGTGGTGGCACAGCACGGCATCGCCGCCACGGCGCATCCGCTGGCCTCGCAAATTGCTATTGATATTCTGAAAAAAGGGGGCACAGCCGTTGATGCGGCCATTGCCGCCAATGCAGCCCTTGGCCTTATGGAGCCGGTGGCCAATGGCCTTGGCGGTGATCTTTTTGCCATTATCTGGGACCCCAAAACCCAAAAGCTTTATGGGCTGAATGCATCCGGGCGCTCGCCCAAAGGCATGAGCCTTACCGATTTGAAGGCGCGCCTGAACGGTGCAGATGAAATCCCCCCTGCCGGGTCCCTGCCGGTTTCGGTGCCGGGCGCGGCGGATGGCTGGTTTGCCATGCATGAGCGCTTTGGCAAACTCTCTATGGAGGAAATTTTAAGCCCGGCCATAGGCTATGCCGAAGATGGCTTTCCGGTGACCGAGGTGATCGACTATTACTGGAACATCAATATGGCCCGCCTGGAACAGGTGGCCGCCATTGGCATGATAGAGGAATTTGACAATGCCCGCGCCACCTATCTGGTGAATGGACGCACGCCAAAGGAAGGCGAAATTTTCAAAAACCCTGATCTGGCAAAAACCTATCGCTTATTGGCCAAAAAGGGTCGGGATGGGTTCTATAAGGGCAAAATAGCCAAAACCATTGATGCCTATATGAAGCGCATTGGCGGGGCTTTGCGCTATGAGGATTTTGCCAGCCATAAAAGCGAATGGGTCGAGCCGCAATCGATCAATTATCGCGGCTATGATGTGTGGGAATTGCCGCCCAATGGACAGGGCATTGCCGCTTTGCAAATGCTGAACATTCTAAAAGGCTTTGATATGAAGGGTGCAGGCTTTATGAGCGCCAAAAGCCTGCACTATCAGATCGAGGCCAAACGGCTGGCCTTTGAAGACCGGGCCAAATTTTATGCCGACCCTGATTTCAGCCCCGCCCCGGTGGCGCAGCTTCTGTCTGATGCCTATGCGGATAAACGCCGGTCACTGATCAAGCCGGATACGGCCATGACAGACGTCGGTCCGGGGGATCCAAAAGCCATAGAGAATGGCGATACCACCTACCTGACCGTAGCCGACAAGGACGGCATGATGGTCTCGCTGATCCAGTCTAATTATCGCGGCATGGGGTCCGGTCTGGTGCCGGATGGGCTGGGCTTTATGTTGCAAAACCGTGGCCAGCTTTTTGCGTTGACCGAGGGCCATGCCAATATCTATGCGCCGGGCAAACGTCCCTTTCACACCATCATCCCGGCCTTTGTCACCAAGGATGGCAAGCCGTGGATGTCGTTTGGCCTGATGGGCGGGGCCATGCAGCCGCAAGGGCACACACAGATCATCGTCAATATGATTGATTATGACCTGAATGTTCAGGCCGCAGGCGATGCGGCACGCTGGCGCCATGATGGCTCGGCCCAGCCCACCGGCGCAAAACGCAAAGGCATGGGCGTGCTGCATCTGGAAAACGGTGTGCCACAAGATGTGCGCGACCAGCTCACGGCCATGGGTTATGTGCTGGGAAAATCTGACGGCGGCTTTGGCGGCTATCAGGCCATTCGGGTTAACCCAGAGACAGGCGTGTATTCTGCTGCCTCTGAAATGCGCAAAGACGGCGCGGCGATCGGGTATTAACGGGGACGTCAAAACCCGTTCAGCCAGCGTTCAACTGAAAAAGGGCACAGTCAAAACACACAGTCAAAGGGGACTAAGATGAAACTTCAATCCATAATTTTGGGCGGTGTTTTGGCACTTGGCCTTGGCACCATCTCTGCAAGCGCTGATGATGTTCAGTATTCTGGCCCAAAGGGCGTTACGCTCTATTCCTTCCCAGGCTATAGTGGTCGTCAGGTTCTGCTGACCCGGGACACACCCAAGTTGAAAAAGCTGGGTTTTGCCAATAACGCCATGAGCATGAAAGTTTCTGGTGGCCGTTGGGAAGTGTGCAGCGGCAACCAGTATAATGGCGCCTGTGAAGTCTTTGGCCCCGGCCAATATACTTTTGGTATTTTTAACTGGGGCAACAAGATCAAATCCGTGCGCCGTCTGCGCCCGGGCACCCCGACCATTACGCTTTTTGCGCGTGAAAACATGAAGGGCAAAAAACACACTTATGCTGCCAGCATGCCGCGCATCAAGGATTACGCCACCAATGACTTTGCCAATTCCATCACGGTGAAGGGCGGCGAATGGGTGTTGTGTGAGAACTCTGACGGCAAGGGAAAATGTGAAGCGGTTAATCGCGACATTCCAAACTTGCAGGCCATTGGCCTGGCTAGCGCCATTTCCTCCCTTTACCGGGCCGGTGAATGGAATAATGGCAGCGATCTGGACGGCGGTGGTTATGGCGGCGGAGGCTATGGCAATGGTTATGATAATGGCCGTTATGGCGGTGGTCGCTATGACAATCGCCCGCCGCAAATCACCCTGTTTGAAGGCTATAATTTTTCTGGCCCACGGATCACTATTGATCGCGAAACCACCAGCCTGATGAATGTCGGGTTTTCCAATCGTGCCGGTTCAGTGCGGATTAATTCCGGAACATGGGAATTGTGTGATGGGTCAGGTTTTTCCAAAACCTGCCGCATCGTCGAACGTGATCAAAACAATCTTGGGAATATAGGTCTGGATAATCTGGTCACCTCGCTTCGCCCGGTCAGGGATGGCTATAGAGATGGTGGTCGCACTGGTGGATCACCCGGCGGCAACACTCGCGGCTTTGAAGGCCAGCGCACGGTGTTCTTTGGTGAGCCAACCCTGCGCGGGGAACCTGTGGCGACTTGTGTTTATAGCAACAGCCAGTGTGGCAAGGCCGCCGCCGACGCATTTTGCCGGGAATCCCGTCTTGGACGCTCGGTTTATTTTGATCAGGCCCGCAGCTATCGTACGCCCTATATGATCGGCGAGCGCCGTATCACCAGACGAGCTGGTCAACAACGCCTTATCGACGTGCTCTGCCAGCGTTAAAGCGCGGACACTTCACTATCTATCTTACTTGTCCCGGTTTTCTTATGGTGTTTGCACCGAACAGAAAGCCGGGACACTGATATTTGTCTTGACGAAGACGCTTTTTGCCATCAAACAAAACTTACTCATCAAGACCAGCTGAGGGAAAGGCCCTGTGACGCTGGAGCAACCACCGGACAGCTTTTGCTACCGGAAAGGTGCTAATTCCTCGCTCGCCTTTAGGCGGACGGCAGATGAGGGGCGAAGGTGCTGCCTTCTCTTCTTCTTTGTTGGTGCCGATGGAATTAGTCCCAAAAAGGACGACGGCCATGGCGCAGGACATTGAAATAAACCAACCACAGCTTGATTTGCAAAGCGGCGAAAGCCTGCGCAATCACACCATTCGTGCGCGTCTTTATGGTCGCGCGGGTGCGCCTTTGATTATTATGCTGGGCGGCATTTCCGCCACCCGTTTTGTTGCCGGTGGTTCGGATAACACCCCCGGCTGGTGGTCTGCTTTGGTGGGCGAAAATGGCCCCGTTGACCTGAACAAGGTGCAGGTTTTAGGCCTTGATTTCGCTCCCAACGACCAAGGCAAGGCCCAAACCATTCCCCTCTCCACCCACGATCAGGCCCGGCGTCTGGTCGCCATTTTAGATCACCTTGGCATCCAAAAAGCTGCCGCCATTATCGGTGCCAGCTATGGCGGCATGGTGGCGCTGGCCTTTGCCAAGGCCTGGCCGAAACGCGTTAGGGCGCTTTGCATCATCAGTGCCAGTCACCGGCCCTTCCCACTTGGCGTGGCCTGGCGCGGCATACAGCGGCGCATTGTGCGCATGGCCATCAAAGCCGGTCGCCCCGATGAAGGCCTGGCATTGGCGCGCGAACTGGCCATGACCACCTATCGTTCTGCCGAAGAGTTTACAGAACGCTTTGACGCCGCGCCTACCGGAGGGGACCCCACCCGGTTTGACGTTTGCGACTATCTGTTGGCTTGCGGGCAGAAGTTTACCAAAACCATGACGCCAGAGCGTTTTCTGGCACTTTGCGAATCCATAGATATGCACCGCATTGACCCGACAGGGATCCACACACCGGCTTTGCTGATTGCTTCGCGCAGCGACCAATTGGCCCCGCCCGAAGAGATGCAAATCCTGTGCGATGAACTGGCTGGGCCGTCAAAACTGGTGACACTGGATTCGCCTTTTGGCCATGATGCCTTTTTGAAAGAAACCCGCGCGCTGGGCGTACACCTTTGCCGCTTTATCAGTGAGATCCCTCATGACGATTAAATTGCCGCCCTCTGCCACCGCCTGCGTGACCGCCCAGATTGCCAATGATCCGGCTTACGGCGCGGTCATTCCGCCGCTTTATCTTTCCAGCACCTATACCTTCAAAGGACTGGACCAAATGGGGACTTTTGATTATGGACGCGGCGGCAATCCCAATCGCAATGCACTGGCCCAGACCATTGCCACGCTGGAAGGTGGCGCCGGCGGTGTGGTCACCTCGTCGGGCATGGCGGCCATTGATCTGGTGCTAAACCTGCTTGGCCCCAATGCTTTGGTTATTGCGCCGCACGATTGTTATGGTGGCACGCACCGCCTGCTGAACAGTCGCCAGCATCAGGGCCGCCTGCGCGTGCGCTTTATTGATCAAAGCGACCCACATGCCGTTAAACAGGCGCTGGCCGATGCGCCCGCACTGGTTTTTATCGAATCGCCCAGCAATCCACTGATGCGCCTTGTGGATATTGCTGCCCTTGGCAAAGCTGCCAAAGCGGTGGGGGCACTAATGGTGTGTGATAACACGTTTTTATCCCCCGCCCGCCAGACACCTTTGGCCCTGGGCGCGGACATCGTGGTGCATTCGACCACCAAGTTTCTGAATGGCCACAGCGATGTCGTCGGCGGCGTGGCCATTGCCGCCACGGACGCACATGCTGAGCAATTGCAATGGTGGGCCAATTGCACCGGCGTGACCGGCGCGCCTTTTGATAGCTATCTGACCTTACGCGGGATTCGCACCTTGCACGCCCGCATGGACGTTCAGGAAGCCAATGCTATAAAGATAGCGCAGTTTCTAAGCACGCACCCCAGCGTTGATCACGTCTATTATCCGGGGCTTAAAGATGATCCGGGCTATGCGCTGGCCAAGCGCCAGCAAAGCGGACCGGGGGCCCTGCTCAGCTTTGCGCTAAAAACAGATCGGGCCGGTCTTGGCCGCTTTGTCGCCAATACGGGCCTCTTCCAACTGGCCGAGAGCCTTGGCGGCACGGAAAGCCTGATTTGCCACCCGACCAGCATGACTCACCGGGCCATGGATGACGCGGCCCGCCAGAAAGCGGGGATCAGCGACTCACTTTTGCGCATTTCGGTGGGTCTGGAGCGCAGCGAGGACCAGATCCGCGCCCTAAAAACCATGTTTGCGTCGCTTTAGGGGTTTTGGGAGAAGTTTTTCTGCACTTTTCTCAGTTATTTTGGTAATATTGAAAAGATAATGTTTTCATTGTGTTAAGCATACTAACATTACCAATTTTATCGTTTATTACCGATTTTTCACTGTTTTACGATAAATAATGCTTGATTGTTTTTCGATATGCCTTTATTG